>DDUR01000052.1 GCA_002344895.1 Ignavibacteria bacterium UBA2333
GAGAACCATTCCGTGGCTACTTCGACGACGACCTCCGCTGGTATCTCATTCTCGCTTCGGACATCAAATCGAAGCGGTCGGTTGTCGCCGTCGAGCACGGCATCGGCAATCGTAGCGCTGCGGCCATCGTGACCACGGAAGCCATGCCACAGGCGCAGGTACCGCTCACGTGGGGCTGCTTCGCGGAAGAACCGTTCCGAGGAAAACGTGATGTCCGGGGCAACGTTGCCTTCCCGCCACTGACCGCCGAGGTCGTTGTAGATACGGCGGTTCTTGCTCCAGCCGGGATGGACCGACATGGAGTAACGAGCCGCTGCGTGTGGGTAGAGGCCGGGATCACTGAGATCATAGAGGACGCTATGAGCCCGAAGCGTGTCTCCATAGTGTGAGGTCGGATTTCCGTAATAACTCCAGCCGAATTGCATGTGGTGGAGAAGATGATTTGCTCCGTCGGCATCCTCGCTCCAGAAGGTCACCGTGTTGACCGAGTCACCCCACCAGGCCCCTGTCGGGTTTGGTACACCTGGACCCGTTTCCGTCGTCTGCTCACCCTGCGAGATTTCGGGGCCGCGGTAACGACGGCCTATCTCAAAGACAAAACACTGCTGCCCCGCAGCCAGTGTATCAATTGCTGGAGGTGACGATGCGCTACAACACGTGGTCCAGTCGTCGGCGTCCATCCAACGTCGCGCCAAGGCGTCGAAAATGACAATTGGCGTTGGGATGGTATTCATCTGAATTCGCGTTTCCCACCAGATTCGTTCTCCCTTATGATTGTCGAGTCCGAGCTGATGTCGGCTGTTCGCCGATGTGATCGGATAGTCGGACAGATTGCGAAAGATTGATGGATACCTGTGAAGGAATACTTCCCCCGGCGATTCGGAATCCGTAGACAGCCTCGCAATCCTCGTTGAGAGAGTGTCAATGGTTGGTTGCACGTATGGTGCAACAGGTGGTGACGCTAGCTGACCGAGTGTAAGGAAGTTCTCAATCGCGGCACCGTTGAAGCGAATACGTGTATACGCGATGGTGCCTCCGACTTCGGGTGACGTCCCTTCGTGCCAGACGACGGCGGCGTCCTCTTCGCCGATATTAAGGCGCGAGTAACTGTTCATTGACGGATGGGCGGCATAGGACGTCGTCAGGCGCGGTAACGACTGCAGACCACCGACGGGAAAAAATGTCCTCTGATGTGGCGGCTTGAAGCCCACGCGAATACCGCCGTTTCGGCGAGACCAGCAGTAGAAGTTTCCAAACCTGCTGGCATTAATCATCGGTGTTCCCCAGTTCCACATCGACGGCAATCCGTCGTCTTCATTCCCAAACACGAGCTCCAGCAATCGTGGTGCATTCGCCCCGAGATATGCCAGCTGGTCCGCGTGACTGGCCTCTGCCGGTAGCACTGCCTCGGCGATGCCGAGAACATCGTTGGTAGGCGCTATGTTGTTCGTATGCTCGAAGCTATAGACAACATAGACCTTCGACATCTGTTCTAGCGAATCGTATCGGACTACAAGAGCCGGGTAACCGGCGGATGGTGTGCTAGCCGTGTCCTCGCCGGCTGGCCAGAACAACTCACCCACAACGACCTGGCTGAGGTTGATCTCGGCCTCCCAATCAATGGTGCTGCTACGGAAGATGAAGTTCGAGGAATCTGGATGGTTGTTCGTCGAGTATGGTACACTTCGCCGGTAATACACCGTCAGTGGAGCATTGGGCACGGGCCGACGATGGTAGACCATATGATACCACATGCTGTCGCCAACCACAATGCGACCGTATGTACGACTCGTGACAGTATCCGTCACCGTGATCATCGTGTCGACCTCCGGGAAGAGAACCATCTTGCGTTGGTTGGAATGCGCCAAGAATCCTTGTGCCCCTGTCTCCTGTGTTGCTGGCACGGGGGTGACGCGGAAGATCTTGCCCTCACCCGGCAGAAGGTCGACGTCAAGGGGCTTGTCCTGGCCGATGATGGTGTCGATGCGCGGATAAGAATTTGTAGCCACACCCCAGCCACTGTCGGCACGGAGTTCTGTCACTCGGAGATTGTGGTAACGTCCTGATGAATGGTCATAGCGGAACGGCAGCCGGATACGTCGTGATCCATGTTGGGCATAGAGGGAATCCGGTTCATTGTCAACATAGTCCCGGAACTCCTGATACGTGCGGAAGTCGCCACCGCTTGTTGTGTCGATGCGAGGGTCGGTGCGACGGTTGACGACGCCGATATAGGCAACGTCCGTGATGGCTGTATCTCCGGCACGGAAGACAGTTACGTCAAAGAATGTACTGTCATATGGTTCCGAGACGGGAATAGGCGTTGTCCCATGCAGGATGGTGACGGCAAGCTTGCCGATACGCTGCGAGTCGCGATGTCGCCAGAGCCAGTGATCATAGGCCGTGGTACTATCGCCGAGGAACCACTCGCGGAATCCCTTGGCACGCCAGCCGACGAGCTGGAGGTCGTTCAGCACGTTGCTGTACGGAGTGATACCATGCAGGACTTCGAGCATAACCTGACGCATAGCCTTGCGACCGACATAGATCCCTGGGTCACCCGAGGCGTTGGCATGGAATGCCATGGACGTTGTTGCAAGACCATTGGTAACGTAGTCATCGAGGTTGCCGTGTTCATTCGACTGAAGGTAGTCTGTACCCATAGAATCCGTCAGGATTCGCGCAAGTCCTGTCGCTGAAATCGTAAAGGCGGAGGCGATATGAGCGGCGCAACCGATGTCTGCAGTCATGGGATCGTCCGGATCTTGCCAGAAGGAAGCATTGGTGCGTAGCGTGTCACTCGTCCCGCAATAGAAGACAAGACCTTTTGCTCCGAGAACAAGCGGTAACCACATCTGCAGGCGCATCTCTTCGGCAGACTTCGGACGGCCGTTGGAGGTGAATCGCAACCGACGACCTTCGGAATTGTTTTCCGGATAGGCATTCACCGCAGCATAGGTCCAAACGTTCGACAACCATTTCCGCCCTGGACTGAAGAGCATCGTTCGTTCGCGGAACATGTAGTCGTACAGCATATGGTCTACACGAGTTTGTACGCCTCCTGAATAACCCGTTGTATAGAGGTGCAGGGAATCGGCATGAATCGGTAGTGTGGAACGCCGCTGCAGGTTTATTCTATTGCCGCAGGAATTCGAATCCTTGTAGTAATACGTATGCGTCTCGAAATCTGGCTGATCCAACCGACCTTTTCCAAGACCTAGATACATGTTGGCTGAATCAGCAATGTCCCTCCACTGTGTCACACCATGCCGGAACGTTGGCGATGCAATGTTATCGTGCCACTGTATGGCTCCACCTTGTCCCTGCCAATATTCCCTGAGTCTCAGACAGTGAAGGGCACGACTGTAGTGAGATACCTCCCACTCCGTCGTTACATAATCGTGAAGCATTCGATTGATGTAGCGAAATCCCTTCCAATGCATAAGCCGGATCTCATCTCGTCCATAAATCCGCCAAAGTCTCGGCTGTTCGCCGGGAACGGCTACAGAATCGCGATTGTACCGCCGTAGGTTCGCCATGAAGGTCGACACTGCATTACGGATCGCAAGGTCCTCCTGACCCCAAAATAGATGTCGTGCTTCAGATGACTCCAGACGTATCCACTTGATGTCGACGTCAAGATTGTCCTCAAAGACAACGTCAACACTCAAGCGCTTCACCTTCGTGGTATTAAACTCAAAATGGGTGTTTACGTACGGGTTGTTCCAGGATTTATCTTGCGCAGCATTACCAAAGTCGTAATTGAAAAACATCACCGCATAAATCGTGATGTCTCCGTTGTTCGAACTGTAGGCAGGGAGCATACGCCGTGTAATGACAATTTCTGTCGGTGCCGTGTTTGTCGTGTCAACGCGCCATCGCCTGCCCATAACACGACCAAGAGTTGATGTCACCTCTTCTTCGCCGTCCTCGTCAACGGGGATCCACCGGAATCTCGCATGGCTACTGTCACCGTTTGCGTCCTGACAATCTGATGCCAGCCAATACGGCACACGTATCCGAAGGACGGGATCGTCGAGCTGATGCGCCGAGTCTGTATCATTCGAGGCGCGGCGAACGTGAACGGCCAGCCAGAGGGTGTCGGTGTTGTACCCGAGGTTATCGTTCGTAATATTGACGTCTGATGGCCTCCAACGAGACAGGGACTCGCCGAATTCAGTATCATGCAATACAAGCGTCGGACCGGTAAATTGCGAAGTGTCAAGGTTGTATCGTAAAGAAAGATCATGGCCCATAATTCGGACATTGCCTCGATAATCACGATATCGAAAACCAAAGACCGAGCCTAGCGAATCAGCCAGATTAAGTGCCATGGTATCACCCGAAGGAATCAACCATGGACTCCATTCGAGGGAAATTGCCTCGGCTGGAACCATAAACTGGCTTCGTCCTAATTCTGATGTCACGGAGATACCATTCACCGTTGACGCGAGACGTTGACCCGGGACGCGGGTAAATCGAAAGTTTGAGTCCGCCGAAAATCTCCACGCAAAAGGGTCATGCGTATGATGGAGATTCATGCCCATCGTGCGTGAGATATCACCGTCGGCACTGAGCCAGTTCCAGCCCCACGGAACATGGTCGTCATCGAGTGCTAATACGCTGTCAGAGCCGGAAACGGTAAAACCAAGACTGGTAAGATCAAGTTGTTCTGCATCGACGTTTTGTGCAACAAGACGCGTCGTGGCCAGCAGAAGTATGGCGATCGTGATATGTGTTTTCATGTGTCACCTATCGCTGTATCTGAACGTTGGTGAGAATCGTTCCGTCACGTTCTAGACCTAACATATACGTAGATGACGGCAACGCTGGCAGGCTGATCCGGCATGTGCCGGCAAGCAGTTCCGTATGCCCGGTGATAACAACGCTACCTCGCAGATCCGAGATTGTCCAGTAAAGTGGACCATCCGCGTAGCGAAGACCACGGACGTCGACGTCACCTCCGGAAGGATTCGGCACAACAATGATGTCCGGTTGAGTGTTCGTCTCTGTTGCTACTAATAAAAGGTCAAAGTTAACGCGACTGACGAAAGCGGTTGTCCCTCCGGCACCATAACTGTACAGCCAGTCGGAAGAAAACCTGCATGTAAAATATGTTAAGACAATTCTGGCAACAGGCAGCCCCAAAAATGTGGAATAGTATTCAATACAAGGAATTTTTCCCGGTGCCATGCGTGATAAGAAGAAGCCATGTCCTGAGCGATCAAATGAGAATTGCGACGCGCCATCAAACTCCTTCCAGGGAAGAACACGGTAGGCAACACGTCGTCGCTCGACCATGTCATAGAAGTCCAGAGATCCATCTCTTTCCCAGCCAGGACGGTTACGAATACAGACATACCTACCGTCCTCGGAAATATCTGCGAAACCATCTGGGAAAGTCGCTATCAGTTGTCCAGATGTCAGGTCTCGAACCTCTGGTTCATTACTGATGGTAAGGACAAACCTGTCGTCAGCCGTAATCTGCGGCACGGTGTGGGGAGCCGCAGATATTGGATAAATCTGATCGCCTGTCTCGACGTCGTAGAGACCTGAATGCAATGTATCGTTTGATCGATTATAACAAGCTACGACAATGCGTTTTCCATCTGACGTGAGTGTCGCTTGAACGTGACGATACGAATTAGGGTCTTCGAGTTTACCTGGTAACCTGATCTCCCGGATCACGTCCATCTCTGGCCACCGCCAGATCTTTACCCTGTATGGAGAGGTCGTGGAGAACACATTCGCACTGCGCGCAAAGGAGATGTTATAAATCGACCCAAGCTGTGACTTCACTCGTCGGAGTGTGTCACCCGTCATCGCATCAAAGGCCATTAGGTCGCCCGAAAGTGTACCCGCAATAAGAACCCTGGGATTACCTCCCATGGCGTTTCCCACAAACTCAGATACACGTGGAATCTGAGCGGTAGTGCGTGTCCACAACGTATCCGGTTGGAGCGGCTCGAGTTCGGCCGCAATAGTTGACGTGAATGTCAGGACCACGGATGCTACCATAATCGCAACACTAAACGTTCGGTTCATTTGAACCTCCATGAACAAAAGAAAGAAAAACGTGACGAATCGTATGTAACTGGTCTACAGGTCAATCGGTCTGAAGAGTCGGCCCGAAAAGTACAATTCGTGAACAGTGTGATACCGGCTTGAGAAAGAGCACGTCACCGTGACTAGTACAAAAGTCGCTTGTCCAGTTGTACGGGCGACCAAACAACGTACGAAATATTCACTCATTTCCAACAATTCGGAAAAATAAATTTTCTGAGGGTTTTGGGTAGGGCGGGAGACGCTGGGTGACGCCGGGTGACGCTAGGTGACGCTAGGT
>DDUR01000008.1 GCA_002344895.1 Ignavibacteria bacterium UBA2333
GCCGAAGAAACAGAAGTCAGACCCCAGAAACTACAAGTTTTTTTCAAAGGAAGAAATGGCTCGACGTTTAGGAGTAACTGTTGACAAATACCATCACGCGATAAAAAAGAGAATCGTGAAAGACCATAAGGCGATTCTAAACAAGAAGCGCGGACTCGATAATCCAGATATTGGGGTTGACGATGCAGGTAACGTTGTTTTTAAGGATCTTCGAGATGGCAGCACCATTCCGACGAACACACCACTTTCAAAGTACCATGCACGACCATGATTAAAGTTGACTGGGATCTAGAGCTCTATGGGAGAGACCTCACGATTGATGCAATACGCAAACATGTCGGAGAACTAACGATTGTCGAGGCCTCCAAAAGGGGTGATATTGACGATGTTCGTACCCAGTCGGTTAACGAGGAAGGGTACGTTTGGTTGGAAGGTCAGCCTGAAGATATTGTACAATTCTGTGAGACTATTACTTCCCTAGGTATACGTCGGAACCTTCGTCTCGATCTACGATTGGTTGTATCGATATATCACACCGAAGACTATCGTTTCGTTGTTGATCCGTCGATCCTGCGACGATTTGCAGATCTTGAAATGAATATTGGTGTTTCGTTTGTCGATATGACTTCGAGTATGAATCTCGATGTTGAGTCGTAATGGTGAAAAAACGAGAACAACCCACAGGCCTTACACTCCTTCCCTGGAAGTAAAGAATATGATTGAACCAGTTTGCGTGGCCGAAATCTTTGGTGAGAACTTCAAACTCAAAAAGTCCGATCCGTTGATTCGTGGCTTTAAATTGAAGGTATCCAAAGGAAGTGCTCATGAACGGACCCGTCGTACACCAGCCGTTGGTGAGAATCCTGAGCATTGTACGACTGTGGAAGGTAAGATTACGAGCTTGATTCGTTTCCTGGAGAAGCTCATGGCCCATACAAGTGCAAGTGACGTGAGTGAGGTGTTCTTCACCGAGATCCTGTACTATAATGGCCAGTGTAACACGTACTACAAGGTTCACGAGTTAGCAAAGCTTGCAAAGATGGGTATATCGTTAGGGGTCACGAGTGAGCTTGACGAATCAATCCAGATAGAGTTCTCTGCACATGAGCTGAAAATTGCACGGTAGAATGGGTCAGTCACGTATCAAGACGTTAACAGTAATGGGAAAGTCGTAACCCTAGTCTTCCTCAATTGAGACTTCGCCCCATACTTCTACGTGCCTAACAGACCCTTTACATTGCCTTTCAGGATACCATGCCTGGCAGCGTCGCACTACGTTGAGTAACTTGTCGAAAAAGCACAAGAGCGATTAGTCAAGTAAATTCGATTCCTATGGCATCAATGCCCCCTAACAAACCCAAACGCGTCGTGACCAAGATTGGTGATGTGTTTGAAGTGCCAATCAGCGAGACCGAGAAGAAGTACTTTCAGTTAATTGCGTTTGACCTGACAATGCTCAATAGTGACGTCATACGGGCTTTTAAGCTCGTTGTGCCGTTAGATGAGTCTCCCAAGATCGCCGACATTCTTGCGAGCGGTGTGGAGTTCTACGCACATTGCGTAACGAGCTGGGGTGTGAAGGATGGATCGTGGTCTAAGATTGGCAAGAGTCAAGACATAGGAAGTCTTGATCATATTCTGTTCCGTGATTCATCCGACGTGGGTAATCCGCAAGTTAAGGTATCACATAAATGGTCGGTTTGGCGAATCAATGAGGACGCCGTTCGCGTTGGAAAGCTCCAAGGAGAGAATCGAAATGCCGAGATTGGAGTCGTGTTCCCATGCATCAGTATCGTCGAGCGCATGAAAAATGGATATTATACCATAGCATATCCATCGTTCGAATGAAAAACGCATCTCATCATGCCTGAAACACTTCACCCCTAACAAACCCAAACGAGTCGTAACGAAGATTGGGGATGTGTTTGTCAGAGAGTTGAGTTTAAGGCCAAAATCAATCCGTAAGGTGAGTCATGAATGACATACAAGATCAACTTGTACATGTCGCTCAGGCGATAATCGATGAAAAGATAGACCTCATACTCGGTTGCCGAGAGATCGACAGGCTGCGTAGCCACACACGACTGATCTGCGGTGCGTCAAACGTGCGCTGCAACAGATTCCGTGCCTATGAGAACGACGTAGAGGTGGCCGTCGCGTGACGGTACCTGTGCTTCTAAGAGTCTCACGTGCAAGCCTTACGTATCAAGTACTCAACCGTTTTGCGTGATACGCGCATACCGCCCCGGTGCCGCGTCTCCATCGCATCGTCGAGCTACTTTGCTGCTCGCGACATCGGGAGCTTCCGCCCGAACACGCGTGATACGGCCGTTACTCTGATGGAACCGTGTCAGCACCGTACCACGTGATTGATGTAGTAAATTCAATGAATCTACTCGTAAGGAGGATGCCAACGTGAGTGTTCGTGCATTGTTGACATGGAACAGTTCTGAAGACGGCGGCAGAAAGTGTTTGCCGACCGGCCCAACGTATTCCACTGTTGCGAGATTTGATCTACAGGAGAACTGGCGTGAAGAGGCGTGGAGTCTATGGATAGACTTCGAAGAGAGTCCGAAACTTGAAACACCTCAGAAGGTGAAAGTTCGCTTTCTGCTGGATGGTCCACAAATCTTACTGTCGGTCGGAAGCAGGTTCGCACTATATGAGGGAAGTAGAGTTGTTGCGCGAGGCGAAGTTGTTGAAGTATGCGCAGACGAGCAATCGTACGGTTCTTGACTACACATGCTTGGGGTGGGATTTCACTTTACGTTGAGAATCGGTCGGTCTGAGATGCCAATACCAAAGACGAGTAACTAAGACTATCTTGAACGAGTACGATACGGTCAGGTTGTTATCCAAATATTGTTATTGTACAGTCATTGGAAGTGGCGTTCGCTACAACCCTGAGAATGAAGCGGTCGGATAACAACGGCCGTTCTGGCTTTGGATGACACGTCGCTGACTGCCGTATCATCTCCCTCTCACTTACTCCAGCATCTACACGTAGAATGCCTACGGCATCACTAGCATCAACTCACTGTTTGTATACTCAGGTATGGAGGCATCGGTATCTTCTGGTAGTGTGTTGGAATTGGTGCGGACAGTACCTGAATACATGAATAGCGTTCGCGCATACGAGGGAAACCACGAGAAGCCACGCGTGCACGTGGATTCGATGGGAACAAACTGACGGCGTATCGGTCCTGGGACGTGGTCTAACTCAAAACCGTGTTGTTATTGGTTCAAGATAGATTTTACAGGATGTTTGCCATCGGTAATCAAAAAGACGCAATGAGCCAAATGATGACAAACGATCCCCGTGATCCAAACGACATTCGATCAATTGGTATTGATCTTGCGCCGTGGGGTACCTATGGTTGGGCCTTAACGCTACACCAATCAATGGACATTCTCGATCAGTTCTTTCAACGTGGTGTACCAGTGTTAGGCGGAGACGTGATCTATCTGATTGATAACGATTTTCGATACCTTGGCGACAACTGGACCTGTAACCCAATCGATGGTGAGTCACATGAAGTTTTTGTCGAGCGGAGCATAAACAGATCGAGAGGATACATACAGAACTACCCTGAACCAATGGTTGGGAAAGCATACTTTGTTATTGTACCTGATCAGCCGCCGAATCCACATAAGGACTGGTCGGACTGGTTGCCGACATATTAACGACAGGCACGTTGATGTCAATCGTGAAGATTGATGGTATCTCGCAGACGTTCGCAAAGTGCCTTGGCGGGTAGCCGTACGTCTGGCAGAGATAGCCGCCAGAAGGCCGCAAGTGATGGTTTAGCCCGCCATATCCAGCGTAGCGGGCGTTTGCAAGTCTCATTGAGCATCAATTGCTCGGCTGACCTTTAGGTGACCAAGGAAGTCAGCAAGGATCTTCCGGTAAAGAAAAGCCAAAGGGGCCGAAATCGGGTGGTGCGGTTGGCAAATCGGGCGGAAATCCTAAATTTCCGTCGAAGGAAGAAATGATACGAAAGCTGAAAACGACGGAAGATGGGTGGCATTATAAGATTAAAAAGAAGATCATCGATGATCATAAAGACATCCTCAAAGGAGTTAGAAATCCTGATGTTGGGTTTGATGAAGCTGACAATGTCATTCTTCGGGATCGCCAGACAGGAAAAACATTCCGAACTGATACACCAATTAACATATACGAGGACTAATACATGATTACCAAACACAGTCAGGTTTGGATCTACGGTCGCGATCTCGATGTTGATATGGTCAAAGATCGAGTCAGGAAGTTGACGATAACAGATAGTTACAAACGGGGCGACCCGACGAAACATCCGATCCGAAAGGTGAGGCAGGAAGGCAGCGTATCACTTGAGGGAGAAGTTGAGGATCTTGTATCGTTCTGTGAAGACATTTTCTCATCTGAACTACGTCATGTCGTAGAATCAGATGTGCGCTTTACGATCTTGATATTTGACACGAAGGACTTTCGTTACGTTCTGGATCCAGCAATCATGAAGAGACTTGCTGACCTGGAGATTACCATTGGAGTAACATGTGACGATATAGACGCAAGCGACTGGAAATGATCATGAGGTTAACAGTTTGAGTGCTGGATTCTGCAGGATCGGTTTGTTTGGAGGCACATGTTTGGTAACCGGGAATCGGTCCGCATAGTTGCAGCCGTGATGTTTCGGTCAATTGTTCGCATGCAATTCCGGCGACACGTTTCGACAGGAACTTCTCATGAGAAGCTTTCGGCAAACACAGCGGTTCCAATTCGAACGCCGCGACACCCTCTCCATTCAACAGTTTGACAGAGGATGAAGCCTGGTGAACCTCGGTACTACACGACGACACCAACGGATTACACAGTCTATCAAAGGACACCATTCCGAATAGTCAACACACACGGATAAAAGAATGATTGAACCAGTTTGCGTCGCCGAAATCTTTGGTGAGAACTTCAAACTCAAAAAGTCCAATCCTTTGATTCGTGGCTTAAAGTTGAAAGTATCCAAGGGAAGCGCTCATGAACGGACTCGACGTACACCGGCCGTTAGTGAAAACCCGGAACATTGTACGACGGTTGAAGGGGATATTGAAAATGTCATAAGTTTCCTCGAAAGACTTAGGTCGCATCCGAGCTCAAATCTCGTAAACGAAATCTTCGTCACGGAGATACTGTACTACAACGGACAGTGTAATCAAGCGTATGATCATCGTTTGATGGGGCGGTTTGCTGCACTAGGGCTTCCCTTGGGGATCACATGCGAACTAGATGAGTCAATTCAGATAGTGTTTGAGAATGCGGTTTTCCCCAGTACCAAGGTCCTTGCAGCGCGTCTCGTGAAAAAGCCCGATGCACAAGATCCGTAATCGCCTCCATGTCGTCTGGTTCCTAAAGTAATCGGATCTCGATGTTGTCTATCTGATCAGCAGAGGTCACGGTGATTCACTCCCGGTATGCGGCCTGATGTAGCAAGTTACTCGCAACTCCATAAGATTACGAAGACACGCGGGTTACGCGAGGTTATGTTTCGTTCGTGACGTTGTCTCGCGATACACACGGGACTGCATGCACAGCTTGTCACATATGAGATGTTCCAGGACACATAACCCACAGCGCGTAGTCATCCTCGACAACGAGCTCACGTGCCACTTCCGGCATTGTATCCTTTCAGTTCTCCGTGCCTTCCGTCGACATTAATTCCGTGGCATGTCCGCGAGCAGGGAGTTACCCAACTTCATGGATGGAATTGTTTCACGGATTATTACCTTGACAAGGTCAAGCCACGTATTGAACAAGAAACAAAGTCACTGTATGAGTCACGCGGAGTTCCGGGAAACTGAAAGAAGAGGCATAATGAGCTACTGTAGGACGCCATACTCACTGATCCTCACGGTCATATTATTTGCAACGCCAACGTGGGGATGCTTCGGTGACCGTCCCCGAGATGTGGACTGCCAGATATTGGTGCCAATGGAACTCTCCTATGGTGATACAATCAACGTATGCAAGGCAGTTGATAGTTGTACAAATACATCATCGTACGAGGCAGTACCAGGTCCACCAAGTTGGCCAATTTCGAACAATCGCAAACAATACCATAAGCGTGGAATGGACGCTGAAGCAGTCGTCAAACAGAGACTTTATCACGCATATCTTGGAGGAACGACGTATGTTGTTTGGTGGGATATTCGTACTCCCGATACGACAACATTCCGCGAGGTGATGATGCGATGGAGGAATCGTGTAGCAACGATCATCAATCGTGCGTATGGGACAGAAATTGTGGCGAGTGATTCAAGCCGTTTCCTGCATGAGTTTCAGACGCCGGATGGTACGGCTGTTAGTTTTTCAAGTTCGACGACGTTTCGTAATCGTTGTGATATATTTGTATCCATAGAACCTCACATATCAATTCGAAGAGATCGTTAATTGACAACATTTGCTGATGTAGCGACTTTGCAGATGAAAATCCGAATCTGCTAAGAAATAATCAGAGGCAGGACTTCTCTTTGAACGCAAAGACGTTCTGGGAATCGTTCTCAATCGTGACCGAATTCGCACGCGTAGCGAATATGACACGGTTAACTGCTTATTTTTAGCCTCACGAGTGAGCTGTAGTAACCCCTTAGGCGCAACAGTCCATTCGACAATGCACACAAACAGCTACTACATGCTCGTTAATAAACTGCTAATTCAAGCTCAGTCAGCGGAACAGGCACAGCAGATACTTACCCAAATCAAAGGACTTCTCCTAGAAGGGTGGAAACCATGAGATATTATGTCACATCGCCTGCCGAAGATTACGACATAGCAGCTATTAAACCATCAGTAGATTATATAAAAACATTCGTGGATGCTTTTGATTGCAGGCCTTTAAAACATTCATGGGTTCCTGTGCCCGTGTTTCGAGCTAGTGCAGACGAACACGCTAAGGCACTACCTGCCGACTTCCCAACCTTTGTATCTCATGCACTTGTTATGCGGAGAACTGCCATAGATATACTTGGCGATTTGATTGCAGAAGACTGTGAGATTCTTCCTTTGAGTACGGACGACAACGTGGAGTTGTTTGTCATTAATGCTCTTCGTCATATAGAAATGGACTACGATCGTTCAGTTGCTATGTATCTTACGGGCACAAAAATACCGTTACTCGTGCATAAGTATGTATTCAAGAAGGAGAAGGTCGACGGAATTCATCTGTTTCGGCCACAACAGCGTGGTGGTGACACGATAGTCAGTGAGGCATTCTACAATCTATACACACAGGCAAAACTCACGGGACTATTGTTCAAAGAGGTGACCGTTGAGTAGATCATAGTACTGGATGGCTTTGGAGTGTAATGCCATTGACGACGACAGAAACTTCAGGTAACACGTATGTAGGTAAAGTAGCTCCACTGTAGCTTCCAATGTCGATTGGAGTCCAGGCGTCGTTTACCGAACGTTCGGTATTTGAATAACCTTCGGACGTATGATTAACTTTAAGCCGAATGAAATGTCGTCGAAAACGGAAAGAAGGCACATGTGTAAAATCCGACGTAACTGGCCAGTGAATCCGAAGTGAAGGTGGCCAATTTCAGAAGAGTGAGAGCAGCGTGAATGCTATGTACGAAAGTGGTCGGAATCAGTCGTCAGAGATGATTGCTTAGGCATTGATTCACCCGTCAGATTGAAGACGTGTGCGATGTGAACGAGGTGGTCAAGGATGGCATCGGCAAGGGTGGGATCAGCCATAGATTGATGCCATGCGTCGACGGGCAACTGACTGGTGATCATTGTCGAGCGTTGTCGATGTCGATCATCGAGTAACTCGAGGATATCCGTTTGTTTCGGATGAGTAAGGTTGTCAAACAACACTCTTTGTTTTGAACAGGAGTGCTAGTCTTGAGAGGAAATGCCCATGGACATTGAATTCAGCTCACGGTGGTTCAAGGAGAACATCGAACCGTTACTAACTCACTATAAATGCACGTATCGGTTTTATGCAAATGGTGACTTTGGCTCACTCGATCAGGTTGCCTTTGATTCAGAAAGGATCAGTGGTGAAATTGACTACTGGAGTTCTGGTAGAGTAAGCATAAACCTGTGGGATTATGAGAAAGAGGAGATGGTGTTGAATCTGCTTGTACTAGAGGATGAGGATGTATCGAACAAGATCAATGGTCTTATCAAACTGAAGGCACTCTTGGGCATTTGATTTGAAGCACAGCCATAAGGCTACATGGGTATTCTCTTTCGATATAGCTGGTAGTTCTCTTCGTCTAGGCATACAAACACAATTCTAGAGATACGTCTGCTTTCCCGTAAAAACTCTGTCACAGTCGAGAGAACAATGTCGACAGCACGTGCTTTAGGGAACTGATATGTTCCAGTACTGATGTTAGGGAATGCTATGGATCGAAGACCATTGTCATTGGCAATCTCTAGTGACTTGAGGTATGCCCGCGCAAGCAATTCACTTTCGCTCGAATTTCCTCCATTCCAGACCGGCCCAACGGCATGAATAACGTATCCGTACGAGCAACTACATGTTGCGCATCATCGAACGAGCTCTGGATCTATGAAGTTTGGCAGTAATGTGTGATAGTTGACGGGTGCGGTTTTGTTGATGCGTTCAATGACGTAGCGAAGCCACTTGTGGGGGTTGATGTTGTTAGCGATACATGTGGCGAAGAATGATCGATACATGGCAATGTTTTCAGCTGCGGCATGTGAACCAGCGAAGAGCCAGTTTTTGCGACCGAGGGCGATGGGTCGAATGGCGTTTTCCATGAGGTTGTTGTGTATCCGTACGAGCAACTACATGTTGCACATCATCGAACGAGCTATGGATCTATGAAGTTCGTTAGTAAAGTGTAATAGTTGATGGGTGCAGTATTCTCAACTCGTTCGATGAGATGCTGCTGCTCGCCAGCCAGATGCTGACGAAGCTGCGAATGTGAAACGATCTCTTGTGTGCAAAGTGCCCGGAGGGGCTCTGCATATCAATCCGAGGTAACACCCGGGGAAACGTCAAAACGAAAAGGCGCGACACCTTCCTTGTCGAACCCG
>DDUR01000058.1 GCA_002344895.1 Ignavibacteria bacterium UBA2333
CCGGAAATTTGCCCGGCTTTTTGTGGGTCGTCCACCGAGAGGCGGATGGCAAAAGGTGAGATGGTGCCAAGCAGTGTGATGGGCGAAGGTGGGGGAGGATGAGGTGGGTACGAGAGGGTAGTGAGTAGTAAAGTAGTGAAACTATGTACCTCACAACGGAACTACGGCGCTATTCTCCTTTGTGCAACCAACCATTCCAATCATCGTACTCGGCGCCTCACCACAATTTGAGAGAGATACACCATGAAGCGAATGATTCGCATCGGAGCACTGATAATGCTCGCCCTTACAAGTTTCACAACAGTACTTGCCATTGAGCCAGAACCAGTTTCGGATACGACAAAACCGCGTACGCTGTTCGGTAGTGGGGAGTTCACGAGTGGAGGATTTGGTGGACCCGTTGCAAAGGTTACGTCGATTGACGGTAATACGTCCTTGTTAGTAGGCGGACGTGGAGCGTGGGTTATCAACAAGACCATTGCCATTGGCGGTGGTGGATATGGCTTGGTTACACCACGTACACTTCGTGAGGGAGTTGGAACGACGGACCGTGATACGATGATGAATCTTGGATACGGTGGAGCCGAGATTGAATTCATCATATCATCTAGTGACCTACTTCATTTTTCCGTCATGACATTAGTCGGAGCTGGCGACGTGAGTACAACAACGTCACGCACGATGTGGGATGAAGATGACGAGCGTGGTTCCGGGACGATTACGAGTGATGCCTTCTTTGTGCTCGAACCTCAAGTAAACGTCGAACTGAATGTCACCGATTGGTTCCGTATGGCCGCAGGCGTTTCATACCGTCTAGTTAACGGAGTTGATAGCCAGGTAGGTTCAATCAAACTTGATGACAAGATGTTGTCGGGAGTTGCAGGCGTCTTGACGTTTAAGTTCGGCATTTACTAAGCTTCGCACCAAAACAACAAATGCCTCGCCATCACTCTCGTGCTCCGATGTGGATCACGTTGGATGGCGAGGCATTGTAGTGCTGCGTACGATTGATTTACTTCGACTGCCAGAGACCGAAGAGGTTACCCTCTGGATCGATGCAGTAGGTTACCCATCCCATGTCGCCAACTTCGAACTTGGGCATAGCAACATTTCCACCAGCGTCAAGTACAGCTGCAGTTGCAGCATCAATGTCGGTAACTGTTGCTGTGTTTACGATTGGCTGTTGAGGATCACGGCGCTGCATAATAGCACCGTTAATTCCCTCTTCTCCTTCGCCCGTGATGGCGAACCAATATCCATCGTCACCATATTGTTGGAACTGCCAGCCGAGGGCTTTCCCATAAAAATCCATGAGGGATTGTGGGTTGTTTGCCGGGATTTCGAAGTGAGAGATACGTGCCATTGTTGAGGCTTGATGATGTTGATGAAGTGTGGTTGTGCAGAAGGAAAAGAGAGAAGGGGGCAGTTATTCGGGACGAAAGTCTGCCGCTCCATTTTTCAGCATCTCAAACATCGGGAAGACAGGCATGTAGACGTCACCCGGTCCAAAGAAGTCGAAGCCGACACGTTCGATGGAATCATCTTCGTGGCGGTAAAAAGTTGAATATCCCGGCATACGATGAAGTTTGCCGTCATGTTCAGAAGCAAAGCCCATGTCTTTCGTAAAGCTTGCATCAGCGTCACGAACCATGGTAAAGTTCCAGTTTCGTTGCCGGGCGATGTCAGCCTGCTGGTCGGGGCTGTCACCATTCATCAGAACAATCGACGTTCTGGACGTAAGGTGTGGAAGTAAACCATTTAATCCGTCGGCCCAGAGTGTACAGTACTTACATCCTCGACCCATGTTGTGAATGACAATGAGATCGTTCTTATCACCAAACAATGATGCAAGTGTTGCCCCTTTTGCCCCATTCACCTCAAACTCATAGTCCTTCGTGATGTTGGCAGGTGTTGAGCGAATGGCCTTGACAAAGCGCTCACGAAGAGCACGCTGTTCGTCGTAGAGGGCTGAAAGTTCGGTGGAGATGTTCATGGGGTTGGGAACATACGTGAGTAAAAGATGATGCCCAATGGCAGATGTGAGTCACGTGTCCGAATCGTGGAATGAACAGTCCAGGCGCCATCCTAGTCGTCAAACTCGTACACGTAAATGTTGTGCGGTAACTGGCCCGGATCAATCTTGATCAGGTCCTTTAACAGTCCGGTATGGATATCGTAGATCCAGCCGTGTAAAACGGGCATACGTCTGTTCCGCCACGCCTGTTGGACAAAGGAAATTTCAGCGAGATGTGAGACCTGTTCAACAACATTGAGTTCGATGAGGCGCTCAAGCCGAACGGTCTCGTCGGCAATACCATCAAGTTCATCTGCATGAAAACGGTAGACATCCTTGATATGTCGGAGCCACTTGTTGATGAGACCAAGGTGTTTGCGCGACATCGCAGTCTTTACGCCACCACAGCCATAGTGACCGCAGACGATAACATGTTCAACCTGGAGTACCTCAATGGCATACTGTAATACACTGAGGATGTTGAAGTCCGTATGGATAACAAGATTGGCAACGTTGCGATGGACAAAGATTTCGCCTGGCTCCGTTCCCGTCACATCTTCTGCAGGAACGCGTGAGTCCGAACAACCAATCCAAAGGTACTTCGGTGTTTGAGCCTCCGTCATGCGCTGAAAATAATCTTCGCGCAGAGAAAGCCGATCCTTCACCCAGGCCTTGTTATTCAACAGTAGTCGTTTATAATCTTCCATGGTGCCTCCAGTGTGTTACAGTGCCTTGCCGAAGAGATTACGATACTCTATCGTCATACCTCGAAACTCGGCTGACGCTGCGAAGTCTTCAATGGTCTCGTAAATATCGCGGTCGATATACAATGCCTTCGTTCCGTCAATTATGAGATGCGAGTTATTTGGAATCTCTGTCAAAGCATTTCGTAACGAAGCGCGATTAACAAACGACATGTCCTTATTAAAACGCATAAGCCAGTTGTCACCGTCATTAACAATCGTAATGGCACGACGATGATAAGATCGTAAGACAATGACCATACTCACGATGAGGCCAAAGGCGACACCGAAAAGAAGATCAGTTGCAACAACCAGAACGGTTGTCACGAAGAAGGGAATGAACTGTAACAGCCCTTCCTTCCACATGGATCGAATCAGTTTTAATGACGAGAGCTTATAACCAACAACGAAGAGTATTGCTGCCAGGCATGCTAACGGGATTTGATTCAGAATTGTTGGTGCAAAAAGTACTGCCAGCAATAGCAGTACACCGTGGACAAAGGACGAAAGACGGGTGCGTCCTCCCGCATAAACGTTTGCTGATGAACGCACGATAACGGCGGTTACGGGAAGACCGCCGATAAGTCCACTTAATGTATTTCCAAGACCTTGCGCTACAAGTTCCTTGTTCGTATTTGATATGCGTCGGTCGGGGTCCATCTTGTCGACAGCCTCTACCGATAAGACAGACTCAATACTTGCAACGATGGCAATCGTAATGCCGGTTATCCAAACGTCGCCGCGAAGGAAGGCCGACGGTTCCGGACTCATAAAGTGGTTCAAGAATTCCGTGAGCGAACCGGCAACAGGAAGTTCGACAACGTGATCTCGAAGGTTGCTGAGTTCCCAATGCGGGATGGCGATGGCAAAAACGTCGTTAATCAGGGCACCAACGATAACGCAAACAAGGGCTCCAGGAACAAGGTTAGTCCACTTCCGGGTCTTCATAAACTTCGTGTCCCAAAACAGCAGAATTGCTAGCGAGACGACGGTGATGATGAAAGCTCCGGGTTGGACCAGGTTCTTCGTAAAAGCCGTAATTGGGTCCGTAAAGATGTGGAGCCAATCCCATCCAGCAAATGCCTGTTCTTCATCCGTAAACGTAAGGTCGAGCCCCACGGCATGGGGGATTTGTTTGAGGATGATGGTGATTCCGATACCAGCCAACATTCCCTTAATCACACCATGGGGAATGAAGCTGCCGAGGGAACCGGCACGGACAGCTGCTATACAGAGCTGGAGCAGACCGGCGATGACAACCGCTGCCAGAAAAATTTTAAACGACCCAAGAGAAACAATGGCGGCCGCAACGATACTCGCTAGGCCGGCAGCCGGTCCGGAAACGGAAAGTTCTGACCCTGAGAACAGCGTAATCACGATACCGCCGATCATTCCGGCAATAATTCCCGAGAACAATGGCGCTTCCGAAGCGAGGGCTATTCCCAGGCATAACGGCAGTGCCACAAGGAATACTACCAATCCTGCAGGCACGTCGCGACGCCAGTGTTCGAACCGCAATGATGGCAAATCCATGGTCTCTTCCGTGCAGGGGGCGAATGGGGCGAAAAGATACAACACGCCGTGCCGTATTTTCGCGGTATGGCTCAAAGCTACTCGTTTGACTTTGTTTGTGACGTCGACCTCCAGGAAGTGGACAATGCCGTGAATCAGGCAAAGAAGGAGGCCGAACACCGATACGACCTACGTGGGTCGAATCAAGAGATTGAATTCCGTCGCACGGAAAAATCAATCCTAATTCGCGCTGACGGCGAACACTTTGTCACGGCTGTGCGCGATATTCTAGTCCTCAAACTCATCAAACGAGGAATTTCCGTCGAGTCCCTGGAAGAAGGGAAGATTGAACACCTCAGTGGTAAGTCTGTTCGACAGTCCATCACACTCAAGTCCGGATTGTCGAAAGAAGACGCAAAAAAGATCACCACCCTGGTCAAGGATGCGAAGCTCAAGGTCACCACACAGATCATGGATGAAAAGGTTCGTGTGACTGGGAAGAGTAAGGATGATTTGCAGGCGACAATCACACTTGTTAAGGGAGCTGCTCTTGGTTTCCCGGTGAATGTTGAGAACCTGCGATAAGGTTGGACACTAACTAGACACAACAATTCGGCCCCTGCATGTGCAGCGTGGCCCATCAGTGGAGAACGACATCGTGGACCTGTTCCAAAAGTGTTTCGAATTCACCCGCGCCGATGAAGTCAAGGCGTCCGGCATGTATCCGTACTTCCGTCCCATCGAGGAAAATGAGGGGCCAGTTGTCCGTATTGAAGGCCGAGACGTCATCATGGCCGGAAGTAACAACTATTTAGGTCTCACAGCCGACCCTCGTGTGAAGGAAGCGGCCCACAAGGCCATTGAGCAATTCGGAACTGGATGTTCGGGATCTCGATACCTAACGGGTACTATCAGCCTTCATATCGAACTCGAAAAGCGTCTGGCTGCCTATCTCGGTACTGAAGATGTTTTGCTGTTCTCAACAGGATATCAAACAGCTCTCGGTGTTATCAGCGCTCTCGTGAGTAAGGGCGACTATGTGATCTCCGACAAGGAGAATCACGCCTGTATCATCAATGGCTGTCTGCTAGCCAAGGGTGGATTTGCCGAATTCGTACGGTATAAGCACAACGACATGGACGACCTCGATCGTGTCCTTCAGCGAATTCCGGCATCGGCTGGAAAGCTGATCGTGACCGATGGAGTCTTCAGTGTGTCGGGTGAAATGGTTGACCTTCCCAATCTTCTCCGTGTAGCTGAAAAACACGGTGCTCGTGTGCTGGTTGACGATGCACATGCTACCGGCGTGGTTGGTAAGGGTGGCCGTGGCACGGCATCACATTATGACCTGGTAGACAAAACGGACATGACGATGGGGACGTTTTCCAAAACGTTTGCTTCCCTCGGTGGCTTTGTGGCGGGTCCGGAGCGCGTGATGAATTACCTAAAACATCACTCTCCAGCACTCATCTTCAGCGCTTCTCCTACTCCTGCAAGTGTGGCCTCCGCAATTGCGGCACTCGACGTTCTTGAAAAGGAACCCTGGCGCATCGACAAGCTGATTGCCAATGCCGATAAGATGCGGAAGGGATTTGCCGACATGGGATTTACGATCATTGACTCACGAACGGGTATCGTGCCCGTTGTCGTTGGCGATGTTCAACTTGCCCTCATGTTCTGGCGTGAACTGTTTGATCGCGGTGTGTTTGTTAATGCCTTTATACCGCCAGGTGTACCTCCGAACCTTTCCATGCTCCGTACGAGCTACATGGCCACACATGAAGATGAACATCTCAACAAGATCCTCGACATCTTCTCGGAAGTCGGCAAAAAACTCGGTGTGATTTCATAACACAATGAGAATAGAATCATTTGAGCGGGGTTTAGCTGACCGCGTAGCCATCGTTACTGGTGCTGCTATTGGCAACGGACGAGCTTTCTGCGAACGATTGGCTGAAGAAGGTGCGCGACTCGTTGTGGCTGATCTTGTTGACCCAACGGCGACGGTTGAGGCTGTGCAAGCCGCTGGATCCCAGGCCGTTGGCATTCGCGCAGACCTTACATCTGCGGCAGATGCACAACGTGTAGTCGACCTCGCACTCACGACCTACGGGCGCATCGACATCCTCGTTCATAACGTTGGCTACTATTCTGAAGAGCCCTTTGAACTTCTTGACTATGACGAGTGGAAACGAACGATGACGGTAACACTCGATACGGCCTTTCACATGATTCAGGCTGTTCTTCCGAGTATGAAAAAGGCTGGTTTTGGCCGCATCATCACGTTCTCTTCGGACACCGTTTGGCTGGGTACGCCATATCTGGTTCACTACGTTACCGCCAAGATGGGCATCATTGGTCTCACACGGTCGCTTGCTTCCGAGATCGGCCGTCACGGCATAACGATTAATACCATCAGCGTTGGTCTCACGGCCACACAGTCTGCTGGTGAAAGCCCCGTTCTTAGCCCCATTCTCCAGCATATCCTCCCTACGCAGGCCGTCCACCGGGCCGATGAACCCGAAGACATTGCAAATGTTGTGGCCTTCCTTGCCTTCCCCGCTTCAGGAATTATTACTGGTCAAACCATCAATGTTGACGGCGGTGTAGCGCGACATTAAACCAAAGGGCTATTTTGAGCCCGGAGGTGACCATGTTCAAAACAGTACTCATGTCACTCATCGTTCTTACGATGAGTATTCCGGCCGTATTTGCGGCCGAAGACACCGTCGTTGTCCGCACACTGACGTTCGACGATATCACAAAACGCTCTGGTACGTGGAAGTTTCCACCAAAACAACCATGGCGAAAAATTCTGATGGAGTACACGCTGAAATGTGATCAGCGTACCACTCAGGATCAGTATCCATGCGGTGAGTGGGACTACCTCACGTATACCTTCGTGACAGATTCAACAGGAGAGGACGACTCGACTCTACGTCAGCGGCCAAACTATGTTGTACGAAACACCACACCAGACTCCTTCCCGTATTCCACGTCAACGACGACGTGGAAACGTCGGTGGCGCGAAGCACTTCCTGTTCGATCTGGCGGTGCAGAAGGTGAATGGACGACGCTGCCTCCAGGAGCATCGGCAACACCAGCAATCATCCGTACAAATGGTGGTAAAGGCAGGTTTCTTTGGACTGCTGCTGAACTCACGGCTGCTGGGCTGACTGCAGGTCGAATTGTCGGTATTCGTTTGACGACGTTGTCAGCTTCTTCTAATGTCAACATCTTTACCGTACGTCTTGCACAGCAGACGGGTAACAAGGTGCCGAATCTGCTTGGTGCAGATGACCTTACCACAGTTGTACGACGAAACATTTCGCTTGCAGAAGGACTGAATAGTATCCCCTTCTCTACACCGTTTACGTGGGACGGTGTATCGAACATTATCGTCGAAATGTCCTGTCACTCGTCGGCCTCCGACGTGCAAGTCACAGCGTCTACAGGCACAGGTGTAATGCTTGAGTCAAGCCGCTATGCAATGAACTTTACACAAGGTGATCTCATTGAAGTACCCGCAAAGGTTGCTGCCGCGCTTGATAAGGAGATAACGATTGCCTTCTGGTCATGGGGTGACGCAGTCAAACTTCCACGAGCATCAAGTATTCTCGAAGCCTACGATGCTCAGGGACGGCGTGTTCTCAACATTCATCTCCCGTGGGAAAATCAGAACGTCTATTGGGATGCGGGTCGTAATGCTGCCGACGGCAATTTTGATCGTGTTGAAAAACCTGCTCCAGCGGACGCCACAGAAGGACGATGGAATCACTGGGCATTCGTAAAAAATGCAACCACTGGTGTGATGTCCGTATATCTCAATGGATCACTGTTCCTGAGTGGCGACAGTAGAAACCGCGATCTCAAGGGGATTACAAGATTTGTGCTCGGTGCCGGTGGCTCTGGTTCGCATGAAGGACTCATTGACGAGTTCCAGGTTTATGCTGCAGCCCTTGATTCCTCTACCATTCGAAACTGGATGCATCGGCGGATATCGGAGACACATCCTCATTGGACGGATCTCCAGGTGTATTACCGATTTGAGAACGATACTGTTAACACCGTAGCTCGTGATGCTTCTCTCGGCAAGAACCACGGTCAATTGTTTGGCATGCCAACGTTGATGGCCTTGCGGTTGGAGAAGACGGGACATATGACAGAGACAACCACAGGACGTCCGGCAGTACAGTTTGAATATGGAACCATTGCAATAACTGCAAACCGCAGAGACGTTCTATTAGACGAAGAGCCAAAACTCACTTCCGTTGTTCTTTACGAACGACCCGTGCAGCCGCGTGTGTATCGCCTTGATGCACCGGACCGACCTGATGTTGCAACTGATACACTCGTTGTACAGGAAGCCGGCTGGAGACCTGTTTTTGATGATAATGACATTCGTTTTGACAGTGTTCTTGTTCAACCGACGGCAACTCTGCGCAAGAACATCGGAACATTCTTCAGTCCGATTGTCGTGTGGGAACTCAACCGTTTTATCACACCGTATGGTATTGGTCTCGACCTTGGTCCAAATGGATTTCGGTGGGTATACGACGTTACCGATTACGCTCATCTTCTGCACGATAACGTAACGTTCTCATCTGGCAATCAGCAGGAGCTCATCGATGTGACGTTTAAGTTCATCAAGGGGACACCACCACGTGAAGTGAAGCAGATGAAACAGGTCTATAGTGTGCGGGACGGATCGTACGCAGCTATTGCTGCAGGAACGTTACTCACACCACAGACGATTACGCCCAAGAATGATGTGACAATGCACAGCGTAAAGACACGTACAACGGGCCATCGATTTGGCGAACCGTCACAGTGTTCAGAATTCTGTCAACGAAATCATCAGGTCTACGTAAACGGTCAAAAACGTTTTGAGTGGTTACTCTGGAATGAATGCGGCGATAATCCAGTCTTTCCACAGGGTGGTACCTGGACACTTGACCGCGCTGGCTGGTGTCCGGGCGCACCGGTAGGCGATTATGATCACAATATCACTCCGTTTGTCAGCGCAGGTCAACCGATCTCGCTTGACTATGGAGTAGAGAATGATCAGTGGAATGCGTCACAAGGTGTGTGGGACGTTACGATGCATTACTTCGGATACGGAAGTCCATCGCGAAGAAACGATGTCGAACTCGTCGACATTATCGCTCCGTCACGTGATGATCTGTATCATCGATTAAATCCAATCTGCGGAGAACCAGTTGTTGTCATCAGGAACGTCGGGTCTGAACGACTAACGTCTGTACGATTTACCTACGGACAAGAGGGACAGCGAGTGAAGGAAGTACGCAAGACCGTAGATCTTGCCTTCCTACAGTCTGACACCATCGTTCTCGATATGCCAGAGTTTAACGCTGAAGGTGGTGAAGGACGCTTTACGATGACGGTCGACAATCCGAATGATGTTGCCGATGAATATCTCGACAACGGAGTTCGTACAATTCCGATTCAACTTGCGCCAACGTATTACAGCGATCTTGTTGTACAACTGCGAACAAACCGTCAGGCATCACTGCAGTATCAGTGGGTATTGCGGAAGATTGGTGAAGGAATCGTGCGGAGTGGTGAACAGCTCGATGACAATCGTACCTATCTCGACACATTTAATCTTGAGAACGGATGTTACGAATACGTTCTCGTGAATCGTGAGGGATTTGGTCTAGACCATTGGTTTGTGCGTTCTCAACTTGGTACAGGTTCTCTCAATTTCCAGTCGGGAGGAAGAAACATCCGGACGTTTAATGCCGACTTCGGAAACTTTGTGATGGCTCAGTTCCGAGTTGCCCCACGACCGACTATCGCTACGAATCTGGATACACTACGTTTTGCAACACCAACACCAACGCGTGTTGAACGAACGGTACGCGTCACGGCAACAACGGCAGCCCAACTCGTAATTGACAGTGTTGTAGCATTTAGCGCACGAAACCACTACTCCGTTGCATCAACATCTCGACCACTGCCGGCAGTCCTGACGTCAGGTGACACGATGGACATTGTTGTTGCCTTTGAGCGGGATGATGTCGGTACTACGTCTGGATCACTTCGAATTCACAGTAACGATGAACGAAACTCTCCTGCTATCGTCCGATTGGTCGGTACAGTTGGTGTGACGTCGGTAAACACGGATGATAACGATGTTGGTCTTCCGTACGTCACCGTCCAACCGAATCCATCAATTGGTACGGCAGACCTTGTCGTGATGCCAACCTACGACCAGATCCGGGCTGACAACGTCCAGATTGTTATCACGGATGCCGTTGGACGCACTGTGGCCACAATCGGCGGTTCTAACACTGCTGTACGCCAGATATCTGGTGGTGGCCTCTCGGTCGCACTCCCTGATCTCCCGTCAGCGGTGTACAATGTTTCTGTCGTCATTGACGGTCGCACGGTAACAACTCCATGGGTTGTTGTCAAGTGATGAAGACGGCCGTCATACGCGGAAAAAATCTGCGCGATGTTGACGCACAACTTCGAATAACCAGTATTGACGCCGACGATCCAAGGTTTTCCGACCTTATCGTCGGCGTTGACGCTTGGCCTACAGACGTGCCCAATGTTGTTGTACTCCTAGGCGTGCCTCAACATCTTGGTGTTGAACGTAATGGTGGTCGAGCAGGAGCAGCAGAGGGTCCGTTTGCAATCAGATCTGCACTGTATCGCATGGCCACATCGGAGGTTGCCCCCCGTATAGCGCAAGGAGATCTTGCCATCATTGACGTGGGTGACCTCATTACCGAGGGGAAAACACTCGAACAGATTCATGATGAGCAACATGACATCATAAATGCTGTTTTATCTGAAGGAGCACTTCCGATTGTACTCGGCGGTGGACACGACACAGCGTGGCCAACGATTATGGCTCTAAACTCGCATGGTACATCGTACTCGGCAATCAACATTGATGCGCATGCCGACGTTCGACCACTCAAGGATGGAGGACGTGCCCATAGTGGATCACCGTTCAGACAGATGATTGAGGCGAAAGGGGCGCTTACGCAAGGGGCCTTCGTCGAGTTTGGCCTTCAGAAGTATGCCGTGGCCGCTGCCCATGCCGACTATGTGCGCAACAACGGTGGCCATATTGAGTGGCTCGACGAGATACGACACGATGGGTTCGATGTCGCGTGGGAGAGGACGTGGCAAAAACTCCAAAGGTCATCCAGCGTCTACGTCAGTCTCGATATGGATGGTTTTGCGAGTGCGTTTGCACCTGGCGTCAGTGCACCGTCAGCAGATGGATTTACACCATGGGAAGTGCTTGACGTATTGCGCCAGATAGCGCAGTCGTCATACCTAACGGCTTTCGACGTGGTTGAAACCAATCCGAGGTTTGACGTTGATGGACGGACGGCAAAACTTGCTGCTGCAATGATTGCAACCGTTATTGGTTCTCTGCGGCGAAACCGCGATTGAGTACAAAGGCGAGCAGAGCTGCCATTGGTGCAACGATGACGTCTACAGTATAGTGAACGTGCTGTAGAACTGTAAATGTAGCCAGGGCAGTTGTCGACAGTATAAAGACAATCCGTAACGATCGAGTTGGCATCGACAATGCAAGGAGAGCAAGCGTAGCCGTATGTCCGCTGAAAAACAGATCCTTTGTTAACGTTGAATGCTCGCTAGATGTAAACAATGCAACAAATGGATCATGTAACGGTATCGTCGTCATCGGCGGATCAAGTGGCAAAAGAGCCATGCAGATTACTCGAATACCAACGAGAATACTGTAAGCGCGTAATGTTCGAAACAAATGCTCCGGACGCGTAAGCAGTACTCCGAGGGCAAGGATAAGGCTCGCGTAGAGCACGACAAATGTTGGCCACGTTACATCAATTGGACCAAGAATTCTATGAATCGAGTCAACGAACACAACTCCGCTTCGGCGCTCTACGGCCTGCAGAAAGCCGGTGTAAGAAATCAGCGTCAGAACAACCACCACAAGTGTGATTATACCACTAACGACCGATGACCGATCGGCAAAGAATGTTTTCCAGCGCTGAAGCGGAGTTGTTGTTGATGTCGTCATGTTACTTGATGTCGTAACTCTTTAATACAACTTCTACATTGATTATTCCTGACGTCTGTTGCTTCAAGAAACCAACGGATTTCGAGTAGAAGTAAACACCGTCGGTTGTAATGTCGCCTACGGGCGTAGGAATTGAGTGAAGAACATCAATCGCCATGACGTCTGAGAACGTGCCAGCGGGAACAGTTATGGTAGTATCAAGTGCCCGAATTGTGTAGTCATATTTGTTCGGTGTCCCTTGAAAACTAATCGTTTGGCTCCATTTGTATCCAACAGGCTTGTTACGCACCAATATTTGTCGAGGCTCTTCAGGCACATTCTGACCAGGTCCAGACTTTGCATACGAAATTCCGTTTTCGGTGCGCATAAAGTCTGTTACAGTCTTTTCTCCATTGACGTACGTATCAATCTTAACCCACTCACTTCCGTCAATCGTTGCAGTTCCGTTGGTGACAATGCGTTGCTCGACTCCGCCAAAGTCATAGGTCCAGCTTGAGCCCTGAGCAAGCGGCAAGTACGAGTGATCGATTGTTGCTGAAGGTGATGACGGCGACGAATCGCCAGCACAGCCTGCCAACGTAAGTGCAGACACTACGACAAGAATACCCCACCTCATCATATGCTCCTCCAAAAGTCCCCAGTAGAAGAAAGTTGATTGTGCGAGAAGTCGCAGTATACGAAACCCGTATTTTTGTCGACTATGGCAGTACAAGAACCCCAAAAAATCATCTTTAGCATGGTTGGTGTTGGTAAGGTCCACAAGCCGAACCGCCAAGTGCTACGAGACATCTACCTCAGCTTCTTTTATGGAGCAAAAATCGGCGTTCTTGGTCTGAATGGCGCCGGTAAGTCCACCCTGCTCAAAATCATAGCAGGTCTTGATGAGGACTACCTGGGCCAAATCACGAAGAACAAGGACGTTACGTTTGGATACCTTCCGCAGGAGCCCGAACTCGACCCTTCAAAGACCGTCAAGGAAATTGTTGAGGAAGGTGCCGCAGAAGCCGTCGGCTTGTTGCGTGACTACAACGCGATATCCGAGAAGTTTGCCGAGCCAGATGCAGATTTTGACGCTCTGCTCGACAAACAAAGTAAACTCCAGGAGCGCATTGATGCCATGGGGGCATGGGATATCGACTCGAAGTTGGAGATGGCCATGGATGCGTTGCGATGCCCACCGGGAGACACAAAGATTGATGTGATCTCAGGCGGTGAAAAGCGTCGTGTGGCCCTGGTACGATTACTCCTGCAAAAGCCTGACGTCTTGCTGCTTGACGAGCCAACAAACCACCTTGATGCTGAGAGTGTCGCCTGGCTCGAACGTCACCTTCATGACTATGAAGGCACGGTCATCGCTGTTACGCACGATCGATATTTCCTCGATAACGTTGCCGGCTGGATCCTTGAACTCGACAACGGTCATGGAATTCCGTTTGAAGGGAACTACACGTCGTGGCTTGAGCAGAAACAAGCGCGTCTTGCACAGGAAGAAAAACAAGAGTCAAAACGCCAGAAGGCCCTTAAGGAAGAGCTGGAATGGGTGCGCATGAATCCGAAAGGTCGGCATGC
Organism: Ignavibacteria bacterium UBA2333; assembly: GCA_002344895.1. Lineage (GTDB taxonomy): Bacteria > Bacteroidota > Ignavibacteria > Kapaibacteriales > Kapaibacteriaceae > UBA2333. The sequence continues at coordinate 13,889 of DDUR01000058.1, forward strand.
AAAGAGTAAGGCGCGTATTTCAGCCTACGAAAAGCTCCTGAGCGAAGAGACCGTTAAACGGAATGAGGAGATGGAAATCTTCATTCCACCAGGACCTCGCCTCGGTGATGTGGTAATCCAGGCTAATGGTATCTCCAAGGCCTTCGGCGATAAGGTCCTCTACGAAAACCTGACATTCGCCCTCCCTCCTGGTGGCATAATTGGCGTGATTGGCCCGAACGGTGCTGGTAAAACCACACTCTTTAAGCTTATCACAAAACAGATGGAACCCGATGCCGGGTCCGTCGTCATCGGTGATACCGTCAAACTTGGTTATGTTGACCAGAACAGGCCTCTCGACCCGAAGAAGTCCATCTGGGAAGAGATCAGTGATGGACATGATATGATTCTTGTCGGAAATCGTGAGGTGAACTCGCGTGCCTACGTAGCGCGATTTAACTTCAGCGGTTCGGACCAACAGAAGAAGGTAACGCAGCTGTCCGGAGGTGAACGTAACCGCGTCCATCTCGCCAAGGTCCTTCGAGAAGGCGCAAACGTACTTCTGCTTGATGAGCCTACGAACGACCTCGACGTCAACACCTTACGTGCTCTCGAAGAGGCACTTGATGGTTTTGCCGGCTGCGCCGTTGTCATCAGCCACGATCGTTGGTTCTTGGACCGGGTTGCCACGCACATCCTCGCCTTCGAAGGCAACAGCGAGGTTATATGGTTTGATGGCAACTATTCGCAATACGAAGAGGACCGTCGACGTCGTTTGGGCATTGATGCCGAACGTCCGCACCGCATCACCTATCGCAAGCTCATGCGAGACTGACACTTTCTCAAGGAAGTCAACATGAAACCCCTTTTGCCCCCTACCCTCGTTGTGTTCGCACTCGTTACACCGATGCTGCTTTCGGCGCAACCCCTGCGGAAAAATGCACCGCAGCAGAACACGCAGCCGTCAGCACAACAACAACAAGGAGTGCCGAATCTCCAAGCACCACCAGGCTATAACATGTCGGTGCAGAAGGTGATCACGCGCTATAACTTCTCGAAACTCACGTCCATAATCCGTATACCGTACGACAACGTACCATTCACCAAGGAAGAGTTTCCGAAAGGGGTGAAAGGGGCTCAAGCACCTACGTTCCTTTCAAAAAAAGCGAAGGCGTTGTGGGAAGCGATTGAAAAACAATTCCCTGGACTTGTGATCAGCAGAAAACAAGCACAGGGGCTTCAAGGCGCTGGTGGACCAGGCACCATTCTCGTTTGGGAACTTGGCCAAAAACCACCAGCCGATATGCGTCAACGTATCAGTCGATACCTCTTCGGTGCAGATGAGCCCAAGAATAACGTATCGTACACGGATGAGTTCCTGATGACCGACAACATCATCGTTATGTGGTCATTCAAGAACAAGGAAAGTCCGACGAAGGAAGCACACCAGAAAAAGATGTTCGACATGATTGGCGCAATCGCCAATAGTATGCCGGAGTTCCAGGAAAAGACGCCAAAAACGTCGGACGCGAAATAATTCGGCGCTTGTTCGCCGCACAGATCAGAACCTTTCGATCTTGGCACGGTATGAATCGTAACAGATTCATATCGTGTACGGTCGTTGTTCCTCATCGTAAGTTCGCTGCACAGACCACATCGGAGTATGACATGATTCTCCTTGCAACATTTTCTAACGAACTTGAAGCGCAGCTTCTAGAATCGCAGCTCTCCGAAGCTGGCGTAGACGTTCGTATTCAGCCCGATGCAGCCAATGGATTTAAGGTAATGGTGTTCGAAGATGACCTTGATCTGGCTAAGGAGATTCTTGCGTCAAAATCCATGGACGATGAGGACTTTACCACGGGATTCGATGATATTAATCTTGATGAGCTGGAGGATGTGTAGGGTGGGGGAAGATGGGGGAAGGTGAGGG
>DDUR01000026.1 GCA_002344895.1 Ignavibacteria bacterium UBA2333
CCGGGAGAAGTCTCCCGGAGAATCGTCCCGGAGATGTTCGTCGGGAAATGTGACATCCGTCATAGTATCGACAATGCCGATACAGGAACATTGTACCACACAACAAAGGAGGTCTTACGATGATCCGGAATATTGGTCCCGCCGATCGCACAGTCAGGCTACTTCTTGCAGTGGTCGGTCTTGTGATGCTCGTTACCGGTAGCGTTTCTGGTGTGTGGTTCACCGTCGTCACCATTGTTACGGCACTGCTCGTCATCACAGCATTGGTGAGAACATGCCCGGTCTACATTCCTTTGGGATTGTCAACCGATAAGGTGACGAAGGAGTCGTAAGCCAGGAGGAGCGGGAATGTTTGTGTGTGCTAGACGCAGGTTCTGGCTATAAAGCGGCAACCGCGCCGTCAGAGGTACATCATTGTCGACGACCTCAGGGTTTGTCGTCGGCGACGATGCGCTCCAACGCCGCGGCTATACCGTTCAGGGGCGTGGTTTGTTGACAACAAAACTAGGGCTCTCTGAAGACGCTTGTGGTCAACAAATGGTAAACAGAGTTTGCCCAAGATCCTTCTCGTCCGTGATGCCGATCTTTTTACGAATACGTGAGCGAAGCGTCTTTACCGACGCCGGCGTAATCATAAGGGTGCGCGCAATGTCCTTCGTTGAGAGGCCCGCCATGATGAGCATGCAGAGTCGGCGCTCCGATGAGGTTAGCTGTGGTAAGGCTGATGCGATACGACGATGAAGGCTGGGATCTGCCGTTGCAAGGGCTGAATCGACATTACCGAGTCGTCCATCACGCGATTGATTCGCCCGTAAGTTCGCCATGAGCCTGCGTAGACCGTCATGTGATTGGATTTGCGAACCAAAGGACTTTTCAACCTCACGTTCGAGTGATTGCAGTTCTCGTTCCCGTTGAAGAAGAAGGATGGATGCGCTGACCTCTGAGGCGAGTCGTGTTCGACGACGACTTTCCGCCGACGAGAGAGCGTCCGCAAACAATGCAATGACGGGTTTTTCCCCTTCGCGAAGTGCCTCAGTGTAGGCGACCAGGCATGAGTCTACATCACCGATACGTTTGTATGCCTCAGCCAATCGACGATATGCAAGGGTCCTATCAAATCGATAGTCAGTCGCAGTGGCGCACAAAATTGCTGACTCGTAGTACTGTACAGCAGATGCTGTTTCATCGGCGAACATTGAAAAGTCACCACGAATTCTCAGCGATTCATATCGTGTCGACGGGGGGAGACCACGTGACAGAAGATCATCAAGATGTTTACACGCAAGCCGAGCTCGTCGTGTGTCATTCATTCCAATACAGGCGAGCAGCTCTCGACCCGTAAACAGTGTTTCTAGACCAAGATTCCCTAACTCTACCGACATTGTCCTACCAAGCCTTGCAGTCTGAAAAGCATCATTCCATCGCTGGAGCTCGAGGTAAACAACTGCTACCGTTGCCTGAGCCACAGCTTCAATCTGTTTTGACTGCACTCGCTGTGCTGATTGGATTACGTCCGTAAGAAGCATAAGTGCTTCGTTGTGGCGTCCAGCACGTACATAGAGTGTCGAGAGCAAATGTCGAGCAGAATCTGTGCGTTCAATCATCCCTTCGAGCTCGGCCTCTTCAAGTGCCTTTTCAGCTAACTCGGTTGCAAGGTGCGCTTGCTGAAGATTTCGATAAGCAGTAGCCATTGATACAAGAACACCAAGCGAATCAACACGACTGCCCAAATCCTCAAACAACCGAAGTGACGTGTGATAGTGATCTAGCGCATTGATCAACTGCTCTTGGGCTCGATATGAATGACCAAGTCTCATCTCAGCATGTGCAACGCCATAGGTATCAGAGTGGGTTAGCATAAGATCCCGACACCTCAGGAGTACCGATCGCTCACGTTCGAGTGCCTCGAGTGTTCCGGTAAACGTGCATGCGAGCATCTCAAGCCATGATTGAGAGTATTCGTCATGTGAGAGGTCAGGGTCTTGTTGAACAGTTTCCTGTAGGTGACGGAGATAGGTGACTTCTCCCGCACGGTTTGCAGCAAACATGGACTGAATGAGAACCGAGCGACGAGACTCCCACGACAAACACGCACCGTGCTCAAGAACACGGCGAGTCAGTTCAAGCGCTGCTGTACTTTTCCCTTCCTGTATGAGAATCTGGGCCTGCGTTGTATAAACGTCTGCACTGAGCTGAGGTGCGCTGATAAGGTTGTTGACGATCTCCGCGACTTCGATGGAATCGAATCGCATATGAAGTGTGTGCAGATAAGAGTCGTATGCGGCGCGAGCCGACCTAGGAGACGACAGTGCTAGTCTCTTGACATCGTCTAGCGTAATCATTGTCCAACGAAAATAGCACGAAGCACGAATGTCAACGGTCGCCTATGAGCTCGGTCCTGTATTCGTGGCCCAAAGCGGATACAGGAGCAAGCCTCAAGAGATCACTTTTCCCTACACATCACACGTACACGTCTAGCTGTCTGTGAAACGTGGATAAGGGTATTGTTCAATTTCTCCCGGAGAACGGTTCTAAGGACATGACTAGTGCAGGACACGAGGCACAAAAATGTAGTCATCACCATTACGAACAATCACACTCATGTCATTGTTGTAGACCTCGAAGACCTCATCGCCCTGTACAGGTAAGACGTACGTTTCATTGGCTATCATTGATATGATCTGAACGTGTCGCGATTCATCCATACGAACGTTGGCACCACTGTGTGCGATTGATCCAGCTCCTTTCGGGAGCTTCCGCATTGTTCTTGTTGTCATCGGATCGAAATCAAATGTTCCGGAGAGAAGATGAAGTCGCAAGAACGGTTTAAATGGTACAGAGTCGGGCCGAACGGTCCTTTCCCACTCTGTATTCCTTGTAATAGTTGTCATTGTAGCACCAGATACAAGATCGATACCAAACGCATGCACGCTCATAAAATTGCCCGTTGCCGTGTCGATAATGATCTGATCTACTCCGAGTAGCTTCGCGGAATACGTAGGTCCAGGCTCACCGCTTTGTGCGTGAAACGAACGGACTTCGCATCGTGTGCAGTTTTGGCCGTCTACAACTGCATATACCCTTGCGTTAGCACGACTAAAGTAGACGCGATGGATGTTGCCAACATCACGTTTACTCAGTAACAGTAACAAACTGTCGCGACCGGGTCGACTCATATACAACTCGGAACTTCCAACCTGTAGGAAGTTCGTTTCATATGGCGTTGACAAGAGATCAGAAACACATGCGCCGTTCCGACGCACCTGACGTATTTGAAACGATGCCGGTATGTTTTCGGCGTTCTGCAACGGAATGTAGGAAACGAGGAAGCCATCTGCCACCGTATAGCGATACAACTTTCTGGACGTATGGTGAACGTATGTGTCGGTTAAAGGATCGACGACAATCTGCGAACCACGTTCGAGAATGATTGTATCAACTCGTATAACATCTGGACCACTGATAGACATTCGATCGATGACAATGACATTAGCAGCCGTGTCACGTCGGGTTCGAAGAAACACCTTTCCGTCGGCCGATAATCCACTTTGATTGTGGTCCGGTCTCAGTGATAGTTGTGAAAGATCGACGGCCTGTGTCGATCGTTTACGTGGAGTATCTGAGACTGCTGCAGTGAAGGCTGATATACACAGCACAAATACAATGGCGAGGGTTACGATGCGAGCTTTCATGTACCGAAACTGACACATTCGGTATGAAACACCATCTTAGCAAAATCTTAGCAGTCTACACGCCCCCTCCGCCCCCTCCCAGAGGGCTTACGGCACCACCTTGACCTCTTCTTCGACGTTCAGCATTGTTGATCCGATAGGTCACGTTAAATGAGAAAAGAGTATAGTCACGTTGGTTGAGGAGATACATGTCAAATCCCTCTCCGGACACCCAGCCACCAAAGCGAGCGGTGTTAAACATATCCGTCCAGTTTACACCTACTGTCAGACGATCCTGCAGAAAGACACGATTCAACGAAAGATTCACGAGCGCAAACTCCATACGACGACCCTGAGGAATAACTTGAGGTGCCGTGTAGTCGAACGTCAGCTGAGCATCTACATCAAGTGGTAGGCGGCCAGCAACACCAATACGTGCATTCCAACCCCAGCCCGTACTCGACCATTGGCGATCACGAAAAAAACCTTCGACCTGTTGGCGATAGTATGAGATCTCAGAATTTAATCGTACTCCTTGGACAACCTCTCCCATGATAAATCCTGACAGGCCGTAGGCAAGTCCTTCACCGAAATTGTAGGGCTTTTCGAGTACAATTCCCGGAGCTATGGTTTCACGGAACCGTAGGTTGATGGCGTTCGAAGTCCGACGAAAGAATGTCTCGCCGGTTACTGAAAAACCGTCCAAGCCGTGACTATATCCCAACTCAAGCGCATCTACATATTCAGGAAGTAATGAAGGATTTCCCGTCCGCCAGTTCAGAGAGTCAGTCTTGTCGAGGAATGGGTTCAATGCTGTAGCATGGGGTCTGTTGATACGTCGACCATACGACAGAAGTAACGTGCTCCGTTCGTCGAATGCGTAACCGATTGATGCGCTCGGGAAAAGATTTCCAAACGCTCTCTCGAAACCCAACGATGAATCAGTTGTGCTTTCGTAAAAGTTCATGGTATGCTCTCCACGCAGTCCGATCTGGATACTCAGAGGCTCGATACGATATGTTGCCGACACATATGCAGCATGAACGTCGTCCTGATGTCGCGCTCCGGTTGTTGACACCACGTCGCGCTGAAATGTACCGCCAGCAACAAGTCGATCCACAAGGAAATCCGATTGGATACCTTGAAAATTTGACCGAAGTCCCGCTTCGAGTGACAGCTGTTCTGAGACGGGCCATGCATAGTCTATCTGACTAAGCACCGATAATGAACGCCCTACGAGTCGTGTGAGTATGCCACTTGTAGGGTCACCTAGCGGTGTTGCACGAGCGTCTGTTGGAATGAATACATTCTGATTCGACGCGTCGAAGGTAGAGGGTGAAACGTTAAGATCGGCCGACAGTTTATGTTGAGGACTTGAAAGCGTATATAACCACGACAAGGCAACACCCGCAGCTGAATATGGATTACCACCGTGTTGTTGCATGTCAACATAACCGATGGCGGCTTGATCACGTGTTTGTGTCGAGGTAAAGAAAGGATCAGAAAAGCGTGAATCGCCACTACGCCACTCACCACTCGCCGTAAGAGTATGACCCGTTGCGAACTCCAAATCAACACCGCCCCGTATGCCCCATGACTGATGTCGTGAAAGGGACGGTCCTGTACGTGTCATCAACGTACCGTCGATAAATGTTGCGTCGATATGTTTCGCACGAAGGTGTCGTGACGATGAAGCATCCATACCAAAGAAGACATTTACGGAACCCTCTCGTACATTCCCTGAAAGTGCCGTTGTATACAAATCAAGAGTGCCAAGAGACGACGTAAGACTACCATTTACACCATCGTCAGTACGTTTTTTTGTGATGATGTTGAGAATACCGTTCTGTCCCTCTGCTTCATACTTGGCTCCAGGATTTGTTGTAACCTCTACACGATCGAGTGCCATGGCGGGGATACTACGAAGCACGGTATTGGCATCGCCGAACATGCGGATGGGTTTCCCATCAATCATGATGTTCACACTCGAGTTACCGCGTACAGTGATGTTGCCATCTGCATCAACGTTCACGGTTGGCACATTGCGTAGCACATCAACGGCCGTTCCTCCAACAACGGTCGCAAGGGCGTCAACGTTAAACACCTTGGTGGGGCCTACAATCTGTACAACATCCCGTTGAGCCACCACGGTAATCTCATCTGTCGAAACCGGACGTAGGGCAATAGAACCAACATCAAATGTGTCAGACGGAGGCTCAACGATATCAACGAATCCCGGTGAAAATCCAACGTAGGAGATCCGCAGAATATGGTCTTGAGCAACGAATCGATCAACGTGCCATCTGCCAGTTGAATCGGAGTACATTCCACCAACAACAGTGCTATCTGTTCTGCGAATGACAGCTACCGTAGCTCGCGAAAGTGTTTCACCTGAAACGGCATCAATAACAACACCACGAACCGAAACACCGTCGGGATGAAGTCCAGTCAGTAAGACTGCACAGAGCAGGGTAGACAAAAGCATATCGGTAACGATTCCTCTACAAGGGGCAAAAGGGGCTGGGGATAGCAAAGTATAGGTGGCACATGGTACCGTTCCTGCCAATTTCTCCGGGAGAATACCTCCTGAGTCAAAAG
>DDUR01000053.1 GCA_002344895.1 Ignavibacteria bacterium UBA2333
ATCCTCCCCCACCTTCCCCCACCCCCTCATGCTCATCCTCCTGCTTGGCTCCGGTGAACTTGGTAAAGAATTTGTGATTTCCGTCAAGCGCTTCGGTCATCGTGTTGTGGCATGTGACCGATACGCAGATGCCCCTGCCATGCAGATGGCGGATGATTACCGCGTGCTTGATATGCTTGATGGTGCTGCACTCGACAAGGTTGTGGACGAGGTGAAACCTGATATCATCGTACCGGAAATTGAGGCAATTCGGACTGAACGATTGTATGATTATGAAGATCGTGGGATTCGAGTGGTACCTAGTGCGCGTGCTGCCAACATGACGATGAATCGTAAGGCAATACGAGACCTTGCGGCTCGCGAACTTGGTTTGCGCACAGCAGCATATCGTTATGCTACAACCTTGGAAGAGTTTTATGAGGCCGTACAATCAATTGGACTACCCTGTGTTGTAAAGCCACTTATGTCGAGTAGTGGTAAGGGCCAAAGTATTGTTCGTACGCAGGAAGACATCAACAAGGCATATCATTATGGAATGGATGGTTCACGTGGAGATATTCGAGAATTAATCGTAGAGGAATTTATACCATTTGAGAGTGAAATCACCCTCCTCACCATCACGCAGTCCAATGGTCCAACGTTGTTCTGTCCACCCATCGGACACCGGCAGGAGCGTGGTGACTACATGGAGTCCTGGATGCCCCATGCGACAGCAGCCCCCTTACTTGCTGAAGCACAGAACATGGCTGACGTTGTAACACGGGCTCTTGGTGGGTCAGGTATCTGGGGAGTAGAGTTTTTCCTCACGAAGGATTCGGTGTACTTCAGTGAACTCTCGCCGCGTCCACACGATACAGGTATGGTGACACTTGCAGGCACGGCAACCTTTACGGAGTTCGAACTTCACGCTCGTGCAGTCCTTGGACTACCTATACCCTCTGTGGAACTGATTCGAACGGGAGCTTCGGCCGTTATCCTTGCAACAGAAGCATCGAGCACAGAACCTGACTATATCGGAGTTGACATCGCTCTCAGTGATCCGAATACGGACGTTCGCATTTTTGGCAAGCCGGATATGCGCCCGTATCGCCGTATGGGTGTGGCCCTCGCCTGGGGTGACGCTACGGTAGACGAAGCACGTTACCGGGCACGTCGTGCTGTTGACTCCATACACCTGCGTTTACGTCATATCGAACCCTGACGAAACTTTTTCGATGGTTCCGTCACCTACTCCTCGTCAGCGCCGACACACTGTGACTTCCTGATGACCATCGAAGACCGTCAGTTAACCTTCCTCGCCCTCCTTGAACCGCACCGCAATGCTTTGTGGCGCTTCGTTCGAAGTATGTCTCGCTCAACAACCGAGGCAGAGGATCTTTTTGGTGAAACGGTACTTCAGGCATGGGAAGGGTTTCATCGACTTCGTGATGAGCAGGCCTTTGTTTCCTTCGTCTTCACGATTGCCAGCAGACTCCAAAAACGACATCGCTGGAGGTCGGCACTCTTTGGCACGTACGACGAAGAGGCGGCCCACGAAACACCGCATTCGGATCCCTTACCGGATGCTCAAGCGGACGTAGAGTACCTGCGTTGTTGTCTACTCAAACTCCCTGCAGCTGTTCGTGAAGCTGTTGTGCTGTTTGACGTGTTAGGACTCAGCCTTGAAGAGGTGCGCACCATTCAAGGTGGAACCCTGAGTGGCGTTAAGTCTCGGCTCAAACGAGGTAGAGAGCGCCTTGCTACCATGCTCGAAGCGGATATCGAGCACGTTCCTTCAAATGTATCCGCACCAAGACTCACCATCGCACGGATTCCAGGACCGACACCATGAAACGACAACTCCGCTCACTCGACTCATTGTTTGAAGCGGCCCGACGGGAAGAATCTCCTGTTTCGGCGGACGACGTGCGTGCGATCCTCCATCAATCACCCAATTCCGCACTCATCCCGCGAGGGTCAACCATGTTCACAACACTCCTTGCCGCATCCGTTGCACTGGCGGCTATCGTTGGCACAAACGTTCTCATCATTCACGATACGCCACAAACCCCGCCACCAGGAAAGATCACGGCAACCGTACCGAAGACATCAACATCAACGACTGCGATAACAACTTCGGACAAACCGTCGATCGGTACAACAACAGCATCAACCGTTTCGACAAATGGCACGACGCCAGTAGCTGTAACACGTCCACGGAGTTCTGGTAATCAGCGCACTACGTCGAACGTGGCATTTGTATCCTCTGCACCAATAGCCGCATGTGCTCTACGGGCAGACGAGACGATCCTCAACTCGTTGAATATCAATCTCCCTGGTCTTCGAAAGTTAGGCAACATTGCAGCGTCGGATAGTGTTGTGGCCTGTTCACCGAATCCCCGTCAGCTCACGGTATGTCTCTTTAAAGATGGGAAACCACAAGAGGTAGATATCGCTGCTGGTGATTCTCCACGACCATACATGGTGACGTCTCCATCAGGAGCGGGCCGAATCATTCGGTTTGCTAGCAACTCAACGGAATCCGTTGACCCGAACTCGCTCATTCCTGTGACGGCACCGACGTCAGCAGAGAACGTCATCATGTGGTATCCGGCATCAGAAAAGTTTGTGAGGGCCTTCCCGGATTCTCTGGCAACTGCACTGGAGGAGACAATCGTAATCCACATAGATGACAACGGTAATCACGTTAACGTCAGTACATCACGTAATGGGCAAAAAAACGTTAGAGTGTTTAACACAGACTCGTTGCCAAAGCTCGACGCATTAGGTTCAGTAGACATACTGCGGGAATTCAAGAATCATTCCGCAAAGGAACTGATGGGGCTTGATGCAAACGAGCTGGCAGACTTTTATCGAAAACATACAAAACAACTTGGAGTATCTGCTGACTCCTTGAGAGCTTACGTCCGGAGTCTTTATACACAGAATCGTTTACCCATCTTCTCCGACTCGCTTTTGGAACTACGTGAGATCAACATCGACTCACTGAAAGTGATGTCTGAGGTTGTAACGAAGTTCTTCGATTCCAACGCGTCTACATTCAATTCATTCAGTTTTGATTCACTGAATGCGCTGAACTTCAGCTTCGACTCAACATTCTTACGAATGTTTAACAATCCTATGTGGCTGAAAATGGTCGATACACTCACGAATGGTCCGTGTATGAAGTTTGATAGCACGAAGGTTATCAAGCGTCGTACGTACGATGCACAAGACCATTCGTTGATTCGTGAGGAAGACGTAACGGTGAGTATCGCCATCACGCCAGATGAGCAAACGTCGTCGGCTGCCGATTCAAATCTTCGCTCAATCAAACGACAAGTGATTATCAGATCCGTACCTTCAAGGACGGTACTCTCCAACCGTATCATGATCATCACATCGGGTAAGGGGCAGAAGGGGCAACAGCTCCCAACCTCAACAGATGGCGTTACGGGACTTCAAGAACTTCACCGTTCGTCCAATGGAGCGATTACGTCAACCGATATCTATCCGAATCCCGTTACGGACGGGGCGGCAACTCTAGCCTATACACTCTCGGAAGATCGCACACTAAGTGTCTCGTTGTATGATCTTTCCGGAACCAAGGTTGCAGACATTCTTCAACAACAACGTCGCACGGCTGGTCCAGGCCAGTTTGCCTTTCCCATTACCGGTGTGTCCCCCGGAATGTATCTCGTGTCCCTGACGACGGAGAAAGGCGAACGTACCGTGCGACGTTTGATTGTTGAATAGGTTAGAAGCTTGCTGGTCCAATGGTGATTCGCCATCCCGGACCATCACGTTGTGAGAGACGAGCGTTGATGTCAAGCCGAAAGAACAAAAGAATTCGGTTCAGCGCTAGTCCAACTTCATAGTACACACGGTCGGCCGTTCCATCGGTCGACATCAGTCCGGCCTCTCGTGCACGCTCTGCGATGGACGAGAGGCCGAACTGCGTCCAGGCCGCACTTCCTGTGAGGATAAATTCAATTCCAAAGGACGCAACATCGGGGATTCGGAGTAGGCCAGGTACAACTTCACCGAAGTTGTGGGAAAGTGTCAGTGTGGCATATCGATCACCGTAAAACTCCTTGACGTTCATTCCTCGGAAAGCACTACCAAATGCTAGACCCGTCACGGAAGATTCCAGAGAGTAAAGCCTGTGTATCGGTAAATCTCCCCACGACCAACCCACTGCTGCTCCGATGTCGAGTGTCCACAGTGGAAGTGTCGCCGTACGTACCGATGCAGACCATTGCGTCCGGATATAGTCACGATCTGTCGGTAACACCGAAGCATCACTTACCTCGATGTCGGCCATCATTCCTGTGCGAGAGATTCGTCGAGCGGGATTATATGTTAGCCAAAGAGTTGCACCCACACTTCGCACAAAGACGTCGTCAACAGGTGGTTGATCTCTACGTTGTTGCGGTGTAAACACGCTCCATGTATCTAGAAACGGTGCGGAAAACTGTCGTTCCTGAGACACAAACAACCGCAACATGGACGGCCGCGCCCACGCATCGTTACGAATGAATCGTAACTGTCCCCACGTATAGCCGCCACCAATCTGCCATCCCGTTGCGTGATAGTAATCACCGTAGTCCTGACCACCGATGAGCGACGTAACGGTTACCAGGCCACTCCGCACAGTAAATGGATCGTCTCTCCGTTGTAGGCGATGTGACAACGATCCATCACCAAACCATCGCTGTCGCTGATCAAAAAAGTATGTGAGCTGAGCCATTCCATATGGCCTTCCGTTACCGAAACCCCAACCTGCTGCACTATAAACCTCAATCGCTGTGTCGGGGCGAAAACGTGTACCAAGACCAAGAAACGGTCCGTGAACTCGATTGTGGCGGAAGATGTCTTCGAATCCGGTAAACGGTCGCTGACCTAGACGAGTCATAATCCTTGGAATCGGGCCAAGGAATCGATCGATGAACGTGCTTTGTGCCAGTGAATCAGGATTCTCAAGTGCTATTCGAATCTCTTCGTACGCAGCTTCTTCACTTGCTCGTAATGGTACCTTTTGATTTGCTTTCCAGAACGTGGAGTCAAACTCATTGGCCGACTCTGCAATCTCTACACGCCGTCGATCAAACACGTCATCCTCAAAACTCGCATTGATGTCGTAGTCGTAACAAAACGTTTCGATATCAATATCAAGCCGTGGTGACAAGACAAACAAGATGTTCGCCTCAAGTGTCGATGTAATCGATAGTGCCTCTGGGACAACATTTCCGTTATACACAGCAAACTTTTGGCGAAACGTCAGCTTAGCGTCAAAAGGCAAGTTCACATTGTCATTGGGTACTGCTCGGAGTTCTACGGGGACATCACGAAGTCTATCAACATAGAGTTCCCCTTCGAAGGCTCGATATCCACTTTTGGGAATCAATCGAATCCGCACGATACTGTCTTCCTCGTTCGAGGTCAGTTCATAGTCATAAGCATCAAAGGCGTCAGCGCTCAGCGGTGATGCAACTCGCTCACCGACAATCGACACTTCATCATCATAGGCATTCAGATTTGTTCCGAATGAAACAAAGTTGGCCTGGGGTGGTATGTTCGCCGTCTGACGCCGCTGAATAATTTCATTATAAAATTTATCTGGTCGCTCTACATATCCCTTTGAGTACGACTCAAGAATTGCAAAGACTGTTGAGTCTCCCCTGCCGGAACTCCTACTCGCCGTTAACGTGTCGGTTACGGCAACAAATTTTGTGTACAACATGTACGTGTAGCGATCAAGCGTCTCATTCTGACGTCGTTTGCGTGCAACAACCCTCCGCATAATGCGCATGGCCGGATTCTCTGCGAAGACAACAATGTCGGCCGTGCGCAGGGGTTGTTCCCGCAGTGATACAACGATGTTCGTATCCCGTCGTACAAGCTCTATCGTGTCTGTTGTATATCCAATGAGGCTGGCTGCGATACGGACCGTAGAGTCTCCATCCGGTACCTTGAGAACAAAGGCACCATTGCGAGAGGACACAACTCCGCGAACGGAACCCACAACACGAAGTGTTACAAAACGAAGATCTTCACCTGTTGCAGAGTCGACAACGCGGCCTGAAATTGTCACCATCGTTTGTGACGTAACGGACGCTGTTGACGCAACAAACACGGCGAGGAGTGCCAGCACTCCTTTCACGATGGATGTTTGCCTCATTCAAGAAGCCGTACGGCCTCGTTCTGAGCGGCTGCAAGCGCCTCCTCTGGACGTGCCTCACCAAGCAGAACCTTTACAACAGCATCTTCAAGAAGGGCCTCAAGCTCGAGCCACTTTGGATGAACGGGCGTCATACGCGACGTTAAAAGTTGTCGAGCGAACGTCGCCTTGCCACGTTTTTTTACGAGCTGCTCGTTCCGCAGCCCTACCGTGTCAGCGGGAAAACCAGCTTCGTCTACGGCTGAACAAAATGTAACGGCCGTTTCAGCCGACGTCATATATCGCAAAAACTCACGAGCAAGAACCTTCTGTTGACACGACGCACTGATTGCGAGGTATTCGCCACCGGCAAACGACATACCCTCTCCGGTTGCTGTTCCTGGCATCACGACGGCATCCCAGTCAAGATTCTGCGTCTTCTCAAGTTTCGTGAGTAACCATGAACCACTTGGCCAAAACGCAACGCGCCCCTGGAGAAATGCTGCGTCCAACTGTCGTTGTGTTTCGATCAGACCCGTACGAGCCAGTTCGGCATACCGAGTTAGTGCCACTACGTTTTCCGGTCGCGCAAAGGTTGGACGCCCCTGTGCATCGACAACGTCACCACCGTACGACCAGATCATGGGCAAAATCTTCTTGTAGAGCCGATGTGCATCTGCACCATTCGCTGCAAATCCGTACGCACCTGTCCCCTGTACGGCACGAGCTGCGGCAAGTAGGTCGTCGTACGTGGACAACGAGCCTTCCCATCCACTTGAGGCAAGTAGACCCTTGTTGACGTACAGAACCCTTGTATCAACCGTCCACGGCCAAGCATAGGCTACACCATTCCACATTCCTGCTGGTACGGACATTCGGAGGAACCGACCAAGGTCAGTCTGCTGTGTAGGAAGTTTCTCTAAAACGCCACCGGCAGCAAACTGCGGCACCCAATCCGAACCGAGTTCTATCACATCAGGCGGTGCACCTGAGTTAAATGCAAGTTGTAGCTTCTCCTTTCCGTCATTCCATGTGAGCTCGGTCAATTCCACTGTGCAGCCATGTTTCTTTTCGAAGGCTTTCACAACGTCCAAAAGAGCTCGCTTTTGGCCAGGTTCCGACCAAAAATGCCAGAACCGCAACGGTGGTCGAGCGGTTTCCGACTCACCTCCGCAAGACGAAAGCAGAAGAAATCCGAGGAAGAATATGGTAAGGGGCAAGGGGGCTATACTGCGTCGCATAGAACAAAACTACGATGTCGGCGCTTCGTTCATTGCCGCTTCGGTAGTTCCCCGTAAATTCGAGCCCGTCCGTACCGCGCACACGGCGCGTTACATCATCATCGCCACTCGGGGAAATCCGTGCCGAAGAGTTCAAAGTACATCTTCATTACGGGCGGGGTCCTTTCTTCACTCGGAAAGGGTATCGCTTCATCATCCATCGGTCTGCTGCTGAAGCAACGGGGCTATAGTGTCACCGTGCAGAAGTTCGACCCCTATATCAACGTCGACCCTGGTACGATGAATCCGTACCAGCACGGTGAAGTGTACGTTACGGATGACGGGGCAGAAACTGATCTTGACCTTGGCCATTATGAGCGTTATCTCGACGTCAGTATGACGCGAGCAAATACGGCCACGGCTGGTCAGGTTTATTACGACGTCATCATGCGCGAACGGCGTGGTGAATATCTCGGTAAAACCGTACAAGTCATCCCGCATATCACGGACGAAATCAAGCGCCGGATGCGCGCCTATGATGGTGTGTTCGACGTCATCATCATTGAGATTGGCGGAACCGTTGGTGATATTGAGGGACTTCCGTTTCTTGAGGCGGCACGTCAACATGCGCTTGAAGTTGGACGACAGAACGCCCTCTTTGTACACCTCACCTTTGTCCCCTACATCAAGAGTGCGGGAGAGGTAAAAACAAAGCCTACACAACACAGTGTAAAAACGCTCATGGAGTTCGGTATTATGCCCGACCTCCTGTTATGTCGTTCTGAGGTCAAGCTGGATCGCGACATCCGAGCCAAGATTGCGCTGTTCTGTAATGTTGAGGAGCGGTCAGTCGTTGAAGCTCTAGATGCAGAAACGATCTACGAAGTGCCCATGATGTTCGCAAAACGCGAACTCGACGATATCATTTGTGAAAAACTTCATCTCAAACGCTCCAATCTCGATCTTGACACGTGGTCGCGTTTTGTCCATCGTATCAAGGCTCCAAAACATCCCGTCACGATTGCCATTGTAGGTAAGTACGTAAAACACCAGGACAGTTATAAATCCATTAGCGAGGCATTTATCCACGCTGGTGCGATCAATAACGCAAAGGTGAACATCCGGTGGATAGACTCTGAGCATGTAGACGTAAGCAACGTTGCTGAGCAGCTTGACGGTATCGATGGACTGCTCGTGGCTCCCGGATTCGGCTCTCGTGGCATTGAAGGGAAGATCTCAGCTATTCGACATGTTCGTGAGCACGGCATTCCATTCTTTGGCATCTGCCTTGGTATGCAATGTGCCGTCATCGAATTTGGCCGAAACGTGTGTGGACTTCCTGAGGCAAATAGCTCTGAATTCAAAAAGAACAAGTTCTCTGTAATTGATTTGTTACCGGAGCAGCGTCACGTGACGGACAAGGGTGGTACGATGCGACTTGGAGCGTATCCGTGTACCCTCAAAAAGAAGTCGAAGGCTGCTGCTGCATACAAAACCGAACACATCAGCGAGCGTCATCGCCATCGGTATGAATTCAACAATGAATTCCGCGAACTGTACGAAGGTTCAGGTATGGTCCTGAGTGGCACGTCTCCCGATGAGAAACTTGTTGAAATCATCGAGCTACCAAATCATCCATGGTTTGTTGGTGTCCAATTCCATCCGGAATACAAATCGAGGGCTGTGACTGGACATCCACTCTTTGTTGCCTTTGTGAAGGCAGCGCTCCACCATGCTCAGGAGACGGTTGACGCATGACCATTCAGGTGCTGCTGACGGAACCCGACTATGTCGGACAACTCTATCCGATGTCCGAAACGTCGGCAGCATGGGAATTGCGTCTCGGTATGTTCTCAATACTCGAGCGCTGGCAAACATCGGTGCCCGACGTAGTATGCACCGTGACGAGTCATAGGCACGACGTACTTGAGTCGTTTGAAGAGCGAGTCCAGGTTGCCCCGTTCGCCCCTTTCCCGACTCTTTCCGTGCTCGGTAATGTATTGCTCGCTCCTGCCGTTATGCGGCAGATGATTGACGTTTGCCGAAACTCAGCACGATCAGTAGTCTTTCTTATTGATGACAGTCCGATTGCTGCGTGGATACCGCACCCTGCGGTATCCACGACAGCTTTAGCAGCAGCAATGGAGCAGCCAGATGCAGCTGACATTGTTCTCATTGAAGGATATGTTGTCACCCGCCTTTGGCAGGCGTTTGATGTTATGCCAACGGTTATCGGTTGGGACGCAGAACTGCTTCCCCGGAGACATTCGTTTTCAGACCAACCAAATGTTGTCGTTGATGAACGTCACGGCCCTGTGTTGTTTGGCGACAATGTTCACGTGGAACCATTCACAACCTTGATTGGACCGCTTGCCATCGGTAACGGTACACAGATCAAGTCTCACAGCAGAATATCCAGTTCAACCATTGGACCAACCTGCAAGATTGCCGGCGAAATTGAGGACAGCATTTTCCACGGCTTTGCCAACAAACAACACGACGGATTTGTTGGACATTCGTGGATAGGTTCATGGGTCAACCTTGGCGCTGGCACAACAACGTCGGATCTGAAGAATACCTACGGTGAAGTACACGTTTCGATGCCATGGAGCGATGAGAATACCGGTCGAATGCTCCTTGGCACACTCATGGGTGATCACAGCAAAACGGCAATAGGAACACGACTTACGACGGGATCCGTCATTGGCTGTTTTGCGAACATCGTCACATCAACATTTGCGCCCCGGGCAGTATTGTCGTTTTCATGGTGTACGGAAAACTCCGTCGTGCCATATTCTGTGGACAGGGCCTTACAAACGGCACACACAGTGATGAGACGACGAAACGTTAGGATGAAAGAAACCACGGAACAACTCTATAGGTCGATTGCCGAGGCACGTCGTGACTGAACGTCCGCACGTATGGATAACGGGTGCGAGTCGCGGAATTGGACTCGCCGCTGCACAAGAGCTTAGTGCATCGTGCAAGCTTACGTTGTCGGGACGGAATGAGGCTGCATTACGTGAAGTTGAGCACCTGCTAACGGCCGACTCGTCGGTAGTCGTTCCCGTTGATGTAGCAGATCGAAGAAGTGTTCAACATGCCTATGCTGCTGCTATTGCAAGATTTGGCCCCGTCGACATTCTGATAAACAATGCTGGTATTGGAATTTTTAAGCCGTTTGTCGAGTTACAACCAGATGAGTTTGACGACCAAATTGACATCAACCTCCGTGGTACGTTCCACTGCACCCAGGCCGTTCTTCCGTCGATGATTCAGCGACGTCGAGGAATGATCATCAGCATCAACTCAGTAAGTGTCAAACGTGCCTTTACGGCCAGTTCAGCCTATGCTGCGTCGAAGGCCGGTGTGCACGCAATGATGGCTTCCATTCGCGAAGAAGTTCGTTCCTCGAATGTAAAAGTCATTGAGCTGTTTGTTGGAGCAACAGACACGGACATCTGGCCGGATGCGGCACGAGACGAACATGGACATCGTATGATGACGGCGTATGATATAGCCGGCGTTGTTGGTGACCTTGTTCGACACCTGGATCATCCGCGGATGTTACAGGAAGAAATCATCATACGTCCTCAACTTGGAGACCTCTAACATGATCCGTTTTCTTCTCTTCGCCGTTATGTGCGGCATGTTTGTCAGTCCGCTGTGGGCACAGCCTACAACGGAATACAGTCACGGAGATCCCACTCCCCACGAACAGTATCAGCTAGAGCTTATCAATAGAGCTCGAGCAAATCCCGCTGAAGAAGGAATCCGTGTTATGGATACGGATGATCAAGCCGTACAACAGGCATACTCCTTCTTCAACATCAATAAGAATGCTACAAAACAGGCATTCACGACCTATCCGCAGCGACCACCACTGGCCTTCCATCCGGCACTGATTACGGCGGCACGAGCCCATACGGCCGACATGATTGCCAAGAACTTCCAAGGTCACACCTCAAGTAATGGTGACGACCTTGGTGATCGATATGCCAAGGTGTCATACCAGTCACAAGGCATGTTTGGCGAGAATGTTTCGGCATATGCTGAGAGTATGTGGTACTCTCATTGTGGTCTCATCGTTGACTGGGGTGAGCAGAATCAGATTGACCTCGGTCACCGGGAAAACATCCTCAACTTCAAGAACTACAACTACACGGAAATTGGAATCGGCGCAACGAACAGTGGCGGCGGTTTGATGTCGGGAACAGTTGGACCTTGGGTAGTGACACAAGACTTTGGGATGCGTTCCGTGCGCTACATTGTAGGTGTGTGTTATATCGACGCTAACGAGAACGGCATCTGTGATCCAGGTGAAGGTTTATCGGGTGTGCGTATTGAACCGTCACGCGGAACGTATTATGCCATCACGTCAACGTCTGGCGGATACGCAATACCCTTCACTGGAAACGGTTCCGTAACAATAACAGCAAGCGGCGGTGCCCTTTCCGCTCCGATGTCAAAGACGGTCGATTTTCAAAGTGACAATATCAAGGTCGACTTCTTCCCTGCCTCGATGCGTCCAGCGGCTGCTGTCCTCACAGCACCACCGAACAATGCATCAAATGTGTCACACTCTGGCCCCACACTTCGCTGGAATGCGGTCCAACTTGCCGACGACTATGAAGTTCACGTCGCCACGACACAAAACTTCAGTCAGTCATCAATCATTTTTAACGAGTCAACAGATCAAACGTCGTTGTCGCTCGGTGCCCTTACTTGTGCCACACAGCATTATTGGCGCGTTCGAGCTCGTAATGGTGCAGGTGCAGGTGATTGGTCACCGGTGTTTTCGTTTAGAACTGACGGTCAGCGACCTTCATCGGCAACAACGACGAGTCCGAAGGGCGCAACAACCGTGGATAACATGGGTGACCTTGTCTTTACGTGGCCTACGGTTGCTGGAGCGGAACGTTATCACGTAAAGATTGCTGCAACTTCAGCATTCACGAATCCAATTGTTGACGATTCATCACTCACAACCACTGAATACCGCCATGCCATGGCGAGCAGCCCACTCTCTTCAGGCAACTGGTATTGGGAAGTTCGTGGCGGCTCGGATTGTGGCTGGGGAGGTTGGTCAAGTGGAGCTGCCTTTGCACTCACGATCACGTCCGTCGAGGAAACGACGCCGACAACGGCATCACTTCGCATCGAACCAATGCCAGCAACGAGTGACAGTCGCATTGTGCTAACGGTTGCTGAATCTTCACAAGCAACATTGGAAGTTCTTACCCTTGACGGTCGGTCCGTGACAAAACAGGATGTCATACTTGCTTCAGGTGTCAACAGCCTTCCACTTGGTGAGGTCATGACTATTCGTGGAGGTGTTTACGTACTCGTGGTCACAACACCGAGCGGTAGACTTACGACACTCATTACGATTCCGTGATGACGATGATCGGCATCTTCGCATAAGGCGAATATTGCTGCGTTCAGAAAACAAAAACGGCAGATCGGTTGTACCGGTCTGCCGTTCTTCGTTTTATAAACTTCGTCTCGTTTCCTTCGTTTGACTTTCTGCGATTTGAGAGTATTCGTTTGGGAACGGCCTCGTTCACTACAACCTTTCCCTCTCAAACCAACGTGTAGTAGTCGTGTCCGTTATCGGTGTGAATGTGCAACACACCGGCGCGGACAAGTTTGACGAGGATTTGTGAGGCACGACGTCGTGAAATGTTTACCAACCGAGCAAAGTCGTTGACGGAAGCCTTACCATACCGCTCAAGGAACGTAAACAACCTGCGCTCCCGATCGCCAATACTCAGCGTAATCGGTGGCGACGTAGGACTTTGACCAGCCAGGATTCGGGCCATCTCTCGGCTCGCTGCCACACTCTGCTCACCCTGACGAATGTAGGCCTTTCGCTCATGGGGTCGCTCATTTGGATCTTCACTAATAAGCCGGTGTGGCTTGTCGTGTGAGTTTGGTACCGTTACCACAACAACGTCACGATACTCGATCTCCACAACATCGACGAGCAAATGAAGGTCAGGCACAATACTGTGCCGTGCAATTTCGATGAGAGCAATCTGCTCCTTCTCAGAGTCGACTCCGACGATAGAACCATCGTCGTCTACACCAAAGATGAGATATCCGCCTGACGTGTTGGCAAAGGCGATTATCTCTTTCGCTATCTTCTCCGCCGACGTAAATCGTCGTTTGAATTCAACTGTCGACGATTCGCCGCCAACAATGAGTTCCCGGAGTTCATGACGTTTCATGTGTTGTGCAGCTCAGCTGCGACAAAGGTGTGTGACGACGTTGACGACTGTGTCAACTATTGAGCAACCGAGTACTTCCACTGTGCCTTTGGTACCCACCATTGTGTGGGATTATAACCTGGCCGAACGTAGGAGTAACGAACATTCTGCAGACGCTTGTTGTAGGCACTCGGATAGAGTGGTGACCACAGGAAGGTGTAGGGCTGTTCGTCGACGATGATTTGCTGGAACTCGCGCATATAGGCACGACGCTTCTCAACATCAAACTCTGTTCGATTACGCTCTAGAAGTTCATCGGCCCGCGGAACACGGAACGAGACGTAGTTCGAGCCCTTGTTGTCAGCCTGGCTTGAGTGCCAAATCTGATACGGGTCGGAATCGATAGGATCATTCACCCAGCCTCCGATGTAGGCATCGAAGTTGCGCGTTCTCAAATTGTCGAGAAACACGGACCATTCGAGACGCTTGAGTTTCGCCTCAACGCCAAGCTTTCTGCATTCGTCGGAAATGATGAGAGCAATCTGTTCCCGCATTTCATTTCCAGAGTTCAGCAGGAAGGTGAATGCTAGATTTGTTTTCTTTCCATTGATGACCTTGTCACGAATTCCATCATTGTCAGAATCTGCCCATCCAGCTTCGTCAAGAAGCGCTCGAGCCGTTGTTGGATCAAACTGAATACCTTTGATAGTTGTATCGTACTCCGGACGTTCCTGATAGATCGGTGAGTTTACCGGAACGGCGAGTCCACGAACAACCTGACGAATAAGGGCATCACGATCAACGAGATGCGACAAGGCTTTCCGTACACGTTTGTCCGATAGTACCGGACGGTTCATATTCCAACCGATGTAGAGATACGACTGCGTTGGAAAAGCATACTTTGACAAATGAGGCGTTCGAACCGTGTCAACTTCTTCTTCGAACTTTGTTGGAGGAACAAACTCCATGAAGTCCAGTTCTCCATTCTTTAATGCGTTGACGGCAATAGCACGGTCATTCACAACACGGTATAAGAGCTTTTCGGCGTAGGCAGGATTCCACGTGTCCTTGCCTTCTTGCCACCATGATGTATTTCGACGAAGGGAAACTGACTCTCCAGTTTTCCATTCATCAAAAACGTAGGGGCCGGATCCAATATTGAGTTTTGTGCTGCGCTTTACATCGGAGGAGTTAAAGTAGTCGGCAAAGGCCTTCATACTCGTATTCGCCTGTGCCTTACCAAGGTCATTCGTTTCAGCAAACGAGTAACCATCTGTCTGGTTGTTTGGGTCAAAAATGTGTTTTGGAAGGATCCACAAGGAACCAAGGAAGTACTCTGCGAGGAAATACGGCTTCGACATCGTGAAGATGATTGTGCGGCTATCCTTTGCAACAACGTCGGCAACGTCCATGTAGTAACTACGAAGTGGCGCTGCATCAATGACAAGCGGGTTCTTCACGGCCTTAAACGAGAACACTACATCGGCACTGGTGAGTGGTGTACCATCGCTGAACTTGATACCGTCCTTTAGCGTGAACGTATACGTGAGGTGATCATCCGACACGACGGGCCGCGACTCTGCGAGCTGCGGTATCATGTCCGTTGTCTCAAAGTCAAGGTCGAGCAGTTTCTCGAATACACGATCAAAGATGGCTCGGCCGCCAGCATCGTTGGTTACGATAGGATTGAGTCCTTCGGGATCACTCAACTGGTGGATGACGATGATTTCACCGCGAACAGGTGTTCCACTGCCTTCTGACGTTTGTTCGGTCTCACCTCCACCACATGATACGAGTAGTCCTGAAGTCATCAGGAAACACAACGCTGTGATGGAAAGGATGTTCAAGGAGAAAGGTTGTTTCATGTTGTCTTCTGTTGAAACGTTGTTGCTGTCTTCGTTGAGAGACCTGCCGTGACACGGGAGATCCTATTCGTCATCCGACTGGAAATACTGCACATGACGATTGTCTGTGGCACCCTTTTGTTGGGCCCTCCGCTCAATCTCGTCCTGTAGCCTGTCCGCAAAGACCTTTGACGCATTGTATCCGTACGTCTTCAGGAGGTAGTTGAGCGCAATTGTCTCGCTGATAACGGTGATGTTTTTACCTGGAATAATGGGCAATCGAACGGTTTGGATTTCTACACCAAGAAGTTCTTGCATGTATTCGTCCAGCCCGGTACGATTGTATTCCTTTGTTGGATCGTAGATCTCAAGCTCCACAATAATCTCGAGTCGCTTTTGGAACCTGATCGATCGGATGCCAAACATTTGACGTACATCAATCACGCCAAGACCGCGTATCTCCATAAAATGGCGAACAAGACTTGTGCCTGTTCCCATAAGGATACTTTCACGCTTTTTTGTGAGCATGACGATGTCATCAGCAACGAGTCGGTGACCGCGCTCAACAAGGTCAAGGGCGATTTCGGATTTGCCGATTCCACTTCCTCCGGTGAAGAGCATACCAACACCGTAGACGTCAACAAAACTGCCGTGGACACTCGTCTGAACAGCAAATTGATCGTCAAGAAACTCACTCAGAAGATAGATGGCCTTCGTCGTGTCGTATTCAGTAACGAGTACTGCGATGCCATGTGCCTTCGCCTGTTCTACGAGGTCATCATCCAATGCATGATCATTTGCACAGACGATACATGGAATGGTGAACTCACAGATGTAGGCGAAGGCACGTAGCCGTCGTTCGGGATCAAGGCTTTTGAGATAGTAAAATTCCGTATTACCGAAAAGTTGAACACGGTAATGTGTAAAGAACTCCGTATAGCCCGCAAGCGCAAGCTGCGGCCTATGGAGACTCTTATCGGTGATAAGGTTGTCTAATCCAACATCACCGGTAAGAACACGGAATTTTACCGGACAGTCGAGTAACTCCCGAACGGTGACCGACTCCTTATGATGGGGAGTGGCCTTACGCAGAATAGGCATGGTGTAGCCTCAGGGTCGAGCCAGCGGCGTACGTACGTCGTGCTGACGATCGTTGAGCTTTGTGAGCTGGCGAACAATCTTTTCAGCAGCGTCGTGAATTGCCCGTGAGAAATCTTGTCCTTGTTCCTTTGCAACAATGGTATGACCACCAACCTTTACGGTATACTCACAGAGGTGGGCACCATGTTCTTGCTCGAGTATTGCGTCAACTCGAAGGATGTTGTCGTAGAATTTTCCGAAGTGCGTGGCGGCTTTCACAGCAGCCTCGTTCTCATGGTCCGTCAGCGTGCAGTGACGTGTGGTGATATGGATGTCCATGGTTGCTCTCCGGAATGTGATACACAATCTGTCTGGCTCCCCAAGATCGTCAGCGGAGATGAACCTGCCAAGAACGAAAGTCAGCGCAAAAGAACGTCAGCGCAAGAGAAGACTTATTCCGGCATGCACACCAACGCCACCGGCTTGGATTGCATACGATCCACGCAGACGATCGGGAGGATTGTCGAGTGTTGGAGCAACATCAGAAAATAGTGGTGCTGTAAACGGTATAATCGTGTAGGTGATTTCGAAGAATAACGATGGACGTACAACGGCTGTAGGACTCGCGTCCCACCCGAGTGATACACCGCTGCGAACTTGTCCGGACGGCACGACGTGCGATTCATCATACCGAAGACCAGACTTTCGGGCACCCGGAAGCTGAGTTGCCGAGAGTGATTCGCTCCAACGAACGTTGATAAACGACATGCCTACTCCAGCTCCAACGTATGCTGTGAACTGTCGCTTCACCGGGAAATAATCAATGGTCGCAAATACAGGAACAACGTTCATGATAAAGTCTTGTCCGACCGTCTGATCGGGTCGCGTTGAGTCCAGTATCGATCGAAATACATACGTCTCGCGGAGCGCTACACGATAATATCCAACCTCGAGACCTATACCCACGTTCGGAAACTGAAATGACGAGACACCCCCACGTACGCCCTCCGCTGCATCAAAGGTCGATGCAGGTCCCAAGAGTTGTGATTTATAGTCTTGGAAGAAGTCACTGGAAGCAATACCAAAGATCCATTGAATGTTTCCATAGAGCCGAATGGGCTTCACCTTGGTCGCTACAGGACGCGGCTCGACATATGCCCCTTGTTGCCCCCTACCTGAATCCGATGTAATGATGCCCTGAGCAGACATTCCTATGGTTACGACAGAAGTCATCACCAGTAATGTGATACTCGCATGCATCCATGATCTCTGCGTTCTCATCAGAGAATTCGTTTTCCCATGACGGAAGCGACGACGTCTGCTGCAAACTCAGCCGTGCGATTACGATCGTCAAGGATTGGATTGACCTCGGCCACCTCGAAGGAGCCCACAACGTCCAACTGAGCTATCATCTCCATGAGCATGTGCGTTTCCCTGAAGGTAAGTCCACCCGGTACAGGTGTACCTACTCCAGGAGCAAAGGATGGATCAACACCGTCCACGTCAAAACTGATATGAAGATGGTCAACACTTCGTGACATGTCGTCCAACACTCGCGAGGCAATCTCATACATACCCAGGCGGTCTATGTCAAACATCGTATAGGCCGCAACACCAAGATCCTTGATGAGAGTACGCTCACCTGGATCAATCGACCGAAGACCAATAATGGCAAGGTTTCGTGGATCAAGTTTTGGCTCTGTTCCGCAGATCGACGTGAGATCAGGATGACCGTAACCCATAGCAACAGCCAAGGGCATTCCGTGAATGTTTCCCGATGGAGTTGTCTCCGCCGTGTTCATGTCAGCGTGTGCATCAATCCAGAGAACACCAAGTGTCTTGCCACGCTCTCGACACCACGAACCGATTCCTGCAAGAGATCCAACCGACATGGAATGGTCACCTCCAAGAATCAGCGGGAAATCACCATCGGTGAGAATCGACCGCAGACGTCCCGCAAGAACGCCACTCATTTCAACGACTTCCGGTAGATACTTCAATCGTTGATCCGCTGCGTCTTGTACCTCAATGTTCCGTATCGGGATATCACCTTCATCAACAACCGTAAACCCTAGTGATTCCAACTTCTTATCAATATCGGCTATTCGTAGGGCCGACGGGCCCATGTCCACACCTCGACGGTCAGCACCAAGGTCAATCGGAAAGCCTAACAGCCTGATTTTCTGATGCTTATCCACGTTTTCCTCCCATCAGATGGGAGAGTACCGTATACAGTGACTTTTTCAGATCATGTCGATGAACAACCATATCAACCATACCGTGTTCCAGCAAGAACTCGCTACGCTGGAATCCTTCAGGAAGCTTTTTACGGATTGTCTGTTCAATAACGCGCGGTCCAGCAAAACCGATCAATGCCTTCGGTTCTGCAATGATTACATCACCGAGCATTGCATACGAGGCACTAACACCGCCTGTAGTTGGATCCGTGAGGATTGAGATGTAGGGAAGACCCGCTTCTGCCAGTTCCGTAAGAAATGCACTCGTTTTCGCCATCTGCATGAGCGACAAGGCTGCCTCTTGCATCCGTGCGCCACCGGAAGCTGATATAAAGACAAACGGCGAACGAGACTCCAGAGCGCGACGACCAGCACGGACAAACTTTTCACCCACAACAGAGCCCATCGAACCGCCAACAAAGCCGAAGTTCATACATCCAAAGGCAACCGGCATTCCATAGATTCTGCCCGTACCCGTCGTTACGGCGTCGGGGAGATCTGTGCGGCTGTACGCCTCCTTTAAGCGTGCTTTGTACGGACGTGTGTCAACGAAGTCCAGCGGGTCGGCTGACCGCACTTCCCTATCTGTTTCCGTCCACGAACCTTCATCAAAGAGCACAGATACGTATTTAGCGCTACCAATTCGGAAGTGATGGTCGCAGTTCGGACACGTATAGGCGTGCTCCTCCAATTCCTTACGATAGATAATCGTAGAACAATCGGGACACTTGGTCCAGAGACCATCAGGCATTTCCCGTTGTGCCGGCGAAGAATCAGAGATGTTTTTGCTTTTGCGGAGAAACCAAGCCATATGGACCAATCCTGGGTGCGAAACCGTTCAGTACGCACAAACATAGGGAGAAGGGGGCGAAGGGGGCTCGTAAGCTTATCGAATACCGAGCGGTTCGCGAGTTGCATCACGGTCTGCACGAACCGGATGTCCTGCACGAATCTTGCCAGACACAAGGAGTCCAGCTGCATGAGGAGTAGCCATCGATGTACCGCTCATACGCACGTAGGTACCACCTGGGGCGGTCGACATGATGTCGGTGCCTGGCTCAGCAAAATCCACCGTTGAGCCGTGATTACTAAATGACGCCAGGGTACCGTTTTCACCAACAGCAGAAATCGTATAAATATTCGGTTCGTTAACGCGCGCTGGCGAGTATTCACGACAGTCATCAGCGGCATTTCCGCTAGCCAGACAAACACGAATGCCACGACGGGCAAGGCGGCGCACTGCTTCGTCGAGAGCTTCCGATGTGTATCGAGCTGTTGGAGATATCGAGTAGTTTACAACGTCACCGGGGCGAGCCATGGAGGCAATGGCGTCAAACGCCTGGATCGACCACGAGAACTGTCCCCAGTTCCGTTCGTTGAGGACTCGCATAGAAACAAGGCGGACACCAGGAGCAACGCCGACCACGCCAAACTGATTATCGCGAGCACCTACGATACCTGCCACGTGTGTGCCGTGACCATGACCGTCGTCAGGTGACGGATTACCTTCTACAAAACTGCGCGACCGCACCACATCAACATTCAGGTCTGGATGGTCGAGGTCAATTCCCGAATCAACAATGTAGACGGTAACAGACGAGTTGGATGCATCTACTGGACCACCAATTCGGGCCACGCCCCACGGAAGGATTTGCGTCACATTTGAGTGTTGGGCCATTGCTGGCACGGACGGTTGGAACGGACCAACGATTGATCGATCGAGTTCGACATACTTGACGCTGGCATGTTTCGAAAGGCGCGCAACCTGTTCCTTCGTTAACGACACGATTGCACCGCGGAATATGGTGCCAACGGCATCTCGACGTTCAATAGGACGAGCGCCGATATCAATCATCAAGTTATTCGTCAGGTGTGTTACGGCTTCAATCCGTGCTTCTGGTGAAGCAGCCTGTAACCGCATGTCATCCTTACTACCTACGGCGTCATCGTAAACGACGATGTAGCGCTCAACTGTAGAATTACCTACCCCTACTGTATCAAACGAATCCACCGGTTCTACCGTAGCAGAACAAGCCGCCATAAAAATGGCGGCTGCAGAAACGAGTAAGATGTTGGATAGTGTCTTGACCACATTCGTCCTTCGAATAACGGAGCATCCGTTTCGACGGGACGAATATAGTACGTAAGACTACGTAATTGCAAATACGTAGTCACAACTACGTAGATTTTTTTCTAGCGCTGCACACATACGTGACTGCAGGCGCAAACGTATACGACCTATGGTTTGCCGATCTCCAGCACTTCGTATTGAATAAGTCCGGCCGGTGCCTTGGTTTCTACGACATCGCCAACAACCTTACCCAACAAGGACTTACCAAGAGGACTTGTCACAGAAAGCTTATTTTGCTCGAAGTCTGCTTCTTCCGGTGAAACGAGAGTATAGGTGATTTCCTTATTCATCTTCTTATTCAGAAGTCGAACACGGGAAAGAATGTAGACCTTGTCATTCGGAAAGTCGGACGGGTCAATGACTTGTGCGCGAGACAAGGCGGTTTCGAGGCGTGAAATGCGAATTTCCATGAGCTCTTGCTCATGTTTTGCAGCATCGTAGTCGGCATTTTCAGACAGGTCACCATGGGAACGCGCATCAGCGATCTTTTGAGCGATCTCTCGGCGTCCTCGGGATTTGAGGTCATTCAACTCAGCCTGCATCTGTTCCAGGCGTTCGCGAGTGATATAGACGGAATCGGCGGCCATAGTGGTCGTCTCCGCAATGACGGGGTACGTCGGGTTAGGGATAAAAAAAAGACAAAGCCGCGCAGACGGCTTTGACCTAGGGACAAGTTACGGCCTTAAAGGTGCCGAAGCAAATGCCCCATTTTGTCGCGTTTGGTCTCAAGATACCGATGATTATCTGCCGTAGCAGGAATCTCAAGCGGCACCAGATCGACGACCTCGAGGCCGTAGGATTGCAGCCCTACTCGTTTCTTAGGGTTATTCGTCATGAGGCGCATTTTGCGGACGCCAACATCGTACAAAATCTGAGCGCCGATGCCATAGTCCCGGGGATCTGGCGCAAATCCTAACTTTTGATTTGCTTCTACCGTATCAAGACCCTGTTCCTGCAAGGCATAGGCCTTAATCTTGTTCACCAAACCGATACCGCGGCCTTCCTGCCGCATATATACAACCACTCCCTGCCCTTCTTGCTCAATCTTCGTTAAAGCAGCATGGAGTTGTGGTCCGCAATCACAACGATGCGAGCCGAAGATATCTCCCGTGAGGCATTCGCTGTGGACACGAACGAGGACGTTATCCGTTGGTTTGATGTCACCCTTGATGATAGCTACATGCTCCTTCCCATCAAGGATGTTTTCAAAGACCTTGAGGGAGAACTCGCCATATTCTGACGGCAGTTTGGCCTCTGCTACCATACGAACAAGCAACTCCGTTCGCCTGCGGTAGGCAATCAGGTCTTGTACGCTGATAATGCGCAAATCATGCTGTTGTGCAAAGGCCAGTAGATCTGGCAAACGCGCCATTGAACCGTCTGCCTTGAGAATCTCACAGAGTGCTCCAACAGGTTTTAATCCTGCCAGGCGCATAAGGTCAACAACGGCCTCGGTATGGCCTGCCCTCCGGAGTACTCCACCTTCCATCGCAATGAGGGGGAAGATATGTCCTGGTCGACCAAGATCCGCTGGCACGGTCGATTCCGCAGCCATGGCCCTCACCGTTGCCGTTCGATCAGCAACCGAAATCCCAGACGCCGTTCCATGGATATAGTCAACACTAATCGTAAACCGCGTTCCGTGCAGGGCCGTATTGTCGTTCACCATAAGCGGAAGTTCCAGACTCCGTGCGCGATCTTCCGTAATGGAGACACAGATAAGCCCACGGGCCTCCGTCGCCATAAAGTTGATAACGGACTCTGAACACAGCTCCGCTGAGCAGACAAGGTCACCCTCGTTCTCACGGTCTTCGTCGTCAACTACAATGACGCACTTCCCTGCTCGTAGATCGTCAAGCGCTTGTTCGATAGTGTCCATGTGTATTCTGCAGAAACGCGATTACTTCGCTTCTACACCTGTAATTGCAGACTTTTCGAAGTCAACGTGAACGTTATTGGCAATCGTTACAGTGATGGTCTTGTCATCAACCTCATACACTGTCCCCTTGATGCCGCTTGCTGTCACGACCTTGTCACCACGTTTGATCTGCTCAAGCATCGCGCGATGTTCCTTGGCACGCTTCTGCTGTGGCCGAATCATCATGAAATAGAACACAAGGATAATGCCGCCGAACATGACGACTGTGGAAATCATGGAACTGGCTGGATCTGAGCCGGCACCCTGTGGCTGCGCCATGAATAAGAATGCAAACATTGTGTGTCCAAAGATTGTAGTGGTGAAAAGCGTTCTTCTCGTTACTCTCGAGGGGCCATAAGACGGTCGATGGTTTCGCGCGCCCATGGACGAAATGTGCCCTCGAGGATTTTCTCCCGTGCTGTCCTTGTGAGCCACAGATACAGAGCTACGTTTTGTTGCGTAGCCAGCATGAGTCCAAGAATCTCACCAGCCTGGAAGAGATGGCGAAGATACGCCATCGAATAGTTCCTATCGGCCCACACGTCAAGTCCCGGGTCAATGGATTCATCCGCAGTCTTCCAACGAGCGTTCTTGATGTTTACCCGACCACGTGTGGTAAACAGAGTTCCGTTTCGAGCATTTCTTGTTGGCATCACGCAGTCAAACATGTCAACTCCAAGCTCAATCGCCCGAAGGATGTTCTCAGGTGTTCCAACGCCCATAAGATATCGTGGTTTATCGGCAGGCATCACGGATGTTGACACGTCGATCGTTGCATACATGTCATCAGCTGCCTCACCGACGGCAAGTCCACCAATCGCTAGTCCGTCAAATCCCATGTCGACAAGATTTCTCATACACTGTTGGCGCAGATCAGGATACACACTGCCCTGTCCGATACCAAACTGAAACTGCGGAAATCCATAGTAGGTGTCTACCTCACGATGCCGACGTACACTACGTTCTGCCCACCGCATCGTGAGCTCCATGCTCGTTTGAGCCTCACGATGTGTTGCAGGAAATGCCGTACACTCGTCGAGGACCATGAAGATATCGCTGCCAATCGCACGTTGTGTTTCAACAACGTTTTCCGGCGTAAAGAGGTGACGTGATCCATCGAGATGACTGCGGAACTCTACCCCCTCTTCACTCATCTTCCTGAGTTCGCGTAAAGAGAAAACCTGGAATCCACCACTGTCGGTAAGAATTGGACGATTCCATGTTGAGAATTGATGAAGGCCTCCCATTGCCCTCATCACGTCATTACCCGGTCGTAAATACAGGTGATACGTATTCGCAAGAATGATCTTTGTATCAAGCTCGGTTAACGACCGATGATCCATGGCCTTGACCGCGCCTTGTGTGCCGACGGGCATAAAGATCGGCGTGGGAATTTCGCCATGTGCCGTGTGTAGCGTGCCTGCCCTCGCGCCGCCGTCAACGCCGTGTCGAACAAAGAACGGTGAAGCGTCGTTACCGGCTGATGGTACGGGGTGAAGGGGGCTTTTCGCGGTCATGAATCACAAAACTACGGCATCCCGTCGCCATTCGGGCACGAAATGCGGTCGTAATTCGTTAATGGCGGACTTCCTTCATTTACCTTTTTTTGGACACCATCCATGGCAGTTCTCGTCGGAAAAAAAGCGCCGCGATTCTCGGCCCAGGCCGTCGTCAATGGCGATGAAATCGTCGACAACTTTTCTCTTGATCAGTACCTTGGTAAGAAGTACGTACTGTTCTTCTTCTATCCAAAGGACTTCACCTTCGTATGCCCAACTGAGCTTCATGCATTTCAAGCTCGACTCGCTGACTTCGAACAAAAGGGCGTTGCTGTTGTAGCATGCTCGACCGACACGGAACAGTCACATTGGGGCTGGCTTCAGGTTCCGAAGGATCATGGCGGAATTCAAGGCGTGACGTACCCAATCGTGGCCGATACAAACAAGACCATCGCTGCGAATTACGACGTGCTGGCCGGCTCGTACGAATACAATGATGATGGCGAACTCGCTGCTACGGGTGAGATGATTGCTTACCGCGGTCTTTTCCTCATTGATAAGCAAGGTATCGTACAACATCAGATCGTGAACAACTTCCCACTCGGACGTAATGTTGACGAGGCTATGCGGATGGTTGACGCCCTGCGATTCTTCGAAGAACGTGGTGAGGTTTGCCCGGCAAACTGGACAGAAGGCAGTGACGGCCTCAAGGACACACATGATGGTGTGGCCTCATATCTGGCAACACACTAATCCTGCCGACGTCATCGATGGTAGTTGTTAAACGGCCATCGTGATCACGACGACTAGAACAGAAAAAGGCGGTGTTTATCACCGCCTTTTTTATTTCCTGCATTACGTAATAGTGCTCGACATTCTCTAGAACGTGTTGCGCAGAGCAAGGCCACAGACTGATGAAGTCCAACCTACAATGCTAACTGATAGAGGAGCGTACCTTCTTTGTGTAGTCTCGAATGGCACTCATGATCTCTGCTCCCGATTCGCGCTGATGGGCACGCACCCATAGGGCAGCCATGACGTGGGTTAGCCGCTCACCATCATCATCACCTACGATATCAAAACGTGGTGGCCGCTCTTCGAGTAGGTCTTCTTCGGCAGCACGCAGTTCGTCGTCGGTAACGTCAGATTCAACAAGTGACCGTATGGCCGCGATGTTCATGAGCGTAGTCTTTCCAACATTGCTACAACATTTTCCTCTCGAGCCGTTGCTGCGCCCTCAACAAGTTCACCATGCCGAAAGGTTGCAAAAAACGGAAGGTTATCAACGCCTGCCATCTTTCGTGCATCTGGGTTTGTCTCCGCGTTAATGTCGAGGAAGGCAACGTCACCAAACTCCTCCTGTTCACTGAGACGTCTGAACTTTGGAGCAAAGAGTTTACATGAACCACACCAGTCAGCATAGTATTTAACGATGACACGCTCATGTTTGGAGAGCGCATCCTTGAATTCAGTGTCGGTAAGCTGTTGTACCATTGTGTTGTAACTGTGAGTGTGTCGCGAAATGTTGTTGGTGAAGGCCGTGTAGGACGTTTTTCGACGTCGGAGATTATCGTCGACGATGTTTTTGTTGAGTTCGAGCCACCATTGCGTCATAACGCTCGATGAGGGTTGGTCGCGCCCGAAACACATCCGTGTAATCGTCAACATTCCCCGTGGCCACATCGTCGGCGAGTCGGTCTGCGAGTGCTGTAAGACGACAGCTCACATTATTCTGGATCTCTTCGGCTTGTCCTGTCCATGATATCGACTCAACACGATCAATGCGTGTCCAAACGGAAGGCCGTTCAGCAACGGTCATGTCATAGTGAAGTCCCAGACAAGCTATCCTCACTGACCCAAGTTTTTTTACGAGCAAAGCAATTCCCGGCTCGGCGATAATCGGACGGACGTGCTGAGGAATTAATCGACCCTGCGGAAACATCCAGAGTACCCGAGACGTTCCGGCCAGTTCCTTAGCTGCATATGCCAACGATTGAAGGGCACTGCGGGGCTGTTCTCGAACGACAGAGAACATTCCGATTGATCGAAAGAAACGATATCGATCTAACTGCCGATACTCCATCATTCCTCTGCCATCAAACCCAAAATGGCGAATGGACAAGGCAATCGTTACCGGAGCGTCCCACCAGGAAGAGTGTGTGCAACATAGAATCACTGGCTCGGTAATACGTCCTCCGTCCCTCCAGGGATCGAGAACCTGATCACCAGCTATCCTCACCACCCCGAACATTCGGCGCACATCCCGCTCAAACCACCTGCCCCAAAAAGCCATGCCCAGACGCGTTGGTTTCGCTGAGAGGAAGTGATGCTGTTCCGTAGTTTGCATGAATTCCAAAGCTAGTACATGAAACGTAACTCCAATCGTGTCATCGTCGGTATGTCCGGCGGCGTCGACTCCAGCGTTGCAGCAGGCCTGCTCGTCGAAGCTGGATATGACTGCATCGGCATTACAATCAAGACCTACCGATATGAAGATGTTGGCGGAAACGTTGGCAATGATTCTTCATGTTGCTCTCTTGACGGAATCAATGATGCTCGCCGTGTGGCGTTGGGGCTCGGTATGCCTCACTATACCGTCGATTTCTCGCCAGTTTTTCGTGAGGAGGTCATCAACTACTTTATTGATGACTACATGGACGGAAACACGCCGAATCCGTGTGTACGATGTAATCGTCAGATCAAGTGGCGAGAAATGCTCAAGAAGGCCGATTCGCTCGGTGCTGAATTTATTGCGACGGGTCACTATGCGACCATCATGCACGATGAGCAGTCAGGCCGTCGGTGGATTCGAAAGAGCCCGGATGCCAAGAAGGATCAATCATATATGCTGTGGAGTGTCCGTCAGGAAGATCTTGCGCGCACACTGTTCCCTCTTTCCGGTTATACAAAAACTCAATCCCGTGCCGACGCTGAACGGCTTGGTTTGCCCATAGCAGCCAAGGCTGAATCGTACGAGATCTGCTTTATACCAGACAATGACTACCGTCGTTTTCTTCGAGATAATGTTGAAGACATTTCAGGAAAGGCGCCAAAGGGGCCTATCGTGTTAGACGGAAAGGTGATCGGTCACCACGAAGGATATCCGTTCTACACTGTTGGACAACGGAAGGGACTTGGTGTGTCGCATCCCGAGCCTCTCTATGTGCTTGACGTCCTTCCGTCGTCCAACACTGTCGTTGTTGGTCACGAGGAAGACATTTACCGACGACGACTCATTGCGAAGGACGTTAACCTTCAAAAGTATTCTGACCTTTCCGAGCCACGAGAAGTACGTGCGCGGATTCGGTATAAAGACGAAGGAGCCCTCGCCACCTGTTGGACAGATGAGGAGGGCTTCCTGCATGTTGAGTTTTCCGAACCTCGTCCCGCCATAACGCGCGGACAAAGTGTTGTTCTTTACGAAGGTGATGATGTCATCGGTGGTGGCATTATTGCAAGCATCCCTTCATAGACTGCAACATCACTTCAAAGACTTCCCGGTTCTCCGTTACCGCTTGATAACGGTCTTCATCCATTGTGATGAACCCGAGCGAAGTCGAATGAGATACGTGCCAGGTGCAGCATTGCCAAGGTCAACACGAACATCAGACTGACCATCTTCGATGTTTGTCGTCAGTATCGTCTGCCCCGTTATTGACATGACGTCAATCACACGTGCTCCAAGAAGCGGAAGCGTAACTGTGATCTCTCGATCTGCCGGGTTCGGTGCAACGACAAATGACGCATCCACAATGTCATGCACGCTTGTCGTTGGTTCAAAGACGTAGTCTTCAGACTGCGTCGTGCAGCCATTATCGTTCGATACTACGACCCGATATGTTCCGGCACCATCTGCGTGAATATCACGTTTGTCTGAGTCCGGAAGAGCTTCGCCATTACGATACCACGTAAATCGTGTCACGCCTCCAACTGGCGTAGCACGCAGAGTATCTTCACCACGCTTCGTGATCGTTGGTCGCACAGGCGAGCGGTTGATTTGAATCACGATCGGAGCAGATGTGGCTCGACATCCGTTGATGTCTTCAACGGTTACGGAATACGTTCCAGATTGTGTTGGCTGAACAAGTTCGAGAATGCGCGATGTGTCTCCATTTGACCACGAGAACTTTGCAAATGGACCACCCACACTCAGACGTACTGTATCTCCTGCGCAAACGGTCGTTGGCGTTTGTGCCGTAACGATAGGTGTAGCTGCAGTACACTGCGTGATGTCAACTTCCCAGATACCACGACCGTACGTCGAAATTCTCAGTTTCTTTGTGCTTGGAATCACTTCCATGTCACTCACGATACAAACCGGCATGTTCGTACCATAAGGTATCCACGATTGGCTCGTTACATCGCGCACGTATACTCCAAGGTCGGTGCCGACAAAAATTCTGTCCGGCGATCCTGGGACGTACACAACTGAATTGCACGGTACATTCGGCAATCCCGAACCAGAAGCGTTCGTTACCGTGCCGTTGTTATACTCATACAACTTTGTTCCGCTAAAACCACCAATGGCTATCCACGCTCGGCGGGCATTGCTTGGGTGGATGAAGATTTTCTGAATAAATCCACCAACACCAGAAACGTTTGTCCAATTGGTGCCACCGTTGGTGGTCAGACGCAGAGAGTTACTAGTTGCAGCAAAAATGACATTTGGGTCAGACTTCGCAACGGCAATGTGACGCAGGAAGTCGAACTGGTTATCGAAGTTAGAGATTCGTTGCCATGCATTCCCATAGTTGGTAGAACGATAGACCTGTGAGTATCCAACAAACACAAGTCCTGGACGGTCTTCAACAGTTACGATCGGTGAAACCCATGCTCCACCTTGTTCTCCTCGTTGTGATGCAACCGAAATTGATCGCCATTGAACTCCCTGATTATCCGAACGGTAGAACTGCCCGTAATACTGCGAACCATAAACAATGTTGGAGTTTTCGCCGTCAACAGCTCCATCCATTCCATCACCGCCGAGCACGTGATTAAAGTTTGTGCCATTGAGTGTCATCGCTGTGCCGTTGTCCTGCGATCCAGCAAGTGTGAGGTTCACCTGAAGATCCGTCGTTGACAAGGAATAGTATTGCTGAATCCGTAATCCCTTCGAAATGTCTCTCCACGTATCACCGTCATTTGTCGATACGGCAATACCGCCATCGTTACATGCATAGAGCACACCACTTCGGGTTGGATGATACTTCAGGAAGTGAATATCAGGGTGAACCCAAGGCGCGCCGCCAAATCCATAACCGTGTGCAGATAGTGCCCAAATGGTACCGGTGTTCCCTGATCTCCAAATGTTGACACCACCCACAAACACGAGGTTTGCATCTTCAGGTGAAATCTCCATGGCAAGGTCGTAGAATCCCTGTCCGCCTTGCTGAGTTGGACCGTATAACGACAATAGGTTGGGATTACCCGATAACGTGAGTTTCTGCCACGATGCGTTTGGGTTGTCAAGCCGATACACGCCTTCAAGCCCCTGAGCACGATCCGAACCCGCCGCAAATCCTAGGGAGGCTACAGCCATGACTCGGTCCGGACTGTCAGCAGATACGGCGAGTCGAATACGATTTGCCAGCTGGATGGATCGCATGAGTTTCCACGTCTTCCCTGTGTCTGCAGACGAGAAAATTGCTGCATTTCCCGAAGACGCAAAGGTTGACGCGTAGAGGATTGCCGGATTCGTTGGATGTGCCACCAGATCACGGAACGTAGTCGCACTCGTCGATACGGACTGCCACGTAGCACCTCCATCGGTCGATCGGCGAATTCCACCATACGTTGCCGCAACGATCGTATTGGGATCATCCGGCACCACGAAGAGACGTGACACGTGTGTGGTGTTTTCCGTTGCAAATGTCAGCCCGGTCTGACGCCATGTTTGGCCTCCGTCTGTCGACTTCACGACACCGTAACTAAACGATGGGAAACCACTTAACTCGCCCGGCAGTGCAGCATTTACGTCACCGGTCGCAACGTAGATGATCTGACTATTCGATGGTGCTATGGCAATGTCCGACACGCCAAAGTCGGGAAAACCAGGCATGTCAACGTGTGTCCAGTTTTCGCCTGCATCCGTCGTTTTCCAAACACCACCACTTGCTGCACCGGCAAACATGACGTTCGGATTGGAACGTGAAATGTCAATCGTGTTGATTCGGCCGATTCCGTTCCATGATGAGGAAAGGCCAAGAGCTGGTCTCCCTACCGGGCCAAGTTCCTTCCATTCCTTTCCAGCTTGAACAGACTCAAAAGCCTTAATTCGGTCTTGTTGACGCCGTGCCTCGTTTAAGTAATGCGCCGATGTTGGGAACGAACCGTCTGGCATTTGTCGTGGTTCCCAGAACCATTCCCACCGACGGAACTGCTTGTTAACCTTGACTGTCCCGTCATCACCCACACGCTCCAGCTGGCTCTGAAGCGAGTTCCGAAGTTTAACAAAATCACCATCACCAGCCGTTACAACGGCTGTCATGGCAAACAAGGTCAGTGTCCCGACAAAGATTTGAAGTGTTCGTGTCAACTCAGTGCGTCCCGTGATGTTCTTCTTTGTTTTTGCTTGACTCGTGGATTTGGGTATCTGTTACCGCACGACCACGACGCCGTTGGAGTGCCTTCACGTAATAACGAATTGTCTGCGGGAGAATGGCATCATGATTCAAAACACGTTTTCGCGTTGTTCCGTTCATGATGATTCGTTCAGAACGATATGCCTGAGAACAGATTCGAGCAGCATGTTGCAGCGTCTGGTACACAAAACTGGGGTGAATTCTGTGCCATACAGCCATGAGGAGCTGCGACGTTACAACAATGCTGCTACGCAGTATCGCACGAATCATCCCGTAGTACTTGAACTGAAATCTGAGGATCTGTGTCGTCATCAGCGCCCATCTGGCGGACATATCTGACGGTGTGGTTTGCGCGTAGTGGACGACGTAGATTGATGGTAGGTACCACATTCTGTGTCCCAAGAGTCGCAGTCGAACTGCCAGATCTTCTTCTTCTAGGTAAAAACTGTTCCAGAAGCCGCCGGCCTCATGAAACGCCGTTGTACGGAAACACACGCTACAACCTGAGAATCCAACCGTTTCTACTCCGCCCGCAGGAACGAGCTGTAGGTTCGGCCACGCTGGTTCGATTCGCTCAAAGGATTGTGTTGTTGCCTGAAAGATTTCACCGGCTACAACGGCAAGGTGTGGATGCGTGTCCAAAAACTCAACAAGGCGCGCAAACATGTCATCCGATCCCGGATGTGCATCGTCATCCGTGCGCCACAAAAACTCACCGTGCGCCATTTGAGCCGCAAGATTGAGTGCTTCGGGCCCCCGATTCTCCGGGAGATGAACGTATCTCACATGAGGAAAGTCCCGCATCACCATCTCATCCGTGCCATCTGTTGACCCGTTGTCTACAACGATGATCTCAAAGTCACGAAATGTTTGCTCCTCGTAGTTGGACAAACACATCGCGAGCACGTCGCGTCGTTGTCGGGTCGCAATGAGAACGGAGAGGCGTATTGGCCCTGTCGGGTCATCAGACATGTCCCCAAAGATACGCCGTTTCAGCGGTACATTTCCCGTAGATTCGCACCATTCGAAACCCGGAAATAACCATGTACGACACGATCAAGTCCTCTCTTTCTCAAGAACTTGCGGCAATTGATGCAGCAGGACTCTTTAAACGCGAACGTATCATTACGTCACCTCAGGGACCCGAAATTACCGTTGAAGGTACCGCCACGCCAGTTTTGAACTTCTGTGCGAATAATTATCTCGGCCTATCCTCCCATCCATCCGTTATTCAGGCGGCCAAGGACTATCTCGACTCCCATGGGTTCGGAATGTCAAGCGTACGATTTATCTGCGGAACACAGGACATCCATAAAACGCTGGAAAAGAAGATTGCAGAGTTCTGCGGCACGGACGACACGATTCTCTATGCCGCCTGTTTTGATGCAAATGGAGGTGTCTTTGAGCCACTCCTGGGTGAAGAAGATGCTATTGTCAGTGATGCTTTGAATCATGCCAGTATCATCGATGGTGTGCGCCTGTGTAAGGCAAAACGATACCGGTATGCTTCCTGTGATATGGCAGATCTCGAGCGCCAGTTACAGCAAGCTCGTGCCGACGGTGCTCGAAACATTATCATCGCAACCGACGCTGTCTTTTCAATGGATGGCACAATTGCACCACTTGATGTTATCTGCAACCTTGCAGACACGTATCAAGCTATGGTCATGGTTGATGAGTGCCATTCCATGGGCTTTATGGGAGCTCACGGACGTGGTGTTGTTGAACACTGTGGTGTCACCGGCCGTGTGGACATCATCACGGGAACTCTCGGCAAAGCTCTGGGAGGGGGCATAGGGGGCTTTACGACCGGACGCCAAGAAATCATCGATATGTTGCGACAGCGTTCACGCCCCTATCTATTCTCGAATTCACTACCCCCAGCAATAGTCGGTGCTGGTATTGCCGTCATGGATTTGTTGTCGACAACAACAGAGTTGCGTGACCGGCTGGAACAGAATACGCGCCACTTCCGTGCTGGCATGTCAGCTCTTGGATTTGACATTGTGCCAGGCACTCATCCCATTGTGCCCGTCATGCTGTACGACGCTCCCTTAGCGCAGCAGATGGCCGACAGACTTCTGTCAGAAGGCATCTATGTCATTGGTTTCTTCTATCCGGTCGTTCCTAAAGATAAAGCACGTATCCGCGTGCAGGTATCGGCAGCTCATTCGGTTGAACAGCTCGACACGGCCATCTCAGCCTTTGCAAAGGTTGGACGCGAACTCGGAGTAATTAAGTGATTCACTGCGTAAACATGACCGGAGGGCTCGCCACATGAACATTGGAATTGTTGGGGCCGGTACAATGGGCCGCGGTATTGCCGTAGCCTGCCTGTCATCGTCACATACCGTTGTGTTAGTGGACGTTCAACAAAAGGCATTGGAAAATGCGGCGACATCAATTCGATCAACACTCCAGGGAGCAGTAGACCGCGGAAAACTTCCTGCAGATGTTGTCGACTTTGCTGGGTCAGCACTTACAACATCTACGAACGTTTCAGCCCTTAGCTCATGCGAGATTGTTATCGAGGCTATTGCAGAACGTCTTGATATCAAGAATGCTCTCTTCCAGGAACTAGAGCCCCTTGTCGCCCCCTCATGCATCATCGCCACAAACACGTCGAGTATCTCAATAACGGCACTGGCACGTGTCCTTCGTGATCCAACAAGATTTGTTGGGCTACACTTTTTTAACCCTGCGAACATTATGAAGCTCGTGGAGGTGATTGAAGGTCGAAGAACTCGTCCTGACGTTGTTCTTGCTTGTGTGGAGTTTGCCAAAGGACTTGGGAAAACACCGGTTGTTGCCCGTGATGTTCCCGGTTTCATCGTAAACCGTGTTGCACGCAATTTTTACAATGAATCGCAACGAATTGTCATGGAGGGTGCGGCTACGATCGAACAAGTCGATCGTCACATGAAGTCGCTCGGTTTTCGAATGGGACCATTTGAACTCATGGACCTCATTGGCGTTGACGTAAACCTTGATGTTACAACATCGCAGTGGGAACAGTTTTACCTCGAACCACGATTCCAACCTTCACTGCTTCAACGTCAGTATGTTGACGGCGGCCTCCATGGCAAGAAGACGGGACGCGGATTCTACGACTATGAGTCGTAGAGGCAAGTACCATGTCCTTGACGTTTGACATTGCACGACGATTCAGCAAGTCCTTGCGAAATGATCGATTCGCTCGGTTTACGACTATCGTCAGCACGATTGGTGTTGCACTTGGTTGTACGGCACTAATTGTGGCAATCAGTGTGTTACGCGGATACGAAGAAGCTATCGTAACGACAGCGGTAAAACTTGCTGCCCATATTGAGGTCCGTGACGGACTTGGTGCACCAATATCTCAATGGAAATCGCTTGCGTCACGAATACGATCCGTTGATCATGTTCAGGATGTACGTCCAATAGTGCGTCGGGAAGCCTTGGTTCGCTCGGACAATGGACTAGATGGAACGATCGTGATGGGTACGGACGATGTTCGCTCGATTGACGCACGAGCAACACGGGGACGTGGTGATTCTACCACGTGGGCATGGATCGGTGATATTCTTGCTGCTCGGTTAAAGGTCGGCATTGGAGATACGATCATCATCTACACAGCCCGACTGTCTGGAGATGCTCCTTCGCCACGTATGCGGCCCTTCATTGTCCAGGGTATTGTTAGCACGGGAATGGCATCGACCGACGAAGGGCTTATTACCGTTCCAACGGACGTTGCACGTGATCTATTTGGTTTTACATCCGATATGGCTTCGGCACTCGCTGTAACAGTTGATGAAACCGACAACACAAACTCAACCGCGGAAGCTCTCGGAGCCGTCATCGGACATCGATTGTGGGCATTAACGTTTGAACAACGATTTGCCGCGATGTCATCGTGGATTGCACT
Organism: Ignavibacteria bacterium UBA2333; assembly: GCA_002344895.1. Classification (GTDB taxonomy): domain Bacteria; phylum Bacteroidota; class Ignavibacteria; order Kapaibacteriales; family Kapaibacteriaceae; genus UBA2333. The sequence continues at coordinate 34,763 of DDUR01000053.1, forward strand.
TCAGAAAGAACCTATCCCTCTTGTTCTTGGCCTTATCTCAATCGTTGCCGTCTTCACCGTGATTTCTTCACTGGTGATTGCAGTTGTAGAAAAGACTCGGAGCATCGCAATCCTGCAAACGTTAGGTATGTCTCGCCGGCACATCTCAGCCATTTTCTTATGGAATGCCCTGCGTATTGGACTAACAGGGGCACTGCTTGGCACGATAACAGCAGCAGCATTCTGTTTTGGGCAGTCTACATGGGAGTTTATTCGACTCGATGGGGCCATCTACTATGTTTCGGCCCTACCCGTGGCCCTCGACGTTATGCCATTTATCGTTGTCCCGTTGACGTCAATTGTATTAAGTATCCTTGCGTCAATCGTGCCGATGATACTCGCTGCACGAATATCACCGGCACGCGCTCTACGATTCTCGTAATTCCGACGCACAGCGACGGCCCTTGATGCGCCGATACAATCAGGACGCTGGTTGCTTGCGGAACAAGATGTTATCGATGCTGTATCGACCAGGTCCGGTGAAGAACAAGATCAAGGCAACAAGGAGAAACATCAACGGTTTTTCTTGTTTCATAAACGGATCACCGGCCTGAAAGACAAAGGTGATGATCGTAAACAGCACTGAGACTGCAAGTGCTACGGGACGTGTAAACAATCCAACAATGAGCAGTACGCCACCGGCAAACTCGATGTATGTTGCTGCAAATGCCTGGAAGTATGGCATTGGCCATCCTCGATTCGCTAACTCCTCAGCCATCTTGCCGAATGATTCGAATACCTTCAGAGACCCATGATAGATCAGTAAGGCACCAAACACAATTCGGAGTGCCGCCATGGCAATGTCAACGCCGAATGGCCTTGTGAGAAGGGAGGAGTATTTGGTAAGCAACGGATGCATGTCAGACCTGTGCTATTGATGTTGATAAAATTGCTGGAAGACTGCCCTCCCAGACGTTGCGCAGATCGCTCACATCTTCATCGACAAGGTTACGTACAACAAACCGGCTTCCTCCTGTTGTACCAATGACATCAACGTCTACACGCGACGTCTCACATCGACGGCGCAACTCGTCAACATGTTGAACATCTACACCAACGATGATTCGAGACTGTGATTCACCGAAGAGAAATCCGGCTGTGTGTTCGGTTGAGATTGACACGTCAATGCCAACTCCACTGCCGAATGTCATTTCTGCGAGCGCAACGAGTAATCCGCCTTCGCTGACGTCGTGAGCGTTGGTAACAAGACCATCACGAATAGCCTGTAACGTCAGTTGTTGCAGTCGCAGCTCTTCGTCCATATCGAAGTACGGCGCATCTCCGTAGATACGTTCCTTCATCGTATGCAGGTACTCAGAACCGCCAAGGTCAGCTCGCTGTGTGCCAAGAAGTACAACGGCCAAGCCTGACGCTGGGAACGACGAACCAACAACGGTATCAACATCATCAATCAGGCCTAACATGCCAATTGTTGGTGTTGGATACACGGCGTGCTGCTGTGACTCATTGTGGAAACTCACGTTCCCGCCCGTCACCGGAGTATCAAGAGCACGACAGGCATCACCCATTCCACGAACAGCCTCAGCAAACTGCCAGTAAACTTCCGGATCGTATGGATTCCCGAAATTCAAACAGTTGGTGACTGCAACAGGTAACGCTCCTGTACAGACAACATTTCGTGCAGCTTCAGCAACGGCAATCATGCCGCCTTTGTGCGGGTTTAGATAGACGTACCGACTATTGCAATCCGTCGTTACAGCAACAGCTTTTCCAGGTAGTTCCTTGATACGCAGGACTGCGGCGTCACCATCTGCACGGATCACCGTGTTTGTACCCACCTGAGAATCGTACTGCTCATAGATCCAACGTTTACTCGCAATTGTTGGAGCAGCGAGAAGCTTCTTGAGTATGCCAGTACATTCTGCTTGATGGAGTGTAGGACCATTATCAACTGGTTTACGTGTCAGTTGAAGGTATTCAGGTTCACGTTGTTCCCGTACGTAGACCGGAGCTTCGCCACCTAACACAAGCGATATGGCAGGCACGCGAGCAACCAATGAGCCGTGTCGATACACGGTTACATGTGGGTCTTCCGTTACCTCGCCAATCTGAACGAATGGTACATCCCACTTCTCGCAAATGGCGGCAGCTTCGGCTTCCCTACCCTTTTGTACAACAACGAGCATTCGCTCTTGAGACTCGCTCAGCATAATCTCATAAGCCGACATATCGGCTTCGCGTAGCGGCACCTTGTCAAGGTTGATGGTCATTCCAACACCGCCCTTGGCACTCATTTCCGATGTAGAGCAGGAGATGCCAGCTGCACCCATATCCTGCATCCCAACAACAACACCGGCCTCGATCAGTTCAAGTGAAGCTTCAAGCAAGAGTTTTTCGGCGAATGGATCTCCTACCTGTACGGTAGGACGCATGTTTTCTGTTTCGTCATCAAACTCACGGGAGGCTAAGAGTGAGGCTCCATGGATGCCGTCTCGACCGGTTGATGAGCCCATTATGAAGACCGGATTGCCAGGTCCTTCAGCGGTTGCAGATGCCATTCGATCGGCGCGAACCACGCCAACAGCCATGGCGTTTACGAGTGGATTGTCGGTATAACAACGATCGAAGTATACTTCACCAGCGACAGTGGGTACACCAAAACAGTTACCGTAGTGACCAATTCCGTGAACAACACCCTTGATGAGATACTTCGTCCGCTCAGAATCAGGCTCGCCAAATCGTAACGAGTTTAACGCAGCTATCGGCCTTGCACCCATGGTAAAGATGTCGCGAAGAATTCCTCCTACACCGGTAGCTGCGCCCTGAAAAGGCTCTACGGCACTTGGGTGGTTATGCGACTCAATCTTAAAGGCCACACCATATCCGTCACCAACGTCAATAACGCCTGCATTTTCTTCACCCATCGCAACAAGCATACGAGCACTTGTGCGTGGCAAGGTTTTTAGCTGAAGAATGGAGTTCTTATACGAGCAGTGCTCACTCCACATGACGCTGTATATGCCAAGCTCTGTGTAGGACGGTGTCCGGCCAAGAGCTTGTACAATGTTGGCGTATTCGTCGGCCGTTAGGCCGAGTTCACGGGCAGTTTCGACGGTAACGTCGATTTCAGATACTGGTGTCATGACTGTAAGGTTGTTCTACGTTCAGTTTCAAGTGCAAATCCAGCTGCAGCTAGTATGTCAAGCATGTCGCGTTCCAGGGCAGGAATCGCGATAGGCCAGTGTTCCTTTACAAAAAAGGTTGAATAGTCACCGGAACGAAATGGTTGTGAGTCGAGAACAAGCCGGCAGAACGGAATGGTCGTTCGAAATCCCGCCAAGTGATAGTCATTAAGCGCATTGATCGTTTGATCAATACACGTCGTACGGTCCGGAGCCGAGACGATAAGTTTTGCAACCATCGGATCATAATGCACCGTCACTTCATACCCTTCGTAACACGCAGAATCGTTCCGAATTCCATCACCGGAAGGTGTACGAAGGAACTTTACGGTTCCCGTGTCAGGCAGAAAATCGTTAAATACGTCCTCGGCACATATCCGGCATTCTATCGCATGTCCCTTGGGGATTGCCACTTCTTCTTGCGACATCGCCAATCGTTCGCCACTGGCAATTCGTAATTGCTGTTCAACAAAGTCAATTCCCGTTACCATTTCTGTCACCGGATGCTCTACTTGAAGTCGCGTGTTGACCTCCATAAAGTAGAACTGACCGGAAGCATCGAGTAAGAACTCCAATGTTCCAGCATTGGTATACGACGCTGCATCAACGAGTCGTGCTGCGGCTTCTCCCATTGCCTTGCGTATCTCGGGTGTTACGGCTACAGACGGAGATTCTTCTATGACTTTTTGGTGGCGACGTTGGATTGAACATTCGCGTTCGGGGAAATACAGAACCTTACCGTGATGATCGGCAAGAATCTGAATCTCGATGTGACGCGGACGAACGATGTACCGTTCGATAAATACTCGATCATCGTTAAACGACGTTAGAGCTTCATTCTGAGCCATCCTGAATGCCCGCTCCATCTCGTCAGCGGATTCAACGATCCGCATCCCCTTTCCACCACCGCCAGCCGCAGCCTTGATGATGACGGGATAACCAATCCGTTCGATGAGTTCGCGCGCTGTTTCAAAATCCTGAACAGCGCCGTCCGAACCTGGTGAAATCGGCACATTCGCCCTGATAGCAAGCTCTCGTGCCGCTGTCTTGTCGCCCAGCATCGTGATAGCTTCTGGTGATGGACCGATAAAGGCCATTCCAGCGTCTTGGACAGCCTGCGCAAATGCTGCATTCTCACTCAGGAAACCATATCCTGGATGGATGGCATCTGCTCCTGACTGACGGGCCGCTTCGAGAATCTTCTCAATAACGAGATACGACTCACGAGGCGTGTATCCACCGATGGCGATGGCCTCATCTGCCTCCGCAACGTGGAGGGCTCGTTCGTCTGCCTCCGAATACACCGCAACGGTGGTTATGCCGAGTCGTTTACACGTGGCTATCACGCGTAGGGCTATTTCGCCGCGATTGGCGATGAGTACCTTCGAGAACATGGCCGCAAAGATACCGCTCAGGAGAACTCCACGACGGTCACACCGTCTCCGCCCTCGTCCAGAGCACCAGACCGCCAGGACTTGATGTGTGGATGTTCGTGAAGGTAGTCGTGGACAACCTTCCTGAGTGCACCAGTTCCTTTGCCATGAACAATCGTGCCGAATCCAATGCCGCCGAGAATTGCATCACTGAGGAAGGATTCCAATGCCTTGAGCCCTTCGTCGGCCCGCATACCACGTAAATCGATGCTCGTACGAGCATCAAACTTGACGAAGATTCCGTCGCTCTTCCGAGGTTTTGGAGTTGCCGTCGTTACCTCGAGTTGAGCCTGTTTGAACTTAAATCGTATGCCGTTGACGTCAACCGTTGCGGCTCCTGTCTTCTTGTCGATCTCGACGACGGTCCCACTATTCTGTGTGCCCGTTACAGCAACGTTATCTCCAACCTGAATCGGACGATTCAAATCAGTACCTGACGTTGGTAATGGGGCAGAGGGGGCTCGTTCTTCGTCGTGTGCTGGTTCAATAACGTCCCGCACACCTTCCTGGAATCGTTTTTTCGACTCTGCGGCACTACGTTCCTGTTCACGGATTTCGCGGATCGTATTCTCAATGAGTGCATTGGCCTTACGCAAGATTTCGCTCGCCTCGGCACGCGCATCGTCAACAATTGTCGCCCGCTTCTTACGAACGTCGGCAAGTCGTTGTTCATAGTCCCTACGAATTTTCTCCGCAGCAGCACGCTCCTGCGCTGTTTCACGAAACGCCGACTCTGCCTCGTTACGAAAGCGTTGCATCGCAGCAATACTTTCTTCAAGCTCGTCGTGTCGATCGCCGAGATACGTACGCGCACGCGTTAGAACAACATCCGGCAATCCAACATTCTTTGCCAGGACAAAGGCATATGAGTTACCAGGCACACCTGGAAGAAAACGGAATGTGGGCTGAAGTCGCTCGTCATCAAATGCCAAGGAGGCATTCGCGATTGTCGGACGCGTTAGTGCATACTGTTTGAGACTCGACTGATGTGTTGTGACCACAAAACACGCACCGCGTTCGATGAGGGAGTCCAGGATGCCGGACGCAAGTGCACCACCCTCAGCTGGATCTGTACCGGCGCAAATTTCGTCGATCAACACAACGGCGTCACGACCACACCACGATAGAATATCGCGTATACGAATGATCTGTGATGAAAACGTCGAGAGATTACTATCAATTGATTGATGGTCACCAATTGCTGTAAATATCCTACGCAGTCCAGTCCTGACCGTTCCGAGTGGAAATACTCCACACAGGGCCATGGCAAGAGAAACGCCGATGGTCTTCATGGCAACTGTTTTTCCACCGGCATTGGGACCGCTGATCAGAATGCCTCGAACAGAATCGGTGAATTCTACACGGAGTGGAACAACGTCGAATCTGGACGTTCGCGCTTGAGCAACCAAGACTGGATGCCGAACATCGACGAGTTCAATCGTTTCATCCTCGAGAATCGTCGGTTGTAAACCACCGTTCTCCAGAGCATGTCGAGCACGGGCGAGGGTCGTGTCCAGATTCAATAGTACATCAAATGCCGCCGATATCGATGAGGATACGGCAGCAACTTCGGCTGTCAGCGTCGTCAGTATTCGGATAACCTCACGCTGCTCACGTCCATGGAGAAGCGAAAGGTCGTTATTCATGTCGAATGTTTCGGCCGGTTCCATAAAAACCGTGGAACCGGTCTGTGACATGCCGTGAATAATCCCTGCAATGGTGCGTTTATTCTCAACGCGAACCGGAAGAACAAACCGTCCATCACGTTGTGTGATAAACTCGTCCTGCAAGACTTCGTCTTCGCCGAATTTTCGAAGGATCTTCTGTAGACGCGAACGAAGTCGAGCGGACAACTCAACAATGTCACGGCGAATACTCTGTAATTCTTTACTTGCCGAATCGCGCACTGCTCCCGTTTCGTCAATTGCATCGACAATGTGCTTCTCAACCACTCGATCGTCAACGAGGGTAGCACAGAGCTCTGCAATGGTAGGTGCCAAACCCTCTCGTTCAAGAAAATAGCGGCGCACCTGTCGAGACACAGCCATCGTTTCCTGAATCGAAAGTAAATCCGATGCAGAGAGGAAGTTTCCTGCTATGACGGATCGTTGTAGTAGCGGACGTACGTCGGCAATCCGATCATAGGGAATGGTCTCCCCTGCTGCGATAAGATTCACACATTCCTGAACACGCTGGACCTCTGCACGCAGTGCCTCAACGGATGAATGTGGTTGAAGTGCCCGAACGGCGTCGGCACCCATAAACGTTACACAATGGCGTGCGACGTCATCGAGAACCTTTGGAAGATCAAGTTCTGTTTCGGCGATGGATACCAGTTCGGCTTCTGTCGTCGTCTTCATGGTGCCTGGGTAAGCAGTTCTCGAGCGAGGCGTTGAATAGTTGAACCATCTGCACGCCCCTTGAGCCCCTTAACCGCCATTCCCATGACCTTTCCAAGGTCTGACGGTGACGTCGCGCCCATGGAAGCAATGATGGTGGCGAGTTCTGCGCGGATTTCGTCATCAGAGAGCTGTGCAGGCAGGTACTGTGCGATGATGGCAAGTTCGGCACGTTCCTTTTCTGCCATCTCGGTACGACCTGCCTTTTCGAATTGTTCGATAGCATCGCGCCGTTTTTTCGAGGCCTGATTCAGGATGGCTATCTCTTCGTCCTCAGTCATAGGACGGCCAGCACCGGACTTTTCAAATTCCAGTACGGAAGCTCGGATCATTCTGAGCGTCTCAAGGCGCAGTTTATCACCAGCCTTCATGGCTTCTTTCAGATCCGTCGTAATGCGTTCAGCGAGTGTCATACATCAAATCTACCACTCCTCGGAGTACGGGGTGGCATGTACGTACCGTGCGAACAAGAGATGCGGAGCCGAAACGGTTATCTTTGTAGATGATTAAGGCCGTTGTTTTTGATCTCGACAATACGCTTGTAGACTTCATGGCCATGAAGCGGCAAGCAGTCGACGCCGCCATCGGAGCAATGATGGATGCAGGCCTTAACCTGTCGTTTGACAAGGTTAAGGAACACATCGATGGTATCTACAAGGAACTCGGCATCGAATACCAACAGGTTTTCGACCGGCTCCTTATCGACGTGTTGGGATATGTTGATCCGCGAATCATCTCGGCCGGCATCATTGCCTACCGTAGGGCACGCGAAGCTGCGTTAAAGCCCTATCCACACGTAACGGCTACCTTGATGCACCTCAATCGGAGTGGCATCAAACTTGGACTCCTGAGTGACGCTCCGACACGCGAGGCGTGGTTACGTCTTTGTTTCATCAACTATCATCACTTTTTTGACACGGTCGTCACCTTTGATGATACAGGCGAACGGAAACCGTCACCAAAACCATTCTTGACGGTTCTCGAAAGGTTAGACATCGAGGCTGATTGTGCCATCATGGTTGGCGACTGGGCTGAACGCGACATGGTAGGTGCAAAAAACGTTGGCATGAAAACAGCTTTCGCCAAGTACGGTGACTCCTTTGGTAATCAGACGGTCCAAGCTGACTACATCCTTGACGACATAAAACAACTCCTTGACATCATTCGGCTTCACAACGCGTGATTCTTCCTGTTTACACATATAACCATCCCGTTCTTCGTCAGAAAGCAACGCAGATATCCGACATGACGGACGAACTGCGAAGCTTTGTTGAGAACATGTTTGAGACCATGTACAATGCCAACGGTATTGGCCTCGCCGCCAATCAGGTGGGTGCTGGACATGCCGTAACGGTGATCGATATTGGAGACGCTGACGAGGAATCTTCGTCCGATGATGGGCCACTCGTCCTCATCAACCCCGTTATTGAGGCCGTGAGTGACGAGGAACTGGAGTTTGAGGAGGGCTGCCTCTCCCTACCCGACTTTCGTGATATTGTTGTGCGACCAGAAGCAATTCAAGTACGCTTCTTCGACCGGGATATGAAAGAACACGTCCGGCAGGTTGAAGGCTTACTCGCCCGTGTTATGCAGCACGAAATCGACCATCTTAACGGCATCTATTTCTTTGAGCGCCTTTCACCAATACGCCGGACCCTGTCGCAGGGACGGCTGAAAAAGATTGCGCGGGGAGACGTGACGACCGAATATCCGCTCTATTCTGGCGAGTGATATAGCTAGCGCCGCTGCGGTATCTTTGCGGCCATGAAGAACTACATCAACGGCACATGGCGCGACGCGCGAAGCGGACGCACGTTCTCGAACATTAATCCGGCTGATCATCGTGACGTCATCGGTGCCTTTCCCCTATCGGACGCGACGGACGTCGCCGACGCTGTCGAGGCAGCCTCACAGGCATTTCATGACTGGCGTAGAACACCTGCACCAAAACGTGGTGACATTCTACGTATCGCCGGCGACATCTTTGCTCGACGTAAGGATGAACTAGCAGCGATTATGACACGGGAGATGGGTAAAACCATTACCGAAACGAAGGGTGACATCCAGGAGGCAATTGATACGGCCTATTACGCTGCAACAGAAACACGGCGACTCTTCGGTTATAACACTCCGTCGGAGATGGCCGACAAGATGAACCTTTCGTTTCGTATGCCCATTGGTGTTTGTGGAATCATCACTGCATGGAACTTCCCGATTGCCGTTCCTTCCTGGAAGATTCTGCCCGCACTCGCCTGTGGCAATACTGTTGTCTTCAAACCAAGTGACGACTCTCCGCACTCGGCGAACATCTTTGCCGAAATCCTTGAAGAAGCAGGAATTCCACCGGGCGTTTTTAATGTTGTTCACGGTCAGGCCGAAGCAGGATCAGCCATCGTAGAACATCCCGACGTTCGTGTAGTGGGCTTTACCGGATCCACTGCAACCGGAACAGCTATTGCATCACGCTGCGGCGAACTAAATAAAAAAGTTTCTTTAGAGATGGGTGGAAAAAACGCCCAGATCGTTTTGGCTGACGCCGATCTTGAACTTGCACTTGAAGGTGTACTGTGGGGAGCGTTTGGGACTACGGGACAGCGGTGTACGGCAACATCCCGTCTTATCCTGCATGAAGACATTCATGATGAGTTTGTAGAACGACTTGTTCGGGCAGCTTCGACACTTATTGTGGGCAACGGAACGTTACCGGCAACACAGGTTGGACCGGTTATTAACACAAAGCAACTAGAGAAAATTCTTCACTATATCGACATCGGTATGGGAGAAGCAACATGCGTGCTTGGCGGCAAACGCGACACAGATGGCGACAAGGCGTATGGGACCTTCGTGAAACCTACCATCTTCACAAACGTCTCACGCGCGGCTCGAATCTTCCGTGAAGAGATCTTTGGTCCAGTACTCAGTGTTACGAAGTGCACATCACTTGAACACGCCATTGATCTCGTTAACGACTCAGCATACGGCCTAAGCAGTAGCATCTATACGCGCGACGTTAATGCGGCCTTTGTAGCTGTTCGCGAACTCGAAACTGGTATTACCTACATCAACGCTCCAACGATTGGTGCTGAGGCTCACATGCCGTTTGGAGGCGTGAAGGGCACTGGCAATGGACATCGTGAAGGCGGGTGGACGGTGTTTGACATCTTTACCGAGTGGAAATCTGTCTACATCGACTACAGCGGCAAGCTGCAACGTGCGCAGATTGACAATTACGACAACTGACATTTTTCGACATTGACAGGAACAGAGGGTTTTGAGAGGTTCATCACATTTTTCTCAGGAGGCTTCTTCATGAACATCCTACTGCTCGTGGCATTGTTTGCTGCCGTAGCGGCAGCACCATTGTCTGCGCAAAGCGAAGATGTCCTGCGTCCCAAGGGACGTCCAGGTTCATCCTCAAGTGACAATACTACATCGTCGTCCTCACGTCCGATTACCATCGGTATTGAGGCTGGACTGAACTTTAACTTTTTTGGTCAGGACATTTCGCGACAACCGTTTGTCAGCGGAGACCCAACGGTCACCAATAGCCCGGAAGAAGTTCTTGGTTCCGGTTTTGGTGTGTCGCCCACAATTGGTGTTTTTGTTGACGTACCTGTCTCGTCATCAATAGGTATTCAGGGGCGAGTTGCGTATGACCGCAAATCATACGGTAACACGCGGCGTGGCGTTGTTGATGCCTTTGTCCAGCAAACGCCCGTACGTGTACAACCTATTGATGGATCTCCGAACCTTCCATCAAACATTCACGGGTTTAATGACGGCATTGTAGCAATGGATACCGAAGCAGAAGTATCCTTCGCGATGAATACAATTGCCGTTGCCGTCATCGGACGGTTTGATATCTGGAAGTCGCTCTACGTTACGTTTGGGCCGTATGCTCACTTCGTGATGGGAGATGCAACGAGGACAGATACATGGACCTGGATTGGTCCCGATAGTACCTTTATTAGCGTTGACTACAATGGTGTTCGTGATCGGTATACGCAGATTTCGCGTGAACGTAATCGGTATCAGAATTTCCTCCCAGCAGTAGGCGATCCGGACCAGATCGGTGCCTACGAGCAGTCAACCTTTGCATCTGCCCGAATTGGACTCGAATTAGGCGCTGGATATCGGTTTAATCTGTCGCGAACCGTATACCTCGCACCAAACATTCGGTATCAGCTCATGTTAACACCTCTCACAGCAGAGTTTCAAGCCTCAGATATCGGTTCAGCCACATCTCAAGGTGTGGATCGTATGACGTTTGGCGAAGCGTCATTAAACTCACTTGTCGCCGTTCTTCAACTCGGCATTCGGCTTTAAGGAGAACGACCATGAAATCACAACGAATTGCGACTCTCTTCCTCGCCCTTATGTGTGCAACACTCAGTGTTATTGCACAGACGATTCAGATAACACCGCTTGACAACAACACTTCTCGTGATGACTTCGCACCTTCCGTCTCAAATCACGGAAGAATGATTGTCACAACCGTTGACGAGGACGGTAATCAACGGCTGCACGTTATGCAGAGAACGTCCGATGGTTGGACATCAACGTCGTCAATGTCAGGTGACATTAACGACGGTGAGCAGGTTGGAACGGCAACGCTGACGCCAGACGGCCAGATGATGATCTTTGCAGCATACAGTCACGATGTAGAGGGATTTGGCCGCACGGATCTTTACTCGGCTACAAAACAAGGATCGTCATGGGGTGACGTAAAGAACCTTGGCGGCACGGTCAACTCTGACGCGTACGACTCCAATCCAACACTTTCAGCAGACGGTAGGACACTCTACTTCGCATCCGATCGCCGCGGATCTAAGGGTGGGACCGACATCTTTATGACGCAGTGGAATGGCAAGGAATGGTCAGCTGCAGTTCCTCTTGAAGGAATCAATACACCGTCAGATGAAATGTCTCCCGTCATTGCCGCTGATGGAACAACACTAACATTCTCTAGTAATCGGCCCGGTGGTAAGGGTGGATTCGACATCTATGTTGCCAAGGTGAAAGGATCCACTGCTTCCGGTGTTCAGGCTGCGTCTGCGCCAATCAACACTGAAGCTGACGAGATGTTCTACACATCGATTCCAAACTCCAACCAAGCCTATTTCAGCCGTACGACGGAGAAGGGTGATTTCGACAACTTTATGGCTGTTCCAAATCCTTTTCCTTCTGATCCTGTAACCCTCGTAGAAGGTACAGTTCGGGACGCTGTGACAAAAGAACCCCTTGGGGCAGACATTACCGTAACGGATTTGACGACGCAGAAAACTGTGTCGACGTTACGAAGTGACGCTACAACTGGTGGGTATTTTGTGACACTCACTCCTGGCCGTGTATACTCTATCACGGCAAAGAAAAAGGGTTATCTCTTCCATTCGGAGCGGTATGAAGTTCCACCGGATGCAAAGGGCTCTACGATTACGAAGGACATCGATCTATCGCCGATCAGTGGCGGTGGCGACCGTCTTCTGGTCTTCTTCGACTATGACAAGTCTGAGCTCAAAAGCGAATCTGTTCCCGAACTCGAACGGATTATCGAGTTCCTACGAGACAATCCGAATGTTCGTGTAAGTTTTGAAGGTCATACCGATGATCAGGGCGCGGATGACTACAACATGAAACTTTCCGAAAAACGTGCTCAGTCCGTTCGTGAGTACGTGATTACGGGAGGTGTCGACTCACAACGAGTTACGGCTGTTGGTTTTGGGAAAACCAAACCGCTGGCTAAGGGAACTACGGATGACGCACGTGCGATGAATCGTCGCGTGGAGATGCGCGTCAAGTAATCCCTCTAGTTCGCGCTTCACAAAAAACGGCGCTAGACGTGAACATCGAAGATGATTGTCATCAATCGATACCACGTTTAGCGCCGTACGTTTTGTAACAGGTGAAGCGTCTATTTATTTGTCGATCCCTGTCCAATTTTATCCATATAGACTCGAATGAGTCGCTCATACTCAGTGGTATACGTCGACTTTACACGTTGTTGTGTCTCTCGTAACAGTTCCAGTCGACGTTGACGGTCTTCAAGATCCAGCGCGGATGGTGACTGACGACGGACATCTGTGCCACTTCGCGACTCGCGCGATTTCTCATAGTCACGATCATTAAACGAGCGTGACGCATCAAGGAGCCGGCTGAGAATACGTTCCTGACGAAGGCGCGTCTCAGGAGTGATTGAACCCGACTGCATATCTGTCATAACCTCTCGCATGTCATCAGCGATTTTTTTGAGGTCACCAACAGGTTGTTTCTCACCACCCACATCCTTTCGCTCTTTCTCCATCTCTTCGAGTGCTCGCAGTGCTTGTCCTTGCTGAGCTGCAAGGCGACCCATCTCGGCACGCTGCTTCTCACTCATTTGACCTTGCCCGCCGAGTTGCTGCATTCCTTGATTGATACCCTGCTGCTGATCAGCGAGTTCTTGTAGACGCTGGAATGGACTTTGAGGACCTTTCCCTTTACCCATTCCAGGATTCTGTCCACTACCACCCTGACCCTGTCCCTCTCCAGCCATCATTTGTCCGAGTGCATTACTCATTTTTTGAATTGCTGAGTTCATGGCACTCAAGGCATCTCCCTGATCCTTGGCAGCCATTTGACCATTTCGGCCTTGCAGTTGCTCCATTGCGCCCTGCATTGACTGGAGGGCATCACCCATGTCCTGAGCCATTTCAGGAGTTACCGACATCGATTTCTGGCCGAGTTGCATCATGTTGCTGGCGATATTCTGCATCGCCTCGCGGATCTTTTGCTGTTGCTGTGCTAACTGCGGGAATTGGTTTGATCCTGCATCGGTACCCTCTGTTTTGTCCTGTAGTGACTCCTGCTGTTTTGAGAGCTCAAGCAGATCATTCACGTTCTTTTGCATCTGACGCATCGCATCGCGCGCACTATTGCGGCGCATTTGCTTTTTCATCTGTTGCATTTGCTGGGCAAAACGTTCCATGTTGTCTGCCGCCGACGTTTGAGACTCTGAAGCTTCGTCCATATCACCGCGCTCAAGATCTTGCTGGGCATCCTTCATGGCCTGTGAGGTCTTTGATTCATCGAGATCCTTCTTTGCCTGTTCCATCATGTCGAGCGGCATATCCTGCCGAACGTCATTCATGAGTTTCTCGAGTTCCTTTGTTTCCTTTGCGAGCTCGTCAAATCGTTTTTGAAGATCCTGTTGTTCGCGTGCAAGTTGATCACGTTGTTGTTTGTCGTTAGGATTTGCGTTACGTGCTTGTTGCTCAAGTTCGCGTTGACGTTGTGCAAGTTCCTCTGCTCGTTTTGCTAGTTCATCTGCCTTTTGTTCGGCTTGTGTTCTCTTCAGCAGATTCATTGTCCGTTCAATGTTCTTCTTGAACTGCTCTTCGTCGAACTTAAAGTCTTTCATAGCATTCTGCAGATCTTCCGGAGACATGTTCTCCATGGCTCGTTCCATCTCCTTCTGTAATCGCTCAAGCTCTGGTGACTTCACCTCGCGCATGAGTTTCTGCAGTTCCATGTACTTCTCAAGTGTCTCGGGGCTGATGGCATTGTTCTGTTGTAACTGCTCCGTCATTTTTTCAATCTTTTCGGCAGCAGCTTCCATACGTTTCTCAAGCTCCGCCTGACGCTTCACCAGTTCCTCTGCTTTTTTAGCTTCGTTCCACGACAGCTCCTTACCTTGAGCAGCCTGTTGTTTTTGGAGTTCACGCTGAAGTGTTTCTGCTTCCTTACGAATCTCGTCAGCTTCCTTGGCGAGTTCCTTCATTTCTTTCGACACTTCACTCTGGGTTCGATCTGTCTGAGCAAAAACTTCTTCAAGAGAAGGTAAACGCACCTTGTAGGTTGATGTCTTTGCCGTCTTTGGTCCAGCTACAACGTCGTTATCGGCAACCTCAAGGTAAAACTCATACACATCGTCTGGCGTAATGCCAATCCCTGCTAGGTCCCAAATCGTCGCAACGTCTCTAACCGTTCCGTCTCCCGATATCGCTACATCCTTTGACGTAAACTTTGACTCTGCCTGAGCATATCTTGACTTTACGAGGCGATAGTGCAGCTTTAATGATGAGAATCCATAATCATCGGTGATTGTCACACGTATTGGAAGACGTGCCTTCGGATCGATGTCGATGTCCTTCGTTGGTTCAATCATGGCAATTGTCGGATATCCGTCCGACAATGCCACAAGTCTCCATGCGACAGGATCGACATTTGTGAGTCCTGCCTTGTCACGCAATTCGACGTGATATGTGCCAGACGACGTGAGCGTAAATCTGCCCGTTGTCACAGATCCACGTGGTGACATCGGAACGCGTATGGTGTCGAGTGCCCCTTCTGCCCCTTGTACAATCACAATGTCGGCGGACGTAATATCCTTGTTTGCAGTAATCGTAAGATCAACCGTACTCCCAACAAGGGCGGCAACGTCGGCATTTCCCTCGTCGATGGCTTGAGGTGGCAGCCGCGTGTATGACGGAGGAATCACACGTCCGGTCATCGCCCGAAGTAGTGGTCGATCATAGACACGAACCATTGCCGTATCCGTCACAACACCCGTTTCGAGCCATGCTCCTCGGGCATAGACGGCAACATCAGACTGGAGTCCTGTGATTTGATATGTATATGTTCCGGACGTGTCGCGGCGCACTTCAAAGGGTGCGAACCGACCGCTTGCTCCTTCACGAATAAACATCGTGATCGATTCGGGTGCTGTTCCTTGCGATGTAACCGCTATGCGAATCGACGAACCACGCATTGCTGACGTATCGGACGTCTCTATCTGCAACGAATAGGGCGGAGGAGGAAGAAATGATTCATCGTATCGGACAATTCGCTCCCACGCTGCTCCGAACGTGTGTGGCAATGCGGCAGGGAGACCAAGAGCTAGTGCGAGTGCAAACGTAGCCCATATAGCAGCGCGACGTGTCGGTCTCCGATCGATGATTACCGAGAAATCCTTTGGTGCAGCAACGGTATGAGCGGCATGTATGGCTGCATCACGCAGCGAACTGGAAGCCAGTGCTGCCGAGGTTGTTTCTAATTGCAAAGCATTACATAATCTATCACCGACATCATCGTAAAACCTGCCGACACGAAGTGCCAATTCTTCAATACTCGCAGATGAAATGACGCCAAGTAATCGTAATACGGGCATGGTCATCAGGACAAGTGGCGATGTTATGCCTGTTGCTACTATAGCCCACCACATGGCCGTACGAATCTGCATTGATCCGTGAGCGAATTCCTCAAAGATTATAAAGGCAACTACTACGGCAGATACGATCGTCGCTGACGTGAACAGGCCATTAAGCACAAAGAGTATGTGCTCGGCCCGACTGGTTGTCTGGAGTCGACGCCGGAGTGGTTCGAGTGACGTCATTATCGTGTTAGAGCGTGGACAATGATATTCGTACCAAGTCGTAAAGCAAGCTCACGTCGTTCAGGACTATCGTTGTGAACTTCGGGATCGGCCCATCCGTCACTTGGATTCGTCTCATACGTGTAGAACACACAAAGTCGGCCTTCTACGAAGAGACCAAAACCCTGTGGGGGTTTTGCATCGTGTTCATGGATTTTCGGCAGACCGTTAGGAAAGTCAAAATGGCTGTGATAGATGGGATGATCAAACGGCAATTCAACAAAGTCCTGGTTAGGAAAGACCTTCTTCATTTCCGCCCTGATACTCGTATCCATGCCGTAGTCATCGTCGATGTAGAGGAACCCCCCACTCTGTAACCACGCACGTAAACGCCGAGCCTCACCATCGGAAAAGTTCACGGTACCGTGTCCCGTCATAAACACCAATGGATAAAGAAAGATGTTGTCGGTTGAGAGGTCAACATATTCGTAGACTGGTTCGACATCAATGGTGGTGTTTTCCGCCACGAAACGAAGCAAATTCACCTCAGCACTCGGATCGTTGTACCAGTCTCCCCCACCCTGATACTTTAGTCTGGCGAGACGCACAGCACTTTGTTTGCCACGATCAACCTGGGCGTCAACAGTGCCAAGGGTAACAAGCAAGGTGATGAGGAATGTCAGGAGAGAGCGAGTCATAGTGTTACGGTAACAACCTTCTTTTCGTCAGCTTCAAACCACGGCGCACCGAACAGTTTGACATTGTGAACGGTAATCTTGGCGTCAGGAAACATTTCGCGCGCTTCATCCAACTCTTCCGTTAAATCACCGCCTTTGAGAAACGCATAGATTCCCGTAGGAGCGAGTAACGGGCTGGACCACGACAGTAGTGCAGCTGTCCGAGCAACGGCGCGCGATATGATAACGTCGAAGGCCGCACGATAGTGCGTTTCCGTAACAAGATCTTCCACCCGTGCACACCTGGCCTCAACGTCCTTGAGTCCCGTGTGTTCAGCAAACATCTGTGTCATGGAAATCTTCTTACGAATCGAGTCAACAAGCAACATTCGCACGTCCGGACGGGCAATCTTGATTGGAATACCGGGTAACCCACCGCCAGTGCCGATGTCAAGAACTCTCGCTTTCTTCGGAATGTTGACGTACTTCAGTATCACAAGTGAATGCAGGATGTGACGATCCCATAAATGTGACTCGTCTTTGCGGGAGACCATGTTCACACGAGCATTCCAGTACTTCAGTTCGTCGTGATATCGCGTTAGCCGTTCCATTTGCTCCTTATCGAGAACAATGGAATTGGCTGAACACGTCGTCCAGAAGTCAATGTCTCCGAAGATGTTCGATTCTTCCTGCATGGCCTGCGTAGGTTTGCCGTTCATGGATCTTCCGTTTTTCAGCGTCATCGTCTGCACGTACAATCGTGCGTCACTGCTCAGCAGGGCTTTGGACTCCCTTATCTCGCAGCGATACAAAAACTGGGAGGCCGTCATTGTTGACGATGGGTCGACCGACACAACGTCCTCGGTCGTACAAAGGTACGTAGCGATGGACCATCGATTTGTGAGCCTATACCAGACAAATTCCGGCACGGGTGCGGCCAGGAATACGGGCATTACGCGTAGTCGAGGTCAATACGTCACCTTCCTTGACTCCGATGATGCCTATGCTCCAGATCATCTGAGTATTCGCTACGATCTTCTGCAGCAAGCCCCGATGACGGACCTATTGCACGGCGGAGTTCACATTATTGGAAGTCCATGGGTTCGTGACAAAGACGACCCGTCTCGTTTTGTTCATCTTGACGACTGTGTTATCGGAGGGACGTTCGTGATAAAACGAGATGTCTTTTCGAGACTGGGGATGTTTGATGCCGTGCGGTATGCTGACGATACAATGTTCTTTGATCGCGCCATGCAACATGGAGTAACCATCGAGAAGACTACGGAACCAACGTACATCTATCACCGCGATACACCCGACAGTCTCTGCTCAACCTATGCCCCGTGAGTCAAAATCCGCACGCGCCCGTCGCCTCAGCACCATTCTCGATCGACTGTCCATCGCCTATCCAGATGCCCGAGTAGGTTTGGACTTCACGACACCCTTCGAACTCCTCATTGCCACCATACTTTCAGCGCAATGCACGGACGAGCGTGTGAATCAGGTCACCCCGAACCTCTTTGCCAAGTATCACTCTCCCGGTGATTATCTGTCCGTACCCCAGGAAGAACTCGAGGCAGATATTCACTCGACGGGATTTTATCGGAATAAGGCTCGAAACATTCGTGCCTGTTGTACACGGTTGTTAGATGTATTCTCTGGTGAGGTACCTCATACCCTCGACGAGTTAACGTCGTTGCCAGGTGTTGGACGAAAAACCGCCAATTGCGTTCTCTCAAATTGCTGGGATATTCCTGGAATCACTGTTGACACACACGTGACTCGAATCATGAATCTTCTAGGCATTGTATCTACAAAGGATGCTGTAGCGATTGAATATGCTCTGATGGATCTTGTACCTCAAGAGCGTTGGAATAGTATGAACCATCTCATCATTACTCACGGACGGAAGACGTGTATTGCTCGGCGTCCGCAGTGCTCTACATGTAGTATTCGCGACCTCTGCCCCTCGGCAATTCCCTAACGCCGTATACGGACCGGCGTCACGTTTTGCCCTCGTGATTACACGTAGGACATATGAAACCGTTCTCTGGCCGGGACTCACAGATTTGTCGCTGTATAGGACATCCCCTCGTTAGCCTTCTTGCGATAACATTCCTTGGTATCGCTGAAACAAAGGGTCAGCTCACTCCCGAACTCCGCGCGGGGGTAATCTCGGGGTCTGCAACACTGCGCGCTGATGCCGCAGCCTGCTGCCCGATATCATCAACTTCATTGTTAACGTCCTTATTTCTTGGAGCTGGTCTAGGTTACGATGTATCAACGTCTCTTTTGATCTATGCGCAGCTCGACGTGCGCACAACGTGGCGATCTGCAACGGCATCAGAACACACAATCATCCTGAATCCAACAACGTCGCCGCCATCAACACTACCTGCCCGATTTGACCATCTCGTTGGTCTCGTTTCTTTTGCACCTGGAATCGACGTCGGTGGAGGATACACATGGAACAATATCGTGTTCCGCGCCGGAGCGTCGTCACGATGGTACGCCGTGCCAAGCACCAGTTCACAATCAAGACTTGTTACTGACAACTCACATGCGATTGTACTCAATGGATTTGACGGAGTACAGGCGTGGAATACACGCAGAATCGACGGACACGTATGGTCCATCTGGTCTGACATATCCATTCATGTACCGTTCGTTCTTGAGAATCAGAACGTCCACATTGTAGCTGGAATCGAGTTGCCTGTCATCGATACACGCCAATATCTCGTAACGCAAGGACCTCAGGTTCGACTCGGTCTAGCATACACCTGGCCGTCACATCCGCCAGCACTACCGAATGTTGACGGACTAACGCCAGCTGCTCCGGTTTCTGATTCAACCTTCATAACCGAACTTCCTGACTTCTCGGTTGACCTGCCTGGTCTCATGTTGCAACAACGTCTGCGCCTTGTTGCACTTCAGGGGCGTCATCCCGATACGTTATATGTAGAAACGGAAGAAACCGAAACACACGATCATCTGCCAATACTACCCGTGCTGTTCTTTGACGAAGGATCGTTCACTATTCCGTCACGATTCCGCTCAGCGATATCTGCCTGGATCACACGTCGTGGTGACGTCGATGTAGCAACGGCAGCTCGCGCCAGCCTCGCGATTATAGCCGAACGTCTGAAACAGGATACAAACAATGTCCTGCGAATCGTTGGCACCACGTCATCATACGGTGCAGATACTGGCCTGGCTCTCGCCCGACAACGTTCGGAGGCCGTCCGGAATGAGTTTGTACAACTCGGAGTTAAACCGAGGCAGCTCGTCATCGAAACCACGCTAACACCTCGACACCCTACCGTCGCGGCAGATCCGGCGGATGCTCCATTTGCACATGAGGAGAACCAACGTGTAGATCTCGTAGCACATGACGATGTATTTGAACCAGTACTCGTTCGGCGTATCGTTCATGAATCTTCGGATGGCGTACTTGCTGCTCTTCTCGAGAACGAACCATCTGACCTACGGCCAACACGTCTCACACTCACGACAGGCCAACAATTGCTGGCCGAACGATCAGATCCACGTCAGTTACCAAACGAAACACGTTTTCCCGTTGATGTTTTCCACAATCTTCCTCACGGAATTCACACCCTTGTGGGGATAACATCGGAAAGGGGCAAAAGGGGCGCATCGGATTCGGTTACGGTGATTCGACGGCACAAAAAACGTGTTCATCGCGACGTCATTGGAGGCCGAATAGTTGATCGAGTACGATTGATCGTATTCTCATACGACGAAACAGTCATTCGGGGTGCCAATCTCCGTAGAATCAAGACCTTACGGTCAGAAATCTCATCAACAGATAGTATCAGAATTATTGGTCGTACCGACAATATCGGCGCATCGGCCTACAATATTGAAGTGTCACGGCGGCGTGCAATAGAAACGTCACGAGCTCTTGGTGTGGTACATGCCGACATTATCGCAAGTGGAGAAGGTGTCGAAACTGATCATCGTATCCCATCTCGGCGTGGCATAAACGACGTAGATCCAACCACAGGCAGATTCTCGGATCGCACACCTGAAGGACGTATGTACAACCGTACCGTCATTATTGAACGCATCCTTCGATAGGCTCCGCTGTAACACAATGCATCAGGTATGGTTGATGTATCATCGTAGACCGGTTATGCGGGACCTACGTACCTTTGCCTGTCTTACATAGACAGCAGTATTGCAGTTTGATCACGTGGAGGTGAGGATGAGAGTACCGATCCGCTTATTCACTCTGGGTGTCGTGTGTCTGGCAGTTACCGCCAAGGCTACCGCTCAGGACTTTGCCATTCTTGCGAAGGAAATTCGAGCGTTTCCAAATATCAGGGCCCTTGTTTATTCGTTTAATCAGAACGGTCAACCACTGGTCCTGAATACAAGTGCACTTACCGTTCGTGAAAATGGAACGATCGTCTCACACATTGCAAATGGCATTGGTGACTCGACGGGAAGAAACGTAAGTATGATGTTCGTTATGGACGCATCGTCCTCTACGCGAACAGGCACGACCTTCCCACAGGACATGCAAAAAACAGCCATAAAGGCTACGGAACGGCTCTTTGATAAGCCCCTCGACGAGGTTGGGCTGATTACATACGACAACCGTGCTACCCTCGTCTACGGGTTAACATCTACGCGACCACAATTTGCAAGTGTAGTCGATGGTATTGCCGCTGGAACAGGCGACAACATTCCGGATGCACTGGCTGGTTCACCATACGGAGCATTTAGTCAACTCCAGAATGCATCAAATTCGCGAGCATTGATACTGTTTACTGACGGTGCGCCATCTCTTCCAATTTCGTCACTCATCACGACTGCGCGTGCTTTTCGTATTGCAGTGTATGTCGTCGGCCTCAACACCTCACTTAGTGATGAGGTAAAACTTCTCGCTGATACAACGGGCGGACTCTGGGTTGAGAACATAACGACATCGGCTGATGCCACCGTGTACACACGAGCCTTTGCAGCTCATGCAAAAGGATTGCGGTATACAGAAGTCGAGTGGACGTCTAATCTCAAGTGCGCAACAACTGTCGGTATAGACCTTTCGACTTCATCTTCATCACGAACCGATACATATACCGTCCCATCAACAGCACGTACACTTCTAACAGCTTCGGTAACGAGTCTCGACTTCGGTGAAGTTCAAGCTGGTGAGACACGTGAACTCTCTGTTATGATAACTGCACGTAACGGTGACTGCTCCCTTGGATCCATTACTATTCCCAACAGTCGTTTTACGATCGTTGAGGGAGCGATCTCAGGACCCGATACACTCTCAGCAAATGAGTCAAGAACTATCCGTATCCGATTCACTCCTCTCGACTCATCGATTAATGTATCGACACTCACGATCGAATCTGAAGCATGCGATCAAGAAGTAGTGTACATGCGAGGAGGGTTCCGCGCTCGTGACCGTGCACTGCGCATAACGTCACCTAATGGTGGCGAACAATTGCAAGCTGGTCTACCGACCACAATCACGTGGGAAGGAGCTCTACCGTCGGATATCGTTCGTGTTGATGTATCGACAGACGCCGGAACGTCGTGGGCGCCGGTTTCCGAAACCGCCGACGGTTTAGAAGCAACATGGATACCCGGTCCGGCAACTACAATACGGGGTCGTATCAGATTGCAGAGAACGGCAATTGATCCATCAAAAATCGTATCAACCGTTCCACAACGCGATCCCTTGTATGCAGCAGACTTTACACGCGATGGTCGACACGTTGTGACAGGTGGAGACGACCGTAGTGTTCGTCTCTATGATGCTAGGACAGGAGAGCAAGTTCGTATCATCGGTACACATGGTGATTGGGTTTGGGCCGTCGCCTGTCACCCATCTCGCCCACTTGTCGCCACGGGTAGTCACGATGGCTCAGTACGCATCTGGAATTATGAAACTGCGACCCGCGTTGCACTGATTCCGGCATCTGATCGAATCTGGTCTGTTGCCTTCACAGCAGATGGTTCAACACTGTTTGTTGGTAGTGACAGTGAAGTGATGCGCGTTAACACCGAAACGTGGGCAGTGGAACGAACACGACAGATTCCAGCTGGTAGTGGCTCTGTTCCCAATGTGATCTACTCAATTTCTGTTTCTTCGGATGGGTCGCGCATCGTAACTGCTGAGGGTTCTCGTGTTGTAGTTCGTAACGCAACAACGTTAGACTCACTTGCAGGATTCTCCGGCCACGAAGGTCCAGTCTATGCAGTGGCCTTTTCACCAGATGGCTCGCGAATTGCATCTGGTGGAGCCGACCGGATCATTCGCACATGGAATACAACATCTGCACAAGTTGTGAACGTCACACCTCTTGCAACGGGATCAATTCTGTCCCTACAGTATGCAACTAACGGACAGTTTCTTATCGCCGGTGGTGGAGATGCAACGGCGAAGATCTATTCTCCGAACCTGACACTTCAGAATTCGTTAGCCGGACACGCTGGCCTTGTGTACTCAGCCCGCCTTGATCGGACAAACGGATTCATCGTTACGGCAAGCACCGATTACACAGCACGTATTTGGGACATTGCCGGTTTGCGCACGATTGAAGATGTCAGCGATGCAGATTTTGCCATCGTTGGTGGCACGGCTGCACCTCTGGACCGAACGTTCGGCGACGTGGCCGTTGGAACTGGCGTTGATCGCAAGTTCACAATCATTGAGAATACCGGCAACAGTCCAGTGGTCGTGCGCGCAATCCGCATCGCTTCGGGTAATGTATCGGAGTTTGGTATTGCAACACCGTCTACACCAGTTACAATTCCAGCCAACGGATCAATCGAAGTTATTGCGTCGTTTACACCAACAGCTACAGGTCAGCGATCTGTAGCCGTTGAATTCGAAACGGGAAGTGGCACAATTCGCTCCAACCTCACTGGTAATGGTGTTGCTCCTCGTCTCCTTGTCACGCCGACAGTGTATGATTTTGGACGCAAGCTTGCCAACCAGCAAGAAGAAGATCTGACCGTCAATATTGAGAATCCAGCCGGTGCATCAGCACCCGTCACAGTGAATTCAGTGACGATTGCAGGTCCTCAGAGTACGATGTATTCGGTAACGAGTGGAGGCGGATCGTTTACGCTGTCGCCAGGACAGCGTCGTCCCGTCGTCGTTCGATTTACACCAACGGACCTCGGACGCTTTCCAGGCGTCATTGTTATCGATGATGCTGGAGCCACAATTGATCCCACAGTACGCATTTACGGAGAAGGTGCCGGAGACTCGCGTATTGAAGCTCCTGTTTCACTGATATTTGAGTCTGAACCGTGTTCATCGAAGGCCATCATACAAACGGTACAGGTATCTAATCGCGGAACAGCTACTCTGCGACTATTTGCCGTTGGTGTTGAAGGAGCTGATGCCGGTGAGTTCACGGTTTCTGGCGCCAATAACTTTCCGCTTGATGTAGCAGCTGGCTCAACAACGTCGTTCAGTGCAACGTTTCGTCCACGCACAGCTGGACCAAAGTCGGCCCGACTTGTGATCACGTCAAATGCTTTGAATGCTACGGCAGGCCGTACAACGGTGCCAATTATCGCACGTAAGGACTCGCTCTCTATAGAGCTCTCACGGTCAACAGTAAACTTCGAGAATACACCTGAAGGCCGAACGGCGACGGAGCGATTGTTACTCATCAATTCGGGAACAGTTCGACGTCAGTGGCCGCGCGGTCCAATCAACCTCGGTGCATTCGTCATCGAATCAATTACACCCGACATCACGCAGCCGGGAGAACAGTCTGAAGTGACTGTGACGTTTAAGGGAGGTACAGCCGGTGAGTCATACAATGCTTCTTACGTGTTTCCTGATTCCACCTGTGGTCGAGATGTAACACTGACACTTCTTGCCAGCGTCAAGTCCTACATAGGATGTACGGTGCGGATCGACTCGGTACGCACGTCGATTGGAAACACAGTAACCGTTCCAATTCATATTGACAACAAGGTAAATTTTGATCGGACAACGGTTACTTCGATCAACGTTCAAATTTCGACCAATGGGTCTGTCCTCGTTCCAACCGGTGATACGCCTGCCGGCACCGTCACCAGTGACGGGCAACGAACGCTGACGGTTTCCCTGCCAATTCCAACGTCTGGAACGGCAACGACGCCGCTACAGTTCCGCGCACTCTGGGGAACTGAAGCATCAGCGATTCTGAGAATCGATTCTGCCTGGACAAACGACACACTTCTCATCACCACCGATGACGGTGTTGTTATCCTCGACGATATCTGCCGCGAAGGAGGGGCTCGTCTACTTGCCGTTGGAACACAGTCCGCATCGATTACGGTAGCTCCACTTCCTGCAGCAGGACCTGTTACTGCTCGTATCGGCGTGAGTGAACGCGGACGCACACGCGTTGAAATTGTGGACCTGGCAGGACGAACAATCAGAACGCCTTTTGACGCTCCACTCGTGCCGGGACTCTATGATGTGCCGATCGACACGTCAACCATGGAGAACGGTACATATTTCCTCATCCTGATCACACCTACTGAACGCATTTCACAACGACTGGATATCGTGAAGTAATGAGCACAACACCAATGAATCGCACACTCGTTTCTCTGCTCATCTTCTCGTTCGTTTCGTTGTCGGCTGCAGCTCAGCAGACCGGTGCGTCTTCGATGGCAGAGAGAGCAAGACTTGGCCTGTTTGGCAACGTTGCCCTTGGCCTTCACATGGCAAATTTTTCTTCTATCCCTGGTACGCCAAACTGTTGTCCCGAATTCTCGACGGCAACAGGAATGGGCGTGTTTTTGGGAGCGACGTATCTGACACCGCTTGACGAATCGCTGTCGTTAGATATTCGACTGTCCTATGCGAGTTACGGCGTCGACTTTCTTACCCGACAGAATCTTCCGATTCGTGATCAAAATGACAACGTCGTGGATGCAACAATTCGTCACGATTTGTCTGGCAGTTTCTCCATGATTGCCATCGAGCCCCTTCTTGGTTTTGCTCTTTCGGACAATCTGCGTGCAATTGCTGGTGTGACCGCCGGTATCGTTGTAAGTGGAACGTTCTCGCAATCCGAAACTCTCGAGTCACCGGGCAACGTCACCTTTTCGGGTCTACAGTCGCGTGTTCGTAACTCGGTGGTCGATCGCGAAATGCCAGGCTTAACGTCGTTTATGCCAGGTCTGACACTCGGAATGTCATATGATCTATCTCCTAACTCGAGTGGCACGATCATACTGACACCGGAAGTTCTGTTCACTCTTTCACCATTGACTGTTGCCTCCGATGTATCATGGAGACCACAGCACATCCGTGGCGGGTTCGCATTACGATTCATCCCACCAGAGGTAGAAGATTCACTGACGGATATTGAGCTTCTGGCCGTTGCTCGATCAATGCGGCCACCATCGAAGTCTGATCCCAATACCGTCTTTGTGTCAAATGTTTCTGCAACAGGTGTAGATGACGGAGGTCGTACATCACCTGTGACGCAGGTACGAGTCGAAGAGTATGCTTCAACACGCGTCAGACCGCTGTTGCCGTATGTCTTTTTCGACCAGACATCAACAGACCTACCACAACGGTATCGCAGGGTTTCCGAGTCGGTTCGCGAGAAGTTCTCTCTCGAGAATTTCTATAATCTCGATGCTATGATCACGTATTATCACGTGCTCAATATCATTGGGAAACGGATGCAAGACGATCCATCGTCGTCGATTACGCTCACAGGAACAATTGATGAGTCCGAACTCAGCCTCGGCACTGGTCTGTCGCAAGCACGTGCTGCAGCAGTTAAGGACTACCTCGTCTCCACATGGGAAATCGAACCACGCAGAATCTCGATTCAGGCACGCACGATGCCCGAGTCACCATCAAAGTCAACTGACGATGATGGACGTGCGGAAAATCGACGCGTTGAGATCAGCTCCTCAAATCCAACAATTCTTGCTCCGGTCTCCTCCAACGATACCATGCGTGTCTTCCAGCCAGCTGGTATCCGCTTTGCACCGTCGATTGACCCCAAGGTTCCGATCGCCTCATGGACAATGTTCGTGACGGATGGTGAGCGCATTATTCGATCCTTCCATGCCGGAGAGCCCATTCCCCCATCGGTCGACTGGCGAATCGATGAACAAGCTCTTCTGATTCCACGGTCACTTCGTGAGCTGAAGTATCTGCTCGTCGTGCGTGATAGTAACGGTCTTGTTGTACCGTCCGCAACACAAACAATTCCACTCAACCATGTTACGCTTGCCGACAAGGCAGGCTCGACATCGGATAAGTCGATCGACCGTTACTCCCTGATTCTTTTTGGGTTCGACCGTTCAGATCTGACACCGGCAAACAGTGTAATTGTTGACAATATCAAGAGCCGACTTTCACCGTCGTCTACCGTGAGTGTTCTTGGTTATACTGATCGCTCCGGTGCAGATGACTACAATCTTCGCTTGAGTGAACAACGCGCAAAGAGTGTTGCTCGAGCTCTTGGCCTACCTGAATCAACGGCTAAGGGACTCGGCGAAAACCTGCCTCTCTATGATAACAGCACACCAGAGGGTCGCTTCTACTCGCGTACCGTCGAGGTGCTTGTGGAGACACCTCGGAAGTAATGCGCATCCTTGTCATCAATTGGCAGGACCGCACACATCCTCAGGCTGGTGGAGCGGAAGAACACCTCCACGAAATCTTCGGCAGAATTGCCGCAGCCGGACACGACGTACACCTGCTCTGTTGCTCCCATCAGGGAGCGGCAGAGCAGGAGTCGCTCGACGGATTGGTAGTACATCGAGGCGGATCGCGGAATGTGTTTAATTACTATGTGCCGTGGTGGTGGAAACGGTTTGGTCATCGATTGAATCCAGACCTTGTTGTTGATGACATCAACAAGATTCCATTCTTCAGTCCCCTCTTTATCCGTAAACCGATCCTCGGTATCATTCATCACTTTTTTGGTGATGACATCTTTAAAGAAACGAATGTTGTTGCCGGATCGTACGTGCGTTTCTGCGAGAATCTTGTCGGTCGCATATATCGACAAACTCCGATTTCCGTCGTATCCGAAAGTACACGTATTGAATGTATCTCCCGTGGCCTACCTGAAAAGAATCTTAGTGTGATCTACAATGGAATTGATCATCGAAGATATCCAATGTCAATCTCCACCAAGGCAGCCACTCCAACCATCGTTTCTTTTGGACGATTAAAGCGGTACAAATCTGTCGACCACATCATTCGTGCTCTTCCTACGATTGCTCAGACGATTCCAGATGTTCGACTTGAGATTCTTGGAGATGGAGACGATCGTCGGTTCCTTGAGAATCTGGCATCGGAACTTCAGTTAACAGACCGTATCACCTTCCACGGATTTGTCTCGAAAACAGATAAGATCCGATGGTTATCACGCGCACATATAGCTGTAAACGCTTCGGTAAAGGAAGGCTGGGGGATCACAAACCTTGAAGCTAATGCATGTGGCACCGCCGTTGTAAGCGCAGATTCACCAGGATTACGCGATTCCGTGCGAGATGGAGTAAGCGGACTTCTCTATCCCTATGGTGACGTAAATATGCTGTCACGACTTGTTAGTCGGGTACTTATCGATCGTAGTGAACGAGATCGTTTGAGTGAGGGTGCTTTACGCTGGGCGTCTACGTTCACATGGGAACGTAGTGCTCGTGAAATGTTAGATCTCTGTGAACGGGTTGTATCGCACCACACGCCGTGATTATTCTTTTTCACAAGCCGTATGGAGTGCTCTCACAGTTTACTCCGGAACACGGTAGCAAATGGTCAACACTTGCAGAGTTTGGATTTCCACCCAATGTGTATCCAATCGGTCGTCTAGATGCCGACAGTGAAGGCATGCTATTGTTATCAGATGAAAAGGGGCAAACGGGGCAGTTACTTCATCCAGAAACCGGACATCCACGCACCTATCTTGTGCAGGTTGAAGGGATCATAACAGAAAAGGCATGTTTGCGGCTTGAAACTGGCGTTATAATTCAAGGCCACCAAACATTACCTGCAACAGTAACTCGGCTCATACATGAACCAAGTATTGAGCCCCGTGTGCCCCCTATCCGATTTCGACTGAATGTGCCGACGTCGTGGATAGAACTCGAGATTACCGAAGGAAAGAATCGCCAGGTGCGCCGAATGACTGCTGCCGTGGGCTTTCCGACGTTACGATTGCTGCGTATTCGAATCGGCGGTCTCGTCCTTGGTGACCTGCGTCCCGGGCAGTGGCGAATTCTCACTGACCGTGACCGGTCCCTTCTTCGTCGGAAGTCGTGAATACCGTACAATACTGAAGCCAAAACCTGCAACCATTGCAATGACACCAAACCACACCAGAGAAATGAGTGGTTTTGTCGAGAAATCTACAGTAAAGATGCCCTTTGGAGTAATCGGCGTATCTGTTGCACTTCGGAAGACGAGGGTTCCTGTCGACTTTGAAGGATCATCGTTGTTGCGTGTAATCGCCGTCACAGCGACTTCGGCCGAGGTGCCAGGAACACGCGTCCAGGTAGGTGTAAAGATCGGACCAGATGGGTCCTGTTCGACCAGAACGGGAACACGGAATTCGGTTCCGAGAGATTCGGAAGTTTCTCCCCCACCGCGCACAGCGAGTACAGCCGACATCTTCATCGCATGTGCGTCCGTCTGCTCTTCCTCCATTGGCATCGTGAAGCGCTGAAGTTCAAGTACAACATTTGAATCGCTGAGATGGCGGAAGGTAGAACCACGTTGGATGGTCGAATCGGGATAGATGTCGCCAAGATCTTGCGTGCCAGTTGCTTTTGGAGTAACGTAAAGATCCGTTGTTAACCCCCAACGAATACCTGGTTCAAGGAAGGGGCTTTGTCGTTGATTAAAGTCCGAATAGTACAAGATGGCTGACACTGTGTCCGCCGATGATCCTCGCTGAATTGCAACGTCATACCGAAACTTCTCTCGGTCAACAAACTGACGTTCGATTTGTTCCTTACCAAGATAGGTTAGGACGTAGTCCCCTACCTCTACCGGACGGTCCTCCAACATCGTCACGTGATGGGTCTCCGTGTAGCTGGATGACGTTATCACGCCGAAGATCAACAGTGCAATGCCGGTATGTGATACATAGGCACCGGCCATAGCAATAGACGAACGTATGAGGGTCCATCCCATCATTACGTTGACAATAAGTGAGAACCAGGCTGACGCAGCCAGAGCCAATGCACCACCTGATAGAATTCCAAACGGTAGCATCAACAATGTTAAACCCACCGCAGCAACGGCTGCAATGACAACACGCTTTCGAAACGTCGAAGCCGTTGTATGACGCCATTGAAGCAACAATGAAAGGCCGTTTACGAGTAGTACAGCCGGGACCAGAATGATGTGGACATTATTGTAAAAATCTATTGCTATAGCAATCTTGGGCTGTTGAAGAACCTCCATAAGCACTGGCCACGACGTGCCAACGGTAACCAGAATAGCGCTGGCCATAATGAGTGCAGCACCGATGCCAAGATGGAACTCACGAGTGGATGGAGAAAACTCCTGACGATTGACGTTCATGTCACGGCGACGTGCGAGAACAAGTCCTACACCAAGCACAACGAAGGTGAGCATAAACAACAGCAGAATCCAGAAGGCAAACTTGCCAGGATCAACAAAGCTGTGAACAGACGTGTCGCCCAGGATTCCGCTCCGTGTAAGGAACGTTGAATACAATACCATAACGAAGGCCGTTACGGCGAGAATCATATTTGTTTTAACGAGGCCGTGTGTGCGTCGCTGAACGAGCATTGTGTGGACAAGGGCTACACTTACGAGCCACGGAATGAGGGACGAGTTTTCAACCGGATCCCAACCCCAAAAACCGCCCCATCCGAGTGTTTCGTAAGCCCAGAAGCCTCCGAGCATGATTCCGAAACCAAGAATGGCCGTTGCGAATAATGTCCACGGCAGAGCGATTCCAATCCATCGGTGATAGTCACGCCGAACAAGACCGGCCATCGCGAACGCAAAACTCACACTCATCGCCGCAAAGCCTGTGAACAGGATCGGAGGATGAATGGTAATCCAGGCATTGTGGAGCAGTGGGTTTAGACCACGGCCATTTTTTGGAATATCAGCGTCTATAGGTACAATACCCTGCGATGCGAACGATTCATAATAGTAGGCAAAGGGATTCTTGGCAACAAGTAAGAGTGTGAGAAAAACAAGAATTAACCCAAAGAAAAAGATCACCGGAGCATCGTAGTCATGTCGTTTGGCATAGGGAATCAAAAATGTTCCCAATAGCGCAACAAACATTGTCCACAACAGGAAGCTTCCCTCTTGTCCTGAGTAGAAGCTGGCGATCAGCAGGTGTAATGGTAGTTCTGTTGAGGAATAACTCCACACATACGTATAGTCAAATCGATGCAGGAGAATAAGAATGATCAGGAACGTCGAAGCCGCAACAAGCCCCATGGCAAGGAGGCCTAAGAGTGTACGCGCCCATCCAGCAAAACGCGGATCGTTTGTTCGCATTCCTCGCCAGGCAACGACGGTTGTGGCCACGGAGACGCCAAAGAGAAGATGGACGAGAATCTGACCAATCATGCGTCGTATACCTGTGTTGCGTGAAACGTGGGAGGGCTTCCTCCATGAACATGACCAACAAATCGATAGGCCGTACCCTGACGAAGTCCACCGTCAGGCTGTTTGCCCGTAAACTCCAATGAGAACTCTTGTCCTGCTTCATCGCGAGCTCGGAGTGGCTCAAGCGATGTGATCATTGCGGTGACAACAATCTTTGGAGCCATGTCTCCTTCTTGCGACGTCGTAGCCTTTTGAACAGCACCAGAAAAAGTTACTGTTTCGGGTACGCCGTAACGAATGGCAAACCATATACCTGCTGGCAGTCCGACAACAACAAGAGCAAGAATGACGGTTCGTAACATGTCATGCTTCCGGATGTGCGTCAGCTGGCTGTCCTTCATACTTCGACGGACACTTCGTAAGGATGTGTGAGGCTTGGAATGTGCCGTTCTCCATACGACCCTTCACCACAATGCTGGTAGCCATCTCAAAGTTGTTGGGTTTTGCACCATTCAGCACGACAGGAACGCGCTTCCCGTGCTCGTCCTTCATTGCGAACGAGAAGGTGTTTGCTGTTTCGTCATATTTCATTCCATCTTCCTTTATCCACGAACCAACGACCTGTACGGTCTTACCGAGTCGCTCGGCTCGTTCGATGTCGGCATACTCAATGGATGATGCGTCAAGCGCAAACCATGCCGCTGCTGCGAGCGCAACTACGATAATGGCGGCAATGATGTAACGTGGTTTCATGGTTCTGTTGCTTACTGGTGAGAAAACATCATTGCTGGCGACGACGTTCGGCTGCGGAGAGTCTACTGTCGACACGCCAGAGATAGAAGGCAATCCCAACCCAAACAATGAGGGCAGTTACGAGAACCACATAGATGGGTTGTTGTGTTAAAAGTTCATTCATGGCTGTGCCTCCTCACGTTCTACATGCTCCAGTTGCCCAAGCCTGAACCGAAGGTTCACGAGCCAAAAGGCAACGAGTGAGAACGCGAAAAGAGAGAGTGAAAAGATCACTTGTTTTGTTGGATTGAGCGTGTCAGACTTTAAGCTTAACATCGGACCAGCCGTAGTATCATCGGAAGATCCAGGATGGAGCCCAGGCATCAGTCGCGGAAGAATGAAGAATAGAAAGGGCACCGCAACGCTTGCAACAATTGCATACACCGCTGAAAGTCGGGCACGTGTCGCTGCGTCGTCAATCGATGACCGCAGGACGAAATATGCGGCATAGATCAGCATCGTTAAAAAGATCGACGTCTGCTTCGGGTCCCAATTCCAGTATGCGCCCCAGTTGTATTTAGCCCACACAGCGCCCGTAAGCGTTGCTAGAATAGTGTACAATGTGCCGACGGAAGCTGCTGATGCTGCTAGCCTGTCCGCTTCAGGGCGACGTTTCCGAAGGTAGATGATACTCTCAACCATCGCAACGATGTAGAGCACCAAGGCTACCCACGACATCGGAACGTGATAGTACATAATCCGAGCCCGTTCTTCGAGACCGGGGATGTAGGGAAGCGTCAAGAAAGGATCGGATGGACCAATGGCCTCGGCATGAAAAGCGAGATCACTGTCGAGTCGGCGAACGTGTACGACCGTTGGTCGGCCGCCAATCTCGTCAATGGCAGATTTTACCAGAGACGAAAAGTACAGCGTTGCCACATGATCAGTCGTCCGCGCATCATGAACAGTGGCTGAATAGGTTTGTGTCGAATCCGGGACGTTCGAAACGTCTGTTACGGTAACGAGCACAGGAACGACGGAATTCGGTTGGGCACGAGCAACGATGATC
This sequence comes from Ignavibacteria bacterium UBA2333, assembly GCA_002344895.1. Lineage (GTDB taxonomy): Bacteria > Bacteroidota > Ignavibacteria > Kapaibacteriales > Kapaibacteriaceae > UBA2333. The sequence goes on from DDUR01000053.1 coordinate 68,164, forward strand.
GCGTCAGTTAAGGTACCTGCCGTAGGTGGTGCCAGGGACAGGACAATCGTACCGATAACCGCGACTATTGCCAGGGCCTTCCACCAGGCTGGCCGGCCTCGACGAATCGTAGGCCACATCCCGAGAAGCACGCCGAGAATGGTAGCGGCGAGCATGAGGAAGAACTTCATGGCAACAAAACTACGCTATCGCGCTGACCTGTGCTTCGTCAAGACCAGGGTATTAAACGGAGTACCATTTCCGGAAGGGTGATAGTCAATGTCATCCATCACACGTGTCATAATCAAAATACCAAGTCCACCTGCACGCCGATCACGGAAATACGCAGCCATATCTGGGAGACCAGCACAACAGGGATCAAATGCGGGCGACATATCGCGAATCTCAACGCGGACGTCAGCGTCCGTTGCCGTAACAGCAACTGTGAAGGTTTTCGATGCGTCGTTCTGAAATGCGTGACGAATAAGGTTACTACAGGCTTCGTCCACAGCAAGAACTATCCCCTGCTCTTCAATTTCTGTAAAGCCAAGTCCTACGAGCCGCGCGCGCACAAAATCACGAACGTCAGCCAGCCTCTCCGTGGTCGCGGATACCGTAAGAATCGGAATATCATTGTTCGCCGTCGTCATGCCGCTGGACCAAAGGCCTCCAATGCTTCAGGTACCGTCGGATAAATCTCAAAAAGCACCGGAAAACCGAGCAGATCAAAGACAGTAAAGACCTTCGCCTTCATTGCGGCAAGTTTGATGTCTCCGCCATCACTGCGAACGCTTTCGATAAAAACCATAAACACGCCGAGTCCAGCACTGGAAATGTATTCGAGTTCGGCGAAATCGACGATGACCTTACGGCATCCCCCAGAGATTGCCGTCTGCATTGCTTCTTCCAGTCGAGATGCTGTATGTGCGTCAAGATATCCGGCAAGAGAGATGACACAAACGTCACCCGGATGCGAAGTTGTCGTGAGCGCAAAGTCTTTCGTCATGAAGGTTCCTCGGAAGTCAGGGATCTACGTTTGTCTGCTGTCGCGGTTTCATTCCGTACCACGATGGCTACAATGGTGATGTCGTCATGTGGCTCGGCACCCCGGCCATGGTCGTCTAGGACGTGCTGGGTGGCTCGTACGACGTCTGTTGCCGAATCTGAGACAACACGTTGAACGAGTTCGAGTATGCGTTCTTGCTCGATTTCAACGAGATCAGGGTCTCGTCGTTCGGTTACACCATCAGTCGTCAAAAGGCAGACATCCCCTGGTTCTACTGCCAAGACAACGTCCTCAATAGTGCGGTCGAATATATCGGAACCAACAATTCCAATCGCAAGTCCTTGTGGCGCAACGATATCCGTAACACCACCCCGACGTATCACGGCTGGTGTATGTCCTGCCCGTGCAATTCGTAGATACCGACAATCTTCGTGAAACTCCACGCACATCATGGTGATATAGGTGTGACGCTCCATCGAACCATGTAGAGTGGCGTTGATCCGCCGTAAAAGATCGGCAGGTCCTGTTGCCATTCGCATTTCTGCGAGTACAACCCCCTTCAACGTTGCCATATACAAGGCAGCAGGTACTCCCTTTCCAGCTACGTCGGCAATAATTGCCCCCCAGGTTCCCGATGCAAACTTGATGTAGTCATAGTAGTCTCCCCCGACGTCCGTTGCTGGAATGGTAACGGCATCAACGTCAACTCGTGTTGACGTTGGAGCCGTACGTGGCAACAACGATGCTTGAATGTCACGGGCGACGTCTATCTCTTTCTGCATCCGCTCTTTTTCAAAGGCGGCCTCAATGAGACGCGCTTGGTCAAGCGCTACACTGACGGTATCTCCAAAAGCGGTAAGCAGCTTCAGATCATCCTGCTCAAATCCAAAGTCCACCGTGCTAAACACAACAAGTGTTCCTGTCCGACGGTGATCGTTCACCAGTGGAACAATGATCATCGACTTCATAACAACGGTTGGATCAACAGCAGCAACCTCATCGGATAACGACTCAACTAGATGAGGCTGGTCTGCTGTCGTAATAAGCCGATGAATAGAGCGGTGGTGATGTAACGATCTCACGTAGTTCTCGTGGACGAGCTGTGTGGCAACGACATCCACACCCGTCTCCGTATACAACTCACACCATGCTCCATGTGCATGACATACCCGCATTGCGTGATCTGTCACACTTGCCAATAAGCTGCTCACGTCGGTCGACTTCGTCATGAGCCGTGTTAACGTTGCAAGGGCATCAACCTCATTTGACCGACGATCAACAATTCCGGAATTCGGTAAGGCGGCGATGATGGCAAAGAGTAATCGGATAAAGAACACAAATCCGAAAAGATTGATGACGGCAGGCACAGCACTACCAGATCGAATAAAGAGATTCACCGTAGCAGACACGTAGGTTTCGTCACCAAATCCGAACATGATCGACAGTACGATGCTGGCAAAAGCACCACACACCGTCAGCCATAGGAGGCGAACCTTTCGATCAAGTGTGATCGTGGTTAACCAATTGAGTCTTCTAATGTTCAGGAGCATTATAACGATGCCGGCAAACGTTAACGTCGCCGAAACAACCGTTAGCCACTGCGCTGTAACGGAGAGGGCTGATACAAGCCATATACCAAGAATGATAGCTAGTTGGATAAATAAGTAGACCTTCGTCAGACGATGCCGACGAAGTAAGAGGATACTTGTCAGGAATCCTGCCAGGGCAATCGTAATGGCAAAGGCCCCGATAGCTATAACATTCGAGGATATGAGTGTCAGGAAGTCTCCAATACGACCCTCATTCACATCATGTGGAATGATCGCTGCCAGGAGTAACAGTGCAAGTGACGCCAGAGTGTAGGTTGTGAGGGACCCCGATACCGTTTCGTACGTCAGGTCACTACGGTATCGACCAGCAAAATGAAGAATGGTCACACCAATAATGCTGACAATAATGAAGTCACTGAGGAGCGTAATCACGAGCTCCATCACCAGTGAATCAGAAACTGCCCGATCACCCAGCAAACACCACAAGCCAACCACAGTCGCGCGGATGACAGCGAATGCGATGCCTGCCACAACGATGACGGTTTGCATCGTGCGGCGGGATTGGTCGTCTGTCGGCAGTCGTAGTCGTGAACGAAACATCCTGTCCCCGGAATTCAGGCCGCCACGTACGTCAAACCGTGCCTACGGTTTCAACGTGTCAATCAAGAAATTTTACACCGCGCGCTGTCATGAGCGGAATTCGTTGGTCACCATCAACTCTTGTGGTTACCGAATCGGCTCCAATACTTGGTCCCATGGCCTGAGCACTCGCTGCGTCAACAAGCTCTTCATGAATGACGCCCTCCACGATTACCGAGCCCGTCGCTGAGATCGGAACTGTAAATGCCTCATCCTCAAAGGTCATACGAAGGCGTCGTTGTCCATCCGTGATGCTCATCCAACATCCTTCATCCTGACATACGAGCGCAATCGTTCCTCGTACAACGATTGTTCGATCCAGATTCTCCTGACGAAGTGCTTCTGTTACCGAGAGGACCGGTCCGTTCTCATTAGGAGATTTGCCCAATATTCGGTCGTCAGAACACGATACAACGAGCAGGCTAACAAGAACAACGACAATCGTCATCATAGAACTCGATACACGAGCTTTGAAAGGGGCAAAAGGGGCAGGAAACATGTCGTGAGGTCAGGGATGATGTGGGAGTCACGTACGAGATCATAACTGCCTCTAATCTACGGCAAGTACGACGATCATATCTGACTCAGAGTAGACAAATCTCGATGACTTTGGAACGTTAACGTCAACCATCGTTGACCCATTCGTCACTCTTCGATGTCCAATGGCAATTTCTCCTCGCCGCAACGCCGAGGCCACTACTGTTGCAAAGTTTACCTCCGTGCCGGTCTTCACATAGACGTATGCCGGCTTGAGGTATAACTCGCTCCCAGCAGCATCGAACAGGTCTGCAAATACTGCGGAGAGATCAGGATTTTCAGCAACCTGAGTTAACAGCAGCGACGTAATCTTGTTACTGACAATGAAGTCATCGGTTGCAGAGACACTTGCTAACTGGCGATTACGATCATCTAACATCTCGGTCACAATGTTAACATGTCGGTCGCCAGATGCCACGATGTCTCTGACGTGTATCAACGTCATGAGTGTTCGTGCATCCGCTTCTTGCGGATCACTGAGTGTCATATCTGCCAATACGATGACAGAATCATAGGACGTCAGTTGTGCAGCATCAAGAACGGAACGGTGTGTCGTGTCGGCAATTTTTGCCCGTATCTCAATGTTTTTCGTTGCATCATCTAATTCTTGTACGGCAAGACTATGATCCAAGCGGTCAATAACATCGATGGTTGATCCAAAAGCTACATACTGATCGAGTTCATGCATGATAAACGTACCTCGACTATTCCAACCGAGGACAAGGATACGTTCAGGACTGCGCTTCACGGCCGGTGACGATACCATAACGGCTTCGTCAATCTCTGGCCGAGGAGTTGTGCGAACAACAACTGTGTCATCATCAGCCGATAGTGCAATAATCTCATCCCCGTCCTCGATGATCATGTCCATTGGAGGATTGACCATCGGTCCCCTGTTGGGACGTTTGATTCCGAAAACCGTTGAATCCTCAAAGTCAAGGAGTATGTCGGCAAATGTTTTGCCAACTAGACTATCGATACGTGTGAAATACAACTCGTCACCACCAAAGTCAAGCAGTTCGGTGTAGACCATCGACAGTCCGGGTTGCCGACATGTCTGTGTGATTATCTGCGAAATCACAAGCTCGTTTGGGATTAATCGAACTCGTTCCCTACCAATGATTGACGCCACTTCAATATTCTTTACATCCTGCATCGTTGCAACGATTGGAGATGTTCCGTGAGGGTCCTTGTGAATAAGCGCTAGAAGAGTCTTCACAACAAATGCGTCCGGATTTTCGTGATCGTCCGGTGCAATGACGATAATACTCCGCGCTTCCGTTGGCGCAACAATGTCAAGGTCTGTCATATCTAACGGTGATCCACTTCGACAGATCACCTTTGTACCCGGTGGAAGTGAGATCCTCTCACGAAGTCTATCCTCCATATCGACCTTGTCTTCGTGAGCAAGTATCACAATACGTGCTTGCTTAACGTTTTCATTTGCAATTGCAAGCTCCGATACTATTCCATAAATACGTTCACTCCATCCGAGGATTAATGTGTGTTTGGATTCCAGAACCGTACTTCGACCCTTACGAAGTGTTTCCAGCATATTCGAAAAACCGTTCGTTATGATACCGATGAAGGTTGAGAGTACGATCACTCCAACAAGACTTGCACCTAGGAGAAGTATTCGGTACGTCCAACCTCCCTCATCATATCCGACACTTGATGGATCGTACATATAGGCAAACACCGTCCATACGATATCAACGACGGACATGTCTTCATTTGGAATGTCTCCACTCGAGACCACTGCAACGCTGACGGAGGCCATCACGAGGACCACGACGACACCGAGAACAACCAGTAACGTTGTTGTTCCACGAGCAAAAAGCCCATCAATCGAATATCTCAACCTCTGCCGAACCGTCCCCATGTGTCCTCCATCTCGATACATCAACACGAAGTCTACGAAGTAACGAAAAAAGCCCCTTGACGCTATGACAAGGGGCTTTTTGAAAGAGCCAACTGCCGGACTTGAACCGGCGACCTGTTCATTACGAATGAACTGCTCTACCAGCTGAGCTAAGTTGGCGGCTGGCCTGCTTGGTTGACCGGCACTATCGTGCCGTCAGATATCGCGAAGCAGAGACCACAAAGTTACGCGGGCGTTGTGAACTACGCAAATTGTCAGGAATCGCTGTGGACAAGATTTCGGATCGTTTGAACGTACGTTTCTACGTATTGATCCCACGCACTCCGACGATACTGTGCCACGTAGCGTGGATGTTCAAGATATGTGACCTGATCCCATTCGCGATGTCTTCGCAGATTACGCTCGACATAGGTCTGGAGTTTACCCTTTCCAAGAATAATTGCAATGCCACGACGAAGCCCAAAGGACTCTTGTATGGCAACCTGTTCATCTATCCATGGCAAGATGTTTGTGGCAAAACGAGGGTCATCGTAAAAGTTCACGTTTTTACCGTCTCTCAGGAAACCAAGAGGACTCAGGGCAGATACATAGACGTCGCGGTAGAAGGGCTCAGGACCACCATAGGACCGTATGACATCGGCGATAAACTGTGCCGATGGCTCAGTTCTGCCAGTGATGCTTGACGATACGCCGAACAAATCTCGAAGACTGACAGGATCCGTGAATGATAGTCCCGTCAAACCAGCTCCAAGTCGCCCTGGATTAATTCCCCAGATACCAATTCGTGGTTTTGTGTCAACGTAGAATCGATGACACACCGACGTAACAACTCGTCGAACCTCCGGAAAAACATACGGGTTCAGAACCTCAAAATCTTGAGGAAGTGAACCCGTAAACCGTAGCGACGTTAGATATTCTGCTACAGACGCTCCAAACTCTGGAACGTCAGGCAAAGCCGTACACTCGTCCGGCTTTTGCGCGGACATAGTCAAGAAAGTCAATCTCTGTTAGTGGTCGGCCACAGACACGCTGAATAATCTCAGACGGTAGTTCCGTACGCCCAACATCATGAATGTTAGTTCGCATCCACTCTCGGATCGGCTGGAAATCTCCGTTTGCAATTCGTTCGCGAACGTCCGGCATTTCTGCGGATAATGCCTGCCACTGCATCGCAGCGTAGAGTTTTCCTAGCGTGTATGATGGGAAGTAACCGATACCTCCAAACGACCAATGCACGTCTTGCAGACAACCTTCCGCATCGTTCGGTGGAACTACGCCAAGAGATGTTGACATCTTTTCATTCCACACAGCTGGAATGTCAGCAACCTTCAGTGTACCTGCAAGCAGGTCTCGTTCGATTTCGAATCGTAGAATGATGTGAAGGTTATACGTCACCTCATCACTCTCCACACGATTTAATGAGCGTACGATTCGATTGATTGAACGGTAAAACTCCCGTGGTGTTTGATCTGACAGGGCATCTGGAAATGCGTCTCGCAAGCGAGGGAAGGCCCACTGCCAAAACTCTTCACTTCGAGCAATGATATTCTCCCAGAAGAGGGACTGCGACTCATGGATACCCATACTAGCACCCTGTCCAGACGACGTTCGCGCTAGATCGGCTCCAATACCCTGCTCATACATGCCATGTCCCGCCTCATGAATGAGTCCGAAGAGGCATGACCGTAAATCATGTTCACGAATTCGTGTCGTAAGTCGAACATCCGTAGATGCAAATGACGTACAGAATGGATGAGCAGATAAGTCAACACGACCTGTTTCGAGCGAAAAGCCAAGTTTACTGATGATGTCTGTTGCTACCGCTAACTGGCGATCAGGGGCATAAAACCTATGCAGCACATCATCATTCACCTCGTGAGCGGTGGGTTGAATGTCATTCAAAAGATCAACGGTGCCCTTCCTCAATCGCTCGAAGACAGGAGTTAATTCCCCTACCGTAAGACCAGGCTCATACTCATCGAGGAGATTATCGTACGGATGTTCGGCTGGACCGAGATACTCTGCCTGACGAAGTTTGAGTTCGACGGTCTTTTCGAGCAATGGCTGGAAGATTCTAAAGTCCGATGACATTCGTGCTCGTTTCCAAGCATCCTGTGCAAGTGCAGCAGTGTGAGCTGCTTCATGAACAAGATCATCTGGCAACTTTGACGATCGTATAACGTCGCGTTCAAACGTTGAGACAATTCGTTGTTTGCGCACATCATCAGTTGCAACATCGGACTTTGCACGCTCGACGGCGCGCTTTGTCTCGTCCGACGTCATAAACTGATGAATGAGTGTCGACAATGTTGCAAGCTGCTCGGCCCTCGCTGCGACGGCTCCGTCAGGCATGTAGGTTTCCTGATCCCAACCGAGCACCGCTGCAGCTGACGCAATGTCTGCCGTCCGCGACATAATCGCGAAAAGTTGATCGTATGCTGTCATGTCGTACCTCAGATCACCATCATTGCATCGCCATAGGCGAAGAATCGATACTCACTCTTCATAGCCTTCTTATAGGCCTTAAACAGATGTTCCTTACCACCAACGTAGGCTGTTGCCAACAGCAAGCTCGGTGACGCTGGGAGGTGGAAGTTTGTGATAAAACGATTCGCGATTTTGAATTCGTATGGTGGATAGATAAACTTATCCGTCCAACCACGATTAGGCTTCACAATCCCAGATGTCAGGACACTGGATTCGAGGGCTCGAACGACAGAACATCCAACGGCATAGACGTTCTTCTTGGCCTTTAACGCCTTGTTGATTGTCTCCGCCGAATCCTTGCTGATCTCAAAGTACTCACTGTACATTCTGTGTTTCGTGAGGTCTTCAACTTCGATCTGTTCAAACACGCCCTGACCGATGTTCAATGTCACCGTAGCGATCTTCACACCCTTCTTGTCGAGCGCTTTCAGCAGCTTATCACTAAAGTGTAAACCGGACGTAGGGGGAGCGATCGAGCCACGTCGATCAGGATTTGCAAAGACGCACTGATACGTCTCTTTGTCGTGCTCAGTTGGTTCACGTTTGATGTAATCGGGTAATGGCATCTGGCCAATACGCTCAATCACTTCGTGGAGATCGCCATCGTAAGAGAATCGAACTGTACGACCACGCGACGTTGTATTGTCGATGATCTCACAGTAAAACTTATTGTTATCAAAGTAAATTTTGTTGCCGATACGAACCTTGCGTGCTGGCTCAACAAGTACGTCCCAGATTCTTTCAGGAGCCTTGAGTTCGCGTAACAACATCACTTCAATTTTCGCATTCGTCTTTTCCTTCTTGCCGAAGAGGCGAGCTGGAAACACCTTCGTTTCATTGACGACAATCACGTCGCCCTTGTCCATGTAGTTGACGATATCCTTGAAATGTTTGTCCTCTGTTTCACCCGTTTCACGGTTGTAGACCATAAGGCGTGAGCTCTCGCGCGGATCGGCCGGAAATTTGGCGACGGCGTTTTTCGGGACGGAGAACTTGAATTCCGAGAGTTTCATCAGAAGCCTGAAGGAAGTGGCGACAAAAACGACAAAAATAGGGCCTTCAGGGCCCCTGTGTCAATGAATTTCTTCTCATAGATGAAGATTCGGTGGAAATCCTCCATTTGCGAAATCCGCCGATCTGGGCGATGTTGCGGGATTGTCCCCTTCCTTCGCCCCTTTTGCCCCCTCAACAATGTCATCATTCCAGCTTGTCACGAAGTATCAACCATCCGGAGATCAGCCCAAGGCCATCGAGGAGCTCGTCGCAGGACTACATCAGGCAGAACGAGATCAGGTTCTTCTTGGTGTGACGGGTTCGGGTAAGACATTCACCATTTCAAATGTCATCGCACAAACGGGTCGACCCACACTGGTGATTTCTCCCAACAAGACACTTGCTGCACAGCTGTATGGAGAGTTTCGGTCATTCTTTCCGGAGAATGCTGTTGAGTTCTTTATCTCGTACTACGACTACTATCAACCTGAAGCCTACGTTCCCACGACCGATGTATACATCGAAAAGGATTTTTCGATTAACGACGAAATTGATCGTTTGCGCCTTCGCGCAACAAGTGCACTGGTTGAAGGTCGTCGAGATGTAATTGTTGTCGCTTCCGTTTCATGTATCTACGGAATAGGTGCTAAAGAAGACTTTAAGGATCAGCTTCTTGTTATCCGTGAAGGCCAAACGGTGACGCGGCAGCAGCTGTTACATCGTCTGAACGATATTCACTACTCGCGTAACGACTTTGAGTTTGGTAGAGGTACGTTTCGAGTACGCGGTGACGTTGTAGATATTTTGCCTGCCTATGAAGATAAAAAGGCCATCCGCGTCGAATTCTTTGGTGATGAGATTGACCGCGTCTCACTCATTCATCCTCTTGATGGCACCCTGATCGAACGTGTTGGTCACGTTCTCCTCTATCCTGCTCGTCTTTTTGTGACGTCGCAGTCAAACTTGGCGCGAGCGATAACAGACATCAAGGACGAATTGGTTGACAGGCTGAAGGAACTGCGCGACCTAGGCAAATACCTTGAAGCACAACGTTTGGAACAACGCACGTTGTTCGACATTGAGATGATGAAGGAAGTTGGATACTGCTCCGGAATTGAGAACTATTCCATGCATCTGAGTGGTCGGAAACCAGGTGATAAACCGAACTGCCTTATCGACTATTTCCCTGATGACTTCTTGTTGGTCATAGATGAAAGTCACGTTACGATTCCTCAGATACGAGGGATGTACAATGGTGATCGGCAGCGCAAACTCACACTTGTTGAACATGGTTTCCGACTTCCATCTGCGCTGGAAAATCGACCTCTAAAGTTTGATGAGTTTGAGCAGCAGGTTCACCAAGCCATCTACGTAAGTGCAACTCCCGGTGACTACGAGTTACAACGCACGATGGGAGTTGTTGTAGAGCAGGTCATCCGACCAACGGGACTATTGGACCCTCGCATCGAGATACGTCCTGTACGTAATCAAATTGACGATCTCGTCGGAGAGATTCGCACGCGCGCGGAAAAGGGTGAGAGGATTCTCGTGACAACGCTCACAAAGCGTATGGCAGAGGATCTCACTGACTATCTGCATAATCTCCACATTCGTACGGCCTATATACACAGTGATGTGTCAGCTCTCGAACGTGTAGACATCATTCGTAATCTGCGTCTCGGCAACTTTGATGTTCTCGTTGGGGTAAATCTGTTACGAGAAGGGCTCGATATGCCGGAAGTCACTCTTGTGGCCATTCTCGATGCTGATAAAGAGGGATTTCTCCGTAGCGAACGATCGTTGATGCAAACGGCTGGCCGTACTGCTCGGAACGTGAACGGACTTGTCATCTTTTACGCGGATAACATCACGGCATCAATGAAGGCCGTGATCGACGAGACCAATCGCCGTAGGACACTGCAAGAAGAATACAACCGCCAACACGGAATTGATCCTAAAACTGTCTATAAGTCACTTGAGGAAATTCTCGAATCGACGTCCGTAGCAGACATACAGGCTTCGCGAACACAACGCCTCGCGGATTCAGAGAAAGCAAAACTCAAACGATCGGCTGAGCCGGTAGCCAAGTTCCTTACGCCCGAACAGCGAAAAGAACTCATTGAACAAATGTTTACTGAAATGAAAAATGCCGCACGTGATCTCGACTTTGAGCGTGCAGCAAACTTGCGCGACGAGATTAATCGTTTGCAGGCTCTTGACTCGTAGTCCGAAGCGTGGCATACAACGTTGAAAGTGCTCGGATAGAACTTTCCCACGAATAGTTGGACGCAATCAGTTCTGCGCCACGATTCCCCATGATCTGTGCCTGATCTGAATGATCGAGTAACCACAGACAAGCGTTGGCAAACTCTTCTGCTGTATCCGCAATTGTAAGGTGTTGGCCATGTTCAACGTTGAGACCCTCAGCACCTATGCTTGTGGATACAACTGCCTGCTTTGCGGCAAGTGCCTCAAGTATTTTGATACGAATGCCACTACCACTAAAGAGTGGGACGATACTAATAGCATGTTGAGCTCGGAACTCAGAGGCCGACTCAATTTCACCGTGTACGATGATGTTGTGACCATTGTGAAGTTGAAGGATTTCTGACCCCGGGTTTCGTCCGGCAATATGTAGGACGGTATCAGGTCGCCGAAGTAGGATGTTGGGGAGCACCTCTCGCACAAACCATCGTGCGCCCGCAACGTTAGGTGCCCACTCCATACTTGCTAACAGGCATAACGTCGAATACTGACGCTGAGCATGTTTATCCTGCGAAGCAAGGACAATTCCTGGTGGAATCGATATCGATGGTGTTGATGGTGCCACACTCGTAAACCAGGTCCGATCCTCTTCCGAGAGTGTCGCTACACCATGAACAGATTGAGCAACGGCTCGTTCGAATCGTTCCGTGTGATGTGCCAGCTGTTGTCGGTACCATCGCTCTGGTGCCGACCGCGAGGACTCTTGACTGAGTCGACCCATGATGCGGCTTTCGACATTGTGAGCTCTGAGCACAATCGGTGGTGTCGACCTTCCGCTTGTACGACGTTGTTCCGTTAACGCAATTCCATACCAAGCGGTAAACAACGACTCGCATTGAATAACATCGAACGATTCAGAATCGAGGATTTCCTCTGCCAGCGTATATGCTTCAAGACTCAGGAATCGCTCAATCCAATATGACGGGGACGGTAACGATGTATGCAGCGGTTCGCGAGGTAGTAGCAATGAACGGAGAGCACCGTAGACCGTAATGTCCGTCGTTACGTTGACACTGTAGACTCGATGGGCAATCCTATCCAACACGTCAGCATCAGTGCGGTGGCGCGACGTGTTAAGCACCAATACTGTCACACGATGACCGTACTTCGTCAGGTGCTCAAGTGTCTGCCACATCACAACAGCTCCCCCATCCCGTACGGGATATGGGATACGCGGGAGGATAAGGAAGATGTTCACAATGTGGCAAATCTACGTGTCGTGCGCTGACGTGCTCCTATCTTTGCCATATGCGCGTACTCTTCGTTTCACATTCGAGCGTCGTCGATGTCTATCAGGACAAACTTCGCTGGATTGCGCAAAACAGCGATGTGGACCTCACTGCCCTGCTCCCAGAGAGATACTTCGAAGGTGGCCGTATAGTAACGGCCCACCGTGGAGATGGCACCTATACTGTTAAGACACTGAAAAGTCGATGTAGTACAACGGCCAAACAGAATGCCTGGCACTTTGCGTGGCTTGGCCAGACGGTTCGACGCTTACAGCCAGATATCGTGCACCTCGAGGAAGAACCGGAGAGTTACGTTACGCATCAAATCATCCGGAAGTCATTAGCGCTGAAAAAGCGGCCCAAGATTGTTGTGTTCTCATGGCGCAACATGACAATTCCGTACGATCACTGGCAATGGTGGCATCCGAAACGAATTCTTCAGAACACGCTTCAGCACATGACATTACCACATGTGGACCATCTGCTGGTAGGCACACATGAGTCAGAACCGTTGTTTCGAAAGGTTGGATACGAGGGCCCCATCCATGTTATTCCGCAGTATGGTGTTAACCCGGAGATATATTCACCACACGCTGGTCAACCAGGATTTCGTGACAAGCTGAACATTCCACGAGATGCCATCGTCGTTGGATTTGTTGGACGTGTATTGAAGATGAAGGGGCTCGACGTTCTTGTTGATGCTATAGCTGGGCTCAATCGGAATAATCTACACCTTGTTGTTGTTGGACGCGGTGACTACACCTCTGAGGTACGTCAGCGTGCAAGTTCTCTCGGCCTCTCCGATCGTCTACATATCGTTGAGAACGTGCAAGCGTCCGACATTCCGTCGGCCATGAAGGCGATGGACATGCTCTGCATTCCGTCGTTAACGATGCCACACTGGAAAGAGCAGTTTGGACGCGTCATCATTGAGGCAATGGCGTGTGGTGTACCCGTGATTGGATCAACGTCGGGAGAGATTCCCTACGTCATTGGCAATGCTGGTCTCATTTGTACTGAGGGCAGTATAGATGAGTTACGTGCTGCTATCGGTGCTCTGGCCGACTCACCTGAGAAGCGACAGAGTTTGTCAAACCTTGGACTTGAGCGAGTTCATACACTGTATACAAACGAGCATATCGCCTCGTCAATCGTGAACGTTTACAGATCACTTCTGCACAAGGAAACATCGTGACAGATCATCGCCACCACTTTTATGATCAGTATACCACGGTTCAGACACGAACAACGGATCCTGCAGAGTTGCGTGCAATAGTGCATCGTACGAAGGTTGATCTTCGACACTGTGTACTACCTCATGTTCCGACGGAAAGAACTGCGCGAATTATGGATCTTGGTTGCGGATTTGGTGCGTTCTTGAGTCTACTTTCGGACGAAGGATACCAGAATGCTGTAGGTGTTGATATTTCTCCGCAACAAATCGCCGTAGCACATCAACTGGGGGTGACCAATGCCCGTGTAGCCTCACTTCGTGATGCTTTGTTTGGATCTTCGGGGTTTGACTGCATTACAATGATCGATGTGATTGAGCACCTTACACGAGAAGAAGCCATAGACACACTCAATCTCATTTCTGAAGTCCTTCGACCGGGGGGAACGCTCATCCTTCGAACACCAAACATTGATGCTGCCTTTGGGACAGTGTTATCGTTCGGTGATTTGACTCATGAGCTGCACTTGAACAAACTGTCGACACTCGAACTGTTTGCAACGGTAAACTTTCATTCTGTTGATATATATCCGGTGCCCCCAGTTGGTGGTGGCATACTGGTACGCCTCTTGAGGTCGATCGTGAAGCCATTTGTAACACTTTCAGAACGTCTTGCCGCGCTCGTTGCTGGCGTTCAGTCCAATCATCGATTGACAACACCAAACATGGTTATCGTTGCGAAGACGTCTGTCCAGAGCGAAGCGCAACGTCAATCATCGCGTTAACAATTTCCGCGCTACGATTCCACGAAAAATCCTTTGCACGCACAAGGCCTCGTTCACGGAGATTCTTGCGAAGGACGGGATCACTCGTTACATCAATCATTCCCTGAGCGATATCAAGAACACTCATGGGATCAACGAGTATGGCCGCTGATCCTGCCACTTCGGGAATAGAAGATGTGCGTGAAGCTACGACAGGTATACCACAGGCCATTGCTTCAATGACAGGTACACCAAAGCCTTCATAGGTTGGCACAAAGACGAGTGCCTCTGCTGAAGCGACAATGCGCTGTAAGCGTTTGTCTTCTACATAGCCCGTAAAATGAATATCATGTTTGAATTCGAGCGACTCAAACGTTCTCTCCATGTCAGCGAGCGCCCATCCCTTCCGGCCAGCTAACACAAGTGACAGATTTCCTCCGCGCTTACGATAGAGATCATAGGCCTGCATTAAACGTTGGATATTCTTTCGAGGTTGAAGCAATCCAACGTGAACGAAGTATCGGCGGCCCGCTGTGAGCTCAGCTCGAACAATGTCCTGTTCACGTTCTTCTAATGGCTCAAATCCGTCACGAATAGCATTGGGAACAAGGAACATTTCTGATGGATTACGACCGTATCGCTGCGTGACGTCAGCACGGGACCATTCACTAATAGTGCCGAGAACCGTAGCCTCCCGTGCTGCCCTCCGGAAGTGATAGTCATAGTAGGCTCGCACCATCCACGGGAGATGTGAAGGTTCATGCACAAATCCTAGGTCATGGATGACGTTTACACTGGGAACGTGGCATGAGAGGGGCATGAGGCCCTCTAACGAAAGGACGACGTCGCATTTGTCCCGGCGAACAGCCCGCGGCACGTTCATTGCCATCCAAATGTGCCACAGAATCGGATGGCGGGCAGGCGGGTGGATCACCACTCCCCGTACGTTATCAGCAAACACAAACGACGGGTCGAAAGGCCTGTCAAAATAGAAAATCCAGGTCGCCTTTGGACGCAGGGTCACAAGCCTGCGGAGAATCTCAAAGGTATACCAACCCAAGCCCTCAAGCCGACCAGGTACAAGTAAACGTGCATTCACGCCAATTGTCGTAGACTGAGTGTATGGGTTCATCCGTCGACCGTATCTTTGAATGGAATCATCAAGTTACGGAATCCATGACGCAACCGACCAGCACTGCGGATAGCCCAGCCTCCTTTCCCTCAACAGATCTTATTCGACTGCTGTTGAAGAAGTGGTGGTTGATTGCCATTGTTTCCGTGCTTACAGGCTTTGGCACGTGGCTCTACGTTCGTACACTACCGGAATACTTTAAGTCTACGGTGAACTGTGTTCCCCCGCGTACCGACAATACGGGACTCACCGGCGCACTCGGTGGAATCAGCAGCACGTTAAAGGACTTCGGTCTGAACAAACTTGGCGGCAAGGGTGCAGATGCATACGACTTCATAGCACTGCTCTTCACTCGAACTCTTCGAGACACGATGATTGCAAGGTTTAACCTTGCCGAAGAGTACGACATGGTTGACAGGACTGCTGATGAGATCCGTGAAGAGTTTGAATCAAATCTTGATATTGACCTCCGACCAGAAGGTAACTATGAGATTAGTGTTTGGAGCCGCGACCCCAAGAAGGCAGCCCTGATGGCCGAAACATTTGTCCGGGAAGCCAATCTCCTGACAAATAGGGTTCAACGTGACGAGGCCGTTAAAAGTGCGGAATACCTGGAAGAACGAGTCCGACGTATGGATTCAACGATTTCTGCACTCGGGGATTCTTTGGCCTGGTACTCGCGAACGTACATGATATTCTCACCTTTGGACCAGGCAAAAAGTGCTGCAACAGCACTAGCATCGGCAAAGGAAGAAGTGTTAAAACAAGAGACGGCGCTCGGCTTGCTCGAAAGTGTTTATGGATCGGGAGATCCTCAGGTACGTACGCAGAAGTCACTTGTTGAACAACTAAAAAAACAATACGGTCAGCTTCAGGTTGAGCCCGGCCTTACGGGCAATGTGCCTGTGAAGGATGCTGCAGGCATTGGCATCTCGTACTTACGCGTGTTCGCTGAATTCGAAGCATTTTCAAAGCTCAAGGCGTTTCTTCTGCCCACACTTGAACAGACGCGTCTCGATATGAATAAGTCAACACCAAGTCTACTTGTTGTTGATGCTCCGGTTGTTGCGGAGAAGAAGGATCGACCAAAACGCGCACTCATTTCTGCTGGTGCAGCCCTTGGATCTGGCATCCTTACGATGCTGATCCTGATGATAGTGTTCGCTTGGCGTCGGCTGATGCGCAGTCCTGCTGGGGCATGAATCTGTTGCACTATCCTGAGCTCCTTGGAATCATACCATGCGGCCTGTTGCTTGCATGGTTTATGATCCTGCGTCCTCAGATGTGGTTGATTTCATTTCTGTGTGTCCTCCCCTGGTTTCTGACAGATACCGGTGCTGGTATCAGTGCAGCTGAAGCGGGCGTCGGAGCCTTCTTCAGTGTCACCGTAATAGGTTGGATGATTTGGCGCATGGCTACATCCCAGGAACCGCTCATAAAATCGTGGTTTGATTGGTTGTTGACGTTCTTTGTTGGTATTACCTTTCTCAACATCATCGTTGCTCTTGCCAATGATGTTGAGCCTATGACATGGTTCAGTGAATGGTCGCTCTTTGTCTTGATGTTATACTACTTTCCATTTCGGGATGTCTGGGGCTGGGACGAACCTGGGCGGAAACGCTTTTTGTTCTTTTCGGCCCTGTCAACAATTGCAATGTCAGCATTGACGGTGTATACGTACAAGAAGAACCTTTCCAACACGGCCGCCTTTGCCTATCAGATCTGGTCTTCCCGCAGTGCACTGTTAGGTCCTATCCATCTTCTTGCCTTGGTAGCGGCAATTGCAACGTGGTTTGAAACGCAGCATCGTAAACACCGGCTGTTTATTCTGCTTGTAACGGCAGCAAATGCCGTCGCACTCGTACTTACGTTCACCCGCACGTTATGGGTGATGTTTTTTGTCTGCCTTGCAATCATCATCGTCTTCCTTCGATGGCAGCAAACATTCCGCCTCTTTGCAACACTCGTCACAGCAAGCCTTCTCGTCTATGGCGGACTCATGATGTGGAATCCGAAGATTGCTGACATTGTACTCACTGTTGCCAAGAACCGATTAACGTCGTCGACGCAGTTATCAGGTGGTGACCGTTCGTTCGAAACACGGCTGAATGAGGCGAGTGATGCAATCGACGAGATTGAGCAGTACCCTCTTGGCGGGGCCGGCATGCGAGCTCGATTTACAACGTGGGATCCCATTCACATGGCCACCAATCGTGCGGCCTTCATCCACATCGGTTATATCGCACTTCCGTATAAGCTTGGCATACCAATAGCTCTCGTAATGTATGCTATCCTGCTTGTCTTCACTGGCACGGTCCTTCGTCTCGGAATTGACGCGTTCCGGAGAGTTCAACAACCCATGGTACGCGCAATGTCTGTTGCCATGGTGGCCTTCCTGCCAGCACTCTTCGTGAACATCTTTATGACTGGCTTTTTTGATCAGCGTTGGGGTAATGTCATGTTCGCCCTGATGTTTGCCTTTGTTGGAATCGCCAAACACAGTCCACTCGTCCATCCGCCTTCTCGCTCGTAAATCACCATGGCAACGCCTGTCACAAACGACGCAACCTTTGGATCACCGCAACGGCAACGTATTCTACGATACGCTGTCTTGTTAATGGCCATCGTCTATGTTGGCAGGTTAGGATATCTCCAGATTGTCCAGGGGAACGTCTATCGTCTCAAGGCAGAAGCTCAGGCAATTAAGGCCGTCAAGATTGAGCCTTTCCGGGGAAACATGATTGACCGGAACGGACGATTTGTTGTACAGAACGCTCCTGGCTTTTCTATCACCGTCACTCCGTATGAGTTCACCGATGAATCGGCCCAACGACTATCTCGGATACTTGGTGTGCCAGATTCTGTGATATGGGCTGACGTTCATCGGGCGGCCGCCTTTAACAAGTTTAATCCGGCAAAAATTTCAGCAGGTCGAGACATTGGCGCTGACATTATTGGAGCAATTGAAGAGCAACGTGATGCCCTCCCAGGTGTCGACATCATCATTGATCCCAAACGACTGTATGCGTTCCAAGGTAATAGCTCACATCTCTTTGGATATACACGTGAGGTGAGTGAGTGGCAGTTAGGTCAACTTGGTGATGCGTACGATCCCGGTGACATGATCGGGCAAACGGGATTAGAACGTTCGTATGAAGAACAAATCAGGGGGCAAAAGGGGCTCCAGTTTGTTGCTGTGAATAAGAACGGACAACGCGTAGCGAGTTTTAATGAGGGGAAAAGTGACGTTGGCGCGAAGGAAGGCTTTGACCTCTTTCTTGGACTTGATATGGACGTCCAGGAAGTTGCCGATCGTATGCTCGATGGCAAACGCGGAGGAGCTGTGGCGATCGACCCGTCAAATGGCGAGATACTTGCTTTTGTAAGTAAACCTGATTTTGATATCCGACAGTTCACCGGTAAGACGTCTCGATCGTACTACAACTCCCTGGCTCGTGACCCTGAGAATCCCCTCTTTAATCGGGCATCAATGCCACAGTATTCTCCAGGATCAACGTGGAAACCGTTGATGGCCCTCGCTGGACTCCAGGAGGGTGTAATTTCTGACAAGAGCACGTTGTACTGTGCTGGAGGTTTTACCTTCGGAAATCGAACATGTAAATGTCACGGCGGTGTTCACGGCTCAATTGCTGTTAAGGATGCCCTTGCTGTTTCGTGCAATGCATTTTTTAACCAGGTTGCTGTGAAACTTGGTATCGAAAAGCACCACTATTGGGCTTCCATGTTCGGCTTTGGAGAAAAGACCCGTGCAGATATCACCGAAGAAGGTCGAGGAAAGAATCCTTCACGCGAATGGCTCAATCGTGTGTACGGAGAACGTGGTTGGACAAACTATGTACTCGTGAACTGGGGAATCGGACAAGGTGAAGTTGCCGTCACGCCACTGCAGATGGCTGCATACACAGCTGCAATCGCCAACGAGGGTACGTGGTATCAACCGCACGTTGTGCGGGCAACGTTTAACAAGGCAATTAACAAACGCCTTGACGTTGCCTACGACTCACACGTCATTCCCATTGACAAACAGCACTTTAAGACGGTGAAGGAGGGTATGCGCCGAGTCGTGACAAATGGCACGTCACGCGGTGCTGATATTCCGGGACTCGACGTCTGTGGAAAGACCGGTACGGCAGAAGTACGCGGACAAAAGGACCAGTCGTGGTTTATCTGTTTTGCTCCGAAAGACAATCCAAAGATTGCAATTTGTGTATCGGTTGAGAGTGGTGGTTTTGGTGCCGCTTCAGCTCTTCCTATCGCACGTGCCATGCTGGAAATGTACTTCCATCGGAAGTGGCCTGAAGGTGTTACTCGTGACACATCCTGGCGCATGATGACAGGCACCGTTCCATCCGTACCACCAACATCAGCCCCTTCTGCCCCTTCACCAGAAGAGCCAAAACCTCGCGGACCGTTCTTTGCACCACGATCGGTTCAGCAGCATGAGCGTCGAAGTGTAGAGTCTCGTTCTCCTGTCGTTGCAGCTACACGATAATGATATCCTTCGTGCGATATGCCGTTGTTGTAGTCCTCTATGGGTTTCTGACGAGCTGCACAACACACGACCAGCCAGAACAGCGATCCATAACATTCTGGCACTTTTGGTCAGAGCCTCAGCAACGTCAGGTTCTGGATTCGTTACTCGAGGAGTTTGAACGCTTACATCCAACAATTGATGTTGTACCATCAGAGTTGGCGTGGAGCGACGGAATGTCGAAGCTCCAACTTGCGTTTAACAGTGGCACTGCACCCGACGTCGTACATACGGGTCTTGACTGGTTCGCCGTGTTTGCAGAAGGCGGAGCAATTCAAGCGCTATCATTTGTTGATACGGCTGCATACCCAACATACATTGGTGCTGCGGTGATGATGAATGGTCTTGCCTACGCCGCACCGTGGACGATGAATGTTCGTGCACATGTGCGTCGAGGTGCGGCCGGTGACACGACGTGGGGGTTGTGTATTGGTGACCCGCACAACGTGCTGAAGCGCACCTTGCCCTTAGTATGGAAATTTGGTGCACCAGACGTCTATCGTCGTGAGCCAATTGTAGAGACACTTGATGAGAGATGTGTTCAATCACTCGATTCACTTCGCAGAACACTTGCTCCGCGTGCTGTGTTTGATCAATCTCGATCTCTCGATGATGCGCTTCGTAAGGGTGCATTAACAGACGTCTATACAGGTGCGTGGATATATACAGGTCAGGATGCGCGGGAACGTGCCTTCCAGGAGGAACAACCATCAAGAAGTATACTGAACGCCGACGTTCTGTGTATGTCTTCTCGGTGTACCGATACGTTGTCGGCGAGTGTGTTTGTCAGATGGATCACGTCGGATAGTGTGAGCAAAGCATTCACGAATCAAATACCCGACGCGGGGATGCCTGTACATACGTCCGTGTTATCGGCGTATCCGGTTGATGAAAGACCCATTTTTTACCGGACGGCCATGATGTCCGTTACCGTTCCAACGTCACCACGACTTCTCGAAACTGAACGAATCGTTGAAGAGATGATTGAGCGTGCCCTACGTGCCTCATCACTGGCTGAGGTACGATACGTGGTCGAACAAGCGCGAAGTGCCGTGTTACAACGACGTTAACGTCGAATCCGGATACGTCGATGACTCCTCGAGAATCTCACGCGTACGCTGTTGTCGATACGAAAACATATCAAGTATTTTTCGCCAGATAACCAATCGATGCACGAACGCTCCAACATGTCCAAAGGGTATGTCGTACTCGACGATGTCGGTAAGCCTACTGCCAACGGACGTTGATTCAATAAGTCGAGTTTGTTTCCACGAACGGAATGGACCACGAAGTTGCTCATCTACCATGATCGTTGGTCGGTCACATTGTGTGATGCGAACGTGCCATCGTGTGGTAAAGAAACCAAACTGTCGAACGCGTAACACTGTTTCGTATCCAAGCCCTGGAGTTCCCATTGATTCAATCGTTACCGAAATGTTCGGCGGACTAATTCGAAGGAGATTCCGAGTATCAAGATGAAAGTCAAACACAGCTTCTGCTGAAGCTCCAATATCGATACTTCGCGCAACGACATATCGAGATCTCCATTTTGCAGCCATCCTCACCATTGATGACTCTGTTGTACGTGATTCAAGATCCGACGCAGCAATCCATTCCAGATCGTGTGATTCTTCTCCTACAACATGATCCGTTGTCTCTGCCTGAAGCAAAAAGCGGATGTCATAATGCAGGTGTTCAGGATCTGTACCGCGGGCTGGAATGCTGTGAATATCAACGTCAAAAATCTCTTGTCGAACAAACCGAATGTTGCTGATACCCGACTCCTCCTTGGCCTCCAAAAGAGCGACAGCGCGCACGTCACCATTTCCATCTGCATGACCCCCGAGTTGTAACCACCTATTCAGCTTTCGATGATGTGTTAACAACACTGACGTGTTGGAAGGATCTACGAGCCACGCCGAACCTGTAATGTGTCCTTCCGGCGTAGAGCGCTCAAAACAGCGAGCTTCACGACGAACGAAGTCGATAAGTTTTGACACAACTTCATCCTCTGCTGGGAAACGACGTCGGTAGTCCTCGAGGTCAGCTATCAAGCGAACACGGTGATCGTCGTTCGACATCTCAGTACTTTCGTTCATGGCAAGATTCTCCTTTCTCATCGAATACGAAGGTACGCGGTATTCGGGCTGGCAAATCCAGAAGAATGCGCGCACCGTTCAAGGCGAACTCATGGCGGCAATTGCCGAAGGCATGAATGTGCGCGATTTTGAGTTTGTTGGTGCTGGGCGCACGGATGCAGGTGTACATGCTTCGGGTCAGGTAGCCCATCTTGATGTTCAAACAATGTTGGCGCCCCACGTCATTCGGATGAAGGTGAACGATCTGTTACCCGCAGACATCAACGTCATCGATGTTGTGAAAGCCGATCCCCGTTTCCATGCGCGACATAGTGCCGTTAGTAGAGGATATCTGTACCAAATTTCACGCCGCCGTACAGCGTTTGGTAAACGGTATGTATGGTGGATCAAGGACAAACTCAACGCAGGCGCAATGGCCGAGGCCTGCTCCACGTTTGAAGGTTTTCACGACTTCAGGTCGTTTACTGCAGATGATCCCGATGAAAAGTCGACAACCGTAGAGCTTCGGGAGTGTTCGCTCCATGAATATGGTGATCTGCTCGTCATTCGAATTCGCGGTAGTCACTTCCTCTGGAAGATGGTCCGCCAAATGGTGGGAGTCATCGCTGAAGTAGGACGTGGCAAACTTGAACCAGGCGGCATCCGTGAACTTCTGAGGTCGCCATCAACGTTTCCGGCGTTAAAGACGGCACCACCGTCCGGCCTCTTTCTCGATCACGTGTTGTACGAGGAAAACGCCGAACCGCCGGAAGTTGTTCCTCAACCTGTTCTGATGTAAATCATGAAGTCATACTCTCGTCGATCGCTCCTCATTCGCCTTGCAGGTATTGCCCTCTTGGCAAGTGTTCAGCCTGCAACAGCTTGTGCCCCTTCTCAGCCCCCTCCCTCATCACAACCAAACTCGACTGTGTACGCGCAAGATGGAAAGGGGCAAACGGGGCAATCAAATAATGTTCGTATCTGGTTTTCCGACACAAAGGAGTACAAACTTGTGAGCACAGTTCATAAATCCGAAGAGGACTGGAAACGCGAGCTCAGTCCGGAAGAGTATCGTGTCACGCGGGAACACGGGACAGAACGTCCATTCGCAAATGAGTACTGGGACCATCATGAAGATGGTACCTATCGCTGCAAGTGTTGCGGTACAGAACTCTTTGCCAGCGATACAAAATTTGACTCAGGAACAGGCTGGCCGTCGTTCTACGACGTCGTGAACAACTCAAACGTAAAACTCATCGAAGACAGATCGTTGCTGATGGTTCGTACCGAAGTTCGCTGTGCTCGTTGTGATGCCCATCTGGGCCACGTGTTTGATGACGGTCCAAAACCAACAGGACTTCGATACTGTATGAATTCAGCTGCGTTGCGTTTTGACGGCCAGACTACAAAGAAGTAGACAGTTTGTTATCAAACGAACATGGGCACGTCCACTTTGAAGTGAACGTGCCCATTTTTTGTCATCGTTGGTTATCGTTAATGATGTGCGGTTGGATTGTGCACGCCTTCCCGGATTGCCCGGTGAAGACGCGAACGACGAAGTCGTAACTGTACCGTATACAGAATGAAGTACATGCACGGAACAACAACAAGCGTGAGGAACGTGGCGAAGCTGAGTCCGAAAACAATTGACCATGCCAGCGGACCCCAGAAGGCGACGGAATCGGAACCCAGGTGGATTTGAGGACTCCGCAGGTTGATGAGTTCCCAGAAGTTGATGTTCAGACCAACAGCAAGCGGAATCAGACCCAGGATGGTTGCAGCTGCGGTGAGAACAACCGGGTTAAAACGAACGGCACCACCCTCGATAATGGCGCGGCGTGTTCGATACCCTTCTTTCTTCAGAACATCGGTGAAGTCCACAAGAACAATACCGTTACGAACAACGATACCAGCAAGTGCAACAACACCAATTCCCGTAATGGCAATGGAGACTGTCATTTGGAAGATGATGAATCCAAGTAACACACCGATCAAGGAGAACAACACAGTTGTCATGATCAGGATCGGTTTCGCTACTGAGTTAAACTGTGTGACCATGATGACGAGAATCAACATCAAGGCCACCATCATCGCAAATCCAAGGAATTCACCGGTTTCCTGTTGGTCTTCTTGTTCACCCGTCAGTTTAATGTCGTACCCTTCCGGGATCTTAAGGCCAGCAACAGCCCGACGAATCTGATCGTTTGTCTCGTTCGTGTTAAATCCTTCAAGAACGTTTGAACCAAGTGTTACAACCCGCTTCTGGTTCTTGCGGTTAATACCTCCGAAGGTGGACGTGTACTCAACCTTTGCGACAGCCGACATTGGTACTTGTCGGAACTGACCGCTACTCATTTCACGGAACGTTAACGGTAGATTCAGAAGAGCATCGGCATTGTGACGCATATCCTCCTTAACACGCAACTGAACAGGATACTCTTCCTCACCGGCACGATACTTTGTTGCCTCAGCACCATAAAGTGAGTTTCGTAGAGCCATACCAACCTGAACGGTTGAAATCCCTTCGCGATTGGCTTTCTCACGATCTATCACAACGCGAGCTTCCGGCTTGTTTCGAACCAGGTCACTCTTCAGTCGTTCAATACCACCAATTCGCAGTGAGTCAGTGAGTAATACCTTTACCCGATCCTGAATTGCAACCAGTGTGTCAAGATCATCACCACTGATTTCAATATTGATGGGTTTACCGGTAGGTGGTCCACTTTTTTCCTTGTCGACAACGATTTCCACGCCAGGCAGGTCACGTAATGCATCGCGGAACAACGTGAGGTACCGACCCGTAAAGTCACCATGTCGTTTAGAATACTCAACAAAGGCAACTGTAACCTTACCCTTGTGTGGTGTAACTGTGCGATCCGGATTTTGCGGATCACCAGCACCAAGACCAACGTTTGAGATCACGGACTTCACCGTTGGATTCTTTGGTCCGATGATCTTCTGGACTCGCTGTTCAACGATTCGTGTGATCGAATCTGTTACCTCTGCATCCGTACCCTGTGGCGTCTGAATGTAGACGTAGGCATAGTTCGGATCTGAGCTAGGGAAGAAGACGACCTGTGGTCCGGCTACAATCATCAAGAAGACCGTGCCGACTAGCATGACGACAACGCCGAGAACGACAAACCATGCTCTATTTCCAGATATGGACCAACGGAGAACCGAACGGTACATATTCATGAGAGCAGGCAGCCACTTATCCTGGAATGGTTTAATTACCTTCGGAGTAATCCAGAATCTGTTCAGGAGGAAAAATCCGAGGTTAAACACCGCTAGAACGGCAATCCACGTCTGGCCCGTGACGATTCCCAGCACTGTGAGTGCGCCGCCGATCAATCCGATAAAGAACAAGCGACGACGGTTCAGAACTCGTGGTTTACGATCCATGAAGTCGACAGCGAAGACCGGATTAAAGATGTAGGCAACGATCAACGATGCCGTCAGCGTGATGATGAGAACCGACGGTAGATAGACAAAGAACTCACCAATCAGACCAGGCCAGAACAAGAGCGGGAAGAATGGAGCTAGTGTTGTGAGTGTACCCGCAACTACCGGTGCAAACACCTCTGCCGCTGCCCACTTCGTAGCCGTCTTGATGTCAATCCCCTCCTTCGTGTGCAGTCGGTGCGTGTTCTCAATCACAACGACTGCGTCGTCTACGATGATACCAATAGACAACAGGAAGGCAAACGTCACAACGATGTTAAACGTAAAGTCCAACGACGGCATGACAAGGAAGGCAAGGAAGGCAGAGAGTGGTGTTGCGAGGCCGACAAAGATGGCGTTCTGCACACCCATAAAGAACATCAACACGATCGTTACCAGGATAAATCCGATGATAATCGAGTTGATCAGATCAGCAAGGTTAATACGCGTTGCCGTGGACTGATCATTCGTTATGACAATCGTACAGTTCTTCGGAAGCTCAGTCTTCTGATAATCGGCAACAATAGCCTCAATCTGATCGGCGGCATTGATGAGGTTCTCTCCAGCCTTCTTTAGTACGGCAAGAGTTACCACTTCCTTACCATCGAGACGAGCAAAAGACTGCTGCTCTTTTCCAGTTTCTACCACGTCGGCGAGATCACGAACGTATGCGACGTTGCCTTTGCCGCCCTTCACGACAACGTTCTTGATCTGTTCGACATTTGTAAACTCACCGCTTACCTGAAGATTTCGTCGAACACCATCTGTTACAACGTCACCACCAGACACATTAACATTCTCCGAGCCAATGGCTCGTGAAATGTCGTCCATGGAGAATCCGAGCGCTTGTAACCGATATGGGTCAACATCTACGCGGATCTCCTTTTCGAGTGCACCGATGATTTCAACGCGTCGAATCTCCTTCAAGGATTCAATTCGATCTTGCAACTCATCAGCATACGTTTTCAGTACGTCAAGACCGACGTTACCGGCAATGTTGACGTTCATGATCGGAATTTCCGAGAAGTCAACTTCCTGTACCTGAGGTTCTTTCGTGAGCGTTGTCGGCAACTCGGATCGGGCGCGGTCAACAGCATCCGTCACACGCTGTTTGGCTACGGTAGGATCAATATCCGTCGTGAACTCGACGGAGACGATCGATGCATCCTGGATAGACGTGCTGTTTACTTTTTTAACATCGGCAACGGACTTAATCTGCTTCTCGATGGGTCTCGTAATGAGATTCTCTACATCGGTTGGCGACGTACCGGCATTAATCGTCGTAACAAGGATTGTTGGAACGACAATATCCGGGAATTGCTCCTTCGGAAGTCTGACATACGTCAACACTCCAAGGATCGTGAGAATGACCATCATGACGTAGATCGTCGTCTTGTTCTCGACTGCCCACGCCGTAATGGCGAATGATTTATGATGTTGCATTGTCGTGTGCGTTGTTCGCTGGTGAGTTCAGGTATTGGTCAATGAGGGTTATTGTACGACACTCACACGCTGTCCTTCGGCGACGTCGAGTACACCGCGTACAACAACGCGTTCACCCGCCGACAGTCCTGAGACGATTTGAATACTACCGTTACTCGTAAGTCCGGTTTGAACGTCACGCCGACGTACCATACTCTTGTCATCAACTGTGTACACGAATGACGTTTCGCCATTACGTTGTACAGCCGCAATTGGCAGACTGATGGTTTTGCGAACTGTCTGATCATTCAGCAGGACGTTACACGTCATGTTCGGCCGAATAGATGACGGGAGGCTGCGTAATGGTACCTCCACGCGGAACGTTCGGTTCAGAGGACTGATGTTCTTAGAGACAACGGAGGTCGTTGTTCGAATCGTATCACCCGTTTCCGTAAAGATGATTGTCACAGGATCGCCTGGTGTTACTGTCGACACGTATGTCTCGCTGAGGTCAACGGCAACACGCATGTCGCTCGTGTTGATGATGGTACAGATCGGCATACCCGGCGCAACGTTCTCTCCAAGTTTTGGAATAACGTTGTCGACATATCCCGATACAGGCGCAACGATGCGGGACATCGCAAGTTGTTCCTCGAGCTGATCCATTCGCTTTTGAAGTGATTCAAAGGTGTTCTTCGCCTGCAAGTACTGAATCTCGCTTCCGGCCTTTGCCTCGTAGATCCGCTTCTGCTTTTCGAAGAGAGTCTTTGAAAAATCGAGCTGTGTTTGCAACTCATCAATGCCACGACGCAGAATATCTGCATCAAGTTCTGCTATGACCTGTCCCTTTGTGACTGACTGACCATTCACGATGTTGAGCTTGATAATCTGACCGGCCGTTTTGGGTGTGACCTGCACCGATGTACGTGAATCGACAGTACCACGTACGTCGATGATGTGCTCAAAGTCAGCGAGTGTTGTTGTGGCAACCGAAACAGGTTGGACGGCTATGATCGGATCTTTCTCACGGAGTTTCGACTCGATCTTGGCAATCCGCTCATCGAGCTCTGAACGTTGTTTGCGTAATGATTCAAGTTGTTTGTCGAGACTTTCTGCGGGAGACGAACCACCGCAGGCAACAAGGATGACGGCAAGGGCAGCCGTACTGATGAGGAAAAGGACACTTCGTGTCATGGGAGCAATCCGTTTTATGGTGTTGTTGTTCGATTTCATGATTTTTTTGATCGTCGGGCTGATTCGACGGGAGCAGTAAGGCCGCGTGCGAACAGGGTAGCTATATCACGAAGGAGTGTTTCTGCATCACCTGTTTTCCAATCGGGCGGATACATGCCATTCTGAAAGACGATGAGTGCACCTTTCAGGGCAACCATCATCTGGAAGACCACATACGACACGGGTTGTGTTACGTGAAATGTTCCTGCGTCTACACCTTCCTGAACAATGCCCTCCATGATTTCCATCATGCGCATGTTCTGAGCCTTAAACTGATGCATAGGGAACCCTTCATCAGCGCAAGCAAAGACGGCCTGGGACTTCAGGGTTGTCATGACGCGGTAGAAGAACTCATTATCACACGAGAAGCGATAGAAGGCCGTAACACACTCAACAAGTTTCTTTTCTGCACCGATTCGTTTGCTCGATACCTTTTCCAATTCAATGAGAAGCCCTTCAAGATCCTCTACCATCAAGGCAACAATGAGTTCATCGCGGCTTTTGAAGTAGAGGTAGAGTGTTCCCTTTGCGAGTTCGGCTTCCTGAGCAATACGATCCATCGACGCATGTTCGAGTCCGTACGTCATGAACACGTGCTTGGCCGACTCTAGAATTGTCTGTCGGCGCTGCTCGCGTTCACGTTCTTTCCGCTCGTGTACTCCCACGTTCCTTAGTTCCTCACCGTCGTGTACTTCTGATCGACCCTACCGGTAACCTTCTCAACGTCAGCGACGGCAGCCGCATAGTCGTGAAGGGCCTGGATACGATTGACACGAGCACGAGCGAGTGCAGACTCGGCATCGCTGATCTCCAAAAGGCTTCCTGTCCCTTCAGAATATCGAATACGGGCTATCTCTAGACCACGTTCTGCTTGTCGTACGGTTGACTGTTGAGCATCAATTCGCAGGCGAGCTGATTTAACGGTGTTAATGGACATTCGCACCTGGAGGCGCACATAGTCCTTCAGCTGCTGAAGCTGTGTTGATGCTGTCTGATGGTCAATGCTGGCTTGTTCGATCTTCGATTGAGACTTCAGTCCGTTAAAGAGATTAACGCTGAAGTTGAGACCAACAAAGGATGTTGTTGCCTGAAGCCAGTTAGAAAACGTATCTGACTGTCCCTGGTTTTGCCATTGACCGATGAGGGCAAGTGTTGGGAAATAGTCCCCGCGATACACGTCAACGAACTCACGCGAAACGTTTACTTGTTCCTCAACAGCGATAAGTTCATAGTTGTTTTGAAGCGCGTCAACAAGTGCAGCTTCCTCCGTTGGTGCATCACCTGTTGGTTCAGCAAACGACCCGATGGGCTCAAGCTCCTCGCTTTGGGGAAGTCCAAGGTGTGCCGTAAGAGCTCCAACAGCATTTGCATACAATGCGTCAGCATCCGTCACAGCAGGCTTCACGTTGTCGAGAGCTACCTGAACACGGATGAGATCATATTCGGCTACGAGTCCTTCACGAAATAGAGCTTCAATTGTGCGAAGTGTCTCCTCCGTGTTCGCAAGGGTAGCCCGTGCAATCGTTCCGAGTTCCTTGGCTAACAGTGCACCATAGAACCGTTTTTTCGTTTCTGTCACAGCTTCGGCAATTGCAGCTGTTAACTGCTTTTCGGCCGCCTCTTCATAAATCTTTGACGCGCCAATTCCCGTAAAGACAGCACTGTTAAAGAGAATCTGTCGAGCCTGTGCCGTGACGAAGTACTGGTTATTCAGACCTACACGAATTGGTGTAAGGCCAGCCGATGGATCTTCAAAGTTTGGAATGAAGAAGATCGGCACCTGCGTATTGCGATTTAACTGCGCCGTCAGGTCAAGTGACGGTAAGGCATTACCAAATGCCTCACGAACTTGTGACTTCGCCTTTTCGACTCCGAGCCGAGCGATCTGCACCTTCTTGTTTTCGCGAAGTGCGATCGTAATGGCATCGTCGAGCGTGAGCTGACGTGGAGCGGCGACGAGCCCTCCGAGTCCGCTGAGGACCAGGGCAACGACGACTCCGAATCGACGGATCATGAAAGGTTCCTGTGAAGGTTTGTGTTGAAGACAGTTGAATTGACGGTAGTTCACGGACTGACTGGCGGTCACAAACTTACTACATGTCAGGTTATGCGCAAGCGGTCAGAACCGGCGCGTGCAACGAACGGTCTTCAAGAAAGTTTCACGGCTCAGTTATAATCCCATCAGGAGATGGTTCTACGCCGACAGTTTGTGTCAGCCCTGCAGAACAGAGAGTACTTCTGCGAGTGTCGGTACGACGACGTCAGCTATATCAAGCGAATGGTTTCCAACAAGAATGGTCAAGACACCAGCAGCCCTCCCTGCCTCGGCATCTGATCGACTGTCTCCCAAAAACCACGTTTGACTGGGATCCAATCTCAGGTCATGTATTGCCTCAAGGATCATTCCTGGCTGTGGTTTCCTCCTCGGGTCACGAGCCTGTGCTAACGATGTACACACATAAATCGCATTGATCTCCACGCCCGCACGGTGGCGAAGGACGTGACGCATATGGTCGTGGATCGTCGTAAGGTCTGCCTCCGTCATCAGCCCCTTACCCACCCCTTGCTGATTTGTAATAATGGCTATTGGTCGCTGTGTTTCTTTCGCCCAACGAAGTATTGGTACAATGTCATCACAGAGCGTAAACTCATCCGTACGCGTTACGTATCCGTCAACAATGCGTTCATTGATGATTCCATCACGATCAAGTAGTAAACCCGGGCGAAGGCCGTCAGACATTGGCTGATGATGATACGGGGCGAAGGGGGCGCACTGTCGTGTCCATTGATTCAACAAGGCCCGAAAGGACTGTATCAATCTGCCGCTCAACATGTGTCCAGCTATGCGTTTCTTCCATAAGCCGGCGAGCTGCACGAGCTAACGAGGATCGCAGCTCCGGATTCGAAAGTAACGTTGATACGTGTTGGGCAGCCTCACGGTCATCTGCGGCAACGAGGCAATGTACTCCATGTGTCGCATCGATGCCCTGTAGCCCCGTTAGTGTAGTCACAACAGCACATCCTGATGCCATTGCCTCCAGAACCTTGTTCTGTATTCCGGAACCACCATGGTGAGGATGGAGGAAGATTGCTGCCCGGTGAAAGTATGGGACAAGATCGTCAACGTCAGCAGCAATCTGGACATGTTGGCCGGCAAGTGACAGTAGACGTCGCGATGGTTGATGCCCTGCAATGGTCACCACCGCTTCTTGTACCGGCAACACGTGTGGAAGAATATTCTCGACGATCCTTCGTGCCATGAGCTCGTTTGCCATTACATCGAGTTTACCGGCAAACAGAATTCCTGATCGTGTTGTATGATTATCAACAAACGAAAACCGCTCAAGGTCAACACCATTTGTTACAACAGCATATGCATGGTTCGCATTTAACCGTGTCATAGCTGCCACATCTTGTGCGCTCACAAACGTTGTTACGTCAAAGTCGTCAACAATTCCAGGCTCATACTGCCGCAATTTTATGGTTTCCCACCATCGCACGAGTCGTTGTGGAATTGACCGGACAGCATCTGCTGACCTTGTCTGATATTCAACACGACAGTCTTCAGCGATAAGAAGTTTTTTTAGTCCGCGCTTCTTTCGAAGATATTCTCCGGTGCGCATAAAGAAACTCACACCGATATCGAATTCGATCGAATCAAGAAGATCGTCGACTACTTGCTGGAAATCATCCCGAGTATAGAACGCGATCTCTAGAGGAAGGTGCGTCCAGACCGACCGCGCCGATGCCAACCCAGCACGAAGTGGTCGAAGTGCTACAGGATGAACATGAACACCAAGGCGAGTAATTGCATCAATCTGAGTCTTATCCGGTAGTGTGGCATGGCTGAACGAGACAAGATGTACATCATGATGCTGCGCCAAGTGACGTAACAAGAAGTACGACTTTACACGATCACCACCGATTAGGGGCCATGGGAAGCGTGGAGTGAGGAACAGAATGCGGCTCAATACCCTCCCCTTCCAAACACCACGACTCCAACGGTGCGGAGAACGATATACAGGTCGAGAAAGAGTGACCAGTTACGAACGTAATAACGGTCAATCTGCATTCGAACACTAAACTCTTCTTCTGCACGAACGGTTACCTGCCACAAACCCGTTACTCCTGGTCGAACACTCGTATACGAGACAAGATCGACCTCGGGAATCTCGTAACCATACTGGTCAATCTCTGAAGGCAGGATGGGCCGCGGTCCAACCAGTGTCATATTCCCTTTCACGACGTTCCATAACTGGGGTAATTCATCGAGTGATGTTTTACGCAACCAGCGGCCAAACGCCGTAATTCGAGGATCACGTTTGAGCTTATGAAAACGCTGAAACTCCTCGCGAGCAGCTTCATCACTTTCGAGCAGAGCATCAAGGACCTTCTCAGCACCGTCCACCATCGTGCGAAACTTATGAATCCTGAAATGGCGACCGCCATATCCAACACGATCTTGATGAAAGAGAACGGGCCCCTTTGACGTTAACCGGATAATGAGAGCAATCATGGCCATAACAGGTAAGGCCAGGATCAACATCGGTATAGAGAGTGTGAGGTCGAACAATCGTTTCTTAAACCGAATTGTCGGCTGTTGTAAACGATGTTCAATGTCCGCTGACATAAGGACCTCGGAACTACCATTCGATATCCACATAACCTGCGGTGGAAGGAGTTCGCTCATCAATGTAATATGGGATATCCAGCGTCCGAGTCGATCAACTGTATCCTGTAAGGATTCACCTGACGTATGTGGTAGCGCGAGTATACCGTGAGTGATTTCGTAAGAGCGTGCAAGTACCTCGGCAGACCTAACGCCTCCAATGACCGGCACGCCATGATAGTATCCATAGTCAGCGGCATCTTCGTCTTCTTCAACGATGACAAACGGACGTAAACCTATTGACGCGTTACGTCTGAGTGTTTCCACAACGCGCGTAGCAAGATTGCGCTCACCAACGATAAGAACGGGTGTCCCCCACCACGACATTCTAGCAAGCACCTTCCGCATCGTCATGCGAACGATTGTCACAAGAGGAATTCCAAACAGCCACGAGAGAACAAGGATTGACCTTGCGTATGGCAGTGTACCCTGCGTGAAGAACGTTAGGGCTATCACAGCGCTAAACACGCCTGTGACAGCATAGAATGTAGATCGTAACTCGGCAATCGCACAAATTCCGTAGCCGGGATAGAGTCCACGCCACACGGATGCAAGTGCGTTTCCGAGAACAATTCCAACGATGACGTTTGTCCAGGCTGTCCAATCCACTGCTGGTGCCATAAAAGCCGCACGTACAGCGATTGACCCTGTAATCACAAGGACCAACACGACGGCATCGGACAATGCTAACGCCAGCGAAGCTCGTATGCGACTGTTTCGCACACGACCACGCGCTCCACCCCTGAGCGATTCACCGCGAACGGTATCGCTGAGTTCCTGTAAGGAGGGTGGTGTCATCCTCGGGCTTCCCCTTTCCTCACCGTGCCAATTGTCCCATGCTGTGGTCGAAAGTGGCCTGAAAGATAGGGTCATTTTACGAAAAGATCACGCCGAATCTTCGGATTCACCCTCATCAAGTAAAAATGTCGGACAGATATCACGCGAGACGGCATCGAGAAATCGGCTTGGGCGGCCCAGTACGTCCGTACGTTCTCGCTCTAGGATGACGGTCGGATACGTGATGTAGAGGTCATCTGCGGCGCGAGTAACGGCAACATAGACCAAACGACGCTCTTCTTCGAGGGATTCTTCAGAATCGGCACTTCGAGCTGCTGGAAGAGTCCCTTCATTTGCCCAGATCAGAAAAACATTGCCCCATTCCAGCCCCTTTGCCGAGTGAATTGTGCTGAGTGTGACAAACTCCTGTTCATGATCATCTGGATCAATGTCTTCGATTGATGTTGTGGGAGGATCAAGAGCAATGTCAGTGAGGAACTCAGACGTACTTCCGTACCGTGCACAAATGGCGACGAGACTTTCAACGTCCTTCCATCGCCGTTGTGGATCGTCATGCTGGCGTTCACAGACGGGTTTGTACCATGCCACGAGGTTATCAACCCGTTCACCGGCTGTGGTATATGTCGACGCCGTACGGATTGCGTCGAGTAGGCTCATAACTGACGCTGCTGCCTTGCCTGTAAGACTCACCTTAGGATGAAGTGCATCCTCAGCATCCCGTATCGCTTCGACAACAACAGCTGCCGTTTTTTGCCCTACACCCTCAAGTGCAAGAATCATTCGATACCAGGAAACAGCGTCCCTCGGATTGACGGTGAGCCGGAGCAGGGCCAGAACATCCTTGATGTGGGCGGCCTCGGCAAATCGCAGTCCACCGAACTTTTTAAAAGGGATATTCGCCTTACCCAATTCGATTTCAAGATCGAACGACAGGAATCCACTGCGGAATAAGACAGCGATCTTCGACAGTGGTGTGCCGGATTCACGCATTTCAAGAATTCGTTCAACAACGAAGCGGCTCTGCTGCCGTTCATCGGTACAACTAATGAGCATTGGTTTTTCACCGTCGCCCCGTGTACTTCTCAGTTCTTTGTCGAACATAAATGGAGCATCTTGAAGTACTGCATTTGCAACATCAAGAATAGGTTGTATACTTCTGTAGTTTTCTTCTAACCGAATAATTGTCGCCGTGGGAT
This sequence comes from Ignavibacteria bacterium UBA2333, assembly GCA_002344895.1. GTDB lineage: Bacteria > Bacteroidota > Ignavibacteria > Kapaibacteriales > Kapaibacteriaceae > UBA2333. The sequence goes on from DDUR01000053.1 coordinate 103,190, forward strand.
ATTGTTCAGGGAATCTGTGAATGTTCCGTACGTCGGCACCCCGAAAGGCATAAATACTCTGAGCATCGTCACCGACGGCCATGACGTTTCCGTCGGGACCCGATAATCCGAGGACAATGTTGTGCTGAAGAACGTTCGTGTCCTGATACTCATCAACCATGATGTACTTGTATCGCTGGCGAAGAACAGGGCCAATCTCTTCATGGCGGGTCAACGCGAGCAGATACAGCAAGAGATCATCATAGTCAACCATCGCTCCACGACGTTTATAGTCATTGTATCCACGAACTATTGCGGCGATACGATCAGTCTCATCGATAAATGACGGATACTTTTCCGCTATAACGTCGGCTAACGGTTGCCCTGTATTCACACTTCGACCATACATAGCCAATAAGGTATTCTTTTGCGGGAATCGTTTTTTCAGTTTTGCAACATCAAACGACGTCCGCACAAGATTCATGACATCTTCGGCATCTCCCTGATCGAGTACGGTAAAATTCGATGCTAATCCGATGGACGATGTTGCCCCGTATCGCCTCAGGACAAGATTGGCCAGGGCATGGAAAGTTCCTCCAGCAACGGTATCACAACGTCCGTCCAGTAATGACCCGGCACGTCGTAACATCTCTCGTGCAGCTTTCCGTGTGAACGTCAAAAGCAGGACGGATGCCGGATCCGTTCCATCTTCCACGAGTCGAGCCACGCGATACGTAAGTGTTCGTGTCTTTCCTGTCCCTGCTCCTGCCAGCACGAGTGCCGGACCTTTGTCGTGCATTACTGCTGCATACTGGGCTGCGTTGAGTTCCTTCGCATAGTCAATGCGGTAGGCGCGACCGGATGGACCAACGGCAGCGCGGCGAAGAACAAGCTTCTTCACAAATTCACCATGCCGCGAGGTCGCGAATTTTCTGTGCAACCATCTCAATCGTTGGTATCACAGCATCCATCATTCCCTTATCGTACGGAATCGGAACGTCTGGAGGAGCAACACGCTGGACTGGCGCATCCAAATGTGTAAATCCATCTGTTCCAATCGTTGCTGCGATTTCGGCACCAAAGCCACCCGTCATGGTGTCCTCATGCAGCACCATACAACGATGGGTCTTTCGTACCGATTCAAAAACCGACTCACGATCCCATGGCACAATTGTCCGCAGATCAAGAATCTCGGCATCGATACCAGAAAGATTTACTGCCGAGATCGCACGATGAACCATTTCACCCCACGTTACGATGGTAATCTTTGTTCCTTGTCGTACAGTTCGGGCCACACCGAAGGGAATTGCATAGTCATCACCGGGATATACTCCACGACCCGGAGCAGTGTCCTGAATCGCACGATGTTCCAGGAAGAATGTAGGATCATTTCCTCGGAGTGCTGTCCGCAAAAGACCTACGGCATCCTGGGCCGTGCTCGGCATGGCCACACGCCAGCCGATTGTGTGGGCGAAGATTGCCTCACCGGAAACACTGTGCCACGGATCACCAGTTCGTTTGGAGAAACCGACAGGAATACGCACAACCATCGGAGCGGCAAAGTCTCCGTTCGTACGCCACCGCAGAGTACCACAATCATTAATCTGCTCCGTGGCAGGATCGAGATACTTGCGGAATTGAATTTCAGGAACGGGAACGAGTCCAGCCAATGCCATACCTACGGCACGGCCGATAATGCCCTCTTCACTCAACGACGTATCAAACACACGCGCAGCACCGTGGCGAACCTGAAGGTCGACGGTAGCTCCGTGAACTCCACCCTTCACACCGACGTCTTCACCGAACACAACAAGACGCGGATTGTTCTGAAGTTCGGCGTCAAGAGTACGTTTGACAGCCTCAATGAGATTGATGCGTGACCCCTGTTCAGCGATAACGTCCGACACTGGAAGAGCTGCGATACCTTCGGAAGCCATTCCGCCGTGAAGTGGTGGTTTTCCTTCATCAAAGGCGAGCGTAAGAGCATCGGCTGGCACCGGTCGAGGTTGCGCGAGTGCAGCATCACATGCTACACGAACCTGAGCTTCAATTTCTGCCGTAAATGTTTTCCAATCATCTTCAGAGAGGTACTTCTTTCGCGCAAAGAAGTCTTGTATCCTTCCTAGAGGATCACGGGCTTCTTCCTCAGCACGCAGTTCTGCCGGTTTATAGGCCTGGTTATCGGCACCGGAGTGACCACACAGACGCGGTACACGTACACGGAGGAGGGCCGGCCCCTTCCACTCACGAACATATTCGACGGTTTTTGAGATAAGCCGTTCTGCTTCGTCAGGATTTGTACCGTCGACTTCGATAATGCGCAGCCCTGCAAATGAAGCAAGATTGGCGGCGATGTTTGCGCCTGGAGTTTGAAACTGCCCTGGCACGCTAATACCATATCCATTGTCCTCTATGAAGAACAACATCGGCAGTCGCTGCGTTGTCGCAATTGTAAGGGCAGCCCAGAAACCATTCGTAGCCACGGAACCGTCGCCACCAAGTGCAACAGCAATCGCACCCCGCCACGCGTCCTCACCCATGGTTTCTGCGCGATAGACACAGGCTTGAGCCCATCCAACGGCGGGAGTGTATTGTGCTCCAACGTCACCAGAAGCTGGAAGGACGGTGACTCCCTGCCGATTCGGAAGATGATGAACGACTCCGATGTCGCGTCCGCCGTTACGACTGCCAGATGAGGCAAGTGGACCTGCAAACCCTTCTTCCAGCGTTAATCCTGCTCCGAGGACAAAAGGTCGAGAACGGTAATACACCGTTGCGGCGTCGTGTCCTTGTCGAAGCTGTGAAGCGAGGAGTACCTGGGCAAGTTCATGGCCGCGAGCTGAGAACTGATACGTAACCTTTCCGGACGGTGCCAGTTCGGTTTCTTCGATGATATCCATCGTTCTCGACGCGACGACGGTGCGTGCAACATTGAGCCATTCTGTTTTCGTCATTCCATATCCTCTCAGTGAACCGCAAAAGTAGTGACGTTCTGTGGTTAACTTTGCGGTTCACATTGGAGTCAATCCATGAAACGCCTCATTCTGTTTGTTTTCGCTGCACTTTTTATCACGACAGCAAACCTCTCAGCTCAGCTGGGTCCTCAAGCATTCCTTCCTAGTGAGTGCCGTTCCGGTGCGTTAACAACACCTGCTACGGCTGGCTGGACGGATGCGCGCCTTGTCGGTATAGCAACGATCGGTCTTGATGTACCCCTTGGTATCGGTCAGCCGGTTGATCTTGGGTTTCAGACGTCCGACGGGAAAGCACGTCTTTGGGCCTACCTCGTCTATTCGCCCTCACGAGATTCCATGAAGGCGGTACCGTATGTACGCATCTTCGGGACCTGCGTTGATCCATCAACGTTGACACAACTTCCCACGGACGACATTTCGTTTGAAGGTGTCGGCACGATGGAGATTCCAGCTTCCCCTCTTGAGGGATCGCAACTCATGACTCGGCTGATAGCTGATAATAATTACACACAGTTCAGTGCGAATCATCCAGACAGCATGCCGTTTGTTGTAGCGTTGACCGTGAGTGAAGAGGATTTCGGTGAGTTTGCAGCAGGAACACCGTATTGGGTACTGACATGGCTCCCAACGGATGATGGAACTGCGATGACATGTTTGGTACATGCAACGACCGGAGAAACGTTTTGCTTTTTGGAAACGACAAACTCCGTTGACGAATCCGCAGAAGAAGCAAACGTTGTCCTTGCACCAAATCCGGTTGGCGACCTTGCCGTAATTACTGTACCGCAAACCTGGCTGGGATCTTCCGTACATGTTGACATTGTTGATGTCACAGGAACACTTCTCCAACGAATGTCCTATGATCAACTGTCGTCAACAAGTCTCGTTATCAATTCGTCGCAGCTTTCACGAGGCGTCTATACGGCCCGTCTGCACACAGGAAATCGTATTGTCTCTGTGCCCTTCGTGAAGTAAGACGTGAGGTAGGACGACTAAACAGTCTCCCCCACCTTCCCCCACCTTCCCCCACCTACATCGTATACCCTACCGTGAGCCGCAGGCCGCGGCCGGCTAACCAGCCAACGTTTTGTGTGAACGTTTCACCGTTAAACGTGCCCGTGATATCGGTTGGTTGACGGAAGACGTATTGTAGTCCAAAGGAAAGACGATCGGTTTCGCCTACTGGCACAACAACTCGCGCCATAATCCACGCACCACCACCAAGCTGTGTGTCATAGGAGTATTCACGTCGCGCTTCCTGTGGTGGTGTGCCCGCGATGTACGTGTAATCGTCAATTTGTTTTCCGGAAAGGATATAATCTCCAAGTATACCAAGTCCGAGTTCTATACGTGCACCCGTTGTGTCGAGATCTAACATCGGGAAGGTCATACCAATCTGTAGCTCAAGAGCACTGAGGCTGATGTCTGTGGCGACACGTTCTACACCTTGAGGGGGGATTACAACGTCGAGTCGACCCGATGAGGGTATAGGACCACTAGAGAGTGCTGTCGATGTTGTTTGTTGCCGATACGCCGTAACAAAGCTTCCAGCGTCAGATCGATACTGCAGTGAGCCTAACACCGTAAACTTTGGTCGTGGTGTATACTCGATACCAAGACCAAGGGAGTACCGTGACGTTGCAACGTTTTCAGCGCTCGATAACGTGGCCGTGGTAATGGTATACGAACCAACGGCTCCATACCGAAACGTGGTCTGCGCTCCGAGAGGGAGTGCAGACCACGTGATTAGGAGCAGGATTGTCAGTGTTTGGGCGGAGAGGGCTGTACGCGTCATACGGCGAATCTACTGCATGTGCGCCAACCGATCAGGCCTCTGGGACTTCCAGGGTGATGGCTTGACGTGTTCCTTCTTTGTCAACAATCACAAACATGATGCCGTCACCAGCACGTTTTGACTTGAGAATGTTCTCCAGCTGTTGTGCACTTGTGACGTCCTTGCCGTCGGCCTTAAGAATCAACGTGTTTGGACGTAGGCCACGACGTGCAGCACGGCCACGCATGTCAACCTTTGAAACAAAGACTCCGGCCTTCGAGGAGAAGTCCTTTTTGATGTCCGACGGAATTGGGCCCGCCGTAAATCCGAGTCCCTTAAACGACACAGGATCCTCATCCGAAGAATCCGTTGCGCCCCCTGCGCGCCCTTCAAGAGAAGCGACGTCGGACTCTCCATCGTCCATGGACTTAAGTGTGACGGTCTTTGTGATTTCTTTTTTGTCGCGCCAGACCTTGAGTTTTACACGATCACCAGCACGACGTAGAACAATCTGGTTCTGGAGTTCGTTCGATGTTTTTACTGGCTGTCCGTCAACATCAAGGATAACGTCACCAACTTCAAGGCCGGCAGCTTCAGCAGCACCACCCTTAACAACCTTGTTCACGTAGACACCACTGACGTTGTTCAGGCCAGCGGCCTTGGCCGACGTCTCATCGATGCTTGTGATCTCGATACCAATGTATCCGCGTTGAATCTTTCCATCTTCGATGAGGTCAAGAGCAACACTCTTCACCATGTCGATCGGAATCGCAAAGCCGTATCCGGCATTGTATCCCGTCGTGGAGGCAATAGCCGTGTTGATACCAACAAGTGATCCATCCAGATTAAACAGGCCACCACCAGAGTTCCCCGGATTGATGGCTGCATCTGTTTGTAGGAAGTTCTCTACGGCAAAACGATTACGCTGTGCACGCAATCGGTCACTGCCAACAATACCGATGGCACGACCATCAGCAGAGATAATTCCTGTTGTAACGGTTGACTTGAGTCCGAGTGGATTCCCGACAGCAACAACCCACTCACCTACACGAATGTTTGTACGGTCAGCAAAGTGAGCGGCCTGGAACGTACCACCGTCAATCTTGAGGACGGCAAGGTCGGTAAGAGGATCACGACCAACAAGTTTGGCTTTAAACTCACGTTGGTCAGCCGTTGTAACCTTGATACCTCCCTCAATTGCATTTTCAACAACATGGTTGTTGGTAACAATGTATCCGTCAGCTGTTACCATTACACCACTGCCGGCACCATCATAGTCGTCGTTGTTGTTGTCCTGCGGCTCTTCTTCCAGGTCGTTCCCATCTGGACCAAAGAATCGGAAGAAGTCATTCCCAAAGGGCGTGCGCATTTTTTTCTTGTCGGTTTTCACGCTGATGCTGACAACGGACTTTGTGACGGCATCGGCGACGGCAACAAATTGATCATTCAGTGCCTTGACGGCAGCAGGAGAAGTGGCCGGTGCCTGGCGCGCTCCGAGATCAGTGGTGCCAAGGGCAAAGAGTTCGGAGATGGCATTGGAACCGAAGGACGTCATAAGGACGACGCCCATCACGACACCGGTGCCGATGAGGGCGACGGCCGTCAGGAGAGATCGTCTGGACATTGATGCTCCAAGGAGTGTTTGTGTGTGAGATACTGTAAACCGAAGGGCAAAAAACGAACAAGTCGTCCGTTTAGTATCAGGGTCGTTTTCTTTCTGTCCCACCGACCTCCTATTCCATTGAGGACACGGGTGCCCCTTTCGCCCCCTTCCCGTAGTTTACCCGCCATGCTCCGCCTTCCCGTTACCCGTATCCTCTCCATTGTACGCCAGGGGAGCTCGGCCCCCGCCCATGTTTCAACGGAGGCCGGTGACTTTGTGATGAAGTTTCGGGGTGCGGCCCAGGGTCCAGCAGCCCTTGTGGCCGAGCTGATTGTTGGGGCCCTTGCCGACAGACTGGATCTGCCCGTGCCGGAACGTGCCGTGCTGGAGTTATCGGCAGATGTTCCGACGGATGATCGGCGCGACGAGATTGCCGACCTTATTCATGCTTCGTATGGACTCAATGTTGGGTTGCGGTATGTACCTCGTACCCACATTCTTCGTCCTGATGAACATCGACTGATTCCGTTTGATGTAGCATCACGTATTGTGTGGTTGGACTGGTTAACGATGAATCTTGATCGTACGGAGGCAAATCCGAACATCATTGTTGGTGGTGGACGGTATTGGCTGATTGATCATGGTGCTGCACTCGGATTTCATTTTGACTGGCCACATATCACAGAACAACATCCACATCGATATCAATCACATCAACGTCACGTTCTTGCTGAACGAGCAACAGCACTCTCGGAATGGGATACTCTACTTCGTGACTATGTCAGTCGCACAATGATATGGGACGTACTCGAAGCTGTACCAACTGAACTCTGGATGGATGTAGCTGGATCAGTATCTATTGATCGGCGTAGGGCTGCATATCATGCCGTGCTCTGGAAACGTCTGCATGGTGAACGTCGGCCTGACGTTATGCAGCATGCAGCATAAGTCTCACGGCGCGTCCAAACACATCTTCCATAAGTCCCTTCCGTCGCTCTGCGCCCCATATCTCAATATCGGGCACTGTAGACGGAGCAGAGAGATACAGATCAATGGATGTTGGTGAGACAACAGCACGTAGGGTATGAACAATCTGCTGCTGACGGCGGTCAAGGCCTTCTCCAACACGTAACAAACAGCTGAGCACACGAACGATACGCTGTTCCTGAGCCGTTAAACGGGCAAAGGTTTCGTGTTTACGTTTTGGATGACTCTTACGGTGATATCGTGCAATGTTGGCAATGAGCTCGGTTTCATCATTCGTAAATCCTGGCAAACTTGAATTACGAATGATATAGTCACTGTGTTTATGATGCTGTTCGGCACTGATGTGATATCCAACGTCATGTAACAGCGCAGCAGCTTCGAGCAGCTCTCGCTCCTTGTCGCCAAACTTGTGGAGCGAGCGCAGATCGTCAAACAACCTCAGACAGAGATTTTTGACATGTTCGGCATGGCGACGTCGGACACGATACAGATCACAGAGATGATCAACACTCTGATACCGCAGATGTGAGAGGTGATGATACTCATCAATGTCGCGCTGTTTTTGTACCGTATCAAAAACAATTCCCTCACGCAGGGCATATCCGGAGATTGTCAGCTCTTGAATATTCAGCCCAAGAATTGCCTGCTCAAGAATTAATGCTCCACCAGTGATAACATCAATTCGTTTAGGGTCAAGCCCTGGCAAGGCGGCACGTTCTTCGGCTGTTTCGGCAGCGACAATTGTGGATATGGTATCGAGCAGGTCGGTGCGATGGAAACGCAGACCATTTAACGACTCTGGAATCCTGCGTCCTGATCGTGCCATCACCATCGATGCAATGGCATGAATTGTCCCACTACATCCCACGGCCGCTTCAAATCCGTAGGCAATCAGTTCCTGAAAAACGGGAGCCCAGTCACCACGGATTGCCTGGCGACAATCTTCTACGGCCTCTTCGGTAGCGCGTCCATCAGCAAAGAACCGCGTCGACATACGAATATGTCCCAGCTTTGCTGAGTGAACATAGGCAACATCACCCTTTTCGCCGATGATGGTCTCTGTACTACCACCACCGATATCAATCACAAGGGAACGTTTTGCAAGAACGGGAACGGCATGCAGAGCACCTTCATAGATCAGGCGTCCTTCTTCCACACCACTCACAACTTCAATCTGAATCCCTGTTGTCTCGAACACACGCGTCACAAACTGTTCGGCATTCATGGCCTCGCGCACGGCGCTTGTGGCAACGGCGCGGATACGAGCACCGTGTTGTGCTGCTTCACGAGCAAAACGCTGCAACACCGTCACTCCTCGGTCCATTGCATCGTCGGCGAGTTTTTTCATATCGCCGCCGGCAGAACCAAGGCGTACCATCTCCTTGTTTCGCGCATGGATACGTAACACACCACGTGTGCTAACGCTGGCCACAACCATGTGGAACGAGTTTGTTCCTACATCGATGGCAGCAATGAGGTCGGACTCTACGGACTCCCTCGGATCGGTCATAGCGCGAAGATAGACAGTGATCGTACTAGATTGCCGTATGCTTCAGAAATACTTCATCATCTTCATGGCCATAGTTGTCGGCCTGATCCTTTTCAGCACCGTCGCCAAGGGCTTTTTTCGCAGGTTCACAGGAAAGCGCTGATGAAACAGACGGCGGAGCAACGGCAACGATTTGTGTTTCTTGACATCCTGCGTGGCATTGCTGCCATCTGGATGATACAGGTCCACGTCACAAATCAGTTACTCGACGTATCGTATAAGGACTCGTGGTTCTACGACGTTGTGAACATCTCCAACGGCTTTGTAGCACCAACGTTTGTGTTCTGTGCAGGAGCGGGATTGTGGATTGCACTTTCGCGGAAGGGTGATGAATGGCGACGTTTCTCGCCGTCGTTGTTTGACTATCTGCGTCGGCTTGCCATTATCCTGTTCTGGGCCTACATGTTACATGTACCGTTCTATTCCTTTGACAGAACGATCTATGCAACACGTGAAGAACTCCTGCCGTTTTTTCAGAGTGACGTTCTACACGTTATCGTCTACACAAGTCTCGCCGTCCTCGTTACCTTCCTCCTGACGTCAAGCCTACGTCGTACAAGCCTACTTGCAGGTATTGGTGCCATCCTCATCATGATTGGCACAAAGTTCTTCTGGAACACTTCACCAGCAGACTGGTTGGTTGAGCCCATCTCACGTATGGTCTTACCGGCACCGTACTCCCCCTTTCCCCTCCTGCCGTGGGCCTGTTATCTCCTCGCAGGCGTTGCTGTTGCATCTCTATTTTTTTCATCGACGGATAAGGGGCGAATGGGGCGGTGGTTCTTGATTGGTGGTCTTTTGTTACCAGTTGCCTTGTTTACCTTCAAGAATACCGTTGTCACGCCGTGGACAGACACATGGTGGACCACATCACCGGGTGTACATCTTTTCCGTATCTGTGGTACGCTTGTGTTATGGGGTGGATTGTTTCTCATTGAAGACAAACTCAGCACATCACGTCTGGCTCAATACCTCAAACTCGTTGGCACAGAGTCACTGTTTGTGTATGTAGCCCATCTCCTTGTTGTGTATGGCAACACAGCAGATTTCTTACGTTCTACCTTTCACATTGGCACAACAGACTGGTGGGGATCATTCCTCGGCTTTGTTATTATCTGCGTGCCTACACTGCTTGTTATGTCGGCCTGGCACAACTACAAACGCAATCACCCCAACCGCGCCAAAAAACTCACCGTCCTCGTCATCGTTGGCATGGTGGTGGGGTTTGTTGTGGGGTGAAGAGGTGGGGGAAGGTGGGGGATGGT
>DDUR01000076.1 GCA_002344895.1 Ignavibacteria bacterium UBA2333
GCTGAGCACCCCGCGAAGCGCAGCTGAGCACTCCGTGACCTGCGTCCTGTTACCTTTTCCCCTCTTCTCGACACCTATACACTGTGAACGAGAACCACAGTACACGCACGCAGCAGTTCTTACGGCTCTATGAAGTGCACGTTCGATCGTTTGAGCGCTATGCATGGGCACTCACACGTGATCGCGAATGGGCGGCCGACCTTTTGCAGTCGACCATCACGGAAGTTTGGCAAGCGTTTGATGCTGTGCGAGATCAGCAGGCCTTCCCTGCCTTTGTCTATACGGTTATGACACGTCTATACGGACGTGAGAAACGACGCTCGGCACGGTTTGTGCCGTTTACGCAAGAAGTGGCAAACGAACTCTTTACATCAGATCTTCCTCCAGATCGATGTGCTGATGTTGTTGCCCTGATAACAACGATAAACAATCTCACAGAACCCCTACGAACAACGGCAACGCTGTTTTACATCACAGATCTATCGATGGATTCCATCGCAACCATTCAGTCTACAACGGTCGCTGCTGTCAAAATGCGTTTACTGCGCGTACGCAATACGTTACGAACAGTCTTTGCCGACATGTCTGATGTACCAACAGAGGTGAGGTCATGAACGAAACGACTTTACGTGAAGATCTCCAACGGCTTCAGCTTCGAGAACGATTGCTCTCGGCAGATACCGTGTCTACGATCATCTCTCACGAACCTCTTCCTTCAACTGCACACAGTCAAAACTCTTCCCTAACTTCCGCAACTCTTTCCGTCAAGGTTATTACCATGATCACACTTCTTTCCCTTGGTGTAGCAGCATTGTTGATCACACAAACACCTTCATCAGATGGTGGTGCAGTTCTTCGTGTTGTTCCCACACAATCACAAACGACTGCGGTTGATACAACGGAGATTGTTTTACGGACGGATTCGGAGAGTCGACATGTATCTACGGTTTCACCTGCCTACAAACTGATTCCACTGGATGGTGTAATCACAGCAGGTAATACCCTACTACGTTCACTTGGAGCCGTTGTGACCGATACAACGGTTACACTTCGTGTTGTAATACCACAAAAACTTACAGCCGGACTTCGGTCGATGCTCCGTGATCGTGACATCACCGTAGATGGTGATGTCATGATGTGGACCATGAACGTCGTGATTGACACACATGGTATCCGCAACGATGGTCAGGAACCTGTGCCGTCACGGTATGAAACGGTGGCTACTCCTGTTGTGGCCATTGGACGTATGTCTGCCAGCACACGGTCGGAACCTATGACACTGCCAACACCGATGATGACGTTTACGCAATGGGCTTCCGTTTCAAACGATGCAGCGTCATTATATCGGTCACTCATTCCTGTTCGTATTGACGTTCCGAAGCTTGACGACGCACATGATCCTGTGATCTGGACGCCGTCGGCGTCGATCGCAGATAACTCCGTAAGGTTTGCCCAGCCATCAGCCATCGTTTCTCCCATGCCAGCACGTGACCGTGTAACAGTAACGTTCACCAGTGATGTTGAGGGAGACGTTGATCTCCGTATTGTCGACCTTTCCGGTCGTATACATCTGCAACAAACACGAACTGTTACCAATGGTGAAACATCAATGGACATTGATCTCACGACGATACCCTCAGGTTCGTTCGTTGTCACCATCAGCCGTGGGTCTACAACATTTGCTTCGGCGCGATTGCTCGTGTTATAACATCGCACAGGGTGCGTATATACGTTTCCCGACGGTCTTACCCGCCACTGATGACGCTCCCTGAGCCCCCAAACAAGACTCTTGAGGACCATCGGTTTTCGAAGACACGATCAGGATCAAAACGTTCGCGAATGGCCAGCCATTCGTTGTACCGGGGATACATTGTACTGATGTCCTGCGCAGTGAGTGCATCAAATTCTAATCCCCAGTGTAGTCGAGCACCGACGTCGTTAATAAGCCGACGGTGGATGCGGTTCAATAGGCGTACTGACTCCACCGTAACGCCCGTACCGGGAAAACTCACACACGGTATCTCAATCATCGTGGTGAGTCGGTCATACTGCGGTGCCATCATTTGTGATGACGGTGCTACAAAGCGTAATGAAAAGGGTGACGTGAGATAGTATCGCCATGCAACGGATTCGTTTGGTGCTTCCGAGCGATACGTTTTGGCTTCGTCAATGATAATGTCAACAGCGTCGGCTGTAGACTCAAAGGGAACGGCTACTTCCGAGGCATATCCATCCACAGCATCTATACCAAGTGAGAGGACGGCATCGTAGCGGGATCCAAACATGCCCTTCAGTGTCCGTAAGCCTGAATCGAGAAATCCAGGAATGGTGCTCGCATCACTCTTCATGAGTGTTGCTATAACGTTCATGGCATGCCACGGGAGAAGGTTGGCAATCACCTGCCACGGATTTTCGCGGTTAGCCTGAACGTCGAGGTCGTCCGATGGTATTCGTTCACGACGTGATGTGATCACGGCCGTATGATGACCATCCGTTTCATACGGATTGATCAACACTTCCTGATGACGGAACTTTGTAAACATGTCATGACCCGTGTGAAGGATCGGACGTACGGTGTTCCATGTTGATACCTGCCGACGCTCAACAAGTGCATAATCATCACGAACGTCAAGAACGAGAGAATAGACAAGTCCGAGTGAGCCCATTGCTATCACGACACCATCGAACACCGTGTCTTCCTGGATCAACGTGATATCATCAGGTACACCACCAGGATCACTGATGCCATTCGTTGGCTCGATCCGATAGGCCTTACCATCTCCAGCAACCATTGTTACACTTCGTACGGCGTTGGCAAGTGGACCAAGTTTCCAGCCACTACCATGGGTGCCCGTTGAGATAGCTCCAATCAAGGCCTGACCCGTATAACTGCCCATGTTGTGGAGTCCCTTGGGTGGGATCATCTTCCGGAGCGTGTCAATGCAGGTACGAATGGTCATACCCGCTTCGACGTGGACAAGATTGGACGAGTTAACGTCTGGGCGAAGGGGCATAAGGGGCAACGGCAAGCCGTAGGACTGAGTGCGGACAAGATATCCGTCGGTTACGGCCACACTGCTAAACGAATGACCATCACCCACTCCTCGTACTGTGCGGCCCTCAGCACGTGCCTTCTCGACAATCTTTCGTAGGTCATCAAGTGACTTCGGTTCTACAATGGCATGCGGAGTTGCCGTAATGTTTCCGCCGTAGTTGGTCCATGTCGCACTCATGCCGAAACATACGGTAAACATCAATACTGACGGCTACAAACAAGAATCGGGCATGTGGTGAGATACCACATGCCCGACTCGCTGTACTGTTCCCGAATGTCGAGTTAATCGATCGAATTACCGAACAACTTGCAGAGGTGTTGTTGTTGTGCCGCTGGCCGTACGGATCGTAACATAGTACGGTCCAGTTGGCAGTGCCGACACATCAAAGGAACGACCTTCTGCGCGCAGAACTTGTTCGCCTGTGACGGTAGAGACTGTGAGGCCGATGACGTCATACGGTGTTACGACTGTTACCATTCCTGTTGCCGGGTTTGGTCCAAGTGACATCGTCTTTGTGACAACGTCATTATCAACGTTGGTCGTTGTGTTCATGACGATAACGTTGGAGGCAAGTGGTGTGGTACCATTGATACGACGATCGCTGGAGATACTCACAGCTGCACCTTCAACGAGGTCATGACGGCCCGTAGCTGTGCGCCCCTTCTGAATGGTTGTTGTTGAGGACAGAGCAAATGCTGTCATGTGTCCATCAACGTTAACATTCAGCATGTCACCATCAAGACTTACAATCTGTCCCGTTGTGCGAACCTTACCCCATCCGAAGATGGCGCAGTCACTGCTGATAGCAATGTGAACAGCTGTTTCTGTGCCAGCATCGTCGTACGATACAACACATACTGCTGATCCAACGGTGAGGTCAGAGGTTGGAACGAAGATGGCGAGTGAGTCCGTTACTACGGTGTAATCAGCAATGGCGACCGTGACACTTTCATTTCCATCGTGAATGGTGACTGATGTACCACTGATAGCCGTCACAATTCCATTACGGAAGATTGGTGTTGGGCATCCATCTTCGATGTAGGCAGCCGTGATGAGGACCGGATCTTGCGAGCGATCAACATAGGCAGTGAGGTTTTTACCAACGTATTGTTCGGAGAGTTCTACAAACTGACCAAGACAATCGCTGAACTGCGAAGCTTCGTCAAAAGCAAGTGTTTCTGTGCGATCACCAAGGTTCAGAACAACGTTGTCTGTACCAACGGATTCGATGATGCCGGAAACAACGTCCTGATTACAGTCACGAAGGATCTGGATAAAGAGGACGTTCTCTTGTGCTCCAAACTTGTCGGTGTAGACAAGAACTGTGTCACCAAGGTTCACAGCCGAGATATCAGACAGTAACGGATTACAACCAGCTACCATCGTTGAGTCGTTCACAGCAAACGTGCGGCTTGCACCTTCAAACGTCAGGATGGTGATGCTGGAAGCGGAAACATCCGTCACAACACCAATAGCATCGTTACCGCGATCACAGTCGTCCTGGCGATAGAGTTGCAGCAGACGGTTCACACCATTGTCGTCAATAAATTGACCCGAAACAACGGCACCTTCTTCGAAGAGTTCTACTGTTGCTACGGCACCAAGGCACGTGTGGAGCTGGGAGTTTTCATCAGCTGTAACCGTGATCGTTTCGCCAGTATATGTTTCAATGGTGATGTCGTTACCATTACGGGATAGGACAATACCATCGACTGATTGCGGACAACCTTCCAGAATGATACCGAAGAGGAGGAGGTTTTCACCTTCTGGCATCGAAGCATACATAACCGACAACTCTGTGCCAGCGGCAACGTCAGCCCACTCGCGCAGGGAACCATCACAGGTGTAGGCAACATTGGTGCGAACCGTGTCGCCCGCTACATCACCTGTAAACAAAAGATCAACATTGGATCCGTCTGGAAGGCTTACACGAATTCCACCGTCAATGAGGGACACAAAGGTGGCATTGCTGTTAATGTATTCCGGACAGTTTGAAAGACGTGTTACTTCGGAAGCGACAATAACGTCGCCATCAAGTTCACCCGTTACGCGCACGGCTTCACCAACAGAGAAGTCGGCAAACTCGAGTTGTTGTCCAAGACAATCCATCAGTAACGTGGATTCAACAACCCGAACCTGTGTTTCTTCTGTACCAAACGGGGGCAGAATTCGAACACCAAACTGATTACCGTTTATCGACCGGATTTCTCCTTCAAGGTATACCTTTGGTGTACAACCTTCAAAGTAGACACGTACTGCATAGTCCGTCAATGTTGCATACTCTGTTTCAACAAAGACATTTGTACCCAGTGTTACCCTGTCAAACGTGCAGCCGTTTTGTTCCGTCGAGGCATCGTACCGGAACTGAAGTCGTTCTGCACCATTACCAAGGTTATCAATGGTGAATGTTGACGACGTTACTTCAACGAGTGGTCCGTAGATGGGCGCAAAGGCCGTATCACCTACAGCAGACATCGCCGGAGTCACTGCTAGGGCAACAAAGGCCATCGCAGTAAGGAGCAAGGATCGTATCATGGATCTCTCCGATGTGAAAAAAAGTGGTGGAACTCCCCTGCCGTTGACGGGATTCTTCGACAGGTATAAGCCATGACACGGTGTCCGTCAGTTTGTCCCACTTCGGACTTTTCCACAACGAATATTGGTGCCCCGTTTGTTCCGCTGAAACGTGCGCTACGGCAGGAAACGATAGGCAACATGCGGCATGGTTGCCCCCCGATATGTGATGTCGCGCCGCTCAATAGCTATCCCGCCCATGGCTTCGTAAAAGCCGGTTGTGGGATTATCTGCCAGAACCCACAGCATAACCGACGTTGCTCCAGCTGTCCGCAGGTCAGCCATAATTGACGCGAACAGTTTGCCCCCTACACCCCTTTTCTGAAAACTCTTCCGCAGGTACATTGCATAGATTTCATGACTGTCCGGGAGATCCTGCGAGCGCGTTCGGCCACCACTGACGAAGCCGACAATTCCCTGCCGATTGTCGACGGCGACATGGACAAAGACGTTGTTTGCATGTGATATAAACGTTGTTTGCCACTGTAACCGACGTCCCACCACGTCGATACCGTTGATCACAGAGTCAGGCATAATTCCAGCATACGTTTCTCTCCATGAAACCACGTGTGTTCGAGCAATTCCGTTCACATCCGCTAGTGTGGCACGTCGTACGACAACGTCTGGATGGGGCAGCACAAAGTCTATCATCATCGGATCAGCACCACGATGATGAAGCTCTTTTGCAACAGCAAGCCGGCGCTGTGGTCCATGATTGCCGCTTGTTTTGGCCTTTGCAGTCACAGAACGTACAGTACAACGAAGTCCAACAATGTATGGCAACAATGTTTCCACATACGATGCCGACATTTCTGACATTGTCATCGTACCGTTGACAAGTTCCTCACCATGTTGTACAAGATCCTGAAGATGTCGTAACAGTTCATCACGATCGTCAACCAGCTCAACAGAACATTCAACATGTACAACGATGTAATTCCATGTGGGAACGGCCATAGCATCGTGTACATCAGGATACCACGCCGGACTTACATAGTTCTGCGGTCCATGGAACACAAGTGTAACATCAGCACCATCTCGAAGGACCTCAGCCAGGGAGTTCTCTCGAGCAACGTGTGCTGACAACACGGAGCCTGCTGTTGGGAAAGGGGCAGAAGGGGCAACCGTCACCGGAAGATGATCAACATGAACACCACGGCTATCGTGAACGATAACCGTTGCTAACGGAAATCGGCGTACGACGTGGTAGATGATATCATCGTTTTCAAGTTTTGTATAGCTTGGTATCCACATAACAACTACGGCGTGTCGCCAAAGGTGTAGGACAGACCAATACGTGCACCAGTCCGTACTGATGTATTCTCAAAGAACAAACCATGAGGCCCATCAAGATTGAGTGCTACGAGAAGATCAACACATACAGCACCAAAGTCATACGAGTGATGGGTGACAACAGCAGACTGACTGTGATCACCGTTTTCGAGAGCTGTTGTGGAGACAAACGTTGATACTCCTAGGTCAACAGAGTATCGTCCAGAGCGAACATCGGCAGAGATATTCCACGCAACAGAGGCAGCTACCGGTCGATCATTTAACGGCAACAGAACGGCAGGTGCTACATCCAGGGAGAGTCCAAATCCTTCAGCAAATTCTGTAAAGGTTTCTACGTTGGCAAAGATTGGCGCTGTATTCACCATCCACTGATACGGCATCGTAAATCCTTGTGCAGCCATTGCCGTCGTGAGTCCAAAGTCATAGACTCGTTTATCTTCTACGTCATCCATCATGTAGAACGCAAGAGGGATGCCAGCAGATAGGCCAATATTGAGCGTCGTTGAGATATGTGGAAGCTCAAGTGGACGCGAGATTCCAATAATGGCATTGGTGAGTCCGAACAGTTGGCGTGACTCTTTGCCAGGTCGATCGACAACCGTGTGAACAAAACCTGCAGCACCATGCAGTCGATAGTTCCCACATGGCATCGAATATCGGAATGACGGGCTGACAGCTCGTCCGTCAACATCAGCTGATGACGTAAGTGCTCCATACACAACGTCAACACGAATGGTAGATGTCGTGTCAGCCGTTGACGTTGTGGAAGTGGTGGTCGAAGACTGTGCTTGTAATGTGGCACTGACGACGGTAAAGAGGGATACGATGAGCATCAACTGTAAGATCACGCGGGTTGTCAAGAGTTGGTGTATCATTCCTGACTCCCTACTCTTTGCAGAATGTTGCCATTCCAATCAAGATGATAGACAACATTACGTTCAACGTCGGTTATCCAGAATGTATTATCGGCATCAATACTGATACCATGCACACGTTCAAACAGACCGGAAGCAAGATCACGAAGACGAGTGCCGCTCTCAGTTGAGAGAACAACGATTGGTAATCCTGCGCCATCCTGTGAAACGAAAACATCGGAACCTGAAACGGCAACAGCAACCGGTTTCGTAACGTGTGCGAGTGTTTGCTGCGACCACGCTGTATCGACAACGTACGTTGAGTCCGACGGAAACCATCGTTGCAAACGTTCATTACGGAGATCAACGACATAAATCCGCGAAGAACTGTCAACAGCAACGGAATGTGCCCAGGCAAGTTCTCCGGGAGAAGCACCGTACGATGCGAATCGCCGGACAACATCTCCAGCCGGTGTGAGGATAACAATACCAGAGCGCGGCTTGGCATCGTTTTGATCACCACCGTCAAGAACGACGATATTACCATTGGGCAGTAGGGCCGCATTCCATGGCCGTCCGATCTGAGGGCCTTGCCAGATGTCCAACGGAGTACCCGCTGAATCAAACACCTGAAGGCGGCCGTTGTCACGGTCACAAACGACCAGGCGTCCGTCCTGTAGAAAGACAAGTCCATGAGGATTATGGAACTGTCCGCGTGCCCACCCACGATGGCCTCGTGACTCAATCAGCTGACCATTAGGAGAGAACACGGCGATACGCGAGTTCACATATCCATCGGACACGTAGATGTTTCCATCTGGACCGCGAACGGCATGTGTAGGTCCGTCGAGTTCGGCTAACGACGCCATCGATGCGTCACAGCCGGTAAGGAATGGAGCCATCCACAGCACACTGAGCACTGCAGCCATTCCGAGCGAGTGTCGAACGTGTTTCATGCAGCAAAACTACAACGGCTGGTGAACGGCCAATGCAGTTCTGCGGAAGGCATACAATGCGCCTACTCAACCAGTGACAACGAATGGCGTGAACAACCCGTAAGCCGCTAGTCAGCACTCTCTGCAAACGAGAACGCGAGTACATCTCGAGCAGGTAACCACGTCGGGTCGGTATCGAGTGTCCATGTATGCATACCTTCAATGATCTCAGTAGTAAACATAAGGCGATACGATGCATCATACATATCTACGATGTATCCTCTTTTACTAGGAAGAGTAACAAGCCGTGCATCACGAAATTCAAGTCGACATGGACCAACAAATGTTCGACCTCCGTCGGAGAATGACTGTGTAAAGGTGATTACACCGCTTACTTTCCCGTCGCCAAAAAGAAGTTTTGCATTCTCAAACTGAGCAACCAGATTGGCGGATGGAAAAAAGTCCAAGATGGATGATCTGAGCATCATTTTCGTAACGCGTTTCTCCGGAATGTTAAACTCAGTCGTTCCAGGAAAACGGTCGTATTCGGTCCCCGATGACGTTTTTGCGTGCAATGTTGTCGTATACCGAACATCTGCCGACAATGAATACACCATCTCGGCTTTTACAATTGATGTTGTAACCGTGGATGAATCCACGGGACGCCCATTTTCATATATAACGACTTTACAATCTGTTGCGAGCCCCATTGGAAATGAGTGAATGTCGCTTTCAAGAATAGTCTCGATCGTATCTAGGGCTGTTGTAAAACGAACTTTGTATTCTGCCGTTGGCAAACATCTAACAAACCTCCCTGTTACAACGCGGTTTGCAATGGTCAACTGCACGAATGAAGTCGTACGAAAGTTCCACTTATGGACGTGGCGAAACAATCCTGAACCATCTACAAGACCAACAATGTATGACGTTTGTGGAGCCATAATTACACGCGTCTGAGTCGATGTTGCAACATCAAGACGACGGAATCTACCTTTATCATACTCAACAACACATCCTCCAACGCCGCATAATGCAGCCATTTCTTGCTCCGAATGCTCACGACAGGTGGATATCACAATGTCTGGCTCAACCTCTTTTGAAGCGTAAACAATAATCACTGCAGAAAGAACAACACTATCTGCCAAGCGCACAACAATATTCCCGGTGACCAGTTCGAGGTTTGCAGACTTTACAACTATCCATTGATGCTCAGCTATCCGCATTACCTTTGCCGGCACAGCGCGTACAGTACCAAAAACATCTACGAGTGTTGCCGTCGGTGTAGCCGAACCTTTATACGCGTCAATCGGAATGTTCAACTGCTCACCGGCCTTCAGTGCGATAATTGTGTCGGTGGGGACATCAATGTTCGAATCTGGAACCAAGGGTTGCATCTCGGCCGTACAACCGGCGAGTAAGAGAATGCAGATGCTTGAGAGCAAAAACAGATGCAGAAGGAGGATCGTTTTCATGATGCAACATCAGGAGAACGAATGTCCGCCGCACCTTAACAAAATCTTAGCAGGTTACCTTTACTCCGTCACACCTGTCTACTCAACCAGCCGGATCTCGTGGGTAATCGTCGCTGCCTTTGCCAGCATAGCGTGGACACCACAGTACCGTTCAACACTCAGGTCAACAGCACGTTGAACAGATTCAAGATGTTCAGCCGATGTGCCAACTTCGTAAATAACATGAATGGTTGAATACACCTTTGGATGCTCCTCTGTGAGTTCACCCGTTACGCGGACAACAAAGGACGTAAATGGTACACGCATCTTCGGAAGTAATGAACCAACATCGATAGCTGTACAGCCTGCAAGAGCATTTAATAACAGCATCTTTGGACTTGCCCCTTCTCGCCCCTTACCTTCTCCCGGTGAATGGAGATATACGACTGCGCCATTGTCCTGTGTTGATTCAAACAGCAAGTCGTTTTTCCACGTTGTTACAGTTGAATGTGTTGCCATGTTAAAGGTCTTTCCGCAAGAACATGAAGTGATGTGGTTATGACGGTAAACGCAAAGATCCGACGCATCAAAGACATAGTCTGTAGCGAAGTCACACACCTTCAATGACGGTTTTCCACATTTTGGCGTATCTTTGTAAGTCTAACAGAGACACACACGATTATCACCTCCGGCCTCTGGTTCTCTTTTCCATTGTTTTTGGGACGCGATCACGGATGCAAGTAGCGGCAGCGCCGCATGAGGGGACAGACGTGATCACAATTCATTAACGTTGGAAAGGACTTAGGTCTATGACCTTTGCCCAGTTGCACCTCCATGAGCGTGTACTTGCTGCCGTGCAGGCAGAAGGATACGATACACCCACCCCTATTCAGCAGCAGGCCATTCCTGTCGTCCTCGACGGCAAGGACATCTTCGGCTGCGCCCAGACAGGTACTGGAAAAACGGCTGCCTTTGCATTGCCGATTCTCCACCGCCTTGCTGAAACAATCGAAAAAGGACCACGCGTTCTTGTTCTAGCTCCGACACGTGAACTTGCCGTACAAATCGGCGATTCATTCCGGACATATGGACGTAATGTGCGTTTCCGCCAGGTACTCGTATACGGTGGCGTTAGTATGCGTCCGCAAATCGATGCACTTCGTCGCGGTGTCGATGTTATCATCGCCACACCAGGCCGTTTGCTTGATCTGATGGAACAGCGTGCTGTTCGTCTTGATCGTATTGAAACACTTGTTCTTGATGAAGCTGACCGTATGCTCGACATGGGCTTCATTCAGCCAATTCGCCAGATTATCGCAGAGATGCCAGAGAAGCGCCAAACGCTGTTCTTTAGCGCAACGATTCCTGATGAAATCAAGAAGCTTGCAAGTGGTATTCTCACGAATCCAGTAAATGTCTCCGTAACACCGGTTTCGAGTGCTACAGAGACTGTTGAGCAGATGCTCTACGTTGTTCGTAAGGACAACAAACGTGCCCTTCTTACACATCTTCTTAACGAAGACCTTGAAGGATCGGTTCTCATTTTTACGCGGACAAAGCGCAATGCTGACCGTGTTGCCAAGGATCTTGCCGCCGAAGGTATTCGTGCGGAATCACTCCATGGAGACAAGTCACAGATGGCTCGTCAGCGTGCACTTGATAACTTCAAGAATCGCAAAACACGTGTTCTTGTAGCGACGGACATAGCGGCTCGTGGTATCGACATTGATACTCTGCCCTACGTCATTAACTACGATGTGCCTGATACGGCAGAAACGTATGTTCACCGTATCGGCCGCACAGGCCGCGCTGGCTCAACGGGTATTGCACTAACATTGTGCACACCGGATGAACAGCATGAGATGCGCAGCATCGAACGGCATATCCGCCGCCAGATCACACGCGTCCAGCATCACGAATTCTCATCGTCGGAATCGCGCCCAACGGCCCACCAGGAACGTCGGGAACCGCGTAACTCTGACCCAGTATATTTGCAGCATGGATCAAGAGAACGAACACCACGTGGCGGCGACGGATACGGAAGCCGCGACGGGTCAGGACGAGGGTACAGGCAAGAAACGTCGTCGTCGTCGTCGGGGCAAGCGCCGCGCCGAGGCAGTAGCTACGGACGGAACCGCCGCTCCCGCTGACACCGATTCCCTGGATGATGCGTCGGACGACTCGTCCGATGACGATTCCGATGACCGTGACGAACAGCACACCGAGGCCGCTCCAGATGGAGCGGCCACCGGTGAACAGCGTAAAAAGAAGCGCCGCCGTAAGAAAAAACGTTCCGGTGATCAGCCCACTGAACAGTCCGGTGACACTCCGGCAGCTCCGCCGAGTGATACAACGGTTACACCTGTAGTGCCTGACGCCGACGCACCAGCTCGGCCTGCCCGACCTGAACGTCCGAAACGTGCCGAACGCCAGGAACGCGCGCAACAACAAGACCGACAACCACCCAAGGATCGTCCTGCAAAGGAGATTCCTTCTCGTGGATCCGTCCTCCAGCGCCGCATGTCGCGGATGAACAATGTTGATGAAGAGCAGCGGAGTGATGAACCCATCGCTATACTGCCACCACCAACCGTTGTCACCGTCGACGCCTATGTATCTCACCTCCGTGGCTGGCAACGAGAAGTTGTAACGACAATTCGTTCAATTATTCGTAATGCCGCGCCTGACATTGAGGAAGATATTCTGTGGTCACAGCCCGTCTACTCGCTGAATGGACCAATGTGTTATGTGAAGGCCTTTAGCGATCACGTAAACTTTGGGTTCTGGCGCGGTGTAGAATTGGATGACCCCGATCATCTACTTGTTGGTGAACTGATGAAGATGCGCCACATTCGTATCGGCCACGTGAACGAAGTTCGCCGTGACCGATTTGAAGCATGGGTTCGTCAGGCAGTTCGCCTGAATAAAGAAAAGGGTGATCCCACGTCGTTCTAAGGTTATACAACCTTTGCGATAAACGTTTCGTCTGAACGAAACGCCTCACTGGCCGACAATTCATCGAGCACCGTAGTCCCAATGACGTATGATCCGTCAGGACTGCGGTGCTCGATTTCTATGGTAGACCAAGGAATCTGTTCAAGCAGGTCACGTCGGCTACTACGCGCATAAATCTTGATCGGTACACGCTGCGAAAACCTGGGCCGAAGTCCCTGGGCAATCTTTTTGTATTCATACCGATAGGCATATCGTAAGGCAGCAATGTCACTCAATACAGCCGATGCCGTTGGATGTCCGCCAGCGCCTTTTCCGACCATAAGTTGTGCGTCACTAAACGCAGCGTGAAGAGATACAGCGTTGTATTCATCACGGACGCTAGCAAGTGGACTTTCGTCGCGGACAAAGGTTGGAAGGACACTCGCTGATACTTCGCCATCTGCGAGGCGTGCAGACGAGACAAGTTTAATCGTGTATCCATGTCGTTTGGCAACGGCCGCGTCGAACGACGAGACCGTTGTAATACCACGACGCACAATGTTGCCTGGTTTAACAACAACACCAAATCCATGTGCTGCAAGGATGACGGTTTTAAAGACGGCATCATATCCTTCAACGTCAAGTGTTGGGTCACTTTCAGCGAAGCCGAGGCGCTGCGCCGAGGCGAGCGCCCCTTCATAGGCCCCTTCCCCATCACTCACGCGTGTGAGGATAAAGTTTGTTGTGCCGTTCACAATGCCTTCTAGTCCGTCAAGCAGGTCGTTGTCATAATACTCTTCAAGGTTACGAATGATAGGAATACTGCCGCAGACAGATGCTTCGTACAGGAAGGGAGATCCCGTCTCGTTCTGAATGGCAAGTAAATCGTCAAATCGTTCGGCAATCATTCGTTTGTTGGCAGAAACGACGGCCTTACCCGCACGAAGGGCTGAGGAGACAATGTCAAACGCAGCGTTAGCATCGTCGATGAGCTCAACAACGACGTTAATCGTGTCGTCCCCAAGGATCTCACCTCGATCATACGTAAACATTCCCAGTGGTAATGTTCGTGGTTTACTGCGATCCTTAACGCAGATACGCGCTACCTGTGCTCGGAGTCCTGGCGTACGCCGCAGGACGTCGTATAGGCCTTGGCCAACACAGCCAAATCCAAAGAGTCCAATACGGAGTGCCGTTCCGTCAGTTGATGTATTGTTGGCGAGAGTCATGATGTCACAAATACTCGTGAGGTTCGAAGAATACGATCAAGTTTGTCCTGATCAAGGAGGAAGGCATCATGTCCGTTTGGACTTGTGAGCCGGAAGTACGTCCCGTGCCGTACCTGATCAGCTATAAAATGCTGTTCAGCTTCGGGGAAGAGTATGTCGCTTGAGATACCAACAACAACGGCACGTGCCGTCACTGCTCGCAACACAGTTCCAACACCACCACGATCGCGACCAATGTCGTGGCTGTCCATCGTGCGTGATAGGGCGTGGTAGGCATGCGGACTGAATCGTTCAATGAGTTTATCTCCTTGGTACCGTTGATAACGGTCCGCTCGTAAACCCTCACGAGGTCGATCTTCGTCTTCACGTTGCCGGTAGTTATACAGGACAGACGTGCGGTAGGACAGCATGGCAACAGCTCGCGCCGCCGCCATACCACGTCGTCCCCCATCCAACCGACGTTCAAAAAACGTCGGGTCGGCTTCCAGCGCCATACGCTGGGCTGCATTAAACGCTACTGCCCACGGTGAATGCTGGGCATTGGTGGCGATGGGGACGATTGTTTGAACTACATCCGGACGCAGGGCGGCCCATTCAAGGACCTGCTGACCGCCCATACTTCCACCGATAAGAATGTTGATGGTTGCGATGTTGAGTGACTGCCGTAGGAGATCAAAGGCCCTTACCTGGTCACGAATGGTAATCAGCGGGAAATCAGCACAAAACGGCAAGCCGGTTCGTACATCGTCAAACGTCGGGCCGGTTGATCCATAACATGAGCCAATCATGTTAACACAGACAACGTGGAATCGGTTTGTGTCGATCACACGGCCCGGCCCAACCAATCCACTCCACCAATCAGCCGCATCACTGCTACCCGTAAGAGCGTGACAGATCCACACAACATTGTTGTGAGAAGGGGCAAGGGGGCCCCACGTCCGGTATGCAAGTGTGAGCTCTGGAAGGATCTCACCACTTTCGAGCACAAAAGGTTCAGGTGATCGCCACACGGAGATTGGACTTCCAATCAGTGTTTCCGTCATACAGACCTCCGAAATGCCGCGTCCAGATCGTCCTGGAGATCAGCGATGTGTTCAATACCCACACTGAGACGTAACTGCGCAGGCTCAACACCTGCTGAGAGCTGTTCACCGTCCGAGAGTTGGGCATGTGTCGTTGCCGATGGCTGAATAATCAGCGTCTTGGCATCACCAACATTGGCGAGATGGGAGATCAATTCAACCGAATCAACGAGCCTACGTGCACGTTCAAAACCACCCTTCGGCGTAAACGTGAGAACAGCACCAAAACCATTGCGGAGATAGCGTGATGCTGTAGCAAACGTTGGACTACCAGGCAGTCCGGGATAGTCAACACGTTCAACATCAGGACGTGCCACAAGCCACTGTGCAAGACGCAACGTATTATCAACGGATCGTTGGACACGTAGGGAAAGAGTTTCGAGTCCCTGTAACAGCTGCCAGGCATTAAACGGGCTTAACGATGGACCGTGATCACGCAGTCCTTCAACACGTGCTCGAATGGCAAAGGCTATGTTTCCAAATGGGCTGTCGGCACCAAACGTGTCCCAGAAGCGGAGGCCATGATACGACTCGGATGGTTCCGTAAACGACGGGAACCGTCCATTATTCCATGGAAATGTACCTGCATCGATAATCACCCCACCAATCGATGTACCGTGTCCGCCAATCCACTTTGTTGCACTTGCTACAACAATGTCTGCGCCGTAGTCAATCGGACGAGCGAGATATCCCGCAGCACCAAACGTATTGTCAACAACAAGAGGAATTCCATATCGCACAGCAAGTGCCTTCAGTGCATCGAAGTCCGGCACGATAAATCCTGGGTTACCAATCGTCTCAACGTAGATGGCCTTTGTTCGGTCATCAATACGCGACTCAATGTCGGCTATGTCTTGTACGTTAGCAAACCGTGCTTCAATACCGAGTCGCGGGAAACCAACCTTTAACTGATTATACGTGCCACCGTAGAGTGTTGACGACGTAACGATGTTGTCGCCGGCCTCTGCCAGCGTCGTGAGAGCTAGGAACTGTGCGGCTTGACCTGAGGCCACAGCAACGGCGGCCTTCCCGCCCTCCAACGCAGCCAGACGTTGTTCAAAAACGTCCGTTGTTGGATTCATAATTCGCGTATAGATGTTTCCGAACTCCTTTAACGCAAAGAGGTCAGATCCGTGACGCGAATCACGAAAGGTATATGATGTTGTTTGATACAGCGGCACGGCGCGGGAACGTGTGCGCTCATCAACATTGCGATATCCAGCATGAAGCTGGAGCGTTTCAAAACGGAGGCTCGACATAACAATCCTTGAGAATGAAGTGGTTTGCGGTGAGACCACCGGAGAAGGACGTTGTTGAGACAGCTCTGAAACGAAAAACGCCATTCCCCGGAGGAGGAATGGCGCTCGCAGTTGCGACGTTTGATGTACTCTGTGAATCTAGCCTACATCACACCATTCCTCCGTGTGCATACACATGCACATACACATTGCCATACACATCGACATGTGCGTCGAAGCGTGTTTGACGTGTTTAGAAGAATGATGATGGTAGCTGGCGGCGTTCATTGAGTGGTGCGAATATAGAGTCACGGAAACAACACTTCCAAATTATCTCTGTGAAATGCTTTCTTCAGACGAGGTAACACAGCTCCGGCCGTAGCCGTGATGGTCATCCACATAAAGCGATTTTTCTTCTTCGTGGAATCGGTGCTGCTACGTCCCTCTGTGAATGGTTGATTCATCGGAGAGCATCTTCCAATGCTGTGCGGGCATCGGTCTTTTCATCACGATACTTCACAATGAGCGGCGTTGACACGGAGAGACCATGTTGACGTCCAAAGTCCGACGTAATCGCCCGTGCACCCGCTACAACAACGGCACCCGCAGGGATCTCAAGTGGTGACTCTGCTGTGCTTCGCAAAATGGTGCCATGAACAAGGTCGTAGACCGGAGTGGAAGCGTTGACGATGACTCCACTTCCGAGGACGGCACGCTCTCGGATCATTACACCTTCGTACACACCGCAGTTACCTCCGATAAGTACGTCGTTTTCGATGACGACAGGACGTGCACCTGCCGGCTCGAGCACTCCGCCAATCTGTGCTGCCGCACTGATGTGAACACGCATTCCAATCTGCGCACACGTACCGACAAGTGCATGTGAGTCGATCATTGTTCCTTCGTCTACATATGCACCAATGTTCACATACATCGGAGGCATACAGATTACTCCATGGGCAAGGTAGGCACCAGTACGAATGGTTGACCCACCAGGAACGATTCGGACGTTATCCTCAACGGTCAGAGTTTTTGTTGGAATGGTGTCCTTGTCAAAAAAGGAAAAGTTTTCTCCTTCCGACATGTCGACAAGACGTCCTTTACGGAATAACAGAAGGATTCCTTCTTTCACCCACGTATTCACCGTCCACGTACCATCGTCCTGACGTTCAGCGGCGCGAATGGTGCCGTTGTTTAAACCTTCAAGGAATGCGGAAATGGTTTCATGAATGTTCTTCACATCAATGAGTTGATGTGCTGGCACGGAGCGCAGAGCTTCAACTTGTTCCTTCAGATTCATTTCCTTGTTCCCTTTCGTGGTGTCGTGCGTCGAGTCTGTTTTCTACGTGATGATGTCCGTGTTCGTCGTTGAGGTGGTTCTGGTGTCGGTTGTTTTCGACGTGACTCATAGGCCAGGTTTAACATTTTGTACACGAGTCGGGCAGCCGTAAGATCGGGATAGTGCAGACCTTCGATCGGTGCGAGCTCAACAACATCAAAACCGATGATGTTTCTACCCGATGCTACAAGCGCGCGCAATACGGCGAGTGCCTCTGTGTACCGCAGACCTTCTGGTTCCGGAGTACCGGTGCTTGGCATTTCAGCAGGATCAAGGGCGTCCACATCGAACGTCACGTAGACGTCCTGTCCAAGAGAGTTCACCACGCGTTCAATCCAGTCACCATACGTCCCGCGCCGAATACCCGAGGCATAAAACGTCTGAACACCATGTGAACGAATAAACTCAGCTTCTTCCTTACACTGCGCCCGAATACCTACTTGAGTAATACGCTCTGACGGAAAGAACTCAGCAACACGAGCCATGATGCTGGCATGTGACCATGGTGAGCCTTCGTATGATGCGCGTAGGTCACTGTGTGCGTCAAACTGCAGAATACTCATCTTGGGATACCGGCGATAATGCGCTGCAATGGGCGCTGTTGAGATGGTATGTTCCCCTCCGAGCGTAACCACAAACTTTTCCATATCAAGAAGGTTCGTAACCTGCTCTTCGAGAATGTCAAGAGCTGCGCGGTCTACACTCTTCCCAAATGAAAGAGGCTTCAGTGTTGTTATGCCTTCTTCAAAACAGAGTTCACGATCAAACTCATCATCATAGAACTCTACGTAGGCACTTGCCTTCAGGATTGCCTTAGGACCCTTTCCTGCACCACCGCCGTAACTGACGGTATGTTCATAGGGTGCGGAGACGATGGCGATAGACGCTGTATCTAGCGATGAATACTTGTCCTCAATAGCGAGGAAGTTCTTTGTGGGGCCGAGTGTTTTCATCGTCAATCGTTACATGGTTTCTGAAGGAGCCGAGGTCCGACTTGTCATTTTAGACATCGGTTGACGACAAAGATAGGCCTACGTCGTTCTATCTTTGAGTATGGGTTCACTTCGACGTCAACGCTTTGGCTGGTATGCCTACGACTGGGCAAACAGTGCTTTTTTTGCAACGGTTGTCACCGTCTTCTTTGGTCCCTATCTCACGTCCGTCGCCAAGGCGGCCGCTGGGCCCGATGGAATGGTACGGCCATTTGACCTGATCTCCCTTCATCCGGGGTCGATCTATGCTTTTGCAGCATCCATTGCCGTTGTAGCACAGGTCATTATTCTTCCGATGGTTGGTGCAGTTGCAGATTCGACGCCGTTCCGACGTCGTCTCCTGGGAATATTTGCCCTTTCAGGTGCGGCAGCAACAACGTTGATGTTCTTTCTCAGCGTCGAAACAGCAAACTACCTCTACGGCGTCTTCCTGTTTATCGTTGCCAACCTTTTCTTTGGCGCAAGTGTCGTTGTGTACAATGCCTTTTTACCAGAGCTTGCAACACCAAACGAGGCAGACACCGTTTCGTCACGTGGTTGGGCCTGGGGTTATCTCGGAGGCGGGCTGTTATTATTAGCAAACTTGTTGTACTTCACGTCGGCCAAGGAGGCGGGAACCGTTGATATCGCCGTACGTACCATCCTTGCATCAGCCGGAATCTGGTGGGCGCTCTTTACAATCCTTCCACTTCGGTTGTTGCCAAAAGAATCGCGTCGTGTTGTTCCATCAACAATGTCTGGTGCGTTTCGGCAATTGATTACCACCCTGCGACATATTCGTGGTTATCCGATGACGTTACGGTTTCTTATTGCCTATCTCTTGTACAACGATGCTGTGCAGACGGTGATTCTTATGGCTTCAACATACGGTGAGCAGGAACTTGGTCTCGGATTGGACGTGCTCACACAGGCAATCCTGCTCGTACAATTTGTGGCAGTTGGAGGGTCGCTTCTCTTTGATCGCATTGCCCGACGTGTTGGTACACGTCATGCTATTGCCGTTGCAATTGTTGGCTGGATGATGATTGTGTTGGCGGCGTGGCTTGTTGTTGATTCTGCCCAAGGGTTCTTTATCCTCGCCGCGGCCATCGCCGTTGTTCTTGGAGGAATCCAGGCACTGAGCCGGTCATTGTTCTCGCAGATGATACCACGCGGTAAGGAGGCTGAATACTTCTCGTTATATGAGATTAGCGACAAAGGAACGTCGTGGTTGGGTACGGCCTTCTTTGGACTGGCAGTCACAATGACGGGCAGCTTCCGTATAGCCATTGCTTCACTCGTTGTCTTCTTTGTTGTTGGGCTTATCCTGTTAGTTCGTGTCGACGTGAACAGGGCCAGGGCTGACGCAGCAGAGCAATAGCGCATCAGCCCATTTCGAGCCCCATCCTCCCCACATGCACCGGGGGAATATCTTTCGGCGAATGCCGTGAATTCAGCGTCGCCGTATCATCTGTTTGATCATCATCGGCACGGAATCGTCTCTTCTTGTCGGCTTCACTGACCGGCACGAAGACAGGTCGAACATACTTTAACACCAGTCGCTGCGATACCGAGGATTCGCTACTATGCTGCTGCGATTCGCTCGTGTCAGACGCTGTTGTCACATTGTCGGCCTCAATCATCATCAATCTCTACCCCTGGTACTGCCTCTCGCAAGTGTCAACAGAATGTTGAACCACAACGAGGTTGAGGACGAAAGTAGGGGGCGAAAGGGGCTGCTACAATTCCCAGTTTTGGGGATTTATGGTCTCTCCCCAAAAATGGGGAGGAGTTATTACGTATCAGGCGAGTGGAAAATCAGGTCTGCAAAGACCGGCTTCAACGGCGATTCGGACAAGGGCCAGACTTGAACTTACACGAAACTTTACCATCATATTTTTTCGGTGCGCCTCAACAGTACTTGCCGAGATATGAAGTCTGTCGGCGATTTCTTTGGCCGTTAGTCCATCACACGACATCAAACGAAGGACATCTATTTCACGTGGGGTGAGAATATCGAGTCCGGACGCAGGAATCGTTATTGACTCAGCAACGGCCGGAAGTACACGTTCACCAAAATGGACTCGCCTGATACTATCAGCAAGCTCAACAATCGACGACGTCTTTAACATCATTCCGTCGGCACCAGCATGTACGACTTGTGACTGATGGCCAACATCACCAAACTGTGTGAGGATAAGAATACGAACAGGAAGTTGTCGCTTACGAATCTCACGGCAGGCATCGATACCAGACATCACGGGCATGGAGATGTCCATAACCAGGACATCGGGAGCATCTGACGATTCACACAGCGTTATCGCCTCTTCGCCGTGTGCTCCTGTTGATGTGACCGAGATATCTGCGATACTTTCAAAAGCCGCCGCTAGTCCCTGTCGGACGACGGCATGATCGTCGACAATCGCAATACGGATCTTACTCACGCTGGCTCCTGTTAGGTGTAAATTGGAACGGTCACAACAATTGTCGTCCCGTGTCCAGGTGTAGAATCGATGGTCGTAGTGCCACCGACAAGTTCCGATCGAGCACGAAGATCGCGAAGTCCCAGGCCTTCTCGCACATCCTCGAGAATAAATCCTTGTCCATCGTCCTCAATCATGAGGGTTACCTCACGTCCATCACCAATTACTTGAACACTCACATTCTGAGCACCGGCATGTTTGAGGATGTTGGTGAGTGCAATCTGAGCTGATCTGTAAATACATAGTTCGACGTCGAGATCGAGCCTCTCATCCACTCCGAAGATGTGAAACTGGATCTGCGGACCTTGAGCCGACGTCATTCGACCGATCAATTCGCTAAAGGCGGCTTCTAGACCAAGGACGCGGAGTGTGTTCGATCCAAGTTCATGGGAAACACTTCGAACATATTTATCGGCGTCGAGGACGAGCTCAGTAATC
Source organism: Ignavibacteria bacterium UBA2333 (assembly GCA_002344895.1). Lineage (GTDB taxonomy): Bacteria > Bacteroidota > Ignavibacteria > Kapaibacteriales > Kapaibacteriaceae > UBA2333. The sequence goes on from DDUR01000076.1 coordinate 21,878, forward strand.
TCTTCAATCTTTTGTGACGGCACGGTTCCAGTCTGGTGAAGTAAACGCTGTATCTCATCCATTCGCAACCTGAGGATTGCGAAGGTCTGGCCAATTGAATCGTGAAGGTCAGATGCGATACGGTTACTCGTACGTTCTTGTGTAGACACAACGGTTCGTGAGAGTTCAACGCGTCGATCGAGTTCTCGTTGATGCATGAGTCGTTCACGTTCGAGTCTCTCATCGTGTAAACTGAAGAGCCGCTTACGTTCTTCAATCAAAAACGCATCGCTACGCTCAGCAGTTAGTTTGTAGATAACGGATAGAGCCAGGAAATTCTCATCAGCTTGAGCGAGCGCAATGAGTGCACTTTGCACTCCAATTCGTTTATCCTGAAAAATCGAATGATTTTGTAGGCCATGCCGTCGGATGGCCGATAAGAGTAGAGCCTTGCCCTCGTCTACTCTTCCGGTTTTTGCCATGTAATATGACATCTTGTTAACGTAGTCGATATCCGTGTCACCGGGAGACGAATAGCCAGTCGGTATACGGTATAGTTCCAGCTGTTCCAGCGCTTCGTCATAACGTTCCAGAAGGTGTAACACATGCGCCGTCGTCCGTCGAATCAACACATACGTCGCGTCATCGAGTTCTTCAACGTTTGGATGAGCCTTTAGAATCCACGCAAGGGCTTGATGATAATTTTTCTCGTGGATATCTAGGCTACTACGAATGTAGTAGAAGAAACATTGATCCCTGACCGTGACTGCGTTTCCTGCGTGTTGGAGCTCCTCAAACTTTTTTAGGTATGATGATGCATGCACAAAATCGCCGCCATCCATAGTTATCGCGGCCATGGTCAAAAGGTTAAACATCACTCTTCGAATGTCACCGGCTACTTCAGCATTGATGATTGCTGACTGGAACCACGTGATCGCCTCCGTTATCTGGGTAATGCTGACGTAGGCCGTTGCAACGACACTGTTCATCGACGATGCTGTTCTGGGCATCTTCTGAAGAATTGGATGAGCCGTGAGTGACTCAGCTCGATCAAAGATGGCAGTATACTGTTGACGGAAGAGATCTGAAATAGCCTCGAACATCTGTTTAACAACCGCAAACGACGCATATCCTGTCATACGCTCCGCATACTCCATCACTTCGATTGCACACTGCGGTTTGTACGATGCGTAACTCGGTCGAAGTATGGATACACAGTATCCGAGCTTGTCATTCAGAGTGTCATAGGAATCAATTACATCTCTCCATTTTGACACTTCGTCCATAACGGTCTGGATTTCTGATAACAGTGGACCAACATAGGAGTACAGTTGTAACTTTTCTTGTACTGGCCCTGAAAACTTACTAATCATTCCATCAAATTCTTGGGTGTTAATAGGTAAGAATGCACTTTGGTCGATAAGGGCGCACCAGAAATCTTCATGAAGAACTGATTTCATTGCAACGGATTCCTCAGATAATACTGTAAAGCTGTAATGTTGGCAATCCATGACGGAGTACCCTCGTGCAGGTAATTTCCGAAATTGTGCATTGAGACGGAGAGTTCACCATTTTTTGAGGGTTCACCATGCCTGTTCCAGTAACCTATGTTGTCGCGCAACCCGAGACAACTGTGATCGTAGGAGGACAACCTTTTACCGTTTGCCAAGGCGGCCGCATTAACTCAACGACGCCACCCGTACGGGGAATGATACCTGCTAGTACGAATGTAACGATCGTTGATCCGTGTGGTGGTACCGGAAGTCCTGGTCAAAACGGAGCTTTGATGCAAAACACAACCGTGGTTCTGCCCTCGGATGATGTTCCACAAACATCATAACACACTCCACGCACAATTATTGAAGAACGCCGATTCGCTCCGTAGCAAATCGGCGTTCCGCTTTTGTGGGTTTTCCGAACATTAATCCATGATTTTGCGCAGGAAGGACGGCTCATTTGAGCCCCTTCCGCCCCCTACCTGAGCCTGTCTGCCAGGAGCTGGATAGGACGATTGCTGCTGACCGCCAAATCCACCACCCATGGCCGCACGCTGTTCCTTTGCTGGCGGTACAACTGCAGGTTGTTGTTCCTGCTGCGTTGCTGCCTGTTGACGGCGAACAATTGCGGGTACGTCAAGATTGTCTTGAGATACTTCAGCGGCCGGCTGATAGATGTCCGGTGTTGGTCTCGGTTGTTCCGATGGCAGTGCGATCACCGGAACCTCTTCGTCCTTTGGAGGAGCTACGATGGTAATCTTCGGTCCTGGCGTTGCAACGACCTTTAGCTCTTCCTGACGGCGGAATCCTGTGGCAACAACGGTAATGGCGATTTCGTCCTCCATACGTTCATCGAGGACAATTCCATGAATAAGGTTAACTTCATCACCAGCAGCTTTTTCGATCGCTGTTACTGCCTCAGATACTTCATGCATCGTGAGTGAATGTCCACCCGTGATATTCACAAGAAGTCCTTGTGCACCATAGATCGACATCCCTTCGAGGATGGGTGAATTCAGAGCGTTGGTAGCTGCTTCGAGTGCGCGGTGTTCACCACGGGCCATTCCAATGCCCATCAATGCATCACCCATTCCGGACATAACCGTGCGTACGTCGGCAAAGTCAACGTTCACATAACCAACACCAGAGATGATGTCGGCAATACCCTTTGTTGCGTTGTAGAGAACACCGTCGACGATACCCAGGGCATCAACAAACGAAGTTTCCTTACCAACAACAGAAAGAAGTTTCTGATTGGGAATGATGATGAGGGCATCAACATGCTCGCGCAGCTCTTTGATACCGGATTCGGCATATTGACTACGTCGTTTTGACTCGTAGGCAAACGGACGCGTGACGATACCGACGACTACAGCGCCGACCTCCCTGCCAACACGTGCGATGACCGGGGCGGCACCGGTCCCCGTACCACCGCCCATTCCGGCGGTGACGAAGACCATGTCGCTGCCTGCTAGCGCATCGCGAACGTCATCGATACTTTCTTCAACGGCACGTCGGCCAACGTCTGGATTCGCTCCAGCGCCGAGTCCGCGTGTTACGTTTTTCCCGAGCTGGATTTTGATTCCAGCTGGGTTGCTCATGAGCGCCTGATGATCAGTATTAGCAGCCACGAATTCTACGCCTTCGAGGCCACGAGTAATCATCGTGCGGATGGCGTTTCCGCCTCCGCCGCCGACGCCTACGACGCGAATGCGTGCGTCGTATAACTGTGTGGTGTCCAACTCGATCGCCATGGTTTCCCCCCAGTGGTAACGGTTCGTTGGTGTTTGGTCAAAGATTCTCGAACCAGTCCTTCACGCGTGTCCATACCCCTTGTTTCTTTTCAGGAACTTCAGGTTGGATAACGGGTTCGGGCTCGCTCGGGCTTTCCTCTACTCGTTTTGCTTGCTGCTGCGAAACGAATGGATGGTCGGCCTGTTCAAATTCATCGGAATGTTTGAGAGCATACATCACCAATCCAACAGCCGTAGCATACATCGGATTGGAGACCTCTCGTGCCACACCATCAGCACTGAAGCCAATGGGGAGGCCAATCTTCACCGGCATGCGAAATACACGCTCGGCAAGTGCATCGGCCCCTCGCAACAACGAACATCCGCCTGTGATGACGATGCCCGCAGCGAGTTGGTGAGCCATACTTGACTTTTTTACTTCTGCGAGTGAGAGCTCGTAGATTTCTTCAACACGTGGTTCAATGATCTGGCAGAGAAGCGACTTTGCAACTTCCGTTGGTGTACGACCCCCAACACCAGGTACTTGAAAAACTTCGTCGCGCATGATGGAATCTGCTGCAGCATGACCGTATTCGAGTTTAATTCGCTCGGCCTCAATGTTGCGGATTCCCAACACGGCAACGACGTCGTCGGTAACCTTCTGTCCAGCAATTCCAAGAATCGATGTCCAACGCAGAACATTGTCCTTAAAGACAGCAATGTCTGTTGTTCCCCCACCAATGTCAATCAGGGCTACACCAACTTCTTTTTCCGCCTCATCAAGAACGGCCATTGCACTCGCCAATGGCTGTAGTACAACACCATCAACATGAAGTCCGGCACGATCGGCACACTTGTAAATGTTTTCGATCGCTGACGAAGATGCTGTTATGACGAGGGCATTGGCTTCAAGTCGTTTTCCACTCATACCGAGTGGATCGCTAATGCCATCCTGATCGTCGATGATGTAGTCCTGCGGAATCACGTGCAGGATACGCCGCTCTGGTGGGATTCGAAGTTGACGTAGTTCGTGGTGTAGACGGCGTACATCAGAATCGGTAATCTCGTTCGTTGATGTTGTGACAATCGCTCTCGTTGAGAATGTCTGGATATGTTCACCAGACACGCCAATCACAACCTTTCCGATTCGGAATCCACTCTGTTGTTCAGCTTTTTCAACGGCTCGTCGAATTGCGTCGGCCGTCTTCGAGATGTTTGTCACAACACCACGTTTTAACCCATCGCAGTCCGACACGCCCATACCGATGATGTCAACGCGCTTGGTTCTCGTATCGGTAGAAGCGACAACGGCACAGACCTTTGTCGTGCCGATGTCAAGTCCAACCGTTATGTGTGCGTCTGTCATCATCACGTGTTTGATCGCCGAAGAACGACCTGATTTGACCATCGAACGTCAATTTCAACTACACCGGCAAGATCGAGCCGCGTTCCCGTTGTCACCCAAAAGACGTTCATATCGGCAAATGCCCGATGTACGTCTCCGTCCGATCGCATGCGCCAGTTTGAACGTTCTGTGACAACAACGATCTCGTTTGTTGCACGGTCCAAACGCACTTCCGAGACACTCTGAAACAACGACGGGTCCAGTGTCTGACGACCTTCTACGAGGGCCGTTGCCAACATCTTCAGTTCCGCAGCCGTTAACGTACCAGAACCCGTTGGCTGCAGAACCGGAACGTTATGCGCCGTGCGTACTTGTGTAGGGGGTAGGACACGACCATCTGCATCGAGGTATCGTAACGAGCCATCTTCCATCACAACGTGTGCGATAGGTTGGCGCTCGACGATGTCTACTGCGAGGTCACGCACACCCGTGAGGTGCACTGACGCGTCCTTCACGTACGGCAACGATTCAACAAGATCGCGGATCGCCGCAAAGTCCAATGTCCGTATCTGCCTGCCCTGAAACGTATCTGCAACGGCACGAACAGCTTCACCACTGAGTCCCGTCACGCCGTTGATCACAACGGAGCTGACATGCTGCCGCTCACGCCACTGCGATCCAACGAGTCCGAGGAATCCCACGGCCAACAACGCGACAATGATCCCTGGTGTGCGTCTCCGCTCACCAGACTGTGGATCCGACCCTCTTCCTCTTTCCGTCACTACACGCCTCGTGTTGTGGAAAACCGACCTTCAGAATCCACATATGTGGAAAACCACCAGCCAGTCATCAGTTCCCCCCGTTCCCGTCGCCGGGACGGTTGGTCGTCAACCTCGCATTCTGCAATGGCTTACGACCTCCGCAAACTTAATCGCATCGCGCGGAAGAAACAATACAAATACGGGGGTGTGTTGAGGAAAAAAGGAACAGGTTATCCACATCAAGTGGAAAAATAGCTTGTACGTGTTTTTTCTGGTCCTGTTTGGGTCGTTTTCGCCTACGACAGTGTTCGTGTTCGTCCTCCGTCAACAAGAATGCTTGTCCCGGTGATATAGGCAGCAGCAGGTGTGGCAAGAAAGGCAGCTGCTGCGGCAATCTCTTCTGGACGTCCAAATCGGCCGACGGGGATCTCACCCACCATTCGTGTCCGGACTTCCGCATCAGTTCTGCCCGTTCGCTCGACGGTTCGATCGATGATACCCGCTAGCCGTTCCGTCTCGGTAGCTCCTGGAAGTACGTTGTTGACGGTTATTCCCCACGGTGCTACCTCCGTAGCGAGGGTCTTCGCCCAACTGGCCATTGCACCCCGAACAGTATTACTCACACCAAGTCCCTCTAGCGGCTGTTTAACACTTGTGGATATGATGTTAATAAACCTGCCCCAGTTTTCCACCTTCATACCAGGCACTAATACCTGCATGAGTCGATGTGCCATAACAACATGATTTTCAAATGCTTGCACGATACTTTCCACACTGCTTTCCACAAGTAATCCACCGGCTGGTCCACCGGTGTTATTCACACAAATGTGGAAAGCACCATAAGAATTCACATGGTCTTCCACACTGTGGATAAGCTCATCGGGCACCTCGACGTCGGCTACAATGGAGGTGTGACGTTGTTCGGAGGGTCGGGGTAGACCTTCACAAACCGACGTTAGTGTCTCCGCCGACCGTGCGAGTACGGTGACCTGTGCACCAAGACTTGCGAGTTCGATGGCAATCGCTTTTCCGATTCCTTTTGATGCACCGCAGACGAGGGCGCGCCGACCGTTCAATGAGAGGTCCATTCTTGCTCCGTACCTTTGTGTCTTCAAAACTACCAACGACGCATCAGGTGGTCCAATGGCTGTACTCGCACCCATCAATTTTGCTGGCTGGATTGACGAACACCGTCATCTACTCAAACCTCCCGTCGGAAACGCCACCGTCTATTCCGATACCGACTTTATCGTCATGGTCGTTGGTGGTCCAAACTCGCGCAAGGACTATCACTATAATGAAGGCGAAGAGTTCTTTTATCAGCTCGAAGGTGACATCGTCGTAAAGATCATCGATGATGGTGTAAAGAAGGATATTCATATCCGTCAGGGTGAAATCTTTCTGTTGCCACCTCGCACGCCGCATTCACCTCAACGGGGCCCAAATACTATTGGGCTTGTTATGGAGCGGAAACGGGCTGATGATGAGCTCGACGGATTTATGTGGTTCTGCGAGTCGTGTGGACATAAGCTCTATGAGGAGTATCTACCGGTAAAGGACATCGTCCGTCAACTGCCGGAAGTTTTTGAGCGGTTCTACGGCTCCGTTGAGCACCGCACCTGTACGTCGTGTTCAGCCATTATGGAACCTCCAGAGAAACTGTCGTAACCATGTTAAAGATTGACTGCCACGCCCACATCCTACCAGAAACATGGCCTTCACTAAAGGAGAAGTATGGTTATGGTGGGTTTATCGAACTCGACCACTATACTCCAGGTCGGGCTCGTATGATGCGAGATGACGGACACTTTTTCCGTGATATCGAGCGCAATTGCTGGGATCCCGAGGCCATCCTCGTTGATATGGATCAACACAACGTTGATGTGATGGTCCTCTGTACCGTACCGGTTCTATTCTCCTATTGGGCACGACCAAAGGATACACTCGATTGGTCGCGCTTCCTGAACGATCATCTTGCCGGTGTTGTGGCTTCGTATCCGCAACGATTTATCGGTCTTGGCACGTTGCCCATGCAAGACGTAGAGTATTCCATCAAGGAACTCCGTCGATGTAAAGAACTCGGTTTACCTGGTGTTGAAATCGGCACAAACGTGAACGGAAAAAACCTTGATGATAAGGTGTTCTTTCCGTTGTGGGAAGCTGCGCAGGACCTTAACATGTCCATCTTTGTCCACCCATGGGACATGATGGGGTCGGAGCGTACCGAACGCTATTTTCTTCAGTGGTTAGTGGGTATGCCGGCCGAGACAACACTGGCCATTTGTTCGATGTTATTCGGTGGTGTATTAGACGCCTTCCCCAAAATGAAGGTCATGTTTGCTCATGCAGGTGGGACGTTTCCGTTTACACTGGGTCGTATATCTCATGGTTACCATGCACGACCCGACCTCTGCAACATCAACCGTGTTGAAGATCCTACGAACTACATCGGCCGATTCTGGGTTGATTCGATTACCCACAATGCCGACGCCCTTCGATTTCTTCTTGCCCTTCTCGGTGAAGAGAAAATTGCCTATGGAACGGATTATCCGTTTCCGTTGGGAGACCTCGAACATGGCAAGTTTATTCACGAAATGGCAGACCTTTCGCCGAAGGTGCAACAACAGCTTTTTTCAGATAACGTCTTGGAGTTCCTTGGCCTACGCGCCGAAGCATATCGCCGACCACGTCCTGGGGAAACTGTGGATTCTCTCTTCGAGTAGCTTCTTCGTAACTTTGTGGTCTCGGCCCAACGGAGGGCTCGCATAATGGTATTGCAGCGGTCTTGAAAACCGCCGGGCGCAAGCCTGTGGGGGTTCGACTCCCTCGCCCTCCGCAACAACGTATCTCAACCCAAAGGATCTCATATGAAGCTCCACGTGCTCACCTTGGCAGCTGCCTCAACGATGATGTTGACGGCCTGCGGTGACGATGAACCAACACAGCCAACACCAACCAATGATTCGTATCTGAATACAACGGAAGGTCAGTATTACGTGATGAACGTGGATACCACGACCGGTACAGCAGAAAATCCAACGGTTGAATCTTCAACAGTGGATTCAGTTGTGGTTGCCGCTGCGCTGACGTATCAAGGTAAACCCGCATCAATGCGGATTCGCTTTAACAACGGCAATGTTGTCGACTCAATGTATCAATATGAAGAAGGTGGCAAAGTCTACGAAGCTTTTCAACTCGCAGTACCATCTGTTGCCGGCTTAGAGCCGATTAACCTTGGATCTCGCTGGATTGTGGCTGCTGATCAGAACGCAACCACTTGGCAAGCATTGTACGATTCGATTCCCAACCTGTCATTCTCCTATAGCGGCACACCGCTTACGGGTTCCGTCGCCATTCGTGTTACAGGTACGAAGGTCGGTGCGGAAAATGTCACAATCGGTACGTCGAATGTCTCCGCTGTCCGGTACGACCTGACCTACACGATAAGTCTCTACACGGTTATCAACATCGGTCCGGCACCACAACCAATCACGATTGTTTACCCCTACACGATTTCATCGTGGTGGGCAAAAGGTCATGGTGTAGTTCGCACATCACAAGCGCCCGGAAATGTATCAACGCCTTTCGGAGCTGTTCCGCTCAAGGGACGCACACGCGCAACAGTTCGCACCAACGCAACGCTGAACTAAACCACAGCACAACAGCAAACATCGCTAGATTACAAGCGGAGGTATCGGAAACGGTACCTCCGCTTTTTCATTTGTAACCGGACTACTATGTCAGGCCTCTCGACCCTGTTCCTTTCACGACGAGGTACGTTATGACAGACACAGAACGGCAGGAGGTCTTCCTCGACCTGCTCCGACCACATCAGAAGGCCCTCGAGAGGTTTTGCCTTCATATGACACGAGATCGCGAGTCTGCACTCGACCTTCTCCAGGATACTCTCCTCGTCGCCTGGAGATACTTCGACTCTGTCCGAGACCATGCAGCATTTAAGAGCTGGGTCTTTACCATCTGCTCCAATACGTTTAAACGAAAGTTCACACGATCCAGATTTCTCGGCCTTGTCGACGAAGAAGTTGTTGACGCACTTCCATCAACCGAACCACATCCGGATACGATGACGGACAATGTCATTATTCAAACGGCCTTGGCAAAACTTCCACCGAAGTATCGTGAAGCGCTTGTTCTGTTTGAGCTCAACGGACTGAGTGTCGATGAAATTCGACGTATCCAAGGCGGCACTGCAAGTGCCGTTAAACTCCGCCTGATGCGAGGCCGCACCATGCTGGCCAAGGCCCTTGGTGTTCGTAAGGAACCGGAAGAACGTCCGGTCTTCGATACTTCCTCAACTCCCCTCCTTTGAACCTGATCGGAATACTACCATGTCTGCAAACAAAAACCACAACCGAACGCTGCAGTCGCTTGCCGACGAGGACCACGTTCCGCTAATGTCGGAAGCCGACATCCGGAATTTGATTTCCGCAGCCCCCTTGCCCCTTTCCACAACATCGTCTCCCCGTATAACTCGCCCAACTCCTTCACGTGGCTGGATGTGGGGTGGTATTGGTACAGCCGTTGCCGCCGCCACGGCTGTTGTGTACTTCAATGTTGGAACGCAGGATCCTGAATCTGTTACAGCTTCTGATGGTGGCACTGATGTTATCACGTCAACGACCTCTGTGGCAGCTGATACGTCGGTTCCGACGATAATTTGTCGCGACGTCGTAACACCAGTCGGTTCAGCAACCGTTGGTGAGGGTACTCGCCAATCACTACGTTCTGAGGGCGGAAGCGGTCTGCTCGCCTCGGCATCTACACGTCGTACCGATGCCGACGGTAGCCCAGAGGCATTAATGTCACTATCAGATGAAGCACCGGCACAACTTGCCCCACGGACACAACTTCAAATACCCGACTCACGTGAGATTCTTCCTCCGCCCGTACATCTAACAACGGAAGAACTTGCAAAACTTGGTATCAAGGTTACGGCCTCGTCTATTGTCTACACCGAAGACGCGAACGTCATTACGATCCGCACGTCTGGCATCGTTGTCTCGGCAGCAACAACACCATCAACAGCCATTACACCGCTGATGGTGACGATGTATGGGGCAGAAGGGGCTCGTTCGTCGTGGATTGACCGGAGTGACAAACGTCAGCAGGAACTCTCAGCACAGCAAATGTTGGCTAATGTCATTCCGACCGACACACGGAAGCGGCTTAATCTTGTTAACGAACTTTTTTATGTCCGTGTTGACCTGCGTGATCCATCCAACAGGATGTTCCCGGATGCATCTGTCTTGCTGTGGTTTGAAGGCACAGACGACTTGCTGGAACGCCTAAACATGAAGAAGTCCCAGATTCAAGAGCAGAGACCTCAACAGATCGGTACACGGCTGGCAAATGCGTCAGTGTTTCCGAATCCATCAACAACAGGCCAGGCCGAACTGACGTTTACGGTAAGTGAGAGTGTTGAAACAACAGCAGAGGTTATTGACATGGCCGGCAGACTCGTGACCACGTTGTGGACAAACGAAGTGTTGCCCGAGTCGATCATTGAACGCCCGATTATGGGCCTGGACAACGCACCTTCGGCGATGTACATCGTTGTTGTGCGCACGACGGACGGAGCTGATAGACTTACACAACGATTCCTCATTCATCGCTAAAGGGGCACAACCATGAATCGCACATCACTCGCCCTATCCTTCATGGCAGCAATGATTATTGTTCCCATGCTTGCCGAACTACCACCAGCCGTTGTGTCTATCGTAAACGCCCTACGTTCGTCCGATTCAACGGAGGTGAGAACACTTCCACAAACTGAACGTCCTCAAATACGCAGAACATCAATTGCACCACAGGTCTTTCTAGCAGGTGACGATGGCAACATCGTTCCCATGAAGATTCAGTCAATTGCCATCGACGTGAGTGTGCGTGGCACTCTTGCGACAACAACGTATGACATGACGGTGAAAAACCCGCACAATCGTGTGCTTGAAGGTGAGTTTGAAATGCCCGTTGGAGACGGGCGTACCGTGTCTCGGTTTGGTCTCGACATCAATGGCAAACTGCGTGAGGCCGTTGTTGTGCGAAAGGAACTTGCACGCTCGGCATTTGAAGAGATTGTTCGACGCAAGGTTGATCCAGCTCTCATTGAACAAACGATTGGCAATACATTCCGAACACGGATCTATCCGATTCCAGCCCGAGGTACACGTCGTGTCGTGATAGCCGTGGAACAGGAACTTCGTTCGTCAACAGCCGGCTTTGAGTATGACATTGCACTTGACTACTCCGACGTTGACACGTTTGCCTTCCATCTCGACGTTGATGCCTTTGCTTCACGTCCATCATTAACCGGTGCTGGTGTCGAATCTGTGTCGCTCACACCACGCGGACGGTACTATACAACGTCGTTCCGACGCTACAATACGTCGATGCAGGGAATGATGACACTCGGAATTCCGATTACAGCGGGCTCGTTAACATCAACGGTTACATCCTGGAAGTCAAAACTCTACGCTGCAGCATGGATCTCCGTAAATCCAAGCCTGACTGAGCGAGCAACACCACGTACGATCACACTGCTCTGGGATGCATCACTCTCGGCACGTACGGCCGACCGCGACCTTGAGTTTGCCGTGCTTGATGGTTACTTCCGAACACTCAATAATGTTCGTGTTGACCTCGTAGCATTTTCCAATGACGTCCGTCCAACACGACAGTTTACCATACGAAATGGTAACTGGTCTGATCTGCGCATGGCGCTTTCGCTTGAACCAGACGACGGTGCCACACAGCTTGGATCACTACCATTATCAACACTCCGCACGGACCTGGCCATCATCGTCAGTGATGGTGTGTCAACGTTTGGCAAACATATCCCGCCACCATCACGTGTGCCAACATATACAATGTCGTCATCGCCAAAAACACATCACGTTGCGCTGACGGGAATTGCTGAACCGTCGGGAGGACTACACCTGAATCTCGCCACGACGGATTCGGCAACGGCTGTACGTGCGCTGCAGACAGTACCACTTCGTGTCGAATCGATTGATGTTGTCTCAGGCCGTGTTGATTCGCTGACACGTCCACAGAGTATCACAGGCAATACTCTCACCATCTCAGGTATCCTTGTTTCGCCAACAGCAGAAATCGCCGTGCGGTTTGCACAGGGATCACTGGTTACATCAACCGAGACAATCTCACTCTCGTCTTCCACACTCGACACGAACACCGCAGCTGCACGGCTCTTTGCCCGACATCAGTTACAGCTCCTCGAACGCGATCGATTTCGTAACGAAGAGGCCATTGCCGACATCGGCATGAACTTTTCCGTTGTTACTTCGGCAACGTCTCTTATTGTGCTTGAGTTGGCGTCGGACTATGCAAAACATGGTATCGAACCACCAACGAACGAACCTGAGCTCGTACGCGAATATGCTGCACTTCGGCAGCGCGCCATTGAAGATGCCGCCTTTCTTGATTCACTTCACTCCCAGACCGTTCGTCAGCTTGTTGCGCAACATCGCAAGTGGTTAACGAAGCAGTTTGATACATCAAACAGAGTATACTCTACACAATCCGGTACAGCAGAAGCTACATCCGCTCGAGAATCTGCTCGAAATGATCAAACACGCGCTCGAATCGCTCGGGACAAAGTAGCATCGGCATTGTCACTCCAACCTGGAATCAGAGCTGAAGGAAAGGGCTCCTTTGATATTCGTGGGAGTAGAACGACCGAAACACAAGTTCTGGTTGAGGGCCTGGAGGTTACAGATACAGTTGTTGGAGGCCTTCTTGGCGATGTATCGAACATTAGTATGATGATGCCCTCTCCATATATTGACTATGAGGTTACTGAGGAGGTCATTGGATTGGATTCCAAGGATGATCGTGTCTCAGGAGAAAACGACAGAACCGTCGTAAAGCCGGCTGATCGGGAAACTGGACTTCCACGGACGTATTCAGACTACCTTCAGCATCGCCCGCAAACGGCCGCTCTTCCAATGTACTATTTGGCCGTTGCCGACTCACTCCATAAGTCTGGTCAGCGCACAGAGGCACTGCGTGTTGCAAGTAATCTCGCTGAACTCGCCAGCGAAGATGCCGGTCTCCTGCGAGTCCTGGGTCACAGACTACGTCAATGGTCGATGTATGACGTTGCCGTAATGGTGTTTGATGACGTTCGGCGTATTCGTGGTGAAGAGCCGCAATCCTGGCGCGATCTTGCCCTAGCCTACGACGGAGCTGGACACCATCAGGATGCAGTAAACATGCTGTATGCCGCAGCACAGCGTCGTTGGGATGGTCGTTTCCCGGAGATTGAACTCATCCTGCTTACAGAGATGAATCACATCATCGGTAAACATCGCAAACAACTTCAACTCGCCCACATCGATACATCAATGTACTTCGATGTTACAGCTGACGTTCGAGTTGTCCTTTCGTGGGATACCGACAACACAGACATTGACCTTTGGGTAACAGATCCAACAGGCGAACAGTGTTACTACGCGAACCCACGTACACAGATTGGTGGCCGACTGTCGCGAGATCTAACGGGAGGTTATGGTCCTGAGGAGTTCTTCCTTCGTACTGCAATTCGCGGACAATATGCCGTGCAATTCAGGTTCTTCTCGAACAGTCAACAACGAATCTCCGGCCCAACACTCGTCACCGTTGATGTTTATCGGAACTACGGACGTCCCAATGAAACTCGTGAAACACGCACGTTCCCGGTGAGCGGAGTTTCGCAGATGGTTGACGTCAACGCGATTACACACTGACAGCAAACCATCCTTGGTTGCTGACAAGTTGTAGGGTTAAAAAGATGATGTAAGGGGTGGACGTACTGATCTACACTACTCTGTTACCGTTGTTTACGACGGCGTGAGACGTAGAGGTCAAGTCCACCCTTGCCTCCTGGCCGATCTGATGCAAACACAAACGATCCATCAGGCAAAAGAGCAGCATCACTATCATCAAACTCGCTATTCATCCATTCTAACGGCTCCGGCTCTTGCCAGGAGCCGTTTCTGTAGACGGTCAGAAAGAGGTCGTATCCGCCCTTACCTCCGTATCCATTACTGGCATAAACAAGAGAATCCTGACCAATAAACCGTGGTGATATTTCGTGACCAAAGGAGTTTACAATGTCACTTAAGGGCTGTGGTTCGGACCATGTTCGATCATTACGCCGCTCGCTGATCCAGAGATCGAGCCCCTTTTCGCCCCCTACCCGTTCCATACTCACGACGAGACGTGTTCCGTCGGAGTTCACAGCAGGATGTGAGCAGAAAAACTCACCTGCAAGACCGTCAACCGGACGTCCAGCATTCAGACTACCATTATCGCGTAGAACACTCACAATGCCAGGGAATGACTGTCGTTGCCGACGCATAAACACAGCGCCGTATGCCTCACCATCACGGGTAAAGGTCACAAAGGCCCGGTGCTGTCCTTCCTCGTTAAATGTTCCGGCAGCAGGTCGTATGTCCGTATTGTCCGCTACTGCACAGCAATACACCATGGCCCATCCTGTTCGCTCACTGGTAAACATGAGTTTACCTGTAAACGGATCCCACGATGGTGCATAGTCATCCCCCTCACTATTCAGCGCTTCAAAGGCGAGCGGTGCTTCATAGTCGTGATCGTCGGTAACCTCCCGCGTTGTAACCTGCGCTCGAAGTGAGATCGTAACGGAAACAAGACAGACGAGAAGAAGGATTCGCCGACTGAACATCACACACCTCGTTGTGAAGGGTTCCAGATGAACTTGTGGAGTTGCAACTGGAAACGGACGTTCAAACGGTCCTCAAGGATCCATCCTACGAGGTCGACGGGGGTAAGTTTGTCGAAGACTGTTGAGAACAGGACAACAGCCGTTCGCTCCGTGAGGTTGTGCTCTTGTACGAGGTCTCGCGCCCATTCGTAATCACGACGCGAGGCAATAACAAACTTTACTTCGTCGTGAGGACGGAGGACATTGAGATTTTCATACCGATTCAGTGGCATCATTTTTGAGTCTGGACATTTCATGTCGATGATACGTATCACTCGTTCATCAACAAATGAAACGTCGATGTGACCACCGGTCTCAATTGCGACGGTATATCCAGCGTCACAGAACATCGACATAAGTGGCATTACACCGAATTGTTCAAGAGGCTCACCACCCGTAAACTCTACAAACGGACAATCGAAGGATGCCACTTCCTCAAGGATCTGTTGTCCTGTTACTGTCCGTTCCGGATATCGTGAGTCAAGTGCATACGGTGTGTCGCACCATGAACATCGAAGTTTACAGCCTTGGAGGCGAACAAAGACACAACGTTCACCCGCACGTAAACCTTCGCCCTGGACACTGTGGAAAATCTCACTGAGTCCGAACGTGAGTTCGAGCGGATCCGTCGTTGGTATTGTTTCGGCCGTCGGCTGGACGATCATATCACAAAGATACGAGGACTGTTGTCGACGTCAGGCCACGGACATAAACGCCGCAGAACCATCAAACAACCTCAGTAGTCGGTCCTTGACGATAGCATGTTCCGGTCGTATCAATTTGGGATCGGAGCCAAGCAATGCAAATGCCTCCCGACGCGCCTCGGCAATGATGTCGACATCCGAGGCGAGATCCGTAAACACAAAGTCCGGGAGTCCACTTTGTCGTGTACCCAATACATCACCGGGTCCACGAAGCCGCATATCCACTTCGGCAATCACAAATCCATCCGTCGTCTCTTCCATCGTGCGTAATCGAACAACGGCAGCAGCACGTTCTTCAGCAGCATTCGTTGCAGAAACCTTGTAACGGAACTCGTCCTTTGTTGCCAGGAAACACGTTGAAACATGTGCACCACGTCCAACGCGCCCACGTAACTGGTGCAGCTGCGATAGTCCAAAACGATCAGCATTCTCGATCAGCATAACAGTGGCATTCGGAACATCGATTCCAACCTCGATAACTGTCGTTGCCACCAGGACGTCATATTCCTTTTGAAGAAAGGCCTTCATGGCATCTTCCTTCTCATACCACAACATCTGGCCATGCAACAAACCAACCTTCAGGTCGGGAAACACTTCCTGCGAAAGGTATTCATGGTGTTCGACGGCACTTTTCAGGTTGAGCTTCTCACTTTTTTCGACCAACGGGTAGACGATGTATGCCTGGCGGCCTTCGTGGACCTGCTGTCGGATATGATCGAAGACGCCAGGTAATCGCGACTCAAACACAATGTGTGTGCGGATGGGTGATCGATGTTTTGGTAGTTCGTCGATAACACTCACGTCGAGGTCGCCGTAGACGGTCATCGATAATGTCCGTGGTATTGGTGTTGCCGACATAACAAGGATATGGGGCGTAAGGGGCTGTTCACCGTGTGATTGTATCCCAAGTCGTCGTAACTCTGCTCGTTGTGCAACACCAAATCGGTGCTGCTCATCAATAACAATTAGTCCAAGTTTATGATAGTCTACATTCGCCTCGAAGAGTGCATGTGTGCCGACAATTACATTTGCCTCGCCCGAAACGATCTTGTCAAGTACTTCTCGACGTGCTCGTTTCCGCTGTCCACCAACAAGTTGAACAACGCGTGTATCCGTACCGTCAAATAGTTTTGTCAATGACTGATAGTGCTGCTCTGCGAGGATCTCCGTTGGCGCCATGATGAGGGCTTGATAACCATTGTCAACGGCACTCAACATACAGAGTGCAGCTACGATGGTTTTACCTGAGCCAACATCACCTTGTAACAGACGATTCATCGGAGCACCGGACGTCATGTCGGTCATGATCTCATGAATCACGCGTCGCTGCGCACCCGTAAGTTCATATGGCAACTGTTCTACAACAGTTCGTGCACGTGGGCTCTTTGATTGCCACGGTAATCCCCTCTCGGGACGGCGGCGTGAGTTGTGGCGTGCTGCAAGTAGGAGCTCGAATAAGAAGAGCTCTTCAAACTTCATTCTGCGTAACGCTGTTGTTACGCGTGACATGGACGTTGGCAGGTGGAGCTCACGCAGTGCCTCTGCATGACCGAGGAATCCATATCTCCGGACAAGTTCTTCAGGAAGTGGGTCTGTAGCCAAAGCGAGTGCATCGTCAATCACGGTGGCAACAAGATGACGCATCACCTTCATGGTGATACCCGACGTCACCATACGCTGGCTTAATCGATACTTGGGAAGAATTCCTCCAGACGTAAAGGTAACGAGGTCCTCTTCATCAATTTTTTGAACATCGGGATGATGGAATGACAACTCACCCCATCGTTGATCATAGTCAGGGTTTCCGGAGACAAGGTACATCTGCCCCTTTTCCAGCCCCTTTCGATGCCAATCGATGGCATTCCAGAAAACGAGTGAAGCTCGGGCACGAGAATGATCGGTCACATAGACCTTTAACATCCTACGGCCCCTGCCAACGGTCTGCTCATGTACGTCAATGACCGTGACTAGGACAGACGTCTCAGCTGTATACCGAACAGCCATCGACGCATCAACCGTCCACAGATCTGGTCGTCGTAGTGTCTCTACGAGTGACGCAAGAGATGGCGCTGCCGATCGCTCTACATATCCATAGGGCGCACGGAGCACAACGTCAGCAGGCGTTACAATACCCTCGTCTGCCAGCGCTTGGGCACGTCGAGGGCCAATACCCTTTACGTACGTGAGTGGCAGCTCTGTCCGTTGTAACGCAGTGTCAGCCATACAGGCACCGTCAGACGGCTGCTACGGATTCACCAACGATGTTCATCCATCCGTAGGGATCGTCAACGTGTCCAAATCGAATGTCATTAAGACGTCGTTTAATATCAAACATGATAGCTTCTGGCTGAACGTCCAGAACATGTTCCACACCATCAACGGTTATCGATCCGATTGGCGCTACACTTGCTGCAGTGCCGATTCCAAATGCTTCGGTGACAGTTCCATTGGCAATTCCCGCAGCCAGTTCGTCAACACTGATGGCACGTTCTTCCACGGTGAGTCCGCTGTCACGTGCAATTGTTAAAACACTGTCACGCGTCACACCATCAAGGATCGTGTCAGTGAGTGCAGGTGTTACCAGTGCTCCGTTAATAATAAAGGCAAGGTTCATCGTGCCCGACTCTTCAACGTGATCATGGTTTATGGCGTCTGTCCAGATAACCTGATCAAACCCTTCCTGGTTGGCAAGTTTTGTTGGATACATAGCAGCGGCATAGTTACCACCACACTTTGCGGAACCCGTACCACCAGGTGCCGCACGTGAGTAGGTACGCTCAACCTTTACACGCAGAGGTTTTTGGTATAAGGGGCGAAACGGGCCACCAATTACGAGGAAGAGATACTCATCCGCTGGTTTAACACCCATCCGCTCTTCACTGGCGAACATAAACGGACGCAAGTATAACGTTGAATCAGGTCCATTAGGTACCCAATCACGCTCAACATCAACAAACGTGTGGACGGCGTCTGCAAAGAGGTCGTAGGGCACCTCAGGCATACACATCCGCACAAGCGACTTGTTAAACCGTTCGTGATGACGGTCGGTGCGGAATACCGCTATTCGTTCATCAACACGCCGATATGCCTTCATTCCCTCAAACACGATCTGGGCATAGTGAAGGCCCAACGCAAATGGAGCAATGGGGATTGGTCGATACGGTTGAATACGAGCCTTCCGCCACTCACCATGTGCAAACTCGGCGATAAACATGTGGTCGGACGGTGTATTTGTCAGACGGCTATGTCGAACGGCTTCAACATCCAGTCGTGGTGTTGATGTTCTGTCGACGGGGATTGACATGGACGGTTCCTCGTGAAAATGGTTGCCGGGGGGCCCACAAAGGTACGGAGGTATGGTGATCAGGGCGACCCAGGTGGAGTGGGTGTTCGACGGGCTCGTCGCCACCGCTCAATTCGGTCGGCGATGACGATATGGAGTCCGTCATGGTGTACTGCGAGGGCTGCCGCAACAAGAGGTGTTACATACGGCAAGGCCCACTGCACGAGAGAACCCCATTCCTTCGTGATCCGTTCTACATATGGCCGGAAAAAGCCGGAGAATTGAACGGTCTGTCGGCCAGGGTCGTAAAACAGAAATCGTTCACTTCTGAGTGTTCGGCGTAATAGGTCACGCTGTACGGTTGTGATGGTACGTGCTCGCGGTACGTGTGATGGGAACGGAGGATCTTCGGTACTACCGGATGCGAGAAAAACAATTGCTCGTGTGTCGTGAGCTGTTTGCAGGATACTGTCGGTAAGATCTTCAACAGTTACGTGTTCCCCTGCCACAACAAACGTATCCTGACGAAAGAGCATTGAGTCCGATATGGTGGACCGATACCCTCGACGTGACGCCATCACCTGAGCTAGACAGGCATACCGAGCATTCACCCAGAATGCCAAACGCGCCAATGGGAAATAGCCATCCGGATGGGCGGTCTCCATGGCTTGTCGATAATCTCGATAACAATCTGACAGAACAAGATCTGGATCAAGACGACCCTGAAAGAGTGAAGCGTGCCATAGCGAGTCAAAACTACCATGATCTATGACGTCCGTTGTATCATCCAAACCAAACACAGGTCGGAGTGTCTGTGCAGTCAGATTCGAGGGAGTCGTGATCAGCACATTGACAAAAGCAATGACGAAAACAATCACAACGCAGCAACGTTGAGAGTGATTCATGATATGACATAACGTTGTGTCCATGGTATGGCAATGTGGTTTGACGATGTAGTTTCGTGACAAGGTCGAAGATTTTTTCTTTGACGATCACGACTCAGACCTCTCACGATCACTGCACTTCATGACCATTCTTTCAACGGTAAACGACATGCGTCGGCACGCACATGATGTACTTACATCGGGCCAGACAATCGGTTTTGTGCCGACCATGGGTGCACTTCATGATGGTCATGCAGGGCTTATACGACGTGCTGCCCAAGAACATCCGCACGTTGTTGTTTCCATCTTCGTAAATCCGACACAGTTCGGTCCAGGCGAAGACTTTGATCGATATCCTCGCACCTTCGAACACGATGTTACCCTCGCCACTGAAGCTGGTGCGACGGCAATTTTTGCACCATCGGTCATGGAAATGTATCCGTTACAGGCATCAACAACTGTTTCTGTCGGCGGTGTAACAGACGTACTCGAAGGGGCTTCTCGCCCGGGTCATTTTGACGGTGTTGCAACGATCGTTTCCAAACTCTTCCTTGCTACGCAGGCAACCGAGGCATACTTCGGTCAAAAGGATCTGCAACAAACACTTGTTGTACGTCAGCTTGTTCGTGACCTTCTGTTTCCCATCACCATCACGGTTGTTCCAACAGTTCGAGAAGCCGACGGATTGGCAATGTCATCACGAAACGTCTACTTGAGTACAGAAGACCGCGCAGCTGCTCCTGTACTGTATCGCGCACTTCGTGAGGTTGAACGTTTGGTGTTAGAAGCTGCCGTGCCCCCTTCACCCCTTAACCTTGAATCAGCTTTACGGGCGATTATCTCGCAGGAAGAACGGGCACACATTGACTATGCAGTGGTTGTTGACGCAGACACACTCCGTCGGCCCGACGTACTTTCTCCCGGTGATTCACTTGCTGCCGTTGTTGCCGTCCGTTTTGGCTCAACACGTCTGCTCGACAACCATCTTTTTACCGTACCATCATGACCATCGTCATCTCTGCACTCAGCGAAGAACGTTTTGATGACTTCGCAAACCTTATTAACGATCTTGCTGACTATGAAAAACTCGATCGTCCATCGGCAGAGGCCGTTACACGATTACGTGCTGATGCATTTGGTGATAACCGCCGATTTGAGGCATTCCTAGCTGATATCGACGGAAAGGCCGTCGGTTATGCGATTACATTTCAAACGTATTCGTCGTTCTTAGCAAAACCAACGCAGTATCTCGAAGACCTTTATGTGCGTGAAGACGCTCGTAAGGCCGGTGTAGGTGGAGCTTTGTTTGACCACGTCCAAAACCTTGCCAAATCACGCGGCTGTGGCCGTATGGAGTGGCAAGTGCTCGACTGGAACAAACTTGCTCGTGATTTTTACGAACGACGTGGTGCACGATTCCTCCACGATTGGTGCACCTATCGTATTGACCTTTCGTGATCGCTTATTGAAAGGCCTTATCAAGGAATGCAGCAAATGTTGACGGATCAGATTGATACTGCGGCAGGTATCCTGACTGGGCCACAAATGAGCCGTCGGGATTCAGGATAACGTACAGTGGGTTAGCTACTGTACCGTATTCCTTCATGATATTCTGATTGGAGATATACGGCTCTGTCTTCCGATCCGTATAAAGTTGCACCAGTACAAACTTGGAGAACTTGTCTGCCACAACCTGTTTTGTGAATACATACTTTTCCATTAACCGGCAATTCGTACACGTAAACCCTGTAAAGTCGATAAGAATCGGCTTCTTTTCTCTTGCTGCAATGGCCTTCGCTTCCGTAAGGTCTTTTAACCATGCAGCGTGAGATTCAGCAGACCTATTATTGAGCGCAGAGGTAGACGTCGAAGGGGTAGAGGGGGCAATAGTGGCCGAGGCCATACCCATCATCTCGTTATAGTTATCGGGAGGCAACAGCGCCTCGATAAACGAGTGAAGATCTCGTCCAACCGCACCAGCAGCAAACCAGAACGTGAGCGTTGCGAAGACGACTGCGAATGCCGCACGTATGCCAGAAACCTTTTCGAACTTACTATCGAGTTTCATCTCAAACACACCAAGTACGTACAGTGTGATGAGCAGGAACACGCCGGCCCAGATACTAAGGAACAGCTCACGAGGAAGGATACCCCAGCCAGCGGCAAGATCTGCATTCGAGATAAACTTGATGGCGGCAGCAATCTCCATAAAGCCCATCACCACCTTCAAATTATTCATCCAACCACCAGCGCGCGGCAGGCGCACAAGCAGGGCTGGGAAGAGTGAGAGGACAACGAACGGCATGGCAAATGCCGTTGCAAATCCGAGGGTACCGACTGCCGGATAGAGCAGTTCTCCACCATTCGCAGCTCCGAGTAACAGTGTCCCGATAAACGGCACCGTACACGTGAACGACGTTAGAGAGAACGTTAATCCCATGATCCACACGGCCGCTACTCCATCACCCTGCGCCTTTCGATTCAGGTTGTTCATAATGGAGACAGGTACCTGAATTTCGAATGCACCAAACAGATTAAACGCGAGCACGATAAACAACGTGGCAATTGCCATGTTCATCCACGAATTTGCAGCCAGATCCTGAACGGCTGTGCCGCCCATAATGAGACTAACAAGGATGCCAACGGCTGTAAACGTTGAGATAATTCCAAGGCCAAAAATCGAGCTATCTCGAAATCCCGAACCACGTCGTTTTTCCTGTCGTTTCGTAAAGAACGAAACCGTAATGGGAATCATCGGAAACACACAGGGAGTGAGTAACGCGAGGAATCCTACACCCATGGCGTAGAGGAAGAAGCTCAGTAAACCCTTTGACTTTTCGCGCTCGATCTCATCATTTGCAGAAGGAGGTGGTGTGGTTGCTGATGATGAACCTGCTTTTGTCGTTGAATCGGCCTTTGGTGTGTCAGTCGTGGTTTCTGTTGACGTTGTGTCTGATTCAGCTGATGACGTATCCCCTGCCGACGAACCAATTCCTGTAACGACGATCTCCAGTGGATACGTCACATTGTCCGGTGGCAAACACGCTGCCTTATCGCATGCCATAAAATCAACCGTAACCTTGGCCTTTGTTCGGCCCACAGGCAGAGTCGGGTTGATACGTACAGGAATTTTCACGGTTACCGTTTTATACCATTTCTCTACAACAGCATTATCCCAGGTAGAATCTGGCTCACGTTTTACGGTACCACTCACTATGGCTTTACCCACTCGTTTCAGAACCGATGTTGGCGCGAACGTCAACATTGTCTCTTGCGGCCCCATATCATTCGCATCACGAGTTGGGACCATCCCATATGTATAGTATTCAGGGTCTTTGAGCTTCACCGTCATCACCAGCATGACGGTATCACCACTTCGCCCGCTGACGTTCGCAAACGAATGAGACACCTTTTCGCGCGAGCCAACAAACTGAGCCTGTGTGCTCAGCGTGGAGACAGCGAGAAGGGCAAGAACGGAAAGCAGCAGCCGGGCTGACTTCATAGGGGCATTTTTCATCGATGGGAAAGCGGCGAAGCGGAATTTACGGACGAAGAGCCTTCGTATTTTCGCTGGTATGGCCACAACATCGTCGATTGACGCAATTCTCTCCCTTTCCAAGCGTAAAGGATTCGTTTTCCAATCATCAGAAATCTATGGCGGCTTAAACGGTTGCTGGGATTTTGGACCTCTTGGTGTTGAACTCCTGAGGAATATCAAGGACTCGTGGTGGAAGGCCATGACGTATCGTGATGATATCGTCGGCTTGGACGCTTCTATCCTGATGCATCCACGTGTATGGGAGGCCTCGGGCCACGTTGGGCAGTTCTCCGACCCAATGATCGACAACAAGACGTCGAAGGCTCGACACCGTGCTGACAATCTTATCGAGGACTATATCGGACGCCTGCGAACAAAGGGGAAATCGGCCGATGCCGATAAGGTTGAGGCGGCCCTGGCTGCGGCTTCCTCCAACGATGACCTCTATCGCATTATCGTTGACAATGCAATACCCGATCCCGTATCGGGAACAACAGACTGGACCGAGGTTCGGAATTTTAATCTCATGTTCGAAACACACGTCGGGCCAGTAGCCGACGCGTCGAGCACGGTCTACCTTCGTCCGGAAACGGCACAAGGCATCTTCGTGAACTTCAAGAATGTAATGGACGCGTCGCGGCTAAAACCGCCTTTCGGAATCGCACAGATTGGCAAGTCGTTCAGAAACGAAATCAACACAAAGAACTTCCTGTTCCGGACGCGTGAGTTTGAGCAGATGGAAATGCAGTTCTTTATTAAACCAGGATCAGAAGACGAGTGGTTTGAGTATTGGCGCCAAGAGCGCTGGAACTGGTTCTTATCGCTCGGTGTGTCGCAGGACAAGCTCCGCAGGAAACCACACGAGCGGCTGGCACATTATGCAAAGGCCGCTGAGGACATTGAATTCGCCTTTCCGTTTGGATGGGGTGAAGTAGAGGGAATTCACTCGCGAACTGATTTTGATCTAGGAAGACATCAAGAATACTCTGGTAAAAAACTGGAGTTTGTTGACACCGTGACAAAGGATCGGTACACTCCCTACGTCATTGAAACCGCCGTTGGTGCAACACGAACCTTTATGGCCGTGCTGTGTAATGCCTACGAAGAAGAGACGATCACAGCTGAAGATGGCACCACGGATCAACGGGTCGTGTTACGATTTGCTCCGCACCTTGCACCAGTCTCTGCTGCTGTGTTCCCGCTTGTTAACAAGGACGGAATGCCAGAGGCAGCTACGGCAATCTATACGTCATTACGAAAGTCGTTCCGTGTTGACTACGACACATCAGGAGCAATTGGCCGCCGATACCGTCGGCAAGACGAAGTTGGCACGCCGTTTTGTATCACGGTTGATGGACAGACGATTTCCGATGGCACCGTCACGATTCGGGACCGAGACACAATGACACAAGAACGTGTCTCGGCTGATGCACTGGACGAGATCATTCGCCGTCGTCTTCAACACTCCTCACGGTAACACTTTGTCGACTTCATTGTCGATACCAACATGAAACGCCGCCTGCTCGCCATTGTCGTCATCGGTACGGCCCTTATCACCGGTTTTATCGCCGTTGGTGATTCGGACTACTACGCTCGTATCGGCAAGTCAATTGAGACGTTTGGCGCTGTGTTCCGCGAAGTGTCCTCGAACTACGTGGACGACGTTGATCCATCCCTTCTCGTAGAGGCAGGAATTGATGGAATGCTGGCAAAACTCGACCCGTATACGGAATACATGACGGACGAGGAGCAGGAAGACGTCGACATGTTGTCGACTGGCCTTTATACGGGCTTTGGCATTTCGGTCTCCGAACGTGAGTCGGGACTCGTCATCACAAATATCCGAGCAGACTATCCAGCATCACAGGCCGGATTACGAATCGGTGACCGATTGATCGAGATTGATGGTGATCGTGTTGACACGTTAACGACGAAGGCACTTCGGAAGTACACCCGAGGTGAACCAGGATCACAAGCTGTTGTTCGTATCGTGCGTGAAGGACGTGCCGACACGATAACGACACGCGTAACACGTGTTGAAGTCGTGCTCGATAACGTAACCCACATCGACAGGTTACCAGGTGACATTGGATACGTAAAGCTGGCCCGATTCTCGCGTCGTGCTCCGGAAGACTTGCGTAATGCGATTGCAGAACTCCGTGAACGTGGTGAGGTAAAGGCCCTCATTCTCGACCTTCGAGATAATCCGGGTGGACTTCTCGATGCAGCCGTTGGTGTTGTACGACTCTTTGTGCCAAAGGGTAGCCCAATCGTTGCAACGCGGGGCCGCGATAGCGAGACGGATCGAGCCTATGTTTCGAATACAGAACCAGTAGAGCCCCATGTGCCCCTTAGCATCATCATCAACGAGCGCAGTGCAAGTGCGAGTGAGATTGTTGCTGGTGCACTTCAGGATCTCGATCGTGCCGTTGTCGTCGGGCGCCGCTCGTTTGGTAAGGGCCTGGTTCAGACTGTCGTTCCGCTCCCGCATGACGCAGCACTCAAGATGACAACGTCTCGTTACTACATTCCGTCAGGCCGTAGTATTCAGAAGATTGACTACTCTGCTCTCCGTGGGAATATGGGACAGCACGATACAACACAATTCCGCACGCGTAACGGACGACTTGTTCGAGAGCTTAAAGGAATCGAGCCCGATACAACGGTTTCTGACTCAGACTTGCCGGCAATTCTCGAACACCTACGGAAAAAAGACGTCTTCTTCCGGTTTGGCACCATTCATACAGCAACGATCGCCAAACTGCCGGATGGATTTTCCGTTGATAAAAGTATCCTTGAAAGCTTCTATCGGTATGTTGAATCACAGCCGCCGGCAGTCAAGTCTGCCACGTTAGCAGCTCTCGCTGAAAGCCGTGAAAAGGCTGAAGAGGAAGGCTGGCCAGCCGCAACGGTCAAGAATATCGAACAGGCCGAAAAGGTCATGGAGCGTGATATAGCGCGGCAGATACGCCAATACCAGGACGTAGTTAAAGACCTTCTGGAGGCAGAGATACGTGCACGATTTGATGGTGAATCAGCTCGTATTTCTCGTGCTCTGCGCCTCGATCCGTGTGTCAAGGCGTCGATCGGAATCGTTTCTTCCAAGAAGTATTCAGGCATTCTCGGCGGTCACGTCGGCGACGATCAGTAACTTTGCGATCCGAATAACACGAAGCCGTCGGGAAGAACGTCCTGACGGTGCTTCACCGTTTCGCCCAACATCGCCGTCCCGGACCAGCGCATGAGGATTACCAAACAATACACCAACCGCGAAAGCCAGTCGCTCGATAAGTACCTTCAAGAGATAGGAAGGGTCGAACTGCTGACGGCTGACGACGAGATTGTACTCGCTCAGGCCATTAAGCGTGGCGGTGCCGAAGGTGGGCTTGCCTTGGAACGCCTCGTGAAGGCCAACCTTCGATTTGTGGTTTCCGTAGCGAAGCAGTATCAGAATCAAGGTCTTTCCCTTGGCGACCTGATTAACGAAGGCAATCTCGGCCTCATTAAGGCCGCAAAGCGGTTTGATGAAACACGCGGCTTTAAGTTCATTTCCTATGCCGTTTGGTGGATCCGTCAGTCAATCCTCCAGGCACTGGCAGAACAGTCGCGTATTGTCCGCCTTCCGCTCAATCGTGTTGGCGCGCTGAACAAGATCGGTAAAAAGTTCTCGGAACTCGAACAACAGTACGAGCGTGAACCTACGGCCGCAGAGCTTGCAGAGCAGCTCGACATGTCGATTGCTGAAATTTCTGAGACGATCAAGATTTCGGGTCGACATCTCTCGGTTGACGCACCCTTTGTGCAGGGTGAGGACAATCGACTGCTTGACATTCTTCCGAATGACATGCAGCCACCGCCTGACAGTGAACTGATGCGCGAGTCACTGCGCGTAGAGGTACAGCAGGTTCTCAACACGTTGTCCGAACGCGAGGCAGAAGTCATCCGACTCTACTTTGGCCTTGATGATCAGCAAGCACTCACACTTGAGGAGATTGGCGAGAAGTTCAATCTCACCCGCGAGCGTGTGCGCCAGATCAAGGAAAAGGCTATTCGCCGCCTCCGCCATGCGTCGCGCTCGAAGGCGCTACGCAGTTATCTGGGTTGACCATCATGACGGGGAACCGTCTTCAGGATGGTGCCGAAGAATACATCGGCGTCATCGGACGCACACATGGAATTGATGGGACCGTTGTTCTGACGGACATTCCGGGGACAACGGTAACGCTCTCGGCAGGAACCACTGTATTTGTTGGTTTCAGTCGTGAACATTCCCGTCCCCTTACCGTGCGATCCTTCATACCTCACCTCACATCTCCACGGATTTCGTTTACCGAGTTTCTTTCGGCAGAGACGGCGTCGGCCCTAATCGACCATGCTGTCTATGTACCGTCTGTGGCTGTCCAGGTTGCTGGTGATCGGTATTCCATTGGCGACATTGAGGGTTGTACCGTGTATGACGAAGACGGCACCGAACTAGGAACCGTATCGGAAGTCTGGTTATTACCTGCAAATGATGTGTGGGTTGTTAGCCGCACGGACGGAACAACAATTCCTCTCCCGGTGATTGATGATGTCATCCGATCCGTCGATACCGCACAACGAAGGATAGTTGTTCGCCTGCTACCTGGCCTTGCCGACCTTACTTCGTCCGAAACAGGTACGGAGGATGGTGATGAATAACACCACACTACGCATCGACATTGTCTGTGTTGTCCCCCAGTCCATTGAGTCACCCATGTCAACAAGTATCGTTGGCCGAGCTCGTGAACGGGGAATTGTCGACCTACACCTGCATAATCTACATGACTATGCCAAGGATCGATTTCGACACATCGATGACACGCCGTATGGTGGTGGTGCCGGAATGATCATTCAATGCGAACCAGTGTTTGACTGCATTGAAAAACTGCTCGCAGAACGAACCTACGACGACGTGATCTACCTAACACCGGATGGTGAGCAGCTTACACAGAAGATCTGTAACGACCTTTCTCTGAAGAAAAACTTGATTCTGCTCGCAGGGCACTATAAGGGAATTGATCAACGTATTCGCGACACTCTGGTGACACGCGAGATAAGTATCGGCGACTATGTACTCACGGGTGGTGAGATTGCGGCTGCTGTTCTCACAGATGCTATTGTGCGTCTCATTCCAGGTGTTGTTGGTGATGCTGAAAGTGTACTTGATGACTCCTTTATGCACGACGTGCTTGACGCACCCCACTACACCAAACCGGCAGACTTCCGTGGTTTGAAGGTACCAGATGTGTTACTTGGTGGGAATCACGCGGCTATCCGTCGTTGGCGTGAAGAACAGTCATTACGTAAAACGCAGGAACGTCGGCCAGATCTTCTGAAGGGCAAGTCGTGACCATTGCTGAAACGAATATCGTTGTTCCAACAACGGAACCGACGTATCCGATCTACACAACGGTTACGCCGACTGCACAAACAGCACCGTCGGATGTCATTCTTCTTGCACACGGATTTAAAGGCTTCAGAAACTATAGTTTTTTACCGTTTGCTGCACAGCACTTCGCACGGTGTGGATTTACGGTAGTTCGGCTCGATTTTTCCCTGAATGGAATGCGTGGTACGGCCGACCGTGTGCTTGACCTTGATGCTTTTGCGCGGAACACCATTGGTCGTGAAGTTGACGATGTTGCAACAACCCTCAACGCAATCATTCACCAGAACGAATTTGCCGATGTCCGTAGAACCATGACGGGACGTATACATCTGGTGGGCCACTCCCGAGGTGGAGGTATTGTCCAACTCGCTGGACGAAATCTTATCACCTCGCCAATTCCGTCACTGAACCTCGGAAAGGTTGTTGTGTGGAACTCCGTAAGCCATTGGGATCGTTGGACACCACGTCAACGAGATGCATGGAAGGCAGCTGGCTTTGTGGAAATCGAGAATGGGCGTACGGGCCAGAAACTCAGAATGGATGCCAGCTACGTCGATCATGTCGAACATCACCACAACGAAATCAATCCAGTCCTTGCTGCAGCCACGCTTGGTTCTCGGCTGCTATATATCCACGCAGCAGCAGACCTTACGGTACCTCTTGCTGAAATGCGTGAAGCACGCGCGCAGAACGGGAACATCGCAGATGAACATGTTATCTCGGCTACCACACACACCTTTGGAATGACACATCCCATTGATCGAATTACACCGGCCCTGACGGATGTGTTTGATACAACCGTGGAGTTTCTGCGATCATGAGACATCCAGTAACCATCTCCATCACAATCGCAACATCATTTGTTCTTACGGCATGTGAGCTCTTTGTTATCGGATCTTCCGCTCCACGCCCCCAGGTCATCGAACGAAGTCAGCGGACGTCGATGGGCGTTACGCACCTCTTTAAGGCAGAACTCGATAGCAACAATACAACGGCCGCCACGGAACTAATGGTCCATTCGTCCGGACGTAAGCTTCTTGCTGTTGAGAAGTATGAACTAGCCGACGAGATGGCTCGCTGGCAAAAGCTGATGGCCGGAAAGCCAATCACAAAAACGATCGCCGACACTCTTGCCGATAACCGACATCGTGTTGTAATCACCTTGGACTACATTCGATCGTTTTCCATCACGACGCTTTCAATAGACGATGCCTGGTTCGTTACGCGTATTGAAGACACGCCAACACCAAGGTAATCACACCGTCACATCGATCGCGTCTCTCATTAATGCGTGACAACAAATCGCTGCGTTATAGACTGTGTGCCAGCCGTAACGCGCCAAATGTATACTCCAGGTGCCATCCCTGAAACGTCGAGTGACACTTGGCTACGTCCAGCTTCTGCAGGACTATAGAAAGGGGCAAGAACGGGGCTACCAGCAAGGTCAACAACATCAACACGAACGTCTGTAGACTTATCTGTGCCAAATCCGATGTGCACAACATCTGATGCTGGATTTGGTGAGGTTGATGGCATTTGGAAGGCAACGTTAAACACATCGTTTACCGAGGATGGATTGCGGTTGTACTTATACACGTACTCTCCGAGAGGTGCGAGAAAGACATCGTCGTCCTTGGTGACAACTACATCAGCGGCACTTCCATCTCCGAACTGAACGCCCGTATTCCATGCTGCCCAACTTTCACCAGCATTTGAACTATAAAACGTGCCCGACTTTTCTGTGGTCGCAAAGATCTCGTTTTGAGTTGAGAATGCGATTCCTGTTACGCGGTTGTTAATGATGTTGTTGTTATTCCAACCGTTAACCATGTATTCCCACGATGTTCCATCATTGATGGACTTCATGATGCATGCATTCTTTGAGTGAATGGATGTCGGCAGAGAATTCCTTCCTAACCACAGTGTCCCGTTTGCATCCGATGTCATAACGTTAAAGTTGTCGTCACTCTCGCCAGAGTTTGGATCTGAGTCAATGCGCGTCCAAGACTGACCGAGATTACTGGAACGGTATAAGCCTTTATTATAGCTCACCAACGTAAAGATGAGGTCTGAGTTTGGCGATTGAAACGTTGCAAAAATCGAGGACACTGCCGAGGGAAGATTTGACTTCGGGATTTCCGTCCACGTCCCGCCATTGTCGTCCGACATAAACATTTCCAGTTGATTTGTACCTCCATCAACACCAACAAACAGGCGAGCAACACCTGATTGGAGGATCTTGGTTGAGACACTAACACGAGCGCTTGACCTCAGAACAGTCGGAAGTGACAAATTCACCCATGACTCACCGTCATTTGTAGATCTGAACAAACCACGTCCCGTTACACAGGCATACAGATCGTTATTTGCGCCGGTACGTACATCTGAAATGATGTAGAAATTCGGCCCACCGTCTTCAATTCCCTGATCAAACGGTAACCACGTAACGCCCTTGTCCGTCGTCCGATACACCTTACTGTTTGCCGTACCCGCAAAAACATGACCCTTGCCGTTTGTTGCAAGGCACGTGACTGTTGCCGGAGGGCCCGACGTTGTGTCCCATTGTTGTGCACTAGCAGAAATACTAGCTACAGTCAGAACGGCTACTACAGCGAGGCCGAAAAATTGGGTACGAATGTTCATTGATGTCTCTCCTTAACGACCATGTGCGCTATTGCATCATGGGTATTTTTGCCTGATCGGGAAAGATACCGATTCTCCACATTAGGAACACACATGAAGATCCATTTCATCGGAATTGGTGGAACTGCCATGGGATCCGTAGCTATTGCGGCTCAAGAAGCTGGTTATACGGTGACAGGGAGTGATACAGCACTGTATCCGCCGATGTCAGATGTCCTTCGTCGTGCAGGGGTTGTCATGACCGAAGGATTTTCCGAGAACACCATACTCAACGCTTCACCGGATCTTGTGGTGGTCGGGAACGCCATTTCTCGAGGAAATCCTGAGCTCGAATACGTGCTCGACCATCGAATGCCGATGACGTCGATGGCCGCCTTTGTCGGTGAGCACTTTATCAGTCGCCACACGTCAATTGTTGTCACAGGAACCCACGGTAAAACCACAACAACGTCAATTACTGCGTGGCTCGCCGAATCGGTCGGGAGGTCACCGGGATTTCTCATCGGAGGTGTGCCTGGAAATTTCTCTGTAGGCTGCCGCCCCGTTCCTGACCCATATACCAATCGGGACGATGGGCTTTTTATAAGCGAGGGTGATGAGTATGACACTGCTTTCTTCGACAAGCGTAGCAAGTTTGTCCACTATCGTCCTACCGTCCTCATTCTCAATAACATTGAGTTTGATCACGCCGATATTTTTTCAGACCTACAGGCGATACTGACGAGCTTCCGTCACGTCGTACGCCTTGTTCCGCGGAACGGGTCCATCATCGCGAATGCAGACGATGACAACATTGGACGCGTCCTTTCCGAGGCCCATTGCCGTATCATCTCGGTGGGCATGGCTGTAGATGCCGATGTTCGAATTACTGACGTTACGACAACTGAGACATCGTCAACCTGGAGCCTGACGTGGAAGGATGGCACTTCAATCCGCTACTCAATTCCAATGGGTGGCCTTCATAACGTCCGCAATGCTTCAATGGCCATTCTTGCTATACTACAGGCCATTGGTGACAACCAGGAAACGCGACAGAAGCTGGCGCGTGGCCTGGTCGATTTTGCGCCTCCCAAACGGCGTTTGGAGCGAATTGGCTCATGGAAGGGTGCAACTGTCATTGATGATTTTGCCCATCATCCAACGGCTATTGCTACAACGGTTCGTACGCTAAAATCGGATGGCCATCAATTGCACTGTGTTTTTGAACCCCGTTCGAATACGACAACACGTGCCTTTTTTCAGCGTGAACTTGCCGAATGTTTTGACGGCGCAGCTTCCGTATGTATCGGCCCCGTTAATCGTCCAGAACGATATGCACCTGAAGATCGTCTGGATACTGACCTTCTTGTTCGCGAACTTCAAGCAAAGGGTATTCACGCAACGTCTATTCCCAGTGATCGTGTGTCGTCGGCATGGGGTAGAGACGTTGCAGAGTGGCTTACACATTACGTTCGTGAGGGTGATACGATCGTCATCCTCAGTAATGGTGCCGTCGGAGGCACACGAGAGGTACTGACACAGCAGACCTAACGTTTAATGATGAACTTGTGAAGTTCACCGTCATTCACGCGATAGAAGTATAGTCCGGGAGGTAGACGCGTGCCGGAGGCATCACGAATGTCCCACGGTACACCTCCCGTACCATCTCGTTCCAGGAGCGAAATGAGTTTTTCAAACCGCTGATCCAGAACGTCAATATTTGCATTGTTTGGTATCCCGGCAAACACAACGTCAGCGTCACGCGAGAGGACAATTGGGTGTGGATACACAAAAACATTGTCCGCGTTATCTGCAGCAAGGAGAAACGCTAACGTCGATCCTAGAGCTGACGTGACAATCGGACTTCCCTGCTGCGACACTACATCTGTAACTCGGATGGTATAGGTCAGGCCAATCGGCCGGAGTGGTTCGTCTGGTGAGAACTGGATTGTAACACTATCTGAACCATCACTATCGACGGATACAATCTGACCTCGAGGTTGGAGATTGTAGTTTGAAATCGATGCAGCAGCAACTTGATCCACGTCCTCACTATACCACAGTCGCACTTGTGTTGGAGACAGCACCTTGATTCGACGTAGAATCATACTATCAACAACTGGGGTGGACGTCACGGTGAGTGATTGGATGGCACGTGAGGCAGGAATGTCTTGAGCGTCTCGAATTCCAAGAATGACCATCTCAAGTGGTCCTGGAGTAACCTCGATTCCAGGAAATCCAAGAACGATACTTGTATCCGTAGCAAGCACCAGAGACGTTGATCTGCCAACGATATCAGTACCACGGTACAGCACAGCCATTGAGGTCGTAAGGTCTCTTCC
Organism: Ignavibacteria bacterium UBA2333; assembly: GCA_002344895.1. Taxonomy (GTDB): domain Bacteria; phylum Bacteroidota; class Ignavibacteria; order Kapaibacteriales; family Kapaibacteriaceae; genus UBA2333. The sequence continues at coordinate 55,732 of DDUR01000076.1, forward strand.
TGCCAGTCGTTTTGAGTAGGCAGCAAGAATCGTGAGGCCTCGTCCGAGTGCAGAGCTGTCGAACGTTGTTGGTGTGCACGAAAGAAGTTGTGCTGGTTCACCCGTTGTAACGGCAACGGCTGATGATCTGCCCCCTTCGCCCCCTGACAAAAGAGCACTGACTCGGTATCGTACAACGGTGTTCTGTGGTACCGCTTCGGTAAATCGGTGTTCCTCCACCGTGTCACGAGTTCGGAAAATTGGATCCTCTGTTGTACTCCGTTGTACGACGTAGCCTGTTGCTCCCTGCAATGGTGTCCAGGAGACATCAACTGTGTCTGAAACACGCAGTCGAGCACGTAATCCCTGGGGTATACGGCGTTGAAGGACAGCTGTGTCGGCCTGGATAAAGGCAAATCCTGTCATAAATCCAAGACCATCAACGGTTGTTCCAAGACCAAGCTCTTGAATGCCGTCACCGTTACCATCGTAGACAACAAACCTCGGTGAGGCTACTCCAGTGCGATAGTACAGGGGTGTAAGTGTCTCCGACGCGTTGTTCCAGGTAAACACCCACATTCGTGGCGTTGCACAGATAATGACTTCCGAGCCAGCACGGGCATCGAGTTGACCAACACCCAAACCATTACGATAACCTATTCCATATCGAACACCGTCGATCATCACACTGTCAATCACCTCGATTGTTTGACGGTTATGACGTGAAATGAGACGGTACGTCCAAAGCTGTCGGCCGTACTCACGTTGTGATGATAACGTTGTTGAGTCTGGAACTCCGTACACAACGTCAGGGATACCGTCACCCGTCACATCTGCAACAGCGACGTAACCGGACCCCCCGGAACCGCTACGTTCCACGAGAGTTCGGAGTTCAAATCCATTCCCGGTCCACGTGTAAACGTTCAGATCACCATCCGTGTCCGAGAACACAATCTCGTTACGTCCATCGCCATCAATGTCACCAACGCCAACGGAAACCTCATCAACACGGTTGGTTGAGTTACCAGGAATGGGCGCGGATGCATGCGGTGCAATCCCTAATCTTTCATACTGTCCATTACGATATGTTACGGCCAGACATCCGGAGTCACCAATCATGAGTAGCTCTGGCCTGCCGTCGCCGGTTATGTCTCCCATCCCCGCAGCATTCCACCGGCCGAATACGGTATCGGCAAACGTGATTCGCTCAAAGGGTCTGCCTCCTGGCGTTGACGATGTAAACAATGCTGCTCGGCCCACAATGTGTGCGAATATCTCAAGTATCCCATCACCATCTGAGTCGCCAGCTGCACGCGGTATCCACGACGTTGTAGAGTCAACATTTATCCACTCTTCATTACGAAGTGTAGCTACCTTCATACGACCAAAACTGCTCGAAGAGAGGTCATTGTAGACAATCGATGGTTCCGTTCCTGACGAGAGGCGCAGAACCGATGGCAATACGTATGGTACAATTGGCGGTTCGGAAACCAAGGAAAACCCTGTCACACTAGCTGCCACTGCTGAGGTCCGAAATTTTTCTGTCCGGACAATACTGTCACCGTTGTCTGCGGTGAGAGTACTCCGTACGTCATACTCCATGTCGGGCGTCAAATCGCTGAGTGAAATGAAGTGATTACGAGAAAATCGGAATCGATCTCCGTACGTTGTTACTCGGCCAGCAGCATCTGCTACATCTATTCTACACAATGATCTTCTGTCAGAGACAACTGTGATGACAGGCCTACTTCGGTCGTCGTGCCAAGCATTCTGAATCTGGTACGAAACGATGCGCAGCGGACTACCTCCAACAACTCGAATTCTCTTACGGTTCTCGAGTGTCCGACCATTCTGTAATGTCACAACGAGACGAACTGTTATCTCGTCCGATGCAAATGGTGCAAGGTCAATCGTACCGAGTACACCTGACTGAATTTGGTCACCTTCGCTCACCAATGTCCATTGTGAAGGTTCGATGCCACGTCCAATGTAGAGTGCACGACGTTGGAATGTAGGTGTGAGAACCGTACCACGCACGATGAGTTGAGGTATTTGTTGAATATCTACTTCAGACTCATTCTCAAGTGCTTCGATCATGATTACAGACGGAAGACTCGTGGCTACAGCCGCTGCCGCGTCGAGCCTCCCCGCCCCAAACTCTGCGTCATGTCCGCGTACACCGAGGTCTTTCGAAGACACCTGAAGCATTCCACGTACTTCCTGGGGAGAAAAGGTTCCTCGTTCCAACATCATGGCAACGGTAGCAGCAACGTACGGTGCTGCAAAGGACGTTCCACTTACCGTTCGATATCGGGAGTCTACCGACGTTGTTATGACGGCATCTCCTGGTGCGGCAAGCGTCACAAGAGCACCGGTACTCGAGAATGGTGCACGTTCATCTCGGCGATTTGTAGCACCAACGGCAATTACGTCATCATATCCAGCAGGATACTGACGTGAGACCTGGCCCGTGTTTCCTGCAGAGGCGATAAGAACACAGTTGCGTGAAGCAGCAAACCGAATTGCGTCACGGAGTACAGGAGCATCGATTCCATCGCCGAACGACATGTTAACAATGTGTATGTTATTCAGCGCTGCATATACGAGGGCTGCTGCGATATCATCTTCTTCGGCGTTCCCAGTGGCATCAAATGCTCGTAACGTGACAATTCTAGCACCGTATGCCAGTCCGGCAATTCCGCGTGAGTTATTCGCCGTCGCTGCGATCACTCCAGCTACACTTGTGCCATGACCTTGTTCATCAAATGGAACCGGATCACGATCTCTGTCATCACCGATATTCCGCAACGTCTGGTCAACAAAGTCAAATCCGATAACATCATCTACATAGCCGTTACCATCATCATCAATTCCATTCAGATCACCGGTTCTACCTTCACGTGTTTCGGTGACGGGCCAGGGTTCAAATCTTCCGTTGCCATTCGCATCTTCATCGGAGTTCACGGCCAGAGCATCTCGGAGATCCTCATGATCCCAATCAATTCCTGTGTCCAAAACTCCAACGACGATTCCACGTCCAGTTGCAAGTTTCCAGGCTTCAGGAGCACGAATGATAGACAATGCATACTGGTCATCAGACAAGGAATCATTCGTCAGACCATGGATTGTATATCGAGCAGGTTTCGCCACATATTCTACATCGGGATTGCGGCGAAGTTCATCAACAACACGATCAAGGTCAACGTCGCGTACGTCAAGCACAAAGTGTCGAGCCAAACGATCAACAGCCTGTACTGCTTCTGGCGAGAAGGCGCGAACACGTGCAGCACTAATAACAGCTGCAGGAAACACCGGCTGTCCCTTGGCAGCGAGTGATACTGCGGAGGCTGCGTTTGCATTCTTCAATGTGACAATCACCTGTTCGCCCGAGGCAACAAAACAGCACGTCAGCATTGTGATGGTGACAATCAACAAATTATGCCGATACGTCATGTAGGTCCTTTCGTGCAAAAGCAACGGCGAGTCGTAAGGTTGGTAGATCGACGTCAGCATCAAAATGTTGTCGAACGTCCTTGAGTCGGACCATAGGTCGATCGCGAACAATTTCTCTGACGATTCCGTACACAGAATCAGGTATCAACGCCCCACGTTCAATCGAAAGTCCTGATTCAAGTGCCTTTTGTAGAGCCGCAGCCGCGTCAACCTTCGACAGTTGTGCAGCGCGTGCAACGTGGGCAAGAGTTCGATCGCGGTCAAGTGCATCAAGAACAGCCACAACATCGCTCGTGATATGAATCTTCGGCGCATACCTTCCACCCATTCGATGTGTGTCGAGTGCCGAAATCATTTCCTCGCCATATCGTTGAATAAAGTCTACACTTCCGTGATGGCCAGGCCGCAGGTCTGCAACCTGCTGGGGCATATCTGAAGCAAGTCGCTCAAGTGCCTGAAGGCTCACGAGCGCGCTTGGCTGAAGCTGGTCTCGCGCTGCCAGGTGTGCGCGTTTCACCACTAGACTTGCCAGAACAGCTGGTGGTACGTCATTACGTTTCGCAAAGCCGATATTGAGAGGGGGCGGAAGGGGCTCAGCAAACACTCTCCCCTCACGTGTGGCCCCTACTGTCGGAAAGTCTGAGGCTGTTCGAACAAGAAGTTGCCGTGACAATGCTTCGTCGAGCGCGTCCATCATTAACGGACGCCGAACGTTCGCCATCGCTCCCCACGACTTCGCACGAAAGAGCTCGTACTCCGTCACAGTTTTTGACATTGTGGCTGTGACAATGTCAACAAGAACGTTACGACCAAATCGACCAGACAACTCTACGGCAGCACGGATGAGTGCTTGAATGTATTCAGTTGCCTTCGGGCTCAGTTCAGATCGTGGTGTCGACGTCACGCATGATGAACACCGGCCACACGTTCCTTTCCCTTCCGGATCTCCGAAATACCGCAGGATAAAATTGCGCTTACATGTTGGGCTTTCGGCATATCGTACCACGGTTTCAAGTTTTTGTCGCGCTCGCTGTTCTCGTGATCGTATTGTAGCAACATCAATAGAAAGTTGAGAATGACTCTGTCGTGGACCAAGGATCACAATTCCTGTTCCATGATGTGGTGCCGTAAACGTCACGAGTTGTGCTGATACGAGACGGTGCAGTACGTCGGCCGTTTCCTTTGCCAACAGTCCGTTCCGTGAAAGAAACTCTCTGTAGGAAAAGTCAATCCGTGCACCTGGCATTCGCGATGCAACAAGACGCCGCAATGCCAGATAGACGTCCGTACGTTCCGGAGGAGCTGATGCAGTGAACTCATCAAATCGATCAAGCGACGTACGTAACACAATTCGAGCTGAGCCATTCGGAAGTGTCCGCAGTATAAGCCCGTCCCGTTCGAGTACATTGAGTGCTCCATCAACAACTGCGGCAGGAAGGTGCAGGTCGAGTGACAATGAGAGCGCGTCCGCCAGCACGACATCGGAAGAAGAACCACCTATACCGATACCTGCACGGGAACAGATTGCGTCATACACATTCAGTAGTGTTGTCAGGTCCGGGTAGGCTGCAGAGATAAAGAAGTCCATGAGCCTCCGGTCGGAGTGCTGATAGAGCATTGTGCAGCGTGAAGGCAGGCCATCTCTGCCGGCTCGGCCTGCTTCTTGATAGTAGGCTTCCAGTGTAAGCGTAAGATCAAGATGAATAACGTGACGAATGTCGGCTTTGTCAATTCCCATTCCGAACGCACTCGTGGCAACCAATACTGGAAGCTTACCCTCAAGAAATTGTTCCTGTACGACACTACGTTCCTGCTCCGTTCGACCTGCGTGATAGTAGTCGCTTACAACACCACGTTTTTGAAGTTCCAGAGCTGCTGATTCTACTCGTTTTCGCGAACCACCATATACGAGGATTGATGTATTCGGCTCAGCTCGCGTAAGTATCGTTGTCCGTTCATATTTCAAACCGGTCGACTCGACCGAAAGGGTAAGGTTCGGTCGATCAAAACCTCGCACAACCACAACGGGCCGCTTCATTACTAACGATTCGCAGATATCGTTTCGAACGTCTTCCGTAGCTGTGGCTGTTACGGCCAACACGGTTGGCCTGCCAACCTCTGCAAGAACGGTGGCAATACTCCGATATGATGGACGGTAGTCATGTCCCCATTCTGAAATACAATGTGCCTCGTCAACGGCAACGAGTGAAAGTTTTAATGATCGAAGCAGATTCCGAAACGCCGAACTCTCAAGACGCTCCGGTGCTACATAAAGAAGTTTGATGTCGCCGCGCGAAGCCCGAAAGATCACGTCGTTAATTTCACCTTGTGGCATCGACGAGTTCACACTCGCTGATGCTACTCCTCTGGTCAGCAATCGATCTGTCTGATCCTTCATCAAGGCGATGAGGGGTGAGACAACAAGTGTGAGGTGTGGCAGTACGAGGGCGGGTACCTGATAACACAATGACTTACCACCACCTGTTGGCAGGACACCAACCGTGTCGTGGCCTGCTAGAACAGCCTCGACGATTTCTCGTTGACCTGGTCGAAAGCTGTCGTATCCGAACGTCGTTCGAAGGACAGCCACGGCGGCATCAGATTTTGTCGTCATCTTGATGCGCCCATGGCGCGGAATGATTTAGGATGAGATCACTCGGCCGACGTAGAACGGCTTGTCGTTGGCAAGTCGCTGGAGAACTTCTTCTGCGCGAGACTCATGAACGATGCAGATCATGCCAACACCAAGGTTAAACACATGACGCATTTCTGCCTCAGTAACATTGCCTTCGCGCTGGATAACGTCAAAAATTGGCGGAACAGCCCACGAACGCCAGTCAATATCAAGAGTGAGGCCTTCACGCAGGATGCGTGACGTGTTCCCAACAATTCCACCACCAGTGATGTGTGACAGACCGTCGAGAAGTCCATCGGCAATCAGAGGATGGAGACTATGGAGATACGACGTATGAACGGCAAGAAGTGCATCACCTAAGGTTGTGCCGAGTTCATCAAGATGAGCATCAATGGCATACTTCGGGAATAATGCAGCACGAGCAAGTGAGTATCCGTTTGTATGGAGTCCTGTACTTGGAAGACCAATGAGAACATGACCTGGTTGAATTCGCTCACCGTTTACGATGTGTGACTTTTCAACAACACCTACGATGGTACCTGCCACATCATAATCACCATCGGCATACATTGATGGCATCTCCGCAGTCTCACCACCGAGTAGGGCAGCTCCGTTTTCCGTGCATGCCTTAGCCATGCCAGAGACAACGTCACGACCAACGTGAACGGCGAGCCGGCCTGTTGCAAAGTAGTCGAGGAAGAACAGTGGTTTTGCACCACATGCAAGGATGTCATTCACACAATGGTTTACAAGGCATTGTCCCACGCTGTCATGTTTGTCCGCCATGGACGCAACCTTCAACTTGGTACCAACACCATCCGTACTTGCAACCAAGACCGGATGTTCATAGTCCGGAAATCGTGCATCAAAAAAACCACCAAACAGGCCTATGTCCGAGAGTACACCTGGTGTTCTCGTTGCCTTTACAAAGGGTTTAATACTGTTTACCAGTGCTTCGCCAGCGGCAATGTCTACGCCGGCATCGCGGTAGTTCAGACTCATCGTACGGGCTCCCATTCGTCGGAGGAGGAACGTCCGCGTAACAACACGGAAAGGGCGTTCACCGTCCACCAGAACAATACACGAAGATACCCAAACTTGCGGAACCGTCTGGGCGACTCAAGGACGAGGAGCTCTCCAGCAAAACGCACACGAGCCCTGCGACTGATGCGGGCGTAGAGGTCAAAGTCCTCACCTGCAGCAAGACGATCGCGATATCCTCCAACACGAAGAAACACGTCGCGTCGGACGATTTGGCATTCCCCTCTCCCAGCACCAATTCTGACAACGTTGAGGAACCACACATAACCATTATACAGCGTGTGGAACAGTCTATCTGCGAGTCGTCGTTCTCCAGGTGGGAAATGAACCGAGCAGGCTAGTGCTGCATACCGCGCATACTTCCCTTCTCGTTGTTCGAACTTCGAGATGTGAGAGAAAAAGGATTCGACATCGGCCGGTATTGTATCGCCATTGATAAATACCAGTACATTGCCCCTTGCGATAGCAGCCCCTTTGTTTCGACCTTCTGCAATTGTCTGCCGATGATCCTCGTTATGCGTTACAACAACATCTGCATGCTTATTCGCAATGTTTACACTTTCATCACTACTTCCTCCATCACTAACGATGAGTTCTGCGCTGTAACGCTTTCGGACGTCGGAGGTATAGAGTGACAGCGTAGCGTCGAGAATCTTCGCTTCGTTAAGTACGGGGACGATGATACTGATGTGCGGCGTCAGAATGGTATCACGATGGCAAATGGATAGAGCAATCCAAAGCGTGTTCCTTCGCTTGATATCTCAAGTGTTGGACCAGGAAGTCGTACGCGGTTCAGGAAAAAGCGAACGTAATTAAAGAAGCCAAACCTTGCTTCAGGAATGATCTTTAGCCAGTTGTAGTCAAGACCGATGAGGAACTTCCCATTTACGGGCTGCGGTCCACCACTTCCATCAACAACTGCGTAGTTACGGATTCCATATCCAACGGATACCATGAGCCAGTCTGGCCAGATATCGGCAGCACCATTTGGTAGCAGACGTTCAACATCCATTGCTAACCAAAAGGTAGTACTGTTATAGTCGTCAATAAACGTCGCCGGACGTTCATTAATCGGTCGTGCCCCGGTCCACTGTGCTGGTACGTAACTCCACCGAGGAGTAAGGTTCTCGAGCCACGGTACGTAATGCTGGGCAACATAGAATCCAACACCGACGGAGTTAGCAATGGCGTCACTTGGTGAGAATCCCCACTTCGTAGCAAAACCATCCTCAACCTCAACGTAGGTCATATAGGCCAGACCCATTCCACCACCAAGTAACGTAGCCTCTTCCTTGTTGAAACCACATTCCATGAGCATGTCACCGAGCAAGGTCGACATTGTATGAGCGGCAAAGAAGTGTCCACCCTTGTCAAGCCCCTTGGCATACTCAATATCCTCTACGACGTGGAATGGTCCTCGTGAATCAGCCCACCAAGCATTTGCCTGAATCACATGAAGTCCATAGGCAAAACCGGCATAACCAGCTGCCAGGGCAATTGTCGGTATTGGGTCAATCTCCGTTTCGCGTAACGGCGTACGTCCTAAAAAGGTATATCGTTGCCAACCGGCATACGTAAACTCGTCACGACGTAATCGACCATTCAGCGTATCGATCGGGACAGTGTCGTGTTGCTGTCGTTGAAAATCGTCTGCCGTTCCGTGTTCGGTGGAATGAATAGTTAACTGATTCGACAGCACGCTACACTCGCCACGCACTGACGGGCCAAGGCAGAGAACACCCACGATGGTCGCGACGACGATCATGTGTCGGCTAACACGATGCGTCAAAGGCGACGCAGACATTGCATCAGTCACTGCGAGTAAGGAGCAGATGTACAGTATTAGAGTGTGTCTACATGTACGGACATCTCAACAACAGATTTGTCGAGCAATGCCGGAAAGTAGGCCACTACATCACTTGGTTTGGGGCGGCCACCTGAGAAGCCCGTGACTGACGGTGGACCCGTGAGAATTAGGGGTGCAATTTCTTTGCCAAAACGCTCAACGGACGATTTATCACGCGAGCGCACGCCAATTCGCATCATCACCTCATTCGGCACGATCGGTGCGGCCAATGGACCGTGGCAAGCATTCATGCCGACAAACTCCGTTCGGATCTCATCAAACGTACAACCAAGACGTTCAAGACGGGCTCGTAGGATACGATCCGCCTCCTTGGCCTTGTCATAGGCATCTGGTGCAGAGTACGTCAGTGATCCGAAGGCCACAAAACCATCAAGGTAACTCGCACTCACCTTATAAAACGGAGTTGCTGGACGCCCGGTAATGCCATAAACTTTTACACGATCCTGACCAAGGTCTTCAAGGTGTATCGACGTAAAGTCGGCAATACAGTCTGGTGTTATGTAATCGCGTGGGTCGCCGATTTCGTATAACAGCTGTTCCGCCACAGTTTCTCTACTCACGAGCCCGCCAGTGCCCTCGTGTTTTGTAACAACAAAGGAAGCATCTGGATACGCCTCGATAATCGGAAATCCGGGAACAGTGAGATCCGGCACACTCCGCCAGTCTCCAAGGAAGTTACCGCCCGTTGCCTGTGCTCCACATTCGTTGATGTGACCTGCAACGGTACCGGCGGCGAGAAGATCCCAATCCTCTGCGCCCCAACCGAACTCGTGAATCATTGGCGCGAGTGTTAGGCCCGTGTCGGTTGTACGTCCAGTGACAATGATATTCGCACCCTGACGCAGAGCTTCCACCAAAGGCCATGCTCCGGTGTACACATTTGCGCTGAGCAGTCGATCCTTTACCGTCGCAATCGGTTCGCCTGACTCCATGTTTGCCATTTCATGGCCATCATTCACAAGAGTATCAATTCTTGTGAGGATATCATCGCCCAGGACTACGCCAACCTTTAATCCAGTCACCCCATGTTTGCGAGCGACATCAAAGATTCTGTCTCGCGCGGCCAGAGGATTTACTCCACCACCGTTGGTAATCAGCGTGATGTTCCGCTCAACGAGGTAGGGCAGAATTTCGTCGATTACGTCGATAAGATCCCGAGCATATCCAAGTTCAGGATTCCGCATCCGCTGCTTCTGGAGGATGGACATCGTTACTTCGGCGAGGTAGTCCATCACGAGATAGTCGATCGGTCCTCCGGAGACCTGCTGAAGAGGAGCGCTCTGGAGATCACCCCAAAAACCTTGACCTGAAGCGATGCGAATACTTGATTTCATGGATCGGTTGTCGACGATGAACAGTGACGTTACCTGTGCTCACGAATGCGGATCTGGCAATCGCACCACGCCTCAAGGACGCGCCGCAAGGCAGGTACAGAAGGCGTGAAGATACGGAATACGACGCGGTCGCCTGGGCTTCGAACGATCGACACAGTTGTCCATACAAACTCGCGCTGCATCTCAATGTCAATCACCTCTTCGTAAGGAACTGCCTTCACCGATGAAAACAATGCTGAACGCACAACAATGCCGCGGGTTTTGACTGCGATACGCTGGAACCATATGCGAAGTGCCATCTGTAACGTCTGAACGGCGATTATGAGTGGCAGTGCGTATTGGTAGATGGACGGCGTAGGAGTGTTAAACGAAAGCCCTACAAGCACAATGGTAAGTATCGTAAGAACGATGAGGACTACAACGCTAGGCGCGCTGAGAAATGCATCTCGGTCCTCACCCATCCGCATTCGTCGTAACTCAAGGTTATCGAGGATCTGTCGGTAGGCAAGCGCACCAAAAAACAGCACGCCAAACGCAAACGCTACATAGGCTGCGTGGAACAGTGTGGTCCAGTCAACGCTCATGTAGCACCGAACGCATCATCATGGGTGAACGGTTCATTTTGCCAATCCTCAAACGATCGTCACTTTTGCACGAGGAATTCTCCTCGTCACTTTTCCCAGCCAACATGGATCCCCTCGCGGAGCGCCTGCAAACCGAACGAGAACGCCAGCGACGCAGTCGCAGGGAGATGGCTGCCCAGACGAATATTCGCGAGCAGTACCTTTCAGCGCTCGAATCCGGAAGATATGACGTTCTGCCGGCAGTCTACGTCCGGTCATTTCTCAAGACATATGCGACAGCGCTCGGAATCCGTCAGGATGAGCTTCAGCGTCTTATGTCGTCCGTGTTTGATACTGATTCGAGTGATGCAACAGAGCGACTCCCAAGATATCGTGAAGAGCCTCCCAAGGGCCCTCATCCGCTGACAACAGCAGCTCACCGCACTCAGGAAGCTGTCTCTGCAGGTGTTGACACCGTTCGAAACATCACGAGAGCACCGCTCGACCGAGGCCGCCGCCCGTGGCCACGTATCCTTATCGGCATTGCTATCATTGGGGCATGTGTGGTTATCTGGCTTCTCTTGCGTCCCACAACACAGGAAACTCCAGCTGTTTCTTCCGATTCTTCGACCGTTGCCGTCGTCGACGTTGATGCCGGTGAAGGGGCCGCGCCTTCGGCGCAAGGGGCCACACTCGACGAACAGGACTCAATGCGGTTGACAGCGGTGGCAACAGATACAGCGTGGATGACAATTACTATGGATGGTAAACGGTCTCGCCAACTCGTCCTGATACCCGGCCAAGAATATGAATGGTCTGCCATGGAACGATATGCACTATCCATCGGCAATGCGGGCGTCGTGACCTTCACACGTAATGGTGAGACGCTTAAACCATTTGGGAAAAAGGGTGAGCTGGTTCGAAGTATTGTCATCACGCGTACAGCCGTCACAACATCAAATGTCGTGTCGCGACCTTCTGGACCGAGGCCTCAGCCCCGTGCGGAGCGGCCCCCTATCACAACTGCTCCTATCAGGAGACCGGACGTGCAGCGACGCTAACGGCATCGTGAACGCGTACAACACCTATACACTTACCGTCGACAACGACAGGTAAGGCCGAAATTTGGCGGGGACGATTCTCCATGAGTCGTAGAGCCTCGTGGACCGTAGCATGTGGATGAATAGTGATCGGCGACTTCGTCATGACGTTATCAACCACTGTCGTTTGAACAGCGAAGTCTGGGAGCGACACAAGACGTCGAATATCTCCATCCGTGAGGATTCCACACAGATTGTGATCCTCATCAACAATACAAACGATACCCAATGACGACGATGTAAGACAGTTTATGGCTTCTGAACACAACGAACCTTTGAGCAAGAGTGGGGCCGATGGTCCGGAGTGCATCACCTCTTCAACGGTCCGCAACAGTCCTAGGCCAATCGCACCATCGGGATGTGACGACTTGAGTGCTTCGGTTACATCACCCTCGAGGCTCGCTGCTGCCACAGCCATTGCATCCGCGAGTATCATTGCAGCTGTTGTAGAGGCTGTTGGTACAATGTCGTGACTATCGAACTCACGTTCAATCGGAGCGTCAAGGGAAATGTCCGAACGTTGTGTGAGCGCCGATGTACCGCGTGATGTGATTGCGATAACCCGTACGCCGAGGTTTTGAACTACGTCGACAAATCGTAAGAGTTCTGGTGTTTCTCCACTTTTTGAAAATGCAACAACCACGGTATCAGCGTCAATAAGCCCTGAATCACCGTGAAGTGCATCCACGGGGTGAAGATAAACGGCACGGCGTCGAAGACTCGTCAGTGTTGCGGCCATCTTGCGCGCAACAAAACCAGATTTACCTAGACCGGTCGTAACAACAAAAGAAGCCCGTGCTACTGCACGAGCAGCATCGGCAAATGATGGTCCGAGGGCCGACTCCATGAGTTCAAGGCTTCTCCGCTGTTGCTGGAAGGCAGCACGGGCAAGCATCAGAATATCGTCATCAGTATGCATTGTCATTCTGGCAAAGATCGTGAAGTGTAGGCGACTGACATCGACGCAAGCTTGCCACCCAAAAAAGAAGAACCCCCTGCCGATTTCTCAGCAGGGGGTTCGCGAAATGATCTTTCGATCGGCTTAGCGAACGATGGAGAGCGTCTTCGTGAGAACGACGTCACCAGCCGTAAGCTTGTACAGATACGAACCGGAAGCAACTTCATAACCGGCGGCGTTGCGGCCATCCCATTCGAAGGCATACGGATCCATCTGGCCTGGTACTTCCTGATTATACAGTGTATTGATCAGGTTACCCATCATGTCGAAGACTTCGAGACGAACGTTAGAGCGAACCGGCACCGTAAAGATGAAGGTTGTCTTACCATTCGACGGATTCGGACGGTTGTCCTCGAGTGTGATACCAGCCGTGTTTGTCACGACATTGATAACGTTCGAGAAGTTTTCCGAACCGTCCGCGTCAACCTGACGCAGGCGATACTCATACGTTCCGCCAGCCTTCACGTCAGCATCAAAGAACTTGTAGTTCTTTGTTTCCGACGTTGTACCGTTACCGGCAACATAACCGATGGATGTCCATGGCTGTTCCTTAGCACCAGACTTGTCCTGGCAATCCAATCCCGGAGTGTTGGAAAGATTTGTGATCTTTTCAACCTGACGGCGTTCTACATGGAATCCGGCGTTGTTCTTCTCAGATGCTGTCTCCCAGAACAGGTCAACACCTGCGGAGCGAGCGCGGCCATCGAAGAAGGAAAGCTCAACCGGAACAATACAAGGAACGAAGATTGGAGGATTGCTGAACGAACGTGTACCGAAGTACGGACGCAGCAGCGGAATCCATGAGCCACGTGTGAACGTTGGGAACGTCTGGTAACCGATGACAATACCGCCAAGAGCGTCAAGGTGAGCATAACCTGGGTTACCGATCGACGGTGTCATCTGTACCCAGTCATTGCTACCGAGCGTAAGCTCGAAGGCAAAACGGTTGTCATTCAGGAGGGATCCATTACGGATACGCGTACGGAAGTTCTTATCGACGAGCAGCGAACGGTTTCCGAGACCCGGAGCCGGGATATCGCTGTAGAACGTCGTGATCATACCCATACGCGACTCAGAACCACCGAGTTCGTAACCTTCCGTACCACGCTGAGCGACGGATACCCAGTACTCACCTGGAGCAAGGATAACCGGTGATGGAAGAAGGTACGTTACGTAGCGGCCGAAGAACGCCTCTGTAGAGTTATCAAGTTCATCCTCACCGCGACGGCGTGTGATGGACGAGCCAGCAATACGCTCGTCACCAGGAATACCGCCCTGATCACGATAGAGGTAGAAACTGATGTTCAGAATGTCTTGGTTCAGTTCGGCCCAGAAGGCTTGGTAACCGAAGACAGTGTCCTGCGAGAAGAGTGTGAAACGTGTAGCTAGCTGACCAGAGGCGTTACCAGCATCTTCACCGACAGCAGCTACAACTGGCTGACCGAGAGGCATTTGACCCCAGATCTGACCATTAAACTGCGAGCCAGGACCTGCGATACTGCCCCATGTGTTGGCACCACCGTATGTGTAACCACGATGGTTCAGACCCTTACCCGTAACACCCGTAAACTGAATCTTCGGAACGTCGTTAACCGGGTTCAGCGGATTCTGCTCGTACGCGAACGACGGGCCGAATGTCATCGTGAACGTCGTGAACGTCGAGTCATTGAGTGTATCAAGGTCATTGCCTGGATAGAAGATCCGACCCGTGATCTTGTAGTTTCCTGGACGCGTCGTGCGGAAGTTAGCATCTGGGAATGGCAGGATCACTTCACGATTACCGGCAAGTACCGGAACCGTGATCGTACGGCAATAGATCTGATTGAACTCATCGCCTTGTGGCTTGATCTGAATACGAACGGAGAAGGCCGAAGCAGGGATGTTCGTGTTGTTCGACAGCTTAACGCGAATCGGAACACGTGTTGCCTGCGAAGCCGGAGCCATCGTATATGGCCAGATCAGCTGAATGTTCGAGAACTCGATGTCCGTTACTTCGTCTGGGAAGAGAATCTTCACGTTATCAATGAAGAAGTTGTCTTCATCATCACCAGGGAACGGAGCATCCGAGTTACGGATAGCGCGAACACGCAGACGGAAGCGGAAGTTACGAGCACCTTCGTTCACCCAGTTCATGATAGCATCAGGAACAGGAATGGTGACCTTGTAGAACTCATAGTCCTTACCGTCATCAAAGAGATCAACACGAGCGCCACCGAGTGGTGGAAGTGTCGTGCTGTTGAGCTGCTGATTCTTGTTCGTGAGGTCAAAACCGCGAACGTAACCACCACCACCCCAGATACGGAATGGCTGAGCGTAGTTAGCACCAAGGTTCGCTGGGTCATATACCCACGTCTGAATGTTCGTGATGCCGTTTAGACCGTCATCCGAAGGCTTTGCAAACTCAACCCAGAGTTCATCTGGATTACGGATAAAGCGAATCGAGTTGACAGCTGTTACCGTAGCATCAACGCGGTGCTCAGGACCAACGAGGCGGTTGTCAGAGAAACCACGACCGATACCACCTGTCAGCTTGCCGGCACGCTGATACGAGATCGAGAGTACGGCGTTTTGACGGCGATTGAGGTTTACAGGGAACGAACGAAGTTCGTCACCACCATACTGACCATTCGGTGGGATATCCGTGCCGCCAAGGTTATAGCGGTTCATGCGGATAACCGGCGATTTCAGACGGATGTTCTCGTTGTTCGCTGCAGAATACTCAAGACGTGGCGGAGGCGGGTTGTTCGTGATTTCATCACCGTCAACAACATCAGCTTCGATGTTTACCCACTTCAGTACGGATGGCATTGCTGCACCACCAACGATGTGGAATTCACCGACATCGTCATTAAACTCAGCAAGACGACGCATAACAAAGAGACGTAGTCCCGTTGTATCGTCAAATGGCCATTCGTCACCAAGAAGGTTATTCACGGAGTCGCGTGGCTCTGCAATAACCGACATGAGCATACGGCCGATTTGGTCGTCAATGAACTCGTTCGGCTCGAATGGAGGGAACGTTACCTTGACAAACTCGTACGGCATTACGAACGTGCCAGCAGGCTGGTACGGACGGTTCACGCCATTGATGTCACAACGTTGAACGCCTGACAAAGCAGAGTCACGGAGGTTAGCGTCCGTAACAGCCTTCGACGTGTTGTAGACAATCTTACCGGTCGCTTCGTTGATGATGCGGAATCGCACCTTAAAGTTCGTGCCTTGACGCGTGTAGTTCACACCCTGTGGGCCTTGAACGTCATTCGTCAGATGCTGAACAATGGCAACTGGCTGGATTGCACCAAGACGGAGGTCACCAGCAAGCAACTCATAGTTGTTCGCTTGTGCCGTTGGAATGATCTGCGAGAAGTTCAACGGTGCGTTGTTGTTCAGCGGGTGAACACGGTAGAACACGTTGATTACGCGAAGGAAGTTCTTCCACTGCTTAAACTTGATAGCAAGGAAGTTCTTCGGCGTTAGAGCATCGTCATTACGACGGCTCGTTGCACGAACTCCACCGTCCGTTGCCGTCTCTACATTGTAGAGATATTCTGTCGACTGACGGTACTTTGGAGCTTCGTACGTGAGTGCCGTAATCGCTGGCATCGCATTCGGTGCGCCATTCCAGTTCAGACGACGAGCTGGACCAACAACACCAACAGTTGAGTTACAACGCATCCACACCGTGGCAGCGTGTGGCTGTGGGTGGTTACGTGGAGCTTGGCCAAGGAAGTTCTCATACTGAATAACAACAGAAGAGTCGTTACGGTTGAGTGTAACCTGGCCACTGTAACGGTAGTGTTCCCCGATACCTGGACGGTTGTTCGGTTGGAACGTGATGTTATGCTGTACCGGGCCTACGCGTGATGTCTTGGCACCAATCGGCGTAAGATTCACGAAGTACACAGTAAGCTTGTCGTTGGCCGGTGAACGCTTGTAATACACGCGTCCGAAATCGTCAACGGCATTGTTTTCCGTGTTGTAGACGGATACCTGAAGATCATCCCAGAACGGAGCAATCAGGGCAGGCGTAATTCCACCACCCCATGATAGCTGATCTAAGCGCTGATTTGTCTTCGTTCGAATACCTGCTGTTGCTGTACCTGGTGCATTACCGCAGGCTACATACGTGTATCCGAAATCGTCTCCCGTTGCGTCGTTAATATCCGCCGCATTTGGGCTTGAAAACGACCCTGTACGGCCGCGCGTGTCGTCAGACATCGGGTCATACACAGAGACGAGGCCAGGAGCCACTTCGAGACGGACGCGGTTCGTCGGGAAACCGTTGTTGTCGTACTCGTAGAAGTAACGACGATTGCTCAAGGCAATAAGACCGTTCGTCGAGACATAGAACGAGTCATACCGAACACCATTGAAGTAGAACGGGAATCCAATCGAGATCGGCCCCGCAAAAGCATCATCGGTAGAGTCTTGCATGTTTCCGGGATTCCGGAAATAGGCATGTCCACCGAAGGTGTTAAGGGATGAATTCGTCCAATAGCTGGACGGGATCTGGTTCGGTCCCGACACAATACGGCGCCATGTTCCAGGCTCCGTCAGTGTATCGACGAACAACGTCGGATCCGGACGCCAGAAATCTGGCGCCTCATCGTCGGAATCGACGAAATAGTATCCGGTCGAGATAGGAGGCTGTGTTCGCGAATTGTCGCCATTCAATACAAATGGCAACGGATACGAAGCTACTGGTGTCTTCGTTCCGCTCTTTCGCTGCACATCCTCACCATCCTTCCCATCTCCGGCCCAAGCGAACGATGTCGCCAGTCCGGTCACGAGAGCAAGGAGTAGGAGTCTGCCCTTCATGAAAACCTCGGAAAATCGGTGAACAAGTACGTGCTGTTAGACATTTTCTTCTTGACGTGAGGGTCGCTGTACGACTCTCCCTGCCCCTGCAGGCAGGGAAGACTCCACAAAATGACCAAAACGCCGCTCATTGTCAAGACCTTTTTTACCGTAGGGTAAAATGCTGTTGAGTTCTGTATCAGGCGTAACAACAATACGCCCCCGAGAAAGTTACCGCCAAAGGGAGACAAATTGTTGTCAATCCGGGTCGCAGAAATCTTTCCGAATCCGCTTCCTGTCTGGATTTGCGCTGTAGACAGTAGTTCTGCAGTGCCCTGGGATAGAGTCGATGCTCAGTATGCCGAACGAGACTTTCAAGGTCCGCTGCGCTAATTCCCGGCGGAATCACAAATCGTTCGCTGTCAACAATTTGGCCCTCGTCGTAGTTCTCCGTCACGAGGTGGACCGTCGCTCCCGTTTCTTGGTCACCTGAATCAATGACGGCTTCGTGAACCCGTCGACCATACATTCCTTTACCACCATGCCGTGGAAGGAGCGATGGGTGAATGTTGAGAACATTACCCCGAATGTGCTGAATAACCGACGTGGGTAAGAGCCTTAAAAATCCAGCTAATGCCAGAACATCAATAGTAAACTCGTCGAGAATGGCGCAAAACTGGTTCGCCATTTCTTCGCTCACACGACTCGTGAGTACGCGGTACGGAATTCGATGTTCTTCTGCTACACCAACAATACCCGCCGTTTCCGTTGTCGTTATCACAACGTCAACAGTGTAGTCGGAATGTGCGTAATTCTTGCTGTACGCTATTAGCGCTCTGGCATTACTTCCGGCGCCCGAACCAGCAATAGCTACTCGGCATGGTGTGGTGGTGTGGGACATGCTGCACCTACATACTACGCCTGATGCGCGATTTCTCCAAGTGGAACTTTTGCACAGTATTCTTGTGTTGAGGCCGCCAGACAAGAGA
This sequence comes from Ignavibacteria bacterium UBA2333, assembly GCA_002344895.1. GTDB lineage: Bacteria > Bacteroidota > Ignavibacteria > Kapaibacteriales > Kapaibacteriaceae > UBA2333. The sequence goes on from DDUR01000076.1 coordinate 74,448, forward strand.
AGTACTCACCATTTCACATTCACGGCACACCGCATGTCGCCTGCACACGACAGTCGTACGTTAAACTACGTCTTTTCTATACTTCGTTATTGCATTGCCCTCTCTGTTATGTTCGTTACGGGCACGTTGGTCCGTGCACAGGAGGAGGATCTCAGGCCAGTCGGCATTATCAGCGGCCAGATTCTGAATGCTGCAACGCGTACTCCCATTTCGGGCGCGAGTGTTTCCGTCGAGGGAACAACACGTGGTGCTGTTTCACGCCAGGATGGCAAGTTCAGGATCGTCAATGTTCAGGCAGGTGTCGTTGCACTCCGTGCTCGCGCACTAGGATATGATTCAGCTCGCATTTCTGATGTCGTGGTGAGTCCAGGAAAACCGGTTGAGATTCTCATTACACTCACGGAACGAGCCCTTGAAGCCGAAGAGGCGGTCGTGTACGCGAATCCATTCGCGCGCAACTCACAAACCGTGACAAGTACTCAGCGGTTGACGTCGGAAGAAGTGCGCAGAGCACCTGGCGTTCAAGAGGACGTAGTTCGTGCCATCTCACTACTTCCAGGTGTTGCTGTTACCTCGGCTGGTCGGAATGATCTTGCTGTACGCGGAGGTGCTCCCTTTGAGAATCTTTTTCTTGTTGACAATATCGAGGTTCCGAATATCAATCATTTCGGCTCTCAAGGGTCCACAGGAGGCCCGCTGTCGCTCATAAACATTGACCTGGTTCGTGACGTGTCACTGTCGACAGGTGGATTTGGTCCTCGATATGGTGACCGACTTTCGTCTGTGACGAACCTTTCTCTGCGTGACGGTAACAGTGAACAACTTGGAGGCGAGCTAAATCTCTCAGCAACTGGTTTCTCAGCCATTCTTGAGGGCCCCATATCCAATAAGGGTACGTTCATCTTTGCTGCTCGCAGGTCATATCTCGACCTGATTTTTAACCTCGCTGGTTTTGGTTTTGTACCTGAATATTGGGACTTCACCGGCAAGGCAACCTATACGATTGACAGTGAGAACTCATTGAGTTTTCTTGCAATTGGTGCACTTGGTACGGTTTCCTTCAATAATGACGATGCCGAAAAACGATTTGACAACAGTCGTGTGACCGCCCCATCACAGAATCAATATTTCTCTGGTTTGACGTGGCAACGGTTACTTGATAATGGCTATCTGCTTGTCACGCTTGGACGGACATTCACAGCGTATCGTACGGCTCAGCAGGACACCACAGGTGCTACCATTTTTCGCAACAACTCAGATGAGGGTGAAAACTCTCTTCGAGCTGATCTTACACTCAGAGCATCGTCAACTGTTGACGTGACAACGGGAGCAATCGGCCGATTTACGTCCGCACTGCGGTATGACGTGTCGTTACCCGGTTTTGCTCGCCTCAACGCTTCCGGTATTCCGACACCTCTTTCCGTCGATACATCGTTTACAGCCTTTCGTGCAGGGGTCTATGCAAATCTCGACTGGAAGTTCGCTGATCGCTGGAAGCTTACGATAGGTGGACGGTATGACTACTATGGCTTCCTGAAGGAGTCGTCCGTCGTGTCACCTCGATTTGCGTTGGCATGGTCGTTTATTCCCGACATGACGCTGTCGATGAGCGGTGGGCGTTACTATCAGCCTCCGCAGTTTATCTGGCTCATTGGCGATCCAGCAAACGCCTCTTCACTGCAGCCTCTACGTGCAGATCAAATCGTTGCAGGTTGGGAGTGGATTGTTTCACCCGATTTCAAAGTTCAGGTAGAAGGTTACTACAAAAACTATGCGAACTATCCCGTTCGCCTCTTCCGTCCTCAAGCCGTTCTTGCACCAAGTGGGTTTGACAATATCTATCAGGACATTCCATTTGGTCTTGAACCACTTGCTATGACAGGAAGTGGAACAGCATACGGCGTAGAACTTTTTGTACAAAAGAAACTTTCTGAAGATATACCTATCTATGGTCTTGCCAGCATCAGTATAAACCGAACACGGTTTATTGCGAATGATGGCGTTGAACGTCCCGGCTCATTTGATACTCCTATCATCGGCTCTGTTGCTATGGGTTGGCGTCCTGATGAATACTGGGAAATCAGTGGGAAGGTCAGACTTTCCCAAGGTATTCCTACCACACCCTTTGTCGCTACCACGGAACGTGCAACGGAAACAGGCTTTCCCGTTGGCAGCCTTGACTTTGCACGGTATAACCTTGGCGAACGTCTCCCATTCTTTTATGCCATCGATCTACGCGTTGACCGTCGATGGTTTTTCACTGGTTGGCAGCTGATCACCTATATCGACGTTCAGAATGTCACCGGTCGTCAAAATGCCAGTGGCATTCAGTGGGACCCACGCACGGAAACTGCAGTAACCAACTTTAGTATCGGCGTCCTTCCCTCCATTGGCGTCAACATTGAATTCTAATCCGCAAACAAAGAGCCAAGAGCTTGATGATGAACCCTTGGCTGAGCTCACAGATTCTCAGCCAAGGTTCGGGGAAAGCCAACGCTCCATCACTTCAACGTCTACTCCCTTTCGCTGCGCATAGTGGCGGAGTTGATCCTGTCCAATTCGACCAACAGAAAAATATTTGGCCTCAGGATGTGCAAAGTACCAACCGCTAACAGATGCCGCTGGTGACATAGCATACGACTCCGTGAGCGTGATTCCTGTGCGTCGTTCTGCATCAACCAAATCGAAGAGTTTACGTTTTTCTGTATGATCCGGACACGCAGGATACCCTGGTGCAGGACGAATACCGCGGTATCTCTCAGCAACCAGATCTTCGTTTGTCAGGTGTTCGTTCGTTGAGTATCCCCAGTACTCTAAGCGCACTCGTTCATGGAACCATTCAGCACACGCCTCTGCAAGGCGGTCTGCCACTGCTTTGACGAGGATTGCAGAGTAATCGTCGTGTTGGGCTTCGTATGAAGCGCACAACTCGTCTACACCACGTCCGGCTGTTACGGCAAAAGCTCCAATATGATCCTGCACACCATGTTCTGCCGTTGCAACAAAGTCAGCTAACGACAGGTTTGGAAGTTTCTGAGCCCGTTCACCTTGCTGCCGTAGCATGCAGAGGCGAACCGATTCATGTATACCCAATGGTCGAGCATCAACAATGATGTCGTCATTATCCGCAACCGCTGGCAGAATCACACCTGCCGCAGAAACTGTTACGAGCTTCTCACGTGAAATCCGGTCCAGGAGTGCATTCGCATCATCAAACAGTTTCTTTGCTTCAGCTCCGAGTGCTTCATCTTCGAAGATTGCCGGATACTTACCACGGAGCTCCCACGACAAGAAGAACGGCGTCCAGTCAATGTAGTTACGTAGTACATCAATGTCAACGTTATCTACACCGAATCGGCCGATTGTCTTCGGCATTGTAACTGTATCAACATCGAATGTAGGTCGAGCACGATTTGACCGTGCAGCCTCAAATTCCAGAAGGTCCTTTCCTGCGTTGCGACGAGCATAGTCCGTACGCACGCGCTCATACTCATCTGCCGTTGTTTTTATAAACGACTCCCGAATTGCTTCCGTTGTAAACGATGAAGCAACCGGTACAGCACGCGATGCGTCGAGAACGTGAACGACAGGATGGGAATATACCGGGTCAATTTTAACCGCTGTATGTGTCTTCGATGTTGTTGCTCCGCCAATCAACAATGGCACATCCATTCCTCGACGTTCAAGTTCTTTGGCAACATGTACCATCTCGTCGAGAGATGGCGTAATGAGTCCTGATAGTCCAAGCACATCGGCTTTTTCGTCAACAACAGCTTCGATTATTCGATCTGCTGGCACCATAACGCCAAGATCTACCACGCGCCAATTGTTGCAACCAAGGACAACACCAACGATGTTTTTCCCGATGTCGTGAACGTCACCTTTGACGGTTGCGAGTACCATCGTACCTGCAGGCTTACGCTCTGCCCCTGTGCGCCGCTTTTCTTCCTCCATGAGCGGTGTAAGTATTGCAACAGCCTTCTTCATGACACGTGCTGACTTCACGACCTGAGGAAGGAACATCTTACCAGCGCCAAAGAGATCGCCAACCTCACTCATACCATCCATCAATGGACCTTCGATGATGGAGAGAGGAGATGGATAGGCCACTAGCGCTTCTGCAACATCTTCGTCAATGAAGTCGGCAACACCTTTAACCAATGCATGTTGTAATCTGCGAGCAATTGGTTCAGATCGCCATAGTAGATCACGTTCGGCTACTGCCCCCTTTTGCCCCTTAACCGACTCTGCAAGTGTGAGCAGCCTCTCTGTAGCATCGGAACGCCGGTTCAGCAGAACATCTTCAACGGCAATCAATACTTCCTTGGGAATTTCATCATAAACATCAATTTGTCCAGCATTTACGATACCCATGTCCATACCAGCCTGAACTGCATGATACAGGAAGGCCGTATGCATAGCTCGGCGGACAATCTCGTTTCCACGAAACGAGAAGGAGATATTCGACACACCACCAGAAACACTCGCCCCTGGAAGATGCGCCTTTATCCATCGTGTAGCTCGGATAAAGTCAAGCGCGTAGTTATCGTGTTCCGCAATTCCCGTAGCAACGGTGAGAATGTTCGGATCGAAGACAATGTCTTCTGGAGCGAATCCAACGGACGTTGTTAACAGGCGATACGCGCGTTCACAAATCTCAATTCGTCGCTCAAACGTATCAGCCTGCCCATGTTCGTCGAAGGCCATAACGATGACGGCCATACCCATGTCGAAACAAAGCTGAGCTCGACGAAGGAACTCATCTTCACCATCCTTTAACGAAATAGAGTTGACGATTCCCCTACCTTGCAAACACTTCATTCCAGCTTCGAGCACGGACCACTTCGACGAGTCGATCATAACCGGAACGCGTGCAATGTCGGGTTCTGCTGCAATGAGGTTCAAGAAACGCGTCATCGCAACTTCACCATCAAGTAAACCCTCATCCATGTTGATATCGATGATCTGTGCACCATTATCAACTTGTTGACGAGCAATCTCAACGGCTGCATCATAGTCGCCTGCGAGCACCAGTCGAGCAAAGGCTTTCGACCCTGCAACGTTGGTACGCTCGCCGACATTCACAAAATTTGTCTCTGCACGTTTTTCGAGAGGCTCAAGACCGGAAAGGCGCAAAAGGGGCACCTGAACGGGTCGTCGACGTGGAGACAAACCTTCAACTGCCTCTGCCATCGCACGAATATGTTCGGGTGTTGTCCCGCAACAGCCTCCAATGATGTTCAGAAAGCCAGCCGTAGCGTACTCTCGTGCTTGTGTCGCCATCCATTGTGGTGTTTCGTCATATCCTCCCATGGCGTTCGGCAGCCCAGCATTAGGATACAATGAAACGTATGAGGCGGCTGCGTCAGAAAGTTCTTCAATAAACGGGCGCATCATAGCGGAGCCAAGTGCGCAGTTCAGTCCGACGCTCAAGAGATTACGAGCATGACGGACACTTAACCAGAATGCTGCCGGCGTTTGTCCACTTAATGTTCGTCCGGACATATCGGTGATAGTACCCGAGATCATAACCGGTGTCTCACGGCCGCGTTGGCGGCATACATCGGCATGAGCTTTAATCGCGGCCTTTGCATTGAGCGTGTCGGTGATTGTCTCGAGCAGGATGACATCTACACCGCCATCCACGAGTCCTTCTATCTGGAGCCGAAAAGCGGCATACATTTCGTCGAATGTAACAGCTCTGAAACCAGGATCATTAACATCGGGCGACATTGACAACATCTTCGTTGTCGGCCCCATACTTCCTGCTACAAATCGTGGTTTGTGCGGTGTACGAGCGGTTGCTTCTCGTGCTGCCTCGCATGCGATCTCTGCCCCACGCTTATTGAGTTCGTAGGCAATGTCACCAAGACCGTATTCTGCCTGGGCAATTGATGTAGCCGAGAATGTATTCGTCTCAATAATATCCGAACCTGCCTCTAGGTAGGCTGCATGAATATCACGAATGATATCTGGACGTGTGAGAATGAGAAGGTCGTTATTACCCTTCAAAGAGTCAGGATGGTTGGCAAAACGTTCACCGCGGTAATCTTCCTCTGTGAGGTTATACCGTTGAATCATTGTGCCCATTGCCCCGTCGAGGACGAGAATTCGTTGCTCTAGCAACGAACGAAGATCTGTCATGGATGTGCTACTGGTGCTGTGATCTACAAACTTACGCAGTCAGACTGCCATCGGCGAGATAGGCGTCTATAACGTTAACCTGAGTGTCGTTGACTTCAAAGACAAATCGATACTGTCGAACGGCAAGTTCACGTCGTCCATCAAGTCGTTCTGATACCCTCCTATAAGGATGTGGATTCGGATCGAGTGACAACGTGCGCTCTATATGTGCAATGAGTTCATCTGTCACAAAGTGCCGATGACGTATAGCCATGGTGTTAACATGAAACACAACCTTCTCTTCGATATCCGCTAACCAACCATTGGATGCACCCGTTACCATATCGGCATATGGAACGTATGGCTTCACATCAAGTACAGGAGTACCATCTAGGAGATCGGTATTGTCAATTTGTATTGTTCTACCGTGGATGTCAACGAGACGCGCAACTGAAAGTCCAATCGGATTCGGACGATGAGGCGATCTTGTTGCAAACACACCTCGTTTCTTTTCGCTTCTCGGCGGAAGAACCATTGGCTTCCACGTTGTCACACGATCAAACCACGAGATGATCCATATATGCGAGAAGCTCATGAGATCTCGCACACATTGTTCAGCATCAATCGTATCAATGAGTTCAATCCTGGCAACGTCCTGACGCTCGTCAACACCTGGCTGGCGTGGTGCTTCGTATTTACGATGATACACGGATCGGACAAAGCCGATTGGACGCACAACAAGGTCCGTAGTCACTGTCAGCCTAGTATTGGTGGCCAACAGTGAGAGACAGAAACACGCCACCAAAGTTCGATATCGGACTTCCCCGCATACTCTCTAGCCCTCGGTCACCAAACGGAATTGTAAAGTACCGTAGTTGGACGCCAATAAGAGACCCCTTACGGGGATCTCCAAAGAAACTTCCAACTCCAAAGACGCCGCCCACACGTGCGTACGACGTGGCATGACCAAATGAGCTGAAGAACTCGTAGTACAGTCCGTCTTTGAGATATGGTGTTGCAAGTATGAAGGTTGGACTAATACCTGCACTCACAAACGGACGAAACGTTTCTTGTAAGGACTCACTAAAAAGTCGATACTGGACGCCGGCCGTAACAGGGATGATAAATAATCGATTTACCTTATTGGCAACAACGGGAATCGGGCCATACCATGCGTTCTCCAGTTCATCCGTATTGCGCGCACCACTAAATCCAAGATGTGTAAACAGACTCAGATTATCGGCGAGCTTCGTTTGGAAGAACCCTCCGAGCCCCCAACCTGACTGCGAAAACAAAAGATCAATACCAACAGCAGCTGTTGCTGGTTTCCGTTTTGCGTCAACGTCAAGTAATGGCCGTGGCGACTCAAACACAATCGTCGAATCAAAAGCCTCGGGGTCCTCACCCGTAACCTGAGCCGATGCCGTACGAGCCGCCATCATGATGATGGCAACGGTGAGAGCAAGGGCAAATGTGTTGTGCGGGAACCTGTTCATGGAAACATTGGCCGCGAAATCGGCTGTGGACTGAAGTTACGGTACATTGACCATGTGGGTGAAATTCTGTTACCGACCTAGCTGTGGATAACGTCGGAAATCCTCGCCAGTTCCGTACTTTAGCACTTCCAGTATGACGCTCGAAGAGTTCCACCGCATCGTTGATTCGATCCTGCCACCAGAGCACGCCGTTTCCGGCGATGCGATAGGACTGCAGATAGGATCGGAGCGGAACACGGCAACCAATATTCTTACTTGCCTGGAAGTGACTGACGACGTCGTGAGCGAAGCAATCGAACAACAATGTGATGTCATTGTGACGTTCCACCCGCTCATCTATAGTCCCATGCGGCAAATCTTGCGTACCGATCGCGTCGGACGCTGCACAGCGCGACTCATTGCATCAGACATTTCCCTGCTATCTGTCCACACAGCCTTTGATGCCTTTCCACACGGAACGAATGCGATTCTCGCATCAGCGATTGGTATTGTTGACCTTGAACCGCTACCGGGTGCTGACCTTGGAATACTTGGCACATGGCCGACAGAAAGTTTTGACGACCTCCTAACGCACGTTTCCACTGCGTGTTCATCTCCGATCCGATTCGTTGCGCCTCCGTCTGGCCGATGCCAACGAATAGCGGTCGTGGCTGGTAGCGGCATGTCGTTGTTCCCTGCTGCTGTTAACTCAGGAGCAGACGTCTTCATAACAGCAGACGTCAAGTATCACGGATTTTTTGCAGCGGCAGATGTTATCGGACTCATTGATCCCGGACACTGGGAGATGGAACGATTTGTTCCTGAAGCCCTCGCCGCTCTTCTTAGCAAGGCCCTGCCTGACATTACCGTCACGGCGAGCCGAATCACAACTAATCCCGCGTCATGGTATCACGGCGTGGAACGTCATTCCCCTGCACATTCACAAGTCTCGTAGGATTTATCCATGCATCAGATTTCGCTCTTGGCACAGCTTGCGGCAATCGACAGCCAACTCGACGAACTCCACGACGAGTTGGGCGACTTGCCAGAGATCGTCAAGCAGCATGAAAAGCTCGTCGCAGATAAGACAGCCGTTGTTGAAGCAACTCTCCAGTCACTGCACGATATTGAGCACCTGCGTGGAACGGCTCACGTAACACAACAGGAACTCACAGACCGCGAGACAAAGCTTGGTGAACAGCAATTCCAGGTGAAAAACAATCGTGAGTTCGACGCGATCACCCACGAAATTGCAGCTATCAAGGACCGCAAAGCGGAACTCGATGAGTCAGTACGAACAGCAGCCGTCCGCGAAGAAAACCTACGCACACAACTCGAGCAGCAGCAACGCGAGCTTGATGAAGCAAAGGATGCCTTGGCAGACAAGGAAAAAGAACTTGAAGAACTGTCTGGTGACCAGAACGACGACCTGCGCAAATTCATTGAAATGCGTCGGAAGATCATCGGCCAGGTTGACTCCGAACTCGAAACTGAGTATCAGCGGATTCGCACATTCCACCGAGAGGCCGTGGTGGCAATTCGGAAAAACAGCTGTTCAGGTTGTTACTCTGCAATCCCATCGCAGCGAATCATGGAGATGAAGTACAATCGCGAAAAAATCCACACATGCGAGAACTGCGGACGCATTCTCTGCACCGAGGATGAAGCTGTCGATATCGACACGCTGGTTGAAGGAAATGCCTGACGGTCGCATACGAGGGGACAACGGGCAGTCGCTTGTTTGTGATAACAAACGAGAGGAAAGTCCGAACTCCACGGAACGACACGCTTCCTAACGGGAAGGCGGTGAAGCGACCTAGTCGCAAAGCCGACGGAAAGTGCAACAGAGAGCAGACCGCCTGCTGACACTGTCAGCAGGTAAGGGTGAAACGATGGGGGTAAGATCCCATCGACGTACCGGGTGACCGGGCGTCCGGCAAACCCCGTGTGGAGCAAGATCGAGCAGGTGGTGGCACATCTTCGGATGTGAACTTTTGTTCCGAAGTTCCGACTTGTCGGCCCCCATCGGGTAGATCGCTAGAGGTCGGCGGTGACGTCGATCCCAGAGAAATGACTGCCTCCCCGCGATGCGGGAAGACAGAATTCGGCTTACAGGAGTCCCCTCGTGTCCGATCGTCAACATATAACCTATGCAGCGCCGACGTCACTTCCGTCGGATCCGGTCCTACGCGAATTCATCCCTGAATTCGTTACCCAATGGCGTAAGGATTTCGCCACCATGTTTCCCGACATTATCCAACGGCGTAACGCTGAGGATCTGTATCGCTTCGGTCATACCATCAAGGGCTCGTTCCTGCAGTTTGGATTTACAGACCTTGCTCAAGCGGGACGTGATATCATGGAAGACTCACGAAACGGCGATTGGTCTTCACCTGTACAGCGCGTAGCGGCATTGGAAGATGTTCTTACCGCCATCGAGGCACGTTTTTCGGAGCTCACATGATGAAGGTTTTTGTTCTCTTCTGTCTGTTTGGCCTTGGTGCTGCCGAACTCTTCGCACAGAATCGTGTTGTCGTCCTACCACTTCGCAATATGGACGGTGACATCTCGAAGAATCTTTGGGCTGAAGAAATCGCTGACTCGTTACGTAACATCTTAATGACGATGGATGGATATGGGACAGCCTTCGTTATTGTTCCAAAAGATTCCGTCGAAATGGCCATTAGCGAGTTAAATCTCGATCCATTGAACCCGCAGTACGAGTCTGATGTTTGGAAAGCAATTGCTGGACTCGGAGCAAACCGTGTTATACAGGGCAGTTTTTTACAACGACATGACCGCGTGCTCATGAATGCCTATGTGTATGACACGTATACAAAAATGTCGAACCCGAACCATGAGGCGAAGGATATTTACAAGACGCCAACAACGTACCTTGATGCCGTTCGTGTTATTGCGAAACGGCTCTTGCCCGCGCTGAAGGAATAATCCGACGACTCAATTGAACCTACACGAGCCATGATTGAACTCTCCGTCCTACCGGAAACTACGTCCGCTCCCAGCAACCGTCGCCCTGATTGGCTGAAGGTTAAGGCGCCAGGGGGCGAAGATTTTGCACGCATCAAAACGATGATGCGGAGTAAGGCACTCCATACGGTCTGTGAGGAAGCACGTTGCCCAAACATCTCCGAATGCTGGAATGCTGGCACGGCAACGTTTATGATTCACGGAGATACCTGTACTCGGTCTTGTGGATTCTGTGCTGTAAAGACCGGAAGACCACTTCCAGTAGATTTCGACGAGCCACGCCGTGTAGCTGAAGCTGTTCAGTCAATGAGTCTCAAACACGCCGTTATCACTTCAGTAAACCGTGACGAACTCAAGGACGGTGGTTCCACGATTTGGGCTGAAACAATTCAAGCTGTACGACAACTTTCACCCGATACAACAATAGAAGTTCTTGTTCCTGATTTTAAGGGGAATCTTTCAAATCTTGCGCGCATCATCGATGCTAAACCAGACATCTTAAACCATAACACTGAAACTGTACCACGCCTCTATAAAAGAGTTCGGCCTCAAGGACGGTATCAGTGGTCACTCGACGTTTTGGCTGAAAGTAAACAACGTGGCATGAGAACAAAGACTGGTGTCATGCTTGGTTTGGGTGAAACACCGGACGAAGTGACGGCCGTGATGAATGATCTACGTGCCGTTGGAGTTGATGTTCTGACGTTGGGACAATACCTGCAACCGACCAAGAATCATCTACCCGTAGACCGGTTTGTCCATCCAGATGAGTTTAAACGGTATGAAGTTGACGGACTTGCTATGGGATTCCATGTCGTTGAAAGTGGCCCACTCGTCCGAAGCTCCTACCACGCTGAACGTCACGTATGATCAACATCACGGTTCTCGGCACAGGCACGTCTACAGGCGTCCCGTCCGTGGCCTGCGATTGCCCGACGTGTCGTAGTGAGGATCCGAGAGACAAACGATTACGGACGTCATTACTCGTATCATCGCCGACAACAACGGTTGTCATTGACACCTCGTCAGACTTTCGGCAGCAGATGCTGGCCTATGATGTGCTTGATCTCGACGCCGTTGTATATACACATCATCACTTTGATCATATCGGCGGATTTGATGACATCCGCCCCTATAATTTTCGCTCCGGCAAGGCTATGCCTATCTATGCTATGGCGGAAACAATCAATGTTCTGGAAGCAACGTTTCCCTATGCTTTTGGACTCGTGGAATCCACCGGTGCGTCAATTCCAAGTGTTGACGTCCATGTTATTGACGCAGAGCCTTTTGTGATTGGCGACATTCCGTTTTCTCCAATACCGCTGAGACACGGCAAATCGATGCGTGTGAACGGTTATCGCATCGGCAACTTTGCCTATTGCACAGATACAAACTTTATTAGTGAAGATTCACTCGAACTACTCATGGGCCTTGATACATTGATTCTCGATGGATTACGTTGGGAACCACATCCAACACACTACACGATTGATGAAGCCATCGGCATCGTAGATCTCGTCCGGCCGCGTAGAACCTATCTCACCCACGTAGCACATCAAGTGCGCCATGCAGATGCTGATGCCTACCTTCCATCACACATTCGTATGGCTTGGGATGGACTACAGTTTCCACTTGGATAAAGCTTGACGCGAATAGTTAGCCCGTACGTAGGATACTTCACTCGATTCTCGCAAAAAAAGAGCCCCGCCGTTAGGGGGTAACGACGGGGCAGCAGGGGGTTCACGTCGGTCGTGCCGAAGCACGAACCGAGCAATATGGCAGTGTCTGCGTGTTCGGTGGCGGGGAGGGTTGAGGCGCATGACAGGAGGAGGTGCCACCGAACCACTGCCCATGCTGTGCACTTAGACGCAAACCTAAGGAAACTGTTTCAGTTTTGAGAGTTTCCACTCGAAGATTTTTTTACGAAACAAGGGGCTAGCATGCTAACCCCTTGTTTTATAGAATCTTACGATTGGCAGGTTTAAACCGGGTCGTCTTCCTCACCCGGTGATTCCTCTCCCGGTGATTCCTCACCCGGAGATTCCTCTCCCGGTGTTTCCTCTCCCGGTGATTCCTCTCCCGGTGATTCCTCTCCCGGTGTTTCCTCTCCCGGTGTTTCCTCTCCCGGTGTTTCCTCTCCAACTACCGGTAGTGCCTCAAACGTATCTTCGACACGTTCAGCATCTTCTTCCCAGACACCTGGTTCCGGGTCTGCAACGAGTCCTTGTTCGGCTTCGTTTTCCATGGAGTGATGCCAATACGCGCCTGACGTTGCAGCTGGTTCCGTAGACTCCTCAGAGCGTTGGTTGCGCTTTCCACCACCGAAGTCTGTGCTTTCTAGTAGCTGCGATAGTTGTCGACGCAACAAGCGATGATCTGTCGTTACCTTGATTGTGTCATCAGTGTCAATCATCGTCGTTGTTGTCTTCAACAAGTCATCAATCTCTCGCAGTTTTGGCAAATCAGATAATGCATTCAGTCCAAACACACGAAGGAAGTCATCCGTTGTGCCATACAAAAGCGGCTTACCAGGCGTTTCAGACCTACCGACCATCACAACAAGCGACTTCTCAACGAGTGAGTTAACTACTTCACCGGAGTTTACGCCGCGAATAGCGTCGACTTCAACCTTTGTGATTGGTTGTCGATACGCAATGATGGCGAGCGTCTCTAATGCTGCCTGTGTGAGCCGTTTCCGGCTACGTGCTTTTAAGAGTCGTTGAACGAGCTGTCCATGCTGCGGTGTGGTGGCAAACTGAAATCCACCAGCAATACGCACTATTCGATATGGCCTGTCAGTTTTTTCGAGATCATCATTGATCTCATCAACGAGTTCCTCGAAGAATCCCTTCGGCACGTCAAACGGCGGCTTGATGGGCTTCGGCTCAACTGGCTCACCTTCCAGGGGAAGTGCCTGTTGTCCCGGTGATTGTTGTGACGGGTCTTCCAATACCAGAAGACGATGCATCATACGGGGCGAAAGGGGCTCTTCACTCGCGAAGATCAGAGCTTCAAGTGCGCGTACCTGATCTTCTCGCTCAAGCGTAAAGAAATACGGTACATCACTTTCGATTGACTCTGTCGCTGCTGATTCAGATGTGTCGTTTACGTCCGATGACGTCTCATCTGAAGCTCGTGACTCGTCTTGCTCCGGCATGCCTGCATTGTCATCGGCATATGCCATCGTTCCGTCGTCGTCGTGCAGGTCTACCATTAATTCAGCTCCGGATTCGATGTTTCGTTTGTTTGAGCCCCCTCCGCCCCTTTCTCATGTTGCTCCTCTACTTCAGCATCGTCGGCGTCAGGCGTTCTCGCAGCGATCACAATGTCATCAAATGACTCGTCCTGACTGATACGAATGGCATGAACCTTGGCAAGTTCGAGAAGGGCGAGAAACGTTACGACGAGGTGCATACGTGATAGTCCGCCGATGAGTTCGAAAAATCGAACTGACGGACGCACACGAAGGATGTGGACAATCTCTTCTGACTTTTCCTCGACGGTGATCGGGAATCGTGTAACGACGTGTGCCTCAGCTTCAACAGGGGCACGATCAATTGCTCTTCGTAACGCTTTGAGAAGATCAAAGAGTGTAGCGTTTCGATACCCTGCTGTTTCTGCAGCATGAATCTCTTCGGCTTCGAAGATCTTTCGATACATCACATATCGCTGCTCTTCCGCCTGAACATCAAGCGTCATAGCAGCTTCCTTGTATCGCTTGTATTCAAGGAGTCGGCGTACGAGTTCTGCTCGAGGGTCGTTCTCGTCGATGCCATCTTCACCTGGACGAACTGATTCTTCCCGTGGCAGCAACATCGCAGCCTTGATCTGCACAAGCATCGAAGCCATCACAACAAACTCGCCAGCGAGCTCAAGGTCGAGCAATTCCATGACCTTTACGTAGTCAAAGAACTCCTTGGTAATACTCGCAATGGGAATGTCATAAATGTCCAGTTCATCACGTTTGATGAAGAACAGCAGGAGGTCGAGTGGACCTTCAAAATTTTCAAGTTTTACACTATACATTTCCAACCTCCTGCGATGTGCTGGACGAACCTGAGTACAGGCGTGGGATACGTGCAGAAAATGCTGTCGTGACCTCGTACGGAATTGTACTTCCCCATTCAGCGATATCAGTTGCGTCAATGGATTGTAAGTGTCCATCTGGACGTGGTTGCATTCCAAGAATCACAACAGTATCTCCGACGGCAACGGGAGCATTTCCTACGTCAACCATACACTCATCCATACAGATGGTGCCCACAACGGGATAACGTTCTCCGCCGATGAGCACAAACGCCTTGCCACTAAGGCCACGTGCATAACCATCACCGTATCCAATTGGGATGGTTGCAATTGTTGTCTGAGTTGGAGATATCCACCGCCGACCATAACTCACGGACTCACCCGGCCATACTGTTCGCAAGGAGAGTACTTGAGATGTGATAGAAAGTACCGGGCGCAATGGTTGTGCGTCAGCTCCTGGGGAGGCGTAACCGTACAGTGACATTCCTGGACGAACGAGTGTAAAATCCTGGGCAACGTTTTGCCAGATTGCACCAGTGTTCGCAGCGTGGATATGACGGAATGTGCGGCCCTGTGCGCGTGTTGATTCAACAACTGAGAGGAATGACGATAGTTGTTCTTGGAGAAAGGGGCTATGGGGCTCGTCTGATGTGGCAAAGTGCGTACACAGTCCCTCAACATCTAACCCATGAAGATTATCAATTTCATGAAGAACGTCGAGAATGTGCTCGGGGCGAATACCATCGCGTCGCATTCCCGTGTCTACATAAACATGGATACGAGCCCGCTGACCTTTCGCACGTGCCGCCTCTGAGAGTGCTGACGCCTCGGCTACATCACCAACAACGGTCGTAAGATCCAAGTCTACCACATCATTCACTTCGTGAAGATGTGGTGGAATCATCACGATTATGGAGCCTGTGACACCTGCCTGACGTAGATCGCGTGCTTCATCAACGAAGGCTACTCCGAGATGTTCTACGCCGCGTGAAAGAAGATGTCGACTGATTGGAATCAAACCATGTCCATAAGCATTTGCTTTGACCATGGCGAGAACTTCAGCTTTGTGAGTCCGCGACCTAACGACGTGGAGATTATGATCAAGGGCGTCAAGATCAATATGTGCGCGTGTCTGCCTCATGAATCTGCTTCCACGGCTTCAACCCACTCAAATGCTGAACGGATTGTTGGCACGTCAAGCCCTGCGCCAAGAGCACACATCAGCTTGATTCGCGCCTTTTGCCCGTTCAGGTAGTCGGCGAAGATGACGCCGGCTGCATGCAGATGACGACCAGCGCCTTCATATGCATACGAGTGTTCAATTCTGCCAACCGGACAGCGCGATGTAAGGACAACGGGAATGCCCGCCTCGACAGCTCGGACGAGAGAATAGAAGACACGTGGCGTTACATTTCCCACACCAAAAGCTTCAATAACAAGACCTTCCGCTTGTCGCTCAACGCAGATATCGATAAGGTCACCATTCATGCCAGCATAAAGCTTGAGCAGAGGAACAAAAAAGGGCACCTGTTCAACGGCGAAATAGTCTCTGTGAAGCGGCTCTCTGTGGAGTAACACGTGGCCATTGCGGATTTGACCAAGAGGGCCGAAATCGTAACTCGTAAACGTTGTAAGATCCTCAGTATCCGTTTTAGATGCTTCGGAGGCAGCAGTAATCATTCCACCCATGCAGATCGTCACACCTAGATCGTGAGCTGCAGCTTGTGAAGCGAAAACTATTCCATCACGTAGGTTACGCGGACCGTCCCAATCGGGCTCACTCGAATTACGCATGGCCCCGACAACGACAACGGGTTTCGTCGTGAGTAACGTACAGTCAAGATAGTATGCAGTTTCCTCAAGCGTATCCGTTCCGTGGGTAACAACGACACCGTCAACAGTCGGATCGTCAACATACGAGCGTACGATGCGCGAAATTTCGTCCATCCGCTCCGGTGTGATGTGCGGTCCCGGTAATGTTCCGTATTCGTGAATGACAACGTCAACGGTTTCACGAACTTCCGGAAGGTGCTCAAGAATCTGGCCACCGGAAAGACTGGGCACAACACCTCCCCACTCTTTATCGAGTTTGGAGGCAATGGTACCGCCTGTAAAGACGATGACGATTCGAGGTCTGGATGGCATTGACGATGGGCTCTGTAACCTGCGAAGATACCGTACGAGAAAGCCTCCATCCCCTGAGAATTATCAACAGGGTAATCCGTAGTTTTGCCACCTATGATCGACGCTCACCCGCATCTTTCGGGGATAGCTTCCTACACACCTGGAGCATCACCGGAGGAGATTCGCCGCACCTACGGGCTTTCGCACGTCGAAAAGCTGGCATCTAACGAAAATCCCTTTGGACCAAGTCCCAAAGGCCGCGATGCCGCCATAGCAGCTCTTGCATCGGCAAACATCTACAACGATGGTGGAATCGCCCTGAGGCAGGCATTAGCTCAGTTCCACAATGTCCGCCCCGAGTCGATTACTGTTCACAATGGCAGTGACGCCATCATTCATCAGGTACTCCGAACGTTTTTATTGCCGGGAGAATCAGCCGTGTCCAGCATGGGTACGTTTGTTTCATTCTCCATTGCAACACGGAGTGTGGGGTCTGAACCACGTCTTGTTCCTCTCACATCGGACTATCGATATGATGTTGAGGCACTTGTTGGAGCGATTGATACGACAACGAAGATCGTGTACATTGCCAACCCGAATAATCCGACGGGCACAATGCTTACGCGTGATGAGGTGACATTTGTCGTTGATAGTGTCCCGCAAATCGTGCTCATCGTTCTCGACGAAGCGTATGTTGAGTACGCCCGACACATACGGCCTCATGACTATGTAGATGGGACAACGATCGTTGCTCCGAATGTTCTCACACTTCGCACCTTCAGTAAGGCATACGGTCTGGCTGCACTGCGTGTCGGATATGCCGTTGGTCATCCGGACGTTGTTCGATGGCTTCTCAAAACAAAACTGCCGTTTGATCCGAACGGACCGGCATGTGCTGCAGCAATAGCTGCACTTGGTGATGACGACTTTGTTGACCGTACTGTCCGCACGAATGCAGAAGGCCTTCGGATTATCACGGACGCACTTGATGATGCCGGCTACCGCTATGCGCAGTCAGCTGCAAATTTTGTGATGATTGACTGCGGCACGCAGCAACGAGCGACGTCCCTGAATGAAGAACTACTCCATCGTGGATTCATTGCCAGACCACTCCTTGGTTTCGGATTACCACATTGCCTTCGGATTAGCACTGGGCTTGACGATCAAAATCGACGACTTGCTCAGATTCTGCACGAACTTGCCCCTGCTCACGTCGGCTAAGCCGCACGAACAAACATCACGAGTATCATCATGGAAACTGCTGAGCTAGCTCATCCCGTAACGACGGAAGACTTTCTCCCAATTAACGGCACCGACCACATTGAATTCTATGTGGGCAATGCTAAACAAGCATCATACTTCTATCGTACAGCCTTCGGCTTCCAGCTCGTTGCCTATGCTGGCCCAGAGACAGGAGTCCGTGACCGAGCGTCCTATGTGCTGCAGCAGGGTAAAATTCGGCTTGTGTTAACGGCCCCTATGACTCCTGAGTCACCGATCAACAACCATATATCACAACACGGTGATGGTGTAAAGGTGCTGGCTCTGTGGGTTGACGATGCAACCAAGGCCTGGGAAGAGACAACAAAACGCGGCGCACGCAGTGCAGCCGAACCACGTCGCTTAACGGATCAGTTTGGAGAAGTTGTCATCGCCAGTATCCATACATATGGTGACACAATTCACACCTTCGTTGAGCGGAAGAATTACAACGGAGCCTTTCTTCCTGGGTTTGAGAGCGTCACTGATGGATATGTCACGGAACCCATAGGTCTGCTCTACGTTGACCACTGCGTAGGCAATGTAGAACTTGGACGTATGAACGAATGGGTGAAGTTCTATGAAGACGTTATGGGCTTCAAACTCCTCATTACGTTTGACGACAGCGACATTTCGACGGAATACTCTGCGCTGATGTCGAAGGTTGTCAGCAACGGTTCGGGCTACATCAAGTTCCCGATTAACGAACCTGCCGATGGCAAGCGTAAGAGTCAAATCGAGGAATACATCGAGTTCTATCGCGGTGCTGGTGTTCAGCACATTGCTGTAGCAACAAACGACATCATCCACACGGTTTCGGAACTTCGACGCCGAGGTGTGCAGTTTCTTGAGGTACCAGAAACGTACTACGAAGACCTTCTGGACCGTGTTGGGGCAATCGAAGAAGACCTTGAACCCCTAAAAAAACTGAATATCCTTGTTGATCGAGATGACGAAGGATATTTGCTTCAGATTTTCACAAAGCCTGTGGAAGACCGGCCAACAGTTTTTTACGAGATCATCCAGCGTAAGGGTGCAAAGTCCTTCGGAAAGGGCAACTTTAAGGCACTCTTTGAGGCAATCGAACGGGAGCAAGCACGGAGAGGTAACCTCTAAGCCCGTTTTGCCCCGTAACCTCGTTTCATGACGACACCAATTCTTGTTTCACTCAATCCCTGCAGCCATGAGCTCAGCCAAAGGCGCTAGCAAAAAACCCGTCGGCGCTCCCTCCGCGCTTCATCGCGGACACAATCCATTCCTGGATTCTGTGAATGCCTATTTCGACAAGGCAGCCGCTGTACTTGACCATCCGACCGGACTGCTTGATCAGATCCGTGTCTGCAACTCCGTATACTACATGCAGTTTCCCGTTCGTATCAAGGGAAACATACAGGTGGTACAGGCATGGCGCGCAGAGCACAGCCATCACAAGCTTCCTTGTAAGGGTGGAATTCGGTACGCCGAATCCGTTGACCAGGAAGAGGTACAAGCACTGGCTGCTCTTATGACGTACAAGTGTGCCGTCGTTGACGTGCCATTTGGTGGCGGTAAGGGCGGAATCAAGATCAACCCGAAAAACTATTCAGCCGAAGAACTCGAGCGTGTAACACGACGCTACACAGTTGAGCTCATTAAAAAGAATTTTATCGGTCCATCCGTTGACGTTCCAGCTCCCGACTACGGAACTGGCGCGCGTGAAATGGCTTGGATTGCCGACACGTATCAAGCATTCGCCAAGGATGAGATTAACGCACTTGCCTGTGTAACTGGCAAACCCGTAGGTCAGGGCGGTGTTCGTGGACGTACGGCAGCAACAGGCCGCGGTCTCTTTTTTGCTGTTCGTGAAGCGGTTAATGACCCGTCACTCATGAAGAAGCTGAAGATGACAACGGGCTTGAGCGGCAAGCGTATCATCGTTCAGGGTTTTGGGAACGTTGGTTACCATGCAGCGAAGTTTCTTTCCGAAGGTGGCGCTACCATTACGGGCATCATCGAGTTTAACGGTGCCATTGTTAATCCAAAGGGACTTGACGTAGAAGCACTCTATGCCTATCGAGCAGCCAAAGGAACGTTCCAAGGGTTCACCGGAGGCAAGTTTGTTAAGGAAGGCAATTCCGTCCTTGAGCTCGAATGCGACATCCTCGTACCAGCAGCTCTTGAGTCGCAGATCCATAAAGGTAATGCGAAGAATATCAAGGCTCGTATCATAGCCGAAGGTGCGAACGGTCCCGTAACAGCTGAAGCAGAAGAGATTCTCCTCAAGAAAGGCATCCTCGTGATGCCTGACATGTTCGTCAATGCAGGGGGTGTTGTCGTTTCGTACTTCGAGTGGTTAAAGAACATCTCCCACGTTCGATTTGGCCGCATGGACAAACGATTTGAAGAAGGATCTAACACACGCCTCGTCGATACGGTCGAAAAGCTGACCGGCAAGTCTCTGTCACCGTCTGAACGCACGATGATTGCGCGTGGTGCTGATGAAGAAGACCTTGTGAATTCAGGACTTGAAGACACGATGATCTCGTCCTATCACACGATCATGGAAGTGTTTAACAAGAATCTGAAGGTCAAGGACATGCGTACCGCAGCCTTCGTGAGCTCCATCGATAAGATCGCTCAGAGTTACCTGTCACTGGGAATTTTCCCGTAAGGTTTCTCGGAACTCGAGCAAAGAGTAGAACTCAAACGACAAGGGGTCCGCACATGACTGTGCGGACCCCTTGCTTTTTTGAGATATCGGCGTCAGTTCGACGGTCAGTGCAGAATTACTTTCTCGTGTCGGACACCAGCAGGTGTTACGATGGACAGGATGTAAACACCACGTGCAAAGCCTGCGCAGTCAATGAGGACTTCCGGTCTGCCAGCAGGATCAAAGGAAAACACGGAACGTCCCGTCGCATCGACGAGCACCATCGAGGTGACCATTTCCGTGCGTGCTACACGAAGTTCCGTTGTTGCCGGATTCGGATACACGGCAAATCCATTGTTTGTCACGTCGTCAACACTGTTCGTTACGTCGCGACGAAGTACAACGGAAGCTGTACCAGCCGCAGAAGTAATCGTTGCTGTGGCGACACCTCCATCTGCGGCAGTCGTCACAAAACACAGTTCACGTAGGGAACCAGATGGGACGACGATCGGCAACGTGGTGCCCGGCTTCAGCTCATATGTCGACGCACCAGGTCCTGTGAGTTCAACCGACGTGATCGTAAGTTCTTCACAAGCAGCATCAACAGAGAATTGGGCGCACTTTTCTGCACCACTCGTTGAAGCCGCCAACGTGAGTGTGTCTGTGGTTGTTGACAGTGCATCCGTTCCTGTTACAGTCACGTCGACCTCAGCAGTGGCTGACGCCGTGGTAAACGTAATTGTACCTGTACGTTCTCCCACCTGACCTGGCCGTACAATGACGGCGACGTCGCGGCCGGATCCTGGAGCAAGTGTAAACGGTACGGTCACTCCAACAAGTTCGATGATGGAAGAAGCATTCGTCGTGACGGCCGTGATCGTAATTGGCGAACCACCTGAGTTTGCCACAAGGCCAACGAAGGTCGTATCAATGGCTGAGCAAGCTGCCCATTCGCCAAGGGCGATCGACTCTGACGAAACCGTCAGCAGACCAGGTCCGGCCTTAGGTGTGACCTTCACAATGGAGTTCGAGGAGGTAATCGTATCGCACGAGTTCCAGACACGTACCGTATAGATTCCTGAATCAGCAAGCGTCACATTCGTCTTACGATACGTTGCCTGATTTGCACCTGGTAGCTCATTGCCATTCTTGAGCCACTGATAGGACAGTGTTTCACCCTTGGTGGTGAGTGTGATGACGATTGAGTCACCGACAAGTACATTCTTGTTGGTCGGTTGTGTAACGATGCCAGGAGCTTCCGTTACGTTAACATCAACTTCAGTGGAAATTGCTTGTGGTGTACAGACGCCAGTGATCCGGCAAGCATACTTGCCTTCATCCGTTAGTGCAGCACTTGGAATTGTGAGTGTAGGCGTTGTCTTACCCGTAAGAGGTTCACCGTTTTTCACCCACTGATACGTCAGATTCGTACCTGTGGCTTCTACTGTCAGCGTAATCGGTGTTGCCTGACAAGCCGTAACAGGTGTTGGCTGCTTTGTAATACCTGGTGATTGCGCCGTGGTAACCTCTGCAGCGCTGGAGGTTACGTTCTGTCCACATGACGTCACAACGCAGTCATACGTACCTGCCGATGCTGCCGTTGCAATTGTCTGTGAATACGTCGGATTTGTTGCGCCCGCAATTACCTGTCCATTACGACGCCACTGATACGTTGCACCACCAGCGTTTGTCGCCACAGAAATATTCCACGGCGAGCCCTCACAGATTGTTTTGCTCTGCGGTTGTGTCGTGATCGTTGGTGCGCCATTGATCGTGAAGGCATTCGAGCGTGTGATCTCGGCGGCTGTGCCAACATCCCACAATCGAACCTTGTATTGACCAGCTGCCTGAGCAGCCGGTATTGCCCATGTTGACGTACCAGCCGTGGCAGCGACATTACCAACGATTGTTGTAAACGTATTGAACTCGTTATCCGAAATGTCAATTCGGAAGTTTGCGAATCCCGTTTGTGTCCAGTTAATCGTCAGGTTGTTTCCAACACAGATCGCGGCACCACCAGCTGGGGATGTAATGGTAGCACCCTGGACTGTAATCGTGATACCGCCAGTTGTATTCCAAACATCGCCGTTGTCGGCATTTCCGTTATAGTTTACGGAGTTACCGGCACCATAGAACGTGTACGTGCCGTGGTCCGCTGGTGCCTGCCATCCGAATCCAAAAACAACTTGACCTGCGGCATTTTCTTGCGTTGGGCCGGTATGTGTCACTTCACCGCCTTGTGCCTGGCTATTTTGACCAGCGACGAGAGTACCGACGTTTCCCGTTGCGCTACGAAAAGCAGCATTAAAACCAGCATAGTCATTGTTTGCGTTAGCAACAATGAACTGATAGTTTCCTTGCTGGCTTGTTCGAAGGGTTCTTGGACCCTCAAGTGTAACGGTCGTATTTGCGGATTGGCCCCCGTGGCATCCAAATCCACCGCAACCGGCCTGGTAACTCCCAAATCGGCCACCTGGATAGGCAGATGCCGATATGGCAGTAAAGATGATGGCAACGGCCAGGATACCCTGTCGTGCCCAAAAAGAAGCACTCGTCATGCTCGGACCTCGTGTGAAAATGTGTGTGGTGGAATGCTATGTCGAACGTTGTCCCTCAAGCGCCCCGGATTACCGGACACTATCAACGTTGTTTGTGTTTCCACACGGTCCCTCACATGGAATCTACAAATCCACTTCTTCACGACCAATAAATAAAACACGAGCGCCGGAGAAAGAATCCGACGCTCGCGCGGTTCACGTACGACCGATACGATATAGCGTATCGGTGAGGAGGGGGCTTAGGAATTAGCGAAGACGGATGCCTCGACGGCAATCGTTTCACCGACGGACTTGCCAACTACTCCAGCCTTGCCGGTAATGTTGTAGTCCTTAAGGGCAACGTTAAAAACAGCTTTCACCATGACGAGGTCACCGGATGCTCTCTTTTTTGTTTCATCGCTTGCTGGCAGAAAGGTAATCGTCACCTCTGCAGCAAGTGGTTTCGACACTCCATGGCACGTAAAGATCCCGTTCGCCTTTGCTGTTGCAACCTTACGTCCGCCTTGGTCAACAATCTTGATGTCCGTTAAGTTCTGGATGTCGTACGAAATCTGCGGATGAGCATCGGCGTCTAACCACATTGGGCTATACATGTGCTCATCGCGCTTGGAATTTGCCGTTTTCATCGACTTTACGTCAACAGAAAGGCGGCCCTTGGTTGCCTCTAGATTCGACGGGTCCAATTGGAACGAGCCCGTAAGCTGATCTGCCGTACCGTTAATCTTTTCAGCAGGAGCGTCGCTGACGAAGGCGATGGCATTTTTGCCAACCGAGTTATTGGTCTTAAATGACCGGGTGCCACCCTTAACACCGGGAATGGCAGTGCCTGCCATAAGAACCGTAGCCGATAGTGCGGTCAGCGCAACTGCACCGAAAATTTTCCGCATGAACATCCTCGAAGTGTGTGGTTAGGATTGTGTGTTCAACCACGCATTTCACGAATGACATCAGCGAGTATTGTGATCGCAGAAAAAATTTCTTCCTGAGTTGTAGTATACGACACGCTAAGTCTAACCGCAGCAAGGGCTTCTGCTTTACTTCGTCCCATTGCTAACAGGACATGTGATGGCTGCTGACTTCCGGAAACGCATGCTGAACCATTCGATACAGCCAGCCCAGCCATGTCAAGAGCCTGAAGAATCCCCTCTCCATCGAGTCGCTCGGCGTCGAGAAACGAGATATTGATGATGTTTGGTAACACACCCGTTTCCGGAGTGTTTACACGAATATTCGGGATTTCACGGGCGATACCTTCGCGTAACTGCCTGGTACGCTCCATCATTACAGTTGCGCGGTGTTCGAGATCGGCAGCAGCACGACGAGCTGCAACTTGAAATCCTACGATAAGATGTACGGGTTCCGTTCCTGCTCGACGGTTTCGTTCCTGGGCACCACCATGTTGGTGTGCCTTAAAGTCGATCCCCTTCCTGATATACATTGCTCCAATGCCCTTGGGACCATGGATTTTATGGGCACTCACGGAGAGAAAGTCAACACCAAGATCGTCTACTTTTACAGTTATTTTTCCAAAAGACTGAACAGCATCTGAGTGCAGGTACACGTCGGGCGCAGCTTGGCGCACATCATAAACGGGCTGGACAACCCCTGTTTCATTATTCGCATGCATGACTGAAACAAGTGTCCGCCTACGATTAACAGCGGGAACTTCGCTCACGGTAACGCGGCCGTCCGCATCCACAGGTAACACATAGAGCCCCTTTCCGCCCCCTACTGCCGAATGTGCCGGCTCAAGTACTGCATGATGTTCTGTAGGTGATACACATACGGCATCGGCTAGGTCCGACTCATGGAGCACACTCTTAATGATTGTGTTATTAGATTCAGTACCACCACTGGTAAAGAAGATCTCTGCAGGATGAGCACCGAGCAGGTGGGCAATTTCAGCTCGTGCGTCTTCGACAGCCACACGGGCAGCTCTACCAAGTGAGTAGATACTGCTCGCATTTCCGTAGTTCTTCGTGAGCCACGGCAACATTGCCTCAACAACGGCCTCGTCAACGGCCGTCGTTGCGCTGTTATCTAGGTAGATCATACGTCGCGTTCGGCCTTGCCAAACCCCTTATAGAGGTCAAACTTTGCGGAATACAAAACGATATTCAGGTTGTGGTCCCGTAACGTCCCACCAGACGGACTATAATGGAAGGTCGCAATCTGGGATGTTACGCCCTTCGCCAGATTCCCGGCCTCATCAACGTAAAACTCGAGAATTCGATAGCCGAGATGTTCGGCTGCAGTTGCGGCCTGCGTGAGTAAATGTTCCGGAGAATAGATCCGAACATCATCGGAAGGGGCTGACATGGGGCATTACGGGTTGGTGCGACTCTGAAATTACGATAATTTGCGCCGCTTCGGCCGAACGGTCGACTCACATCACGACGATTCCGTCGTGTGCTCACTATTCGTCGGAGGCGTCCGTCTACGCCGCCTTCCATCTAATGAAAGAATGCTGACATGCTGAAGCTCCTGCAAAAGGTCTTCGGATCAAAACATGACAAGGATGTAAAAGCCCTCTTGCCGGTGGTTGAGGAGATCAATACCATCTTTGCTTCCCTATCCACAAAGTCGGACGACGAGCTTCGGCTTCGTGTTGATGAGCTGCGCGCTGATGTGCAAGGGACGATCGCCGATCTGGTAGCCGAGGCTGAAGAGATCAGACAGCGTCTGCGGACAGATGCCGAGCTCGATCATGATGAACGGTCGGATCTCTACGCTCGCCTGGCCGAAATCGACAAGGAAGAGTATCGGACGATGCAGGACCGGCTGAACGAGTTGCTGCCGGAAGCATTTGCTATCGTGAAGGAAACATGTCGTCGCCTCGTTGGCCATCGCTACAATGTCGTTGGCAATGAAGTAACGTGGGACATGGTGCCGTATGACGTTCAGCTCATCGGCGGCATCGTGCTGCATCAAGGCAAAATCGCGGAAATGGCTACAGGTGAGGGTAAAACACTTGTTGCTACTCTTCCACTCTTCCTCAATTCACTTACAGGCCGTGGAGTTCATCTCGTTACAGTCAACGACTACCTGGCAGAACGTGATAGAGCATGGATGCGACCGATATTTGACATGCTCGGCGTAACGACCGGTTGTATAAAGAGTAACCTGCAACCATCAAGTCGTCAGGCAGAATATCTAGCCGACATTACATACGGAACAAACAATGAGTTTGGCTTTGATTATCTCCGAGATAACATGGCCAACGATGCCGCTGAAATGGTACAGCGCCGTCATTGGTTTGCCATTGTCGACGAAGTTGACTCGGTTCTGATTGATGAGGCACGAACACCACTTATTATTTCTGGCCCGGTTACAACAGGTAGCACCGACCAGGCATTTGTAAATATGAAGCCTCGTGTTCAGCGATTGGTAGAGGCTCAAAGCAGGTTTGTAAACAGCATAGTAGCAGAAGCTGAGTCTTTACTGAAGTCGTCGGCAAAGGATGATCGTGAAAAAGCCGGTATCAACTTACTCCGAGCCTATCGAGGCTTCCCAAAACATGCGCGTCTCACAAAGATTCTTCAAGATGCAGATGCGTTAAAGCTGATGCGCGAAACTGAGCTCTCGTATCTAAAAGAGCAAGGTACTCGCATGTCGATTATCGACGAAGAGTTGTATTACACCGTCGAGGAAAAGAATCATCAGATTGACATTTCCGAGAAGGGTCGTGAACTCCTGAGTTCCGCAAACGAAGATGTTGACCTCTTTATCATTCCCGACGTTGGAATGGAACTCAGCGCAATCGAGAATGATGCGAGTCTTGACGCGGAATCAAAACAACTCCGCAAGGATGAGTTGATGCGTCGGTTCGCCGACAGGTCAGATCGGATTCATATTGTCAATCAGCTGCTCCGTGCCTACTCACTGTATGTACGTGACGACGAATACGTTGTCCAGGATGGCAAAATCAAGATTGTTGACGAGTTTACCGGTCGTATTCTCGAAGGGCGCCGCTACTCCGACGGTCTTCATCAAGCTATCGAGGCAAAGGAAAACGTCAACGTTGAGCAGGATACTCAAACGTGGGCGACCATCACACTCCAGAACTATTTCCGCCTGTACCATAAGCTGGCTGGTATGACCGGTACAGCAGAAACCGAAGCTGGAGAGTTTTTTGAGATTTACAAACTCGACGTTGTCGTGATTCCAACGAATCGTTCGATTCAACGTAAGGATCTCGACGATTTTATCTTCCGCACCAAGCGTGAGAAGTATAACTCTCTCGTTGAAGCTGTTCGCCAGTATGTGTCCGAAGGTCGTGCCGTACTTGTTGGTACGACAAGTGTTGAAGTGTCCGAGCTTCTCAGCAAGATGCTTACACGCGCCAAGATTCAGCACAACGTCTTGAACGCAAAACAGCATCAACGAGAAGCAGAGATTGTTTCCCATGCCGGTCGTAAGGGTGCTGTAACGATCGCAACGAACATGGCTGGTCGTGGAACGGACATCAAACTTGACCCAGAGGTGAAAGCAAATGGTGGTCTTGCCATCATTGGTACAGAACGTCATGAGTCACGGCGAATTGATCGCCAGCTTCGAGGTCGTGCCGGTCGCCAGGGCGATCCAGGTTCATCTCAGTTCTTTATCTCCCTCGAAGATGATCTTATGCGTCTCTTTGGCGGTGAACGTATCGCAGCTGTGATGCAACGTCTGAAGGTACCTGATGGGGAGCCAATTCAAAGTCCACTTGTCACGCGAAGTGTTGAGAACGCCCAAAAGAAGGTCGAGTCTAACAACTTCGGTGTCCGTAAGCGTTTGCTTGAATATGACAACGTCATGAATCAGCAACGCGAAGTGATTTACGATCGCCGCAAACATGCTCTTATGGGTGATCGTCTTCGCGGTGAATTTATGGACTACATTTCCGAGATGGCGGAAGATTGGTATGACTCATTCCATGAAGAGAAGAATGCAGAAGGGTTCCGTAACGCCGTTCGTACAACATTACTCTCTGACATTTCCATCACGGACGCCGAGTTTGAATCCATCACCAAGGACGCAGCCGTTGAACGTGTTGTAGCCGTTGGAACTGACTACTACGAACGAAAGGAAGAAACACTCGGACAGGAGTTTATGGCAATGTTGGAACGATGGGCTGCGTTGCGTACTATCGACGAGTCGTGGCGTGAACACCTTCGGTCCATGGATGATCTCAAGGAAGGTATCTACCTGCGTGCCTATGGCCAGAAAGACCCACTTCTTGAGTACAAACAAGAAGCCTATAAGATCTTTATTGAGCTCATTCGAGAGATCAATCGCGAAACCGTTCACACGGCATTTAAGTATTGGCCTCAGCAGCAACAGCCTTCGGAAGAAGAGGCACGTGCACGTCAGGAACGCCAGCGACAGGATCAGCAACGCCAGCGTGAGTTGCAGGCTCACAGTAATGAAGGTGCTGTAGCCGCTGCGGTTCCAAGTCTTCGAACGACAACGGCATCACGCGCATTGTCATTCTCACATCCGTCAGCAACATCGGCATACGGTACTTCATCTGACGACACACAGCAACGTTCCGGAACAACAGTTCGGAAGTCAGGTCCTGACATCGGCCGGAATGATCCATGCTGGTGTGGTTCAGGCAAGAAGTTTAAGAAGTGTCACGGTGCCGTCGACGGAAGTGTCGTCGACTAACCCGGCTCCCAAATCAATCGCATGAACATCCCCAACCGCTCCTGATCACGGCGGATGGGGATGCCCATGCCGATACCTAACAGAACGTCATGGGTTATACCCAAGCGCATTTGTGGTCGCATAACGGCCGTCCATTGTTGTCCGTAAACGGCATTTACTTCCAGACCAACAAAGTTTCTTGTTCCCATAATCATGAAGTGACCACTGAGATTTACCTGATACGTAGTGCTTATCGAACCGTCATCAAAATGAATTGTGGTTCGCGGTCCAGTGTAGAGAAGTGAGTGCACATTATCTGTCCATCGTTTTGCGACGATCAAAAACGGATTAACAACGTTTCCAGAAAAGATGGGTCCCCGAGTAATGTCGTTGAGATCCGAAAACTCTAGTTCGTTGATGTATCCAAAAGCCGCAGATAGTGCCTCACGCTGGCGCACGAGGAATGTCCACTGCACCGCTGTTTTAATACTCTCAATACGATTTGAAGGTCGTTGTGTGTCTCGACCATTTGGCAGTCGTGAATAGAGTGTGACCGGGATCTCAATCTCGAGGCCAAGTCTGTCAACCGGAGCCCACTCGTATTCAACAAGTATTCCATACCTGTCAAACGTTAGTCTGTCCGTTAAATCAAAGGCCACGTTCCACTCAGCTTCTCCCTTTCGAGCTCCTAGGTCTCGAATAAGATCAATGTACAATGGTTCGGCATGAAGAACCTTGTCCGGTTCGCTCGTCTCCTGAACCTCGTGGATGTAGATACTGTCTCGCTCTGCGGCCGTTGCCGTATCTGTTTGTTGTGCATGTACGACGGTTGCAGTTACCGTCAGAATGACGGCAACAAAAAGGGCTCTCATGATACATGGTTTTCCCGACGGTGAAACAACGTGACGTGATTGTTACGACACGTTGACGGGCGGAGGCACAAAGATTTCGTTGTGTGGTTCGGAGATCAACGGCAACACATACAGCGTTATATCCCGGCTGTGCACTTCACACGGTAGAGGTAGTGAATATCGTTCACCAATCAATGCCAGTTCGATTAATTGCGTTGTTGATGAATCGTCTTCGTGGTCACCATCATGTCCAAGATCAACACCTACATCATCAATCAGGTTCAACAGCTCAACATCACTCACCGTTGTAACGGCATCGATGGTTGTGATGTTTGTCGCGATGTCGGGGCTATTAAGAGCAAGGACGATAGAGAATGGCAGGAGAATCCATGCTAACAGGCGCACGACTACGTGCTGCTGAGGAAGAGCAGGTTTGATATGATTCTGATGTGCCATTCTGTGGCCGGCCTGACGAATCGAAATTCTTTTCAGTGTCAGACTATGGCGTTACGATTGCGACATCACCACCGTCAACAAGTTGATCCGGAGGATGAAGAATGACGGTAGCCCCTTCTGAGAGCCCCTTCACCACATCAACCATCAAGGAAGAGCGGCGGCCGACGCTCACATTTACTCGTCGTGACGTGGTTCCGTCGACGACCCATACAAATGACTGACCGTTTTCGCGGCGAACTGCACTTAGGGGAACAGCCAGGGCACGATCATTCTCCCATGTGATGATTGACGCATCAACCTTATACCCATCTCCGAGTTTCGGCTGAACCGTATCAATCACTGCTATGACGTCTACACGTTTCTCTTCTACTCCAAGAGCCGAAATTTTTGTTCGAGCGGCTGGTTCAACTCTGCGAACACGTGCCAGAATTGTGAAGTCACCACCCCATCCGTCCAGTTGTACCTTCATACCCTCGGTGACCTTCACGGCATCTGTACTCAACACATCGATCACAACCTCTTGTTGACCACCTGTACCAATTTCAAGAAGTGGACTTCCGGCAGCTAAGGGTCGCTCCATGTCTTCAAATCGACGGAAAACGATACCACTGACCGGTGCGGTGATGGTGAGACGTTGTCCGGGCGTGGCCATCAATGCTGCAGAAATGGCTCGCACCTCATCCTTTGCTGCTGCAATACGTGATGATGAAGCTGTTGCATCTGCCTGAAGTCGTTCGACGTCCGTCTCTGCCGCTTCTGCCTGCTCACGGGCAAGAGCTCGCTGTTGTAACAGATTCGAATATCTGCGTGATCGTGTTTGTGCTTGACGCAGAAGCGATTCAAGACCTCGCAGACGTTCTTCGGCATCCTTCACAAGGGCCAACGCTGCATCACGCCGGGCAAGAAGTTCATCACGTTGCCGACCATCGAGCTGTGGTGGTGTATAGGTCGCAATTACCTGGCCAGCAACAACGGAATCACCTGGTTCTATCGTTATCCGTGATACTGTGCCGGTTGAAGGGAGCGTAATAAGAACACGATTTGATAGCCGTATTCTGCCCTCGGCTGTAATGGCCGTTTGTATCAGACCACGTCGGACAACTACAGCCTCCACTTCGACTGGTTTTGGGAGAATGGAGATGACAATGAAGCCCACCACAACAATGGCTGTGATGATCCATCCAAGTCGGCGACGAACGAACTTCAACATGTTATTCCCGTGATTTCAGTACTGCAACAAGGTCCAGTCGCGTGAGTCTTCTGCGAACAAGTAGTCCCGTAGCCAAAGCAACACTTACAATGGTGAGTGTAGCGAGCCCAAGATTGCGGATTGAAAAGACAAATGGCATTCGCAACATGTCGGTTGCAAAGGCATCAGGTAGGATCGACGACATACCATAACCGAGTATCATTCCTATTGGCAATGCAATGAGTGTGAGTACAACTTGTTCTCCGAGGAGTACAATGGTTATCTCACCATTTGTAAATCCAAGTACACGCAAACTGGCAAGTTCATTACCGCGTTCGCTCAGCGCAATTCTTGCACTGTTGTACACAACTCCAAAGGCAATGATGACGGCAAAGGCCACAATCCACGTCGACGAGATGTTCATATTCTCGCCATAGTTGTCTTTAAATGACTGAATGGCGGCTTGTTTTACGGCAACACCTGCTATGATCGGTGTGTTCTTTACGGCTGTATTAAACTTCGCTAGTTCGTTCCTGTCTACGGCGAGATAGGCACCGGATAAACTTCCCTGTTCATCAAGTATTGCTGCAAGATTGTAGAACGTCGTATACGCCTGAACCCCTAGAAGGTCGTCTACGAGTCCTGATACCGGCAGTGAGATCGTGCGCCTGTCTTCCTCAAGTAATTTAACGTCAACAAGATCTCCAGGCTGAACGTGGAGCGCATCAGCCAAGCGGCGAGATAATAGAAGTCCATCGTGGGGTAATCGCGCGATACGTTCGTGAGCGTCGACAATCCGACGCATCGCAGTATCGGACCACATAGCTTGAATCGCCGTCCGTTTGATATGTCCATGGGCCGACATATCAACACCGACCATACGATACGGCTCAACCGTTGTCACACCAGGTAGTGACAATAAGTCGAACATGGAAGAATGTGAAACTGGCTTGGCAAAGGTTAACGCAACGTCGTCTCGTTGGATCTTGTCGAACTGTATCGACATTAGACCATCGAACGTGTCAAAGAGGAAACGCCCTAATACAAGTATTGCCGTTGCCAGAGCAATCATCGTAACGGATAGTGCCGCCTTGACGGGTCGTCGCTCAATGTTGCGGGCAATCATGTTGCCAATTGGACTGAGACGGGGCAGAAGGGGCAACCTCTCAAACAGTCCCGGGCGAAAGGTCTTGGGAGATTCTGGCCGCATAGCATCGGCCGGAGGTAATCGAAGAGCCGTACGAACAGCACTGAGTGCGCCAATGACTGCCGCAGTAATACTAATGATGACCGCAACGACGAGAACGTCTTGTGGCATTTCAAATCGTAAGACGGGGAATCGATAAAACTGTGCGTACAGCTGCGTTAACCACACGCCAATCTCACGTCCACCCCAAATACCAAGAATTGTTCCCAAAAACACAGCAACTATGGCAAATCCGATGTAGTGCAATCCTATGGCGGCGTTACTATATCCAAATGCCTTCAGGATGGCAATGTACATGCGTTGGGTACTAACAAGCCGAAGGAGTGAGATGTTCAATAGGAAGACAGCAACGGCAAGAAACACCGTCGGGACAATCGTGGCTTGAACACGCACCTGTGTTATCTCGTCATCAAGGAAACGTGCCGACAACTGTTCATCACGGCCAATTGTGCCAAGAGATCCGTATGGCTCAAGAATTCGATCCATACGTTCCTTAACAGCGTGTTCTGACGCACCCGGCTGCAGCAGAACCGTTGCCGAGTTAAAAGCACCCTGCATGTCCAGTGCAGCAGCGAGCCCCTTTCGCCCCATCCACATTATACCGTAACGTTTATTATCGATCATAAAACTGCCGGGCTTCATTTCGAGCACGTATTCCGGTGAAACGGCAGTACCCACGATTGTCAGAAGTCGCCGACGACCATTCATCACGGCATAGAAGGTAGATCCTTCGGAAAAGGTATTAGCATCGGCAAAGGCAGACGATACAACAACCTCTGCGTCAGATTCCGAACGTGGCAGTCGACCATTTCGGAGAACTAACTGATTAAGCTCGGGTTGTCCCCCATCCGGAATGGATACAACCACACCACTCGCCGGTTCGTGTACACCTTCGATATCCAGCATTACGTCCGCTACAACGCGCGTTTCGACAATGGCTACTCCATCAATCTCGCGTAACCGATCAGCGATGTGCTCACCCGCACGTCGGACATTCACAAAGACGTCGGCAAACCGACTACCGTCGTAAAATGCAGCCCGTGTAACGTAGAGACTTCGCTCTACACTTCGCATGGCAATGAAGTTGGCTATACCACACGCTACAACAGCAACAATGGCAAGGAGCTGACCGCGCAGATGCCACGATTCGCGTAAGAGCTTTTTCGTTAAAGCTCTCATCACCAGATCAACTCCGCTGGTGTCTTTCGTGTGGCATTGGTGTATTCTTCAACAATCTCTCCACTTCGCATCTTGATCACACGATCGGCCATATCGGCAATACCGGCATTGTGTGTGATCAACGCGACTGTTGCATCGAGTTGGCGGTGAACGTGCTCAATGACGTCGAGGACCTTAACCCCCGTGGAATAGTCTAGTGCACCTGTTGGTTCGTCACAGAGTAATACGTCAGGTTTTTTTGCAATTGCACGCGCTATTGCCACCCGCTGTTGCTCGCCTCCCGACATCTGTGATGGAAAATGGTGCATCCTGTCCTCAAGTCCCACCAGCTGCAGCGCTTCCCGGGCATCCATCGGATCATCGGCGATATCTGTGACGAGTTTAACATTTTCCAGTGCCGTCAAACTTGGAATGATGTTGTAGAACTGAAAGACAAAACCCACACTTTTTCGTCTGAATGCAGTCAGCTTTGCATCTGTAGCATGCGTGAGATCCGTCCCGCGAAACGATACCGTTCCCGTCGAGGGTACATCCAATCCACCAAGAATATTGAGGAGTGTTGACTTACCGCTGCCAGACGCGCCGAGAATAACCAGTAACTCGCCTCCGCGAATTGTTAACGAGACACTTCGCAAGGCAACGACGTCGACGTCACCCATCGTATAGGTCTTCCCAACATCCCGTACGTCAAAAATGACGTCTGCCCTCGTGTGGTCCGTATGCATAGCGGACGCAAAGTACGAGCAAACAGAATGTCAGTTACATGACAAAAGTCGGTGTTGTTTTTAATCCATTAGCACGAGCACAGATGGCTGCTCGGCTACCTCACGCACAACAAGGGTGGCCGCCGCAAAGTCTTGTGATACGGCATCAGGCAGCTGGAATGTCACGGGTTGCGACGATCTCTTGAGGACTACAGTAACTGTCGTCCCGGATCGAATGGCACTATAGGGCGTAGCCTGCCCCGGCACGACGTCCGTCATCTGCATTTGGGCGACGCCGTTGACAAATACATCACAATCACCGAGCATCGTTCCGTTCACAATTCTGAGTGAGGCCATTCCTGCCTCTGGTGTTGGGGCGATATCATCAAGCAAGACACCGCGCATTCGCTCCGAACGATCAAGTACTATGAGGGTGTGGCGTTGATTTGCATGAAGTCCAAGATTCGCCGAGTAGAGCACTCGTCCACCGGATGCTGACTTCAGACGAACGTTTCTGACACCACTCGGTAGTTCGCGATATGACACAATGTCATCTTCGGGATTGAGCACTGGACCAAGTTGCCGGTCATTCTGCTCGACAATCAGTGGACCTACATTGGAAGAGGCGACAACGATGCGTATCTGAGACCGCGTCGTGGGATCTGCTTCTCGCGGCGTCACCAGATCATTGGAGCATGTACATGCACTGAGTACAACGGCAATCGCAACCGCCAGACTAGAAACGATAGCTGATGCCATAGGTCACCTGTAGTATTGACGTGGTAAAGAACGTAGACTGAATTGGATAGGCAGTCAGACTACCCTCAACACCAAGGAAGATGGACATTCTTGACTCCGGCGTAAATCGTAACAGTGCTTGAGCTCGAGCCATTGGACCAATCTGTGTCCAGGCAGCAGTCACACTTGCACTGGGTACAACCGACGAGAATAAACGTGCATCATTAACATCCAGGCGATACGTAAGTCCAACCCACGGAATCACGGGAGCCTGGCGATACACCGTTGGCACGCCGAAATCAACACGCGTAAACTCCTGTGGTAATCGTTCCATACCACCGTCTATTCCAAGAACATGATCGTCGGAGAGACGGTAGTGTATGCCAAGAGCCCACGGTTGATCCATTATGGGTCCTACAACAAGATCTGGTTCAGGGTTCGAAGTCCGAAAAGCTGCACTACGCGCGATAAGTTCGAAGTCTCCGTCGAGGACCATGGGCAGTGGAGATGCGGCTGGCCATGCCAACGGCGTTACAGCAGAAAACTCCGTCGTGCGCTGTCGAACAATCTCTGGCGACTGAATTGTTGGTGCTGAAGACAGAACAATGTCATAACCGCCGAAACGCTCTGTGGTAGTAACGTCGTAAACCGGAGGTGTAAAAGCTTCTTGTTGTTTCTCAGCCGTGCCCTCAGCGTTGTCGTGACCACTGCCACTCGTCGTGCGTCGCAAACGGTTGTACGAGCGAACAACCTGTTCCGAATTTGAAGTTTCTTGAGATGGCCGCTGTTGTAATGGTTGTCGATCCGACAAGTGCGATTGCAAAGGTGATGAAGATATTGTTGACTGCTGCGTTAACTGTTGTGATGACTGCTGCGATGGTTGTTGTGAGGTTGACTGCACAACTGCTGTACCATACAACAGTTGGTGAACAATGTCACGACCTGAATAGACAACAGCAAAGGAGAGCAACAACAGAAGTAGTGGAATAATTCTACGATAGTCCCATGATGTTGAAGCACCAGTTACCGTTGATACTGGCGCGGCAATCTCAGCTCCAGCTACCGTACCAGACGACGACGTTGTAGCACCACTGACGGCACCTATACCAGGAGCACCTGGAACGGGCAGACCAAGCTCTGAAAAGATTCCGGCCGCTGTATCTGCGGGTACAACAACTGCTGCATAGTCTTTACGCAGAGCTGTCTGCAGCCGAATCTGTGAGGTCAACTCTTCGCGTGCCATCTCGTCAGCTGCAAGCATTGCGAACAGTTCACCCTGCTGATCCGAGCTCAGTGTACCATCAAGATATTCGTGGATGAGATGTTCAGTGTTCATGGTTATAACCGATCAAATTCAGATAGAACGGGTGCAAGCAGGACCTTGATTCTGCTTTTTGCACGCCATACTCGGTTCTTGACGGCAGCTACCGTTAGCCCAGTTTGACGGGCAATCTCGTCATAGGAGATGTCGTGATACATCCGAAGTACAAACACTTCCCGGTCCTCGGCATCCAGACAGTCGAGAGCTGCATCGATAAGATCCAGCAACTCATCTTTTTCGTAATGATGATGAGTATCAACAACAAGATGAACATCCTCGATTTCAACAGTTGTCTTGCGATCACGCTGAACGTTCAAACAAAGATTACGGCAAACCCGCATGATGAGTCCTGCTACATTCGTCACAGGATTATCACTTTGAGGTGCTGTGCGATACACCCGAATAAACGTTTCTTGAAATACGTCCTTAGCCTCTTCCTCACGTCCTAAAACCTTCAGACAGTAGGCATAGGCCCAATGATGATGACGACGATAGAGCTCTGTGAAGGCGACTCCCGCGTCGGGAGTCGCCATTCTCAGATGCTCAAAGAGGTCCGTATCGGAGAGCGTCGTCATCGTTGTTGTTATCGTACCCAGAACGGCATACCGACGTTCGTGTTAATGAGCGTTGACGCTCCTGATGTTGCATCGAAGACACGGACGGTATACGTCCCCCTATCAATGGCTTCTCCAACGGTCACCATAGCTGCAATCTGTAGTCCATCCGGTGACCATTGTGGATAGGATGGCCATTCATTAATGGTGTTGGTTAAGGGGCGAAGGGCGCCAGAATTCACATCAAACACATACAGTGTTAACGTCATGGTAACGTTTGGCTGGGCGACACCTACAAAGGCAATTGATCCGCCATCCGGTGACCAAACGGGCCAGGCACCGAGCGTTCCCGTCTCAGCTCCAATGGGTGTGCTGTTGCCCGT
This sequence comes from Ignavibacteria bacterium UBA2333, assembly GCA_002344895.1. Lineage (GTDB taxonomy): Bacteria > Bacteroidota > Ignavibacteria > Kapaibacteriales > Kapaibacteriaceae > UBA2333. The sequence goes on from DDUR01000076.1 coordinate 111,841, forward strand.
CGTAAAGTCATAGATCGCAAGTGTTGATTCCGTTGGATGCTGCGCAGGCCGCTGATAGACCATTCTCTTTCCGTCTGGCGAAATGTCCAGATTCGACGAATAGTCGTTGTTACTGTAGGCATCTGTAACATGAACACGTTTGTCAGCGCCATTCAAGGCAATCGAAACGATGGAGTTTTCAGCCGTGTAGTAGAATAAACGTGTACCATCGGGTGAGAATCGGACATAGGACTCATTCTGCATGTCATTGGCGACGAGAACGGAGTTTCCGCTAGCAACATCATAGACGACGAGGTCACATGTCCTTTCACGGCGATCATCGGATACGGCTACATGGCTGCCGTCAGGTGAAATCACAGGATTCAGAACATCGTGTGCATCCTTATACATGGCAATGGCCTTGGCATCGGAGCCATCAACATTGGCAACGGCAAGGTCGACACGTAACTCATCAACCGGGCCTGGCCGTGGATTACCCCAGAAGACAATTCGGCCATTTACCGGTGCAGAATGCAGCATACCGGTCGACGTAATGTATCCGCTCGTTGTTTGAAAAACCCGTTGTTCGGAGCCGTCAGCCTTAGACCGAAAGATCTTTGATACCTGGACCCAGCCATCAAAGGATCCAACTTCGGAATACATAAGGTCAGGACGTCCGTTTATCAACCCTGGAGCAGCAGGGTCGTCGCAGAGATCGCAGCCTTGAAGCACAAATAGGCTGACAAGGGCGGCAAAAAGAAATGATGTGATTGACATGGTCGTGTGAAGGTGAAACGTGACGGAATGCGTAGTGATCCGGATCCGTCACGAATGACACGACAAGACGAAAGGCGTCTCAGAATTTCGGAAGATTTTTTTTTACCGGACGTCTTTATAGGCACTCACGGAGGACAATTTCTCCGTCGTCACTCACGGTTATGTACTGAGATGGTTTATCCGTCCAGCAGCCAGAATTCAGATATCTCACGCCGTCCACCATACGGTCCGTAGCATGATGTGTATGGCCACAGAGCACCACTGTAGCCCCATGACGCCGCGCACCATGGTGGGCGGCGTCGCCCCCTACCTTATCACTTAGACGTAACCATTTTTTGCTGGTTCGTTTTACCCATCGGCTCACACGATGATGGGGATCTAGCTTCTGCAACCAGAGGTAAACCGTAGAAGCCACGGCCGTAATTGTTACGTGCTCGGTGATCCATCGGTCAAACTGATGACCATGAATTGCCAGGAATCGTTCGCCGCCATGGTCCCAGACATATTCTTCAAAGACCGGAACACCGAGCAAATGGCTCAGAATATCTGCCACACCTCCATCGTGGTTTCCCACAACCCAAACAACATCGATGCCTCGTTTGGGCGCAGACATCCGGCGTATGTAGGAGAGAAATCTCCAGTCGTCCTTACTAAGCCGAGTAAAATTGAGATCGTCGAACACGTCACCATTCAAAATGAGACGTCGAAATGTATAGGCTTGTAATAACTCGACGAGTCGTCGTGACCGGGACACGTCACTGCCGAGGTGAATGTCCGAAACAATAATGGTGTTAACAGAACTATCGTGATCCAGGACGACTGCTGCGACGTCGTTTTCAGGATCGAAGTTCGTTGTTGGAGGCAGTGTCGTCATGACGCAATGGTCGGAATGCGTGAAGATGCTGTCCTACGTATGTCTTCGGGAACGTATCACCGAGTCCATATCCCTTAGGCTTTCGCTGTTTGGGCAAGAATGCCGTCCCAAACATCCAGTCCCAAATGGCAAGTTTTGTCGAGAAGTTCTTGTTATGAGCATCGTCGTCCGCGGCGTGATGCCAACGATGCATCTCCGGTCCGTTGATGACATACTGCAACACTCCGCTCCGAACGTCAATGTTTGCGTGAATCCACATTCCCCAAATGGCATCGATACAACCTTTTACAACAGCTGTTTCCGGTGATGCAAGAAGGACGATAGGTGCAAACTCAACTGTTTGATTAATCAGAATCTCTAGCGAATGTGACCGCGACCCACTTAACCAATCTACATCATTCGTTGAATGGTGTGCCTCATGTGTCCTCCACAATCGCATATTTCGATGCTGGAGGCGATGAAACCAATAGATGTAGAAGTCATGCACAACGATAAAGAGAACAACTTGAAGCCAGACAGGTAGTGACCGGATTCCATCGAATCGTTCGATCGTCGTAAAGTCGTCGATAGCATATATGACTCCGAAAATGATGAGACCCAGCACATAACTCTGTACAATCGTATACAGGATAAAGTCATTCACAAATCCCTCACGAAAGAGCCGCTGTCCCTTTGTGTACGGACGAAGACGCTCAAGCATAATGAACACCAGAGCTGACGTGATGGTAAGGGCAGTTGTCCACCACGTCAGCGTGTTATTCATGTACACTTCGCCAAGAATCTCCAGAACATCATGCATCATTCGTCAAACCACAGCCGCTTCGGTGTTGATTCGCCGGAGTTTTGCACGCGGTCCGAGTTCACTATCATAGACGCGTTTTACGCCATCACCGAGTGCATTCGTAATGTCACGCAGGTCGCGGACGAGTCGTATGAGGCCGTTAATCTCAACCGAAGCAGCCTGATCCGTGCCCCACATTGCCCTATCAAGTGTAATGTGTCTCTCAACAAAACACGCACCAAGGGCAACGGCAGCGTACGTCGTTGCAAGACCGGTTTCATGACCGCTGTATCCAATACAGACGTCGGGATAACGAAGCCTCAGCGTACGAATCATGTTGAGGTTTAGTTCGCGTACAGGTGCAGGATAGGACGATGTAGCGTGAGCAATGAGAAGGTTGTCAGTTCCAAGTACCTCAACTGCTGCTTCAATTTCTTCCATCGTTGACATACCCGTCGATATGACGAGCGGTCTGCCCGTTGCCTTCATCGCGCGCAGAAGTTGATGATCAGTTAACGATGCTGATGCCGCTTTGTAAAATGGAAGATCAAAGTGTTCCTCCATGATACGTACCGCCTCTTCATCCCAACACGACACGGTCCATGCTATACCACGATTCTTACAGTGGGCGTCGATATCCGCATACTGTTCTGGTGTAAACTCCACACGATGGCGGTAATCGATATACGTCATCCGTCCCCAAGGTGTATCCCTCTCCAGGTACCATTGATCCTTCGGCACACAAAGTTCGGGAGTACGCTTCTGGAACTTCACACAGTCTGCACCAGCCAGTGCAGCACCGTCGATCATTCGTTTAGCAAGGTCAACATCTCCGTTGTGGTTAATGCCAATCTCCGCGATGATGTAGACCGGAAGGTCATCACCTACACTACGTCCACCCAGCGTTGTTCGACGATTCATGATGTTCTCCAATGACGGTGTTGAATGTTACTGACTACCAAATCGTATACCCACCATCCACAACGAGGTCGTGGCCTGTGAGATATGCCGATGCATCCGACGCGAGAAACACTAACGCACCCTCATAGTCATTGGCCTCCGCCATGCGTCTCAAAGGTGTGCTCTTCGCATACTGTTCATAAAACCAATCAGGTTGATTGTTTGCGACTCCTCCCGGCGAAAGAGTATTCACTCGAACGCCCCGATGTCCCCAGTAACTCGCAAGGAAGCGTGTTAACATTCGAACTGCTCCCTTACTTACTGGATAAACAGCACTCTTAAAGAATGTCTGCTCTCCCTGCTCATTGATGTACAGCGATTGGTTTGGTGCAACAGTGCCATAGGTACTACCAATGTTTATGATCGACCCTGAGCCCTGTTCGGCAAGGATTGAACCAAGAATTCGACAACAGAGGTAGACTCCGGTAACGTTCACGTCAAGTACGCGTCGGAATAGTTCAACCGATGAATTCTCGAATCGTGACGCCTCAAGTATTGACACAGGATTCTCAACCATGTCGTTGACGGCCGCATTGTTCACGATGATGTCAAGCCGACCATACGTTGACAAGATGGACGATCGTAGTTCTTCGAGTGATGACTCAGACGTGACGTCGACGTCAATGTCAACAGCGATTACCGTTGCACCTGCCGCCTCAAGGGCTGTCACGTGATGACGACCCAGCAGCCCATTTGCGCCAGTAACAACAGCGACCTTTCCATCAAGACGGAATCGCGTGTCCACTAGACCTCCACCGTTACTGTTCGCGGGCGCATGTTAAAGTTTCCCGTTCGGCGAAAGACGGGGCCAACAGGCTCCCCTTCAAGTGCAGAACGGAGCGTACCATCGTGAACATGTTTTGCTAACTGCGGGAGGATCTCCATAAAGGCTGCTACCGTTCGATCGATATCAGCTACCGTGTGCGAATAGCTCAGTGTAAAGAAACCATTCCACAGGATTGCATAACGAAGCAGTTCTTGCTGAAGATAGGAACGGACAATCAGTGGGTCAACAACATTACTGTCGTAGGTTATCATAGTGCGCGCTGGATAACCCTTTGTATACAGCCATGATATTCCAAGATCAGCCGTTAATTCCAGCAATGCACCTGATAGTCGTCGACCTACTACATCAAGATGCCCAATGACATCATGGCCCTGCATAAAGTGAATTGTTGCCTGGGCTGCCGCTAATGACAGTGTTTCACCGCCGAATGTTGTAAACCAGAACACGTCCTCCTCAAGCCGATCCATGATATCAGCTCGTCCGCATAACACCGAAAGCGGCATTCCGTTGGCGATAGCTTTAGAGAAACAGATGAGATCGGCGCGTACGCCATAGTATTCCTGTGCACCTCCAAGTGCAAGTCGGAATCCCGTCCACATCTCGTCAAAGACGAGAATAATTCCTCGATCATCACAGATACGACGGAGATCCTGGAGAAAGTTGTTCTCTGGTGACTCAACAACGGTTGGTTCGAGAACGATAGCAGCTGTATCGTCATCAATGGCACTCAAGACCGATTCGACATCGTTGTAAGCGAACGTAAACGTGAGATCCCGAATGGATTGTGGAATTCCTGCGTGCCGATCGGTAACGCCGATGTACCAGTCGTGCCAGCCATGATAACCGCAACACACAATGGTTGACCTTCCCGTGTGTGCTCGGGCTAACCTTACGGCAGCACTCACAACATCAGCACCCGTCTTCGAGAATCGCACGCGTTCAACATTTGGAACAACATCACGAATAAGCGTGGCTACCTCTACCTCAAGATGATGTGGAAGCGAGAACACGATGCCATTGTCGAGCTGCCCGCGTATCGCATCATCAATCTCCGGGAAACAATATCCAAGCGATAGCGGACCGACGGCCATCGTATAGTCGAGATACTCTTGGTCGTCAACATCAACGATGGTAGCACCGTAACCACGTTTCGCAAACACAGGAGCAATACCTCGCACATGCTGCGATGGTCCTTTTGCCAGCGTCTGTGTAGCACTTGGTATGAGACCCTCGGCTTGATTTAACCACTGCATTGATGTAGTGATACGGGGCAAAGGGGCTTCAGTGTTCAACATGTGCTGTCTCCAGTACCGAGAGAATCCGTTGAGAAAGGTGTTTCGCCGAGAGTCGTTCCACGTCAAGAACCTCTGGCAGACGAGCTGGAGTAAACCAGCGATCACCAATGTTGACATGAAACGACGCACATGTTGCCTGGGCATCCAGAAGCGTTTCTGCCAGAATCGTCCGCAGTCCACCAGTTGCAAAGTGGTCTTCCACCGTCACTACGAGATGACTGTCGTTTGCGGCACGCACCATCATGGATGTATCCACTGGATCAAGGGTGCGCATGTTTACTAATCGTACCCGCAGACCTTGCTTTTCGAGATAATGTGTCGCTTCAACACACTCTCGCAGGAGATATCCATATGTGAGAATCGTGACATCGAAGGAGCCCCCTTCGCCCCCTATCACAACCTCTGATTCTCCGGGTACGAAGGTTGGACGATGTTCAACAACAGATGGGCTGGCGATGTAGCGAACGTAATACGGTTGCTGAAGTCGGGTAATGACCTTCATTCCAATGATGAAGTCGTCAATGTCCGAAGGACAGAAGACACCCATGTTCGGAATACCACGCATAATGGCCACATCATCCACGGCCTGATGGGTTGGCCCATTCGCGTCACTTAACACTCCTGGCACCATACCAACGAGAATGACGGGCAGGTTGGGAATTCCAACATCGTCGCGAATGAACTCGAAGGGACGTAAGGTGAGGAAGGCAGCCAGTGCATGCGTGATGACGATACGTCCTTGGGATGCCAGGCCGGCCGCCACACCAATCATTGTTTGCTCAGCAATTCCTACGTCGATAAAGCGATTGCCAAGTTTTGGTGGAACTGTTCGCATGTGTCCACGATTCTCGGCAGTGAGCACAACGTAACGCTCGTCGTGTTCGACGAGGTTTAACAGAAGTTCTTCGTAGGGATTCATCATCGTACGGAGAGTGTGTCGGACGTGAGTGTTGCTAATGAAAGACCGTGCAGTTCTTGAATAAGGTCTTCTACTTCGCTGTCAGAGAAGTTGCAGAACCATCGATCGGCACGATTTGCAATTGAGGGCACACCAAATCCACGAATCGTGTTCGCAATGAACACTTGTGGCGTGCGCTCAATGAGCCTCCATGATCCAAGTACGTTATCCATATCATCAAAGTCATGACCGTCAACAACGTGGGCAGTCCATCCAAAAGCTTCAAACTTTGTGGTGAGTGGTTCCAAGGGAATCAGGTCTTCTGTCCGCACGTTTGCTTGAAACCAGTTCCGATCAACAATCACGATAAGATTATCAATCCCAAGTGCCGACGCCGTAAGGAACGCTTCCCAAATACTACCTTCGTTCAACTCACCATCACCAAGGATTACGACTACCCTGCCCGGCAAAGAGCGTAGTTTTTTATCGATAGCCATTCCGATACCAACACTCAGGAGATGACCCAGAGAGCCACTATGGAACTCAACTCCTGATATGTTTTGATTAGGATGCCAATAGATATGGTCCTTTGCACTTAGGTGATGTGACAACCGACCCTTGTCGAGGAAGCCACATTCGACAAACGTGGCATAGAGTGCAGGAACATCATGTCCTTTCGACAACAGGAGAATATCACGTTCGGCATCGTTGACAGACTCGGGACGAATACGCAAGAAGGATGTATACAGCCACACGATGATGTCCGCACACGATAGACTAGCACCCGTAAATGCTCCACCGTTCGTTGACATCCGCAGGATATGCTCACGAACACGAAGCGCTACGTTAGTGCGCGAATCTGTGAAAGAGTCAGCGACGGTGTTGTTCTGTGTCATCTGTATACTACCTTAAGTTCTGATTCAACAGCATCGTGCCACGACCTGCCTGCGAGGTGGGCATTCATTGCAGCGATTTCCGGCCGCTCCTCCACGAGTTCGAGGATATCATCACAGGTAAAGAGGGCATTCTTGGTAATGAGACATTCGTATACCGCACGCACGAACATGTAGTCTTCTGGATAGTCGATTGTCCATCGATGAGTTGCAGCAAGCCTCCGCCCGTCCTCTCGTTCTACATTCTGGCATCGAATGTTGCTATTTGCATTCCATAACCACGGTGTTGTGTGCTCCCGTTCAAAATCTTTTTTTGCTTCATACCATGCTCGTTCAAGAGCTGCCACGTCCATCACCTCTACGTCATTGCCATCCGGCCACGACGGTGGATGAAGATTACTTGTATAGTCCACACCACTTGCAACCAGATGTGCAAGTATTACCTTGTCGATCACTGCAGGGTCGATGAGGGGACAATCCGTGGGGACCTTTACAACAACATGAGCACCGTATGTACGAGCCACTTTAACATGTCGATCCAAAAGATCCGTTGAATGACCACGGAATACGTCGACGTTTGCAGAGGTGCATAGGTCAACAATGACATTGTCTTCGGGATTTGTTGTTGTTGCGACAACAATGTGTGTTGGCAACTTTGCGCGACGTATGCGTTCAAGGAATCGCATAAGTAAAGGTTTCCCTGCTACGGGAAGCAGGACCTTACCTGGAAGCCGCGATGAGCCAGTCCTTGCCTGACATACCAAGACGATATTCATGCCTCCGTACTCCGCGTACGTGATGCTGAGCGCTGACGGTGGAGGTAGGTTCTGTAGGCTGGAAGCTTTGCTACGACCGGAATCAAGAGGTCATGACGGTCAAGAACTTCAAAACAAACATCAGCGATGTTCTGTGCCGAAGTACCGCCATTCTGAATCGGCGCCATCCGGTGTAATGACTCTAGGTCAAACTCACTGTAGACCTGTTTCCCGAGAGCAATTCCGATGTAAACAACTGTCGAAAATCGCGTGACGAGCGCGTCACAATGTGCTATCATATGGTTGATAGGACATGAATGGTAGACATGTGCATTCGGAGCATACTTCTGAATCTCTCGTATACCTCGTTCGATGTTCTCATTGGGATGAAGTTTGAATACGAGTGTACGGCCAGCGGCTATATCAAGACAGTGATAGATGAACTTCTTGCGATTTTCATACTTCAGTGTTTCACGTGCATCCGATGTTGCTACAAGAACATAGTCCTTATGATCAAACGGTGTCTTTGCAAATTCCAGACAGTTATCAAAGTTTGGTATACCGGTAACAGCAATCGTTTCCCTGGCTACCCCTTTTTTCACAAAGTGGTCCCGGTATCCCACACTTGCAACACACATCCGCACGTATGCATGCGATAGACCAAATGTTGACGTTGAAGCTAGGTAACGCGGAAATCCCAGATACTTAGCTGCATAGAAAAAGAAGTTCTCTGGATCGGTCATCCCTTCCTGAACGAGGATTACCTTTCTGCCACGAACGTTCTTCGGGACAACAAGGTCACTGCATGTCAGGATGAGATCATACGTATGAAGTGTGCCCCCATCATCAACATTCAGGTGATGTTCTGCGAGGTACGTAGCCGCTCGAGCTCTGTGACCATGTCCGGCGATTGTAAACTCAATGAGACCACGTTCCTGGAGCCGCGCGACAAATCCATCCGTATAGTATGGTGTAAACCAACAGTCACCCCTATCAATCATTGCCGTATCAATCATCGCTTTTGCGATGCTATGCATCTGCGTCGTTTGATTCATCGAACCGCAGATGAAGAGAACTTTTTTGCGTTGTCTCATGGTACGAACTTCGTCGTCCCATGTCAGGCAAGTGTGAAGTCGGCGTTATCGCTACATCATACCATTACATCGCGTTTACAGGTTAACGCTACAGTAATGTCACCACATAATCTATCTAAATGGATCAGCGAACCTTGGATCGGTTATCACCGACGAATCTGTGAGGGCTTTCATAAACTCAACGAGATCCCGCTTCTCTTGGTCAGACAATCCGAGCTTTCGAACTCGTTTGTCTTTTGTGGCAAACGGTTTACCGCCGTCGTTGTAGTGATCAACTACCTGCTCTAGGGTCATCATGATTCCAGGATCAGCGTCACCCGTAGCCATGTACGGTGCTGACAGAGCCACATTGCGCAACGTGGGAGTGCGAAACAGTGCTTCGTCGTCCAGATTTCCCGTCACATCGTACCTACCTTTATCAAAGTAGTGGAAGAACAGGCCTATATTATGGAATTTGTTATCTGTCAGCAGTGGTCCGCCATGACACTCACCACACATGGTACGATCACTAAAGAAGAGTCGCATACCACGACGTTCTGATGTCGAAAGAGCGGCTGTGTCACCCCGCAGGAATTTGTCGTATCGGCTATTTGCCGAGATCAACGTTCTCTCAAAACTTGCAATTGCCTGCATTGCCCGCATCATCGTGACCGTTGTGTCACCAAAGACTCGCACCCACCGATCGGCATATTGTCGGCGCAAGTAGGCGGCAACGGCAAACGTGTCAGCTGCCATTTCCACTGGACTCAAAAATGCTGCCATCGCTTGCTCTTCCAGGGATGGTGCTCGGCCATCCCAGAAGAGTGTGGGGGCATACGCAGCGTTCACAATCATCGGCGAGTTCCTCTGGCCACGACGTGATTCAACCCCTGCCGAAATCTGATTCGGCGCGTCACTAAAGGCAGTAGCGGACCGATGGCAGGAAGCACACGACACGGTGCCATCCAGCGAGAGCTGTTTGTCGTAGAAGAGGAACCGACCAAGCTCTGCTTTCTCTTTCGTCAGCGGATTGTCGGCAGGGACAGGTACAGGCGGAAAGCCTGCTGGTATATGCGGCCACTGCTCAACTGTCGCAACTGTATCGTCCGTCGAACAGGCGACGGTCATACAAAGCAGAACAAGGAGAGCAGCATACTTCATTGTTTCAGTCGTTCAAGTTTTCCAAGAAACTCGCGTGCTTCTCTACCTTTGAGTCCAAACTCTGCAAGGCTCTCTTCCGATGGAATGTGCGTGCCAAGAACGGAGGCCAGTGCACGGAGTTCAGGTGCACTGAACTTTTCGGCACGAAGGATGTAGTCCTCAAAAGCCTCATAGGCAACAGGAACAGCTGCTCGAACGATTGATGCGAGTGCTTCTCCATAAACCCGAATCTCGTATTGCGCATGATCGTCGATACGCAGTCTCAGGAAGTGGAAAAGATTATGAAGATCAATCTTCCAATACCATTCCGTGTAGTTCGACACGGGCAGGTTAATTCGTGCAAGCTCACGTGCCATGCCGGCTTCGAGCAACTCACGATACTCATCATACAGCTTGACTTGTGTTGACTCCATCTGCGCTGCCATGGAGTTTACAACGTCAGGCGGAAATGTCTCATCCGACCGACCTTGTTTATTTGTTGTACTCTGTGGGCGGATGTTTTCTGTCGATGGTACGTAAAACTCATCCTTCATTTCTGAGTACCGACCGGAATATTCGTTCACATTGGCCGTTCGATGTCGGATCCACTGACGAGCCACAAAGATTGGCAGCTTTACATGAAACTTAAATTCAACCATCTCAAACGGTGTCGTGTGAAGATGGCGCATGAGATACCGTATGAGACCGCGATCTTCATGGACTTTTTTTGTACCCGAACCATATGAAACTCGTGCCGCCTGGACAATACTGTCGTCATCGCCCATAACGTCGACAAGTCGAACAAAGCCTTTATCAAGGCAGGGTATCTCTTTTCCGATTAGATCGCGGACGGCATCCGTCATTGAGTGGGTACTCCAAGAAGTTGTGAGCCGAAAATTACGACTTTCGTACCTTGCTTTTCGGTTCACCATAACAATCAATCTATCATCCACGACTGCCCTGTTCGACTCATATGACGCTCTACCTAGATTCCGCACGACAGAGGCGTGTTTTCCACATTTTTATTCTGATTGTATGTTTCCTCATCTCTGATCCTAGGTCAGTCTGGGCGGCAACACCGTCAGACTCGACCGATCGGTCGCTGGACGGCCTGGCATCGGCACTGGGCCTTGACACAGCATCGGCTGTCCTTTCACCTGTGCGAATCATGCGTACAATGTTGGACCTCGAACTCGACTCCACATTCGCGTACAAGGTCGAAGGAGGCTTTCTCACGGACGGTCCGGCAACGTTACAGTTGGAGTCCGGACTTCTCTACGTCACAAAGGTTTCGGCAGGTCGGAGATTTGCCGCAGTGTTTATCGGCACCGGCATGGCCAAGTTTGAGCCAACGCTCAAAGAGGAGCGTTATCAAATGTTGCGATTTGTCGATGCTGAAAACTACGTGACAACATTTCTCCGCTGTGTGATTTTTTCTACAGATGCAACGGTGTCCGACCTCATGACCGGAGTGGAAAAGGTTCCTGCCGGCGATATGAACACACCAACAAAGATCTGGCACGACGCACGTGAAGGGCTCTTTGGCACGTATGACCGTCCTGGAATCGATCCACAACTGATTCGTGTCTTGAGTAACGGAGGCAATGAAAAGGCATTTCGATGGGTCATTCACGCCAAAGGTGAACATAGTGGAATCATAGTTCGAGAACCGTTTGAGGATAACTCCTATTCATTTCTTCGATTTGCTTCTTCGGACGATCCGTCAGATGCAATCCCCATTGTAGAGTGCCCTCCCGCCGGTCAGTCTGACAATACACATAGCTCTGGTGTTGGACGCTCGGACCTGCTGGCTGTCATTTCACACAAGCTCAACACACGAATCGAACGAAGTAATGAAATGTTCGTTACGGATGACGTCGTAGCCGTTCTTCAATACGATTCTCTGAACTGGCTTGACTTCTACATTTCGACTTCGCTGGATATCGACTCGCTCTATGTGAACGGAGATCTCGTCAAACCCGCTCACTTCGGAAGAAAACCCGATGAAGTTGGGGGTGGATTCTATGTACCTGTCCCTAAAGGTGCCAAGGCTGGAGATACATTACAGATGCGATTTGTGTATAAGGGCACGGTGATCCGTCGCATTCGTGATTATACACTGCTCACCTCATCAATCCTCTGGTATCCACAACATGGATCACGTCAACTCTCACGGTTCCATCTGACGTTTACACATCCACCCTCCATGACGTTAAAGAGTGTTGGGGATATGATTTCGTCGAAGGAAATCGACGATGATCACATAACGTCAACCTGGCAACCATCTTATCCCATTCGTAATGCCTCGTTTAACATTGGTATTTACAAGGAACGGAAGCTCGACGCAAAAGAGGATGTACCAACGTCATCAATCTACTACGTAACGTCAGCCGGTATCGACAATGTGTCGATATCTGTTAGCCAAGCCCTTGAATTCTATACGAAGCTCTATGGCAAACTTCCGGTGTCGCATATTTATGCAACGGAAATGTTGGGATACCATGGCGAGGCATTCCCCGGTTTGATCCACTTGAGTGACGAGGCATTTGCAAACTTTACGGATGCGTTTTTCCAGGAACAGTTTACTGCCCACGAGATTTCTCACCAATGGTGGGGCATTGCCTGTGACTACGATTCACCAAGGGACCGCTGGATAAGTGAAGGTTTTGCTGAATACAGTGCTCTTATGTACACACAGCTTGCCTCTACGAGTAAATCTAAGTTCTTTGACCTTTTAGACAAGTATCGCAACGACATCTACGGCCGCGGCGCCGGAACAATTGGGAAGAAACAACTTCCACCATGTGTGCGACTCGGCCATCGTGTAAGTATTGGCGGTGAGAACAACGACTACAACAACTTTGTATACTACAAGGGAGCATGGACACTCCACATGTTGCGGAATATGCTGATCGACCTCTCGACGTTTAACGAAGACAAGTTCATGTCGGCAATGCGAGAGATCTATGCAAAGGGACGTACTCAGAGAATGTCCACGGATACCGTGCGTGCAGTGTTTGAACGTTATGCTGGATTCCGCCTCGACTGGTTCTTCGACCAATGGCTATATCGAGGCGAACTACCGGAGTACACCTTTGCGTGGAAGAAGGAAAAACAACAAGATGGAACGTGGAAGGTTACGATGCGTGTCCGTCAGTCCGGTGTTCCACCGTCATTCTTCATGATTGTGCCCATAACCGTAAAGTTTGATGACAAGCCGCCAGTTCGCTTTCGAATCAACATGACGGGAGAGCAGGCGATCATGGAAATGCCACCTTTACCAGATGAACCCGACGAAATCATTTTTAATGATTTCCGAAGTGTCCTGTGTAAGGTATCCACCGAATCATTCTAGGACTTGTTATCGTGGTGGCGATGTCCATTATAGACTTCGCCACCACGGTCGATATATGCTTGTAACGCAGCTATTGCATCCGCACGGCAAACGTCTTGTACAACGTCGATTCCTCGTTCTGCATATCCTTCGAGCCACGACGTGGCCTTTACTCCTTCGTCAAATCCAACGGCTCGAATGTCTTCGTCTCGTGCACCAATCACCACTCGACGAATACCTGTCCACGGTATAGCTCCCATACACATGGCACACGGCTCAGCGCTAGCATACAACGTAAGGCTCCTTGTGCCCCCTAACAACCATGTACCGAGATTGTCGGACGCATTGGTTATGGCGACAATTTCAGCATGCAGGATACTACAGTTTAGTGACGTGACGAGGTTTACCCCTACACCTAGAATGGAACCATCAGATTGATCAACTATACAGGATGCAAACGGACCACCTGTTCCATGTTCAATATTTTTATGTACCAGATCATTTGTCCACTTCATAGCCGCGGCGTCATCGACAAGGGGCAAAAGGGGCTCGTCGCGTAGCCATTGTGGGAGGACAATGTTCATGATGTCGGGTGTTGGGTGTCGTAATTCATCGTCGAATCAGTTCACACGTAAACCGGCAGCTTCAAATGTTAACTCACGTTTGTCACCCTTAATACGACGCACGGCCTTTTTCGACATTCCTGCATCTTCAGCATAGTGTCGACGTTCGTCTTCCGTGGTTACTTCTTCCGTTAACACACCGGTCATTGTCACTGATTTACCCTTAAGTTTTACGGGCACAAAAAATCCGTAATCCTTAAACGTAACTCGAATCTTTACTGGTCCGTCAACGACCATCATCCAACAACCTTTTTTCTTACAGACGTCGACAACACGACCTGTTACGACGACAGTTTTATCGACGTCACCACGTCGTGCAACAACTTTCAGTGGTTCGGCCGCGCCAACCGGCTGTTCGCCATAAACGGTTCCGCGCTGTTGCGCTGGCAGGTCGGCCAGCAATACACATAGGCCGAAGATGAGGGTGAGGAGTGTTCGCATGACGCCGAAACTACATATTCGCACCATGAGAACCGTCATTCAACGCGTTTCACGCGCAAGTGTCTCCGTCGACGGGTCCGTCGTCGGTACCATCACGCATGGCCTCCTGGTCCTACTCGGCCTCTCTGCGACAGATACGACGACGGAAGTCGACTGGATGATTGATAAGCTGCTGACTGTCCGATTGTTCCCTGACGATGCAGGGAAAATGAATCTCAGTGTTGTCGATGTTTCTGGTGGACTGCTCATTGTGTCACAGTTCACCTTGTACGGAGACCTGCGGAAAGGAACACGTCCGAGTTTTATCCAGGCAGCCGGTTCTGAGATTGCTGAACCGCTCTACAATGACTTTCTTGTTCGACTTCGACAGCGAGTGACGGACGTCTCACCTGGTACTACAATCGCATCAGGCGTTTTTGGAGCAAAGATGGACGTGGAGCTTGTGAACGACGGTCCGGTAACGCTTGTCATCGACCGTGAACATCAGCGATCAAAGTCTACAGAATAGAGGAAGTCGAGTGTACGTTCGTTAACACGCGCTGGTGTTGCTCTCACTAAAAGATTGCGAAGTCCAGCGAGAACCGGATTCGTAATCTGTGCTACTTTCCCGATTGTCCATGACATGTCGACAATCTTTCGAGCACGTGGCACACGCTGGCGATCGTAGTCGGCGATTGCATCATCTAACGACGAATGTCGCCGTAGCGACCGAACGAGTACTGCCGCACTTTCTATAGCCTGACACGCACCCTGACCCATGTTTGGAGTTGTTGCATGAGCAGCATCACCAAGCAAAACAGTCCTCCAACCGACGTACGTCGTCAGTGGCTCAAGATCACGAATGTCATTCCACAAGACGTCCTCATCATGTGTTGCATCAAGCACGGCATTCACATCTGCATGGTAGGATCGGAAGTGTTGTCGCAAATCAGCTATGCGCCATGTCTTAAACACAGCATCGTGAGGTCCTTCAGCGTTCACCGTTGCAAACCAATAAATCCGATTTTGTGATAGTGGTACAATACCGAAACGTCCATGTGGACCCCACGTCTCAGTTGTGATCTGTGGATTGATGCCAGTTGGGATGTGACTTGTGATCCCACGCCAACACGTATATCCAGCAAACCTCTCATGTGATGGAATCCCCATCGCACTTCGAACCGTCGAGTGAATTCCATCTGCGCCAAGGACCAGATCCGTTCGATGAACTTCACCATTGGCGAAGGTGAGTTCAAGACCGTCGTCGTGTTTCTCAATGTGAACGAGTGACATTCCTGTTCGTAAACTTCCGTCACCAAGCTCCTCAAGAAGTGCACGATGGAGATCTGCACGATGAACGGCAAGGCTGGCGATTGCGCCGTAACGGCCACCAACAGAGAGCTGATCGGTTTGTGCCAACCGTGTTCCCCGGTGATTTACCACACGGAGTTCGGACAGTCTGTGGCCAATACCGAGCACTACGTGTTCAAGATCAAGTGAGCGCAGAGCTTTTACAGCATTTGCGCCGATCACGAGTCCCGCGCCAAGGCTTAACACTGTTTCATGGCGCTCATAGACGGTAACGTCATGTCCAGCACGCCGTAAGGCAATACCTGCAACAAGACCTCCGATACCGGCGCCAACGATGGAAATAGAACGTGGTTGCATGTGTAGGTCGTAAGAGAATGGGTGCACTACAACGCACAACTACGTTAGAGGTTTCGACCGATGTCTCACTCCATTCGTGGAGCACAATCACAAGATCAAAAAGAAACGGCCCAACATTCATGAGAATATTGGGCCGCTGTTGAATGTCGAATGATACGTCGATCAGATGGCTACTGTCGATTCGTTCATGGATTCCAGTGAACGCACCATGGCAGCAAGCGCTTGCGTTGCCAGTGCTCCGTCGATCACGCGGTGATCGTACGTAATGGAAAGATAGACCATGTGACGAACAACGATAATATCTTCACCGTTGAGTTCACGAACAACAGGACGCTTCTGAATTGCTCCGATACCAACGATTGCCGTTTGTGGTTGATTGATAACCGGGGTGCCAAAGAGCGACCCGAAGCCACCAACATTTGTGACCGTAATTGTTCCGCCGGAAATGTCATCCGGTGAAAGCTTCTTCGTGCGTGCACGCTGAGCGAGATCGTTCATCGACCGCGCCATACCTGTCACGTTAAGTGTGTCAGCATTCTTGATAACTGGCACGATAAGATTACCATCTTCAAGTGCCGTTGCCATACCGAGATGGACACGTTTATGAAGAATGATGTTCTTACCATCAACGCTGACGTTGATTCGAGGCCACTGCTTTGTTCCTTCTGAAACGGCAACACCAAAGAATGGTGTATACGTGAGCTTAAAGCCCTCGCGCTTTTCAAAAGCACCCTTAACTTTTTCACGAAGTTTAACAATGCCTGTTACATCAGCTTCGGCAACACTTGTAACGTGTGGCGATGTTAGCTTCGACTTCACCATGTGCTCAGCAATCAACTGGCGAACACGGTCCATCGGAATAACTTCATCGTCGGCACCGACAGGAAGACCAACCGGAGCGAGTGCATTCACAGACACGGATGGTGACGATGCAGGAGCGGACGTTGTTGATGGTGCTGCAGCCGGTGCCGGCGTAGCCGGTGCGGCTGGACGTGCACCACGATTTGAGAGGTAGGACAGAACATCGTCCTTTGTCACACGGCCTTCAAGACCTGTGCCTGCGATCGAATCAAGTTCGGTTACACTGAGACCTTCCACGGCAGCTATACTGCGGACAAGAGGCGAATAGAATCGGCCTTGACTTTCACGTGGGATTGATGACGTCGATGCTGCAGCAATAGCTGCAGATGATGTCGTTCCATTTGTTTTTGCAACCGGAGCCGTTGCGGCTGGCACAGATGCTGGTGCGGGTACAGGAGCAGCGGCCGGAGCTGGAGCAGGCGCTGGAGCAGCACTCACGGCAGCGGCTGCGCCACTGGCAATTCGTGCAATCACCTTCCCTACTTCTACAGTATCTCCCTCGGCAAACAACGTCGCCGTCAGTGTACCGGCAACTGGTGACGGGACCTCAGTATCAACCTTGTCTGTTGAAATCTCGAGAAGTGTTTCGTCACGTTCTACCGTATCCCCAGGCTTCTTCACCCAACGAAGAATCTTTCCTTCCTGGATGGACTCACCCATCTTTGGCATCACAACGTCCGTTTCGCCGGTGGCAGCAACTGGTGCTGTAGCAGCCACCGGAGCCGGAGCAGGGGCTGCAACCGCTGCTGGGGCGGGCGCTGGGGCAGCTGCAGGAGCTGGTACAGGTGCTGGAGCTGGTACAGGTGCTGGAGCTGGAGCCGGAGCAGCAGCAGGAGCTGCCACAGGGGCTGATGCGCCTGCTTCACCACCGATGATGGCGATGACCTTACCAACTTCAACCGTGTCGCCCTCGGCAAAGAGAATCTGCGAGATGACTCCACTGACAGGTGATGGCACTTCCGTGTCTACCTTATCCGTTGAGATCTCCAGCAATGTCTCGTCGCGTTCAATACGATCGCCGACGTTCTTTACCCACCGCAGGACCTTACCTTCCTGGATAGATTCACCCATCTTGGGCATCACGACTTCAGTACTCATTTCGCAAAGCTCCAGCTACAAGCGTTTTTTAGTGCATTGAGGGTAGTCCCGAGCACGTACCCGGGCGCCGAAAATACCACTTTCCGCCGACGTGATCAGTTTCTGCGATCAAGAAGATCGTGAAGTGCTGATTCAAGATCGAGATGGTGGAACGGAACACGATCTACAATGGTTCGCAGAGGGACAATGTTTTGTCCGTGAATCACGACGTCGGCTTGTCGGCCAAGTAGTAATCGCAAGACGAACTTCGGTACACGGAACATCGACGGGCGACGCATTACGCGACCAAGTGTTGATGAAAATTCATCCATCGTCACACTATTAGCAACAAGGTTATACGCTCCGCGACATTGTTCCGACGTTGCCAGATAGATCAGGGCACGCGCGACATCATCGCGGTGAATCCATGGCAGACGTTGGTGCCCGTCACCCAGTGGGCCTCCGATTCCAAATCGAAATGGAGTGATCATCTTCTGGAGTGCGCCCGCCGATGGATCCAGTACAACACCGATGCGTGCAAGGACAACACGACTGACATTTGCAATTGCCAGCGCTTCATGTTCCCACATTGTGCAGAGATCTGATAGGATCGTTGTTCCCGCCGGCGAAGCCTCTGTTGTGGGGTCCATCGTTGACCCGTAATACCCAACGGCACTTGCATTGATGAGGGCAGGGGGCGCTTCGCTATGGGCGATAACGTTGGCTAACACTCTCGTGGATTCTGTGCGGCTATCAAGCGCCTCACGGAGTCGTCGTTTTGTCCACCGACCCCTACCAATATTCGATCCGCTGAGATTAATCACAGCGTCGGCTGATCGAACTACGTCCGTCCACGATGCTGCTGGCGTCTTCCCGTCCCAGACAGCACTCGAAGCACCTGCATGTGCTAAACCACTCCGCGAAAGAACGACAACGGAATGACCGGTTCGGATTGCTTCGTCGACAACACGTTTACCGAGGACACCAGATCCACCAGCAACTACGAGTTTCATACGGACTCCAGGAGTAAAATGACGCCATTCACAAACAACAATGCCTCACCGCCGATATGACGATGAGGCATGCGTGAAAGTCTTATGAAAGACAACTGATGCTGAACATCACACCGTTTCGTATGACATCAACACCAATCGTCAGCTGATCATTCCTGAGCGATAACCCACACCTTCAGAGGTGCAAACAAATCGCTGTGGAGTTTAACGCGAACATCAAAGATGCCAAGTGTCTTAATTGGCTCATCGATAAAGATATTCCGCTTGTCAACATTGTATCCGCGGATCTCAAGTTCTGATGCAATCATTGGCGCAGTTACGCTACCGAAGAGGCGGCCTTCTTCACCAACCTGCATTGGAATTGAAATCTGAAGCTCGGCGAGCTGTGCGGCAACAACTTCTGCCTGTTGACGTGCCTTTGCCTGGCGAACTTCATACTGCTTCTTTTCTGTCTCGAGAGCACGAAGAGCACCTGACGTGGCAACGTAGGCCAGTTGGTTCGGGATAAGGAAGTTTCGAGCGTAACCTGGCTTCACGTTGACGATCTCGCCGATCTGCCCAAGGTTCTCAACGTCCTGACGAAGGATGATTTTCATGGCGGTAGTAATCGTTTTCTGTGAGGTGATCAATTCATCGGTACGCCAGACTTCGCGGCTTCAGCCATAGCTGCGGCACGTTGTGCCTGAGCTTCGGCGCGTACCTTGCGGAATTCGCGCAGCTTAAGATCGAGTTGGAGCGTGAGGTGGCGGAGTACGTTTTCATCGAGCGTATAGAACCGCTCAAGAGCTGGTACGGATTCAGCCGGTGCTTCAAATGCGAGGTACGTATAGTAGCCGTTGTACTTCTTCTTGATCGGATATGCGAGGCGACGACGGCCCCACTTGTTGATTTCGATCAGTGTGCCACCATTCTCCGTGATGAAGTCTGTGACCCGTTGTACAATGGCATCGATTTCAGCGTCTTCCAGTGCGGCGTTGACGATGAAGGTCGACTCGTAGGAGCGACGAATGCTCATGTGAGGAACTCCTGTGGTTGCTTACGCAGCCGTCGATGTCCGTGTCCGACGGCAGGATGTTTTGATTCGGTGGATTGTCGAGAGCCGACAAACATACGTTATCATTCCGAGACTTCCTAAGACGTGCCCCTTGCCTAGCCCCTTGGCGGATGAAAAAAACGTGTAACTTCGCGGCTCGCAACAGTTGTTTTTCGTCCAATTTCGACGTACGTCGAACGCAGAGCTCCATGTCCGATATGACGACACCCGAAGAGCAGGCGCCGGAAACGGCTCCAGTTCAAGCAGAAGCCCAAGAGGCTCCTGCAGCATCAAGTGCAGCAGAAACACCAGTGGCCGTTGAGCCAGTGGTAGCCACTCCTATTTCTGAAACGGTGACCAACGACGCTGCAGCACCGGAATCACCCGTAGTTGAGTCGACCGCGTCTGAACCGGTTGCCGCAGAACCTGCCGCCCCTGCGGCAGCACCGGTAGCTGCTGACGCAGCAGCTACACCTGCCGATTCAGCTCCACAGGAGGCAGCACCCGCACAGACGTCAGTTGACCCTGCCGTTGCTGCGGCTGCGGCCATTGCTACGGCCGAAGAGCAACGTCGCCGCGCCGAGGAAAAGGCGCGAAAGGAAGAGGAACGCCGCCTGCGTGACCTCGCCTATTCGAAGCTCGAGGGTGTGAAGGCCGAGAACGGCACGATCGAAGTGACGTTCCAGGAGCGGGTGAAGGGCGGACTGCGTGGTGAATATGAGTCACTACGTGTATTCCTTCCTGCTTCTCACATCGGCTTGAAGAAGGGCGCGACGGATGAAGAACTCAATGGAATGGTCGGACAGACGCTGACGGTTCGTATCCATGAGCTCCAGTCAGATGAAACAGGCTACAAGTCTGCCGTCGTATCACGTCGCGACATTGTTCTTGACGAACTGTGGAGTAATATTTCGGCTGGTGACGTTGTTGAAGGTGTTGTCACAACTCTTCTACCATACGGCGTATTTGTCAATATCGGCGGTCTCGAAGGCTTGGTGCATATCAGCCGCCTTTCAAAGGTTCGCCTTGATGATGTGAAGTCGGCCGTCAAGAAGGGTGATCGTATCAAGGTCACAGTTGTCGAAATCGATCGCTCAAAACGAAAGATTACACTCTCACACCGTGAACACGAAACGGATCCGTGGGAGAAGATCACAAAGAAGTTTGAAGTTGGTAAGGTCCTCCGTGGCACTGTACGTCGCATCACAGACTTTGGCGCATATGTACAAGTTGCTCCACGAATCGATGGACTGTTGCGCATCTCTGAACTGTCATGGACACGCCGACTCGCTCATCCATCAGAAGTCGTCACGGTTGGTCAAGAGATTGATGTTGTTGTGCTCAGTTTCCAACCTGAGAAGCACCAGTTAACACTCGGATATCGCCAAACACAACCAAATCCGTGGCTCACAATAGGTGAAACGTTTGGTGCCGGTACGGAACTAACCGGAGTAGTGATTTCAACGTCGCCACAAGGTGCCGTCGTCCGCATTAATGACGTTTTTGACGGATTTATGCCACGCTCACGGTTCCTCAGTGAAGGACGCGGTAAAAAGGTCAACATCGAACAGGGTCAGTCCGTCAACCTTGTTGTCCTCGAAGTCAAACCCGAATCACAGTCCATCATTCTTGCCATGAAGGGCGAAGACGGAACGATCGGCGGAGCAGATGATCGTTTTGAAGGTCGTGGTGAAAGGGGCGAACGGGGCGGTCGAGGTGGAAGAGGTGACCGTCGTGACAACCGCGACGAGCGTCCAACTGGCCCTATCCCGCCGCAAACAACGACTGGAGGCGATGTTGCACTTGGAGATCTCCTGAAGGATATCGACAAGAGCAAGATGTTTAATGGCTGATGAGCAGGCGTACGGTTTCGAACGGTACGCCACGATTCGTCAGAATGAACACATCTCGAACATGAAAACCTGATGAAAGCCGTCGTGCCGCCGAGCGCGACGGCTTTCGTACTTTTCGGAACTCATGCAGACTCACTTACGACTATTGCGTACGCCTTTTGTTCTGCCATCCTTGCAGAGATGGACACTACGCGCGTTCTTCGGCACTGCCCTTCTGGTGTTCACAACACCCGTCTGGTCGCAATCGGTCGTAACACCCAAAAAGCCCATCTCACCGCGGGATTATATCCTTGGTGACACGGTAAAGTATTCGGATCGGATCAATATCCCTGGCGAGGTAACGGTTCAGTTCACACCGGAACAGGACTCAGCATATCGACACGACTTGCAGGTTGATATTACCGCGACATCGAGATTTGCCGCTGCCGCACGGCAGTTACGCGCAGCATTACAGTACTCCGATCAGAACGACAGACCACTTACGCTCAGTGAGGCAATCATGCAGGCTGTCAACATCCCGGCCGAGATGTATATGCCTACTGCAATGGAGGTAACCCAGTACCAGATTGGCATTGCAAACAGTCAATATGTGCCTGGAGTCCTTCTGCGGCCAATGGGAACTGGCAACCTACAAGCCTCATTCGGTGCTATTGGCCGGTTCTTCGGTGTTGTTGAAGATGTCAGTCCCGAAATTACCTACGACGTCGATGAAACGATGGAAGTAACGGTCGTCGTCTATTCTACACAGGCAAAGATTATTCGCACCCTGTTTTCTGGCATTCAGGGCCCTGGACGCTACCGGATGCGGTGGAATGGATTGGACGAACGAAGTCTTCAAGTAGCAAATGGCGACTATGTCGCCGAAGTCCGATTAGGTGACGTGCGTATTCAGCGGAAACGAATTGTCTGGCCTCCGGAAAACTGATGAGCTGGAATTCGTAACACGATGCCAGGTGACTGTGTCTTGACATTGTACTGGAACATTACCATGAAGCTTCGACACAGATTCCTCAGCCTGACTCTTTCTATCGTGTCCGTTTGTTCGCCCCTCGTGGCGCAGCAACCTGAAGCGGAACAGGGTATCGTTGTTATTCGATGGTCACCATCGATCGCCATCCCGTGGATTAACGCAGGTCGTACGGGGCCATTTGAGGCACTCACGCCGACGATCGGCACGCACACATCCGAGTCATACATCCACCCGTCGATCCTTGCAGGCGTACGGAAGCGGTATGAAGAACAGCAGTCTGGAAACGTTGTTCAACTGCCGGTACTACCTATTGAGCGCATCACTGTTATCCGTTACTCCGCCCCTCTTAATCCATGGATCGTGGCACGCAAACTGTCCACCATTCCAGGTGTTGAATATGCCGAGCCGCTCGTGCGCCGAGAGATTATCGGCGTCCCCAACGATCCACTCGTATCAAGTCAGTACCACCTTCCTCTTATCAAGGCATTTGAGGCTTGGGATCTTTTGCCAGCAACTGGAACGGTTGTCGTGGGCATTGTCGACACCGGAGTTGATACGACACATCCTGACCTTCGAGGACAGATTTGGAAAAACACTGGCGAAACAGGTCGAGACGCTGACGGCCGCGACAAACGATCAAACGGTATTGATGATGATGGTAATGGATTTGTTGACGATCACTTCGGCTGGGATTTTGTAGGTGCAAATGGCTCAGCTGGAGACAACTCACCCCTTCCAGGCAACCCTCACGGGACACACGTTGGCGGCATTGTTGGTGCGATCATCGACAACAATGACGGTGTCGCTGGTACGGCAAAGAACGTCGTGTTAATGCCCGTAAAAATCAGCAATGATGATCCGTTCAGCCGTGGCGTTTCACGGGGTGGAGACGGCATCCTCTATGCGGCCATTAATCGAGCCGCCGTCATCAATTGTTCATGGGGATCAACGGCGATGTCCTTGGCAGAGATTGATGTCATTGATGAAGCTACGTCTCTTGGATCACTCATTGTTGGTGCTGCCGGTAACAATGGAGAAAACACTGCATTCTATCCTGCAGCCTATTCCCCCGTCCTGAGTGTTGCGGCGACGAACGAGTCCGATCGTTTAACAGCATTTTCCAACATTAACAGCACGGTTGACGTATCAGCACCCGGTCAAGGAATTGTGAGTACCGTTCCTGTAAATCGTTACGAAGCCTATGACGGAACATCAATGGCAGCACCGATTGCCTCAGCAATCGCTGCAATGGTACGATTACTTGAGCCCAACCTCACACCACGTCAAGTCCTCGCACGTATTCGTGCAACGTCAGATGCCGTAGATACATCCAATCCGTTTACCGTTGGATTGATGGGCACGGGCCGTGTAAATGCTCTTCGCGCAATAACGTCCCGATCGGCAAAACATGCAATGGTTGTCGCTACAGAGTTTACTGACGGCGGTGACGACATTTTTTCTGCGTCGGAAGAAATCTCGATCAACCCCACAATTCGTAATCTTCTTGTGCCGCTAACCAATGCCGAAGTAACGGTGACGGTTGTGCCGGGAACATTTTCTGTTGACATTCTCACACCAACCGTGAGGCTCGGAGCTGTTGCAACTGAAGCAGATGCAACTCCATCAGAACCAATTCGTGTCCGCCTGCCAAGTGACGTCCCGTTTAATGGTGAGCTTGCACTACTGCTGACAATTAAGGACGGGAATGATGTTGTTGGTCGTGACCTTGTGACGTCCACAGTAAACCCAACGTATCGCACAATCACCGAGAACGATCTTTCCGTAACCGTAAATTCTTCCGGCAACCTAGGGTACAACGACTATCCGGAAAATGCTCAAGGTGTTGGCATCAAGTATCGCAACAGTGCCAGTCTGACATATGAGGGCGCACTTATCATCGCCAACTCTCCCGATCGAATGTCGAATGTAGCGCGTAGCGCAAATCCATCACGAAAGGACACATCGTTTTCGCCTGTGTCAGTTGTTCGCGTTGCCACGGATAGTATTCCTAGTGGAATACGAGCTGTAACAGAGTTTGACGATCGATACGAGCCGTTTGGCATGGGTGTACGCGTACGTCAGTCCGTCTTGCAGATGACTGACGAAGATGTACGAAAGACGGTACTGATTGTCTATGACATCACGAACGTTTCCGATACAACCATGTCAAATGTCCATGTTGCTCAATATCACGATTGGGATATCGGGCCAGCTGGAGCGGATAATGGCTGCGCCTGGGATCATCGGACAGGTATCGGACTGGTACAGAATGTGCGACGTCCAGAATTCCCCGTCGTTGGCGTGAGTTTCTTGTCTGATCTTCAACCGCACTTCTTTGCACTTGATAATGACGGCGACCTCACTTCACCAGACGTCTATGAAAACTTCTTTCGTATCGAGAAGTGGTCAACCATGTCATCCGGCATCGCACGCACAAATTCACGCGTCACCGATGTCAGCATGATGATAGGTGGCGGCCCATTTGATCTCGCCCCACGAGAGACGCGGCAGGTCGTATTTGCCATTGGTGCAGCAGCCAACTATACCGAACTGTCAACTGCTCTCGCGAATGCCCGCCAACGCGCCATTGAATTAGGCCTCAATGCCACAACATATACGCCAACGGCATCTCGGAGTCGTATACTCTTTCTTGCAAATGGCCCCGTCCTTCAGCCAGGCTCGGCGTCGATGCACTACACGCTCAGGCAACCTGGCGCCGTCGTCATTGATCTGCTTGACATCTTTGGTCGTCAAACCGCAGTCCTGCTGAACAAGCGCGACGCCGTGAGCGGCGATGCAGAACTTGCCTTCGATGTCCCGAACGTTGCTTCGGGCACCTACTTTATTCGTCTTCAAACTGCAACGGATAAGGATTACCTGCCTATTGTTATTCGGCAGTAAATCAATGTTGCCACCGAAGGCCTACAACGTCGCACCGTAATGGGTTTGTAACGCTACTGCCCTACTCTTCGCTTCAGAATAGCGACACTCTCGACATGCCATGTTTGTGGGAACATGTCCACGGGTGTGACACGCACAACATCGTACGCTTCGTGAAGCACAGCACAGTCACGTGCTTGAGTTGCTGGATTACAACTAACGTAGACAATTGTTGGCGCGGCTACGGAGAGTAAATGTGCTACGACTTGCGGATGCATACCATTCCGTGGTGGGTCAACAATCACGACGTCTGGTTGTTGCCACGATTTCAGTACGTCAATTGCAGCGGGAGCATGGAGGTCAACCGTATGGAAATCTACATTGGTTATCGAGTTACGTTCGGCATTTGCTCTCGCATCGTCAATGCTTGACTGTACGAGTTCCGCACCAATGACACGATGTGAACGTCGGGCTGCAGGCAACGACAATGTGCCCGTACCACAGTAGAGATCCCACACCACGTCTTCGGCGCGAATATCTGCCCCATCAAGTGCTTCACCCACGAGGATCGGCAGGTGGAAGGTATTCGTTTGGAAGAATGAAAATGGTGAAATGCGATAGGTTACTCCATGGGAGACTTCTTCAAGGTAGCCTGGTCCGACACTCTTTTCGATAGAACCAATGGCTACAGGCGAGCGGCTATTACTAACTGCATGTATGAGTGTTGATCCCTCCGGAAGGTCCGTAGCCTGATTCATCCAGGCATTAACAAACGCTATCTCTGCATCACTCGACGGAGTTGTTGTAATGAGAGCTGTTAAGATTGATCCCGTTGTGGCACTCGATCTCAGCAACAGATGTCGTGCAAAACCGACGTGTGAACGCTGATTATGCGCCGAGATCCGATACTCTGCGGCTAGCGCATGGGTGTGTGACAGGATTCTATCTGCCGCGTCAGCATGTAACAAACAAGATGTAATGTTCCGAACCTTGTCGAATCGTCCGGGAACGTGCAGTCCAAGTGCGAATGACGTCGTGAATTCCTCGCCCGAGTGGATCTCCTCACGTGTGAGCCACGCCGACGCACCAAAGGAGAACTCCATCTTGTTTCGATAGCCGTAGGTCTTTTCCGGAGATCGCAGACTCGTCATTTCCCCAAAGGGAATACGTCCAAGCCGCTCGAACGCGTCAATCACGTGCTGCCGTTTCCATTCGGACTGACGATCCTCAGCAAGGTGTTGCCACGTACATCCACCGCAAACTCCAAAATGAGGACATGGTGGTGTGCGCCGATCGTTTGACGTTGAACGCAGTTCAACGACCTCTGCATCTACGTGCTTTTTATGATTCTTGAGGAGCCGCACCAGAACACGTTCACCGGGTAAGGCCCCCTTACAGAGGATAACCTTCCCGTCATGCCGACCGATGGCAACGCCTTCGAAGCCTAGAGTCTCAATCTCGATCTCAACAAAAACGTCGTCGCGTTTCTCTTTCCGTGCCATGCTATCGTTTTTCGGTACGTTTGTGGAATCGCAAACATACGTGGCTCTGGCTGCAGCACCCGCGCCCGAATGACGAGTATTCGTTTTCACGACGGTCAAACCGTCACCTCCCTCCCCGTATCGGCCCTGGCCGATCTGACACCGTCGTCTTTGACAGACACGCAAATGGTGTGGGTTGACCTTGCCAATCCGAGCCCTGAGGAAACCTCACTCATCCTTGGTACCTGGTTCCCAGTCCACGAGCTCGTACAATCCGATCTCCGACGTGCCCATCAAAATTCTGATGACGAGAGATTACATCATCCAAAGGTTGAGGAATACGAAGGATATCTTTTCGTTATCGTCCATGCCCTCACACAGGATTCGAATCAATCTGATGCAGAGTCATTTCGGAGCGCACAGCTAGGTATCGTCATCGGCGAGCGTGTCATTATCACCTACCATGCCGATTCGATTGCAGCTGTTGAATCCGTGTTACGGAGTTGTGATACATCGTCGCGTATTCTGAAGCACGGTCCTGACTATTTACTTCACCTGCTACTTGACGACATCGTTGATACCTTCCTTCCCGTGCTCAGCGCATTTGAAGACGAACTTGATTTGATCGAAGAGGCAATGTTTGCCAACGGCACAACCATTCCGCTACGGCATATTCTACAAATCAAACGCAGGCTTCAGGTCCTGCGTCGCAACGTTGTCTACATGCGCGAGATCGTGAATCGCCTAGCCCGCGGTGAGTTCGAGCTTGTCTCACTCGACGAATCAGTGTACTATAGAAATGTATACGATCACCTCGTCCGTGTTGTCGACCAGCTCGAAGCATCTCGTGATCTTGTCATGTCCATCATGGAGGCCTATTTCTCGGTTACGTCAAACCGCCTCAATCAGGTCATGAAGGTCCTAACCGTGTTTAGTACAATCTTCCTGCCACTGACCTTTATCTCAAGTGTCTACGGCATGAACTTTGAGTTTATGCCCGAGCTCCACTGGAAATACGGCTACCTCTATGCCTGGCTTGTCATCATTGCGACAGGTACCATCATGTTTTTTGTGTTCCGACGAAAAGGATGGTTACGTTGAGGCTCGCCGTTCTCGCACTTGTATTCGTCGTTAGTTCGATTTTCGGAAAGGGGCAAGAAGGGGCTCTCCACATTACGTCAGTGTCTGCGGCAAAGCAAAACAACGATCTCCGTGTCGTTATTGCCGCTAATACAACAATTGAAGCTTTTCAAAAACCAGAGCGCTCGGGGAAGGTCATAGTGCTCCGTATTCCGAATGCCGATATTGATCTCCATGCCGTTCAGCCTTCATGCGCCGCTGCAGGTATTACCGTGCGTACTGAACGGATTCGCAACATCCTTGTACTACGATGTACCACCACAGTCCCTGGTGAACCACGTCTTGAGAGGTCTGGCCCTACGTCACTTGTTCTCACACTAGGACCACAGGGCTCTCACAATGGATCACCTGAACAATCGACTGACACATGGGACCTTGACGTCATCGTCATAGACGCCGGACACGGAGGAGTAGATGTTGGCGCTGAGGGTGTTAATGGTGTGTACGAAAAGAACATCACACTCTCAATAGCAAAACGACTGCGCGATAAGATTCATAAGGCTTTTCCAGCGACAAAGGTTGTACTCACTCGCGATGACGATACGTTTATTGAGTTGTATCGACGCACCCAGATTGCCAATGAGGCAAACGGAAAACTGTTTATCAGCATTCACTGCAACAGTATGCCGACTAAACCACATAAGGCTCGCGGATGTGAGACCTACATTCTCAGACCTGGCCGAAACGATGATGCGGCACGTGTTGCTGCTCGCGAAAACGCATCCGTAAAATTCGAATCGTCAACATCGAGGTATGCAAAACTTGACGAAGAACAATTGATAGTAGCCACCTTGGCCCAACGCAGTTTTGTCCGATTTAGTGAACGTCTTGCCACTTCCATTCAACACGAAGTGAGTAAAGGAACTGGGCTTAAGGACCGCGGTGTAAGTCAGGCAGGATTCTACGTCCTGGTGGGTGCTTCCATGCCCAACATCCTTTTTGAGACGGCCTTCCTTAGCAACGAGGAAGACGCTCGTTACATATCATCTGCCGAGGGCCAGGAAGCCGTTGCCGACGCGATGGTTCGAGCTCTGTCCACATATTCGCGCGAGTGGAAACGATCATCCGGCCGATGATCACTGCACCAATCACCTACTTCCCACGTCATTGCGCCCCTTGAAAGCCCCTTCTCAGAACTCCGACGTCCTACCTCTCCGCGCTATTCTACCACGCGTGTTGGGATTTGTGCGCCCGTTTCGAGCGCTCATCTTTGCATCGTTCCTACTGAACTTTCTGTTCTCGACACTAAATGCATTAACACTTGCCATTGTAGGCCCCGTCTTCTCTACGTTGTTTCAGACGGAGGAGCGATTACCGCAAGCAGATATCGCGTCTCGAGTTGGTGGTTCGTCACTCGAGAATGCGGTAAAGAGTCTCACGGATCTAATCGTTGTTCCAAACGACTTTTATGCGTCGATCTTTAATCTCAGTGCAGGAATCTTCGTCATTTTTCTTTTCCGAGGAGTTACGAAATACTCGGCAAGTGTTGTTTCGACCAAGCTCGAAGAAGGGATCATGAAGACAATCCGTGATGCTCTCTTCTTACGGATCAGTGGCCTGTCGATGGAATATTTTGGCCGGAGGAAGAGCGGTGAGATTATCAGCCTGTTAACGAATGAAGTTGGTGTTCTGAATCATGCTACCATTAACTCGCTAACAACACTATGGCGAGAGATGACGTCGATCGTGATCAACATTGCTGCCTTGGTCGTTATCTCGCCGAAGCTCACGGCAATCGCTGTTGGGCTTAGTCTCGGAGGCCTGAGTGTAATTCGTGTGAGTACTAACTATCTGCGTCGGTATGGCCGCCGGATGCAGCAAAGCCAGGCCGATTATACGTCGACGCTCCAAGAGTCCGTATTCGGCATTCGTGTTGTAAAGGCCATGGGTCTAGAGTCATATGTCGTGCGTACGTTCTTCTCACAAACCTCTGCCTACGTCCGGTCTGCACTCAAGAACACACGCGTTCTCGCACTGATTCCCGCAGTGAATGACACCTTCGGCATACTTGCTCTCGTTAGCGTATTCTACTTTGGGGGAATGGAACTTGCCAGTGGAAATGTCACGGCGTCCAGTCTCATGATGTTCCTGTTCTTCTTGTTTGGTCTCATGCAGCCTATCTCGGCTGTTACGTCAACGATCGGGACAATGCAACGAGGAATGGTTGCTGCAACGAACGTCATGACGACCCTGGATGAACAGCCAAGTATCATTGAGGGAGCACAAGAGACAATCACATTTACACGCGATATCGTTATTGAGAATGTGACATTTGCGTATGGCGACGAAGATGTCCTTCGCGACGTGAGCTTCCGGATTGCCAAAGGTGAAACAGTGGCCTTTGTAGGATCAAGCGGAAGTGGCAAGTCGACGATGCTCGATCTACTGTTACGATTCTATGATCCGCAAAAGGGTCGAATTCTTATCGACGGCGTTGACATTCGCACGTATTCTCTGTCGGCATTACGTTCACTCTTTGGTACAGTTGCCCAAGAGACTATTCTCTTTAACGACTCAATAGCGGGCAACATTTCACTTGGCATGACCGATGCCCGCCAGGAGGATATTGAGAATGCTGCTCGTATCGCTCATGCCGATGGATTTATTCGGAAACTTCCTGATGGATACAACACCAACATTGGCGACCGTGGCATGAAGTTGTCCGGTGGACAACGCCAACGAATTGCGATTGCGCGAGCATTGTTCCGTAACCCGCAGGTGCTACTCTTTGACGAAGCAACGTCGGCTCTCGATACAGAGTCAGAGCGTATTGTTCAGGACGCAATTACAGACGTCCTACAGGATCGTACTGCTATTCTCGTTGCACATCGTCTCAGCACGATCGTAAACGCAAACCGCATCATTGTCTTTGAAGCAGGACGGATCGTTGAAGAAGGTAGTCATGCAGCGTTACTCGCCGCTGGTGGTGCCTATGCGCGGCTTCATGCTCTTGGGTCCGCATCGTCAACGTCATCATAACGGTACTCGCTTACGAGCATACGTCATCACATTACGACCGACCCTGACATAGTAGCATCGACGACTATATTCTTCGAAACAACGTGTAGTGGTTTCCAGAGTACTCAACGGCATATCCACTGCGAAGTGTTGTTGTGACCTCTTCACGTACTTCGACAGGCTGTCCTGCATGATAGTAAACAATCCACTTTGATGTCGGGGCAAGAGCTAGTACAAGCACGATATCACTCGTGGCATTATTTGGGAGATCAACGGGCCGGTACGTATTCCCAGGAATCCAGCCATTCATCCAGCCCGCGAGATACCAGGACAGCTGTGGGTTGCTGGCATCGATGGGAGATGTGCGATGATAGAGATACGTAAACTGCGGCGACGTGCCATCGAGGAGAAGATGGGCAACATCTTTAACACCGGAACGTTCATCCGGTGAGGCCGTAATTGCGTCAATCGAACAACGAACAATTGTTGAAGCTACAACAAAGGCAGGAATCCATCGATATACGGGCACAACAAGTGCGTTAATAACTCTAGTCGGAAGAAATGCCGTTGCACCAATAACGGAAATCACAGCTGTAGACCAAACGGCAATATCCTCTGTTAACGGAACCAGTGCAGCAATTGCAAGAATCAAGCACATCAAAACAACCACAAAACGGCGATGGCAGGATCGCAAGAATGTTTCTGCTGCATACGCTGCTACAAGTGTAGCTGGTACGATGACAAGCTCGGATGACATCCATGGGGATAGCACCATTGCCACGATGTACCATACAATCACAACGATTGCTCCGACGTTCGTGCGTTCTGGCATCATCGACGGATACACACAACACATACATACATAGAGAAACGACAATATCACGAGTGGCTGTCCAGCGATTAACTGTATCCACGAATCAAGAACATGTGACTCCGTCGTCAGCGGCAGAGAAAATGCCAACCAAAATTGATCACCATAGGTGTTTACCATGGCCAGGTACCATGGAGTTGCCACACCAAGACCGATGACGATGGCCAACAGCGTTAGCGGCAGACGACGAAGTAGAGTACCCGAAAGGAAATCTCCGGCAATCACTGCGGCGGAGGCAGGAATCACGGCCAAGGGCGTTGATAACGTGACGATTGAAGTTCCAAGGGCAAGCAGAGCGTTTCCTATCAGACCATTGCGCATTCGGACGATCGATGGAAGAACCATGAGGGCACATCCAAATGCAGCTATGATGTCACCCGAGGTATGACGCGCTGCATCATAAAACACAACCGTCGACGCCATAGCCACGACAGAAAACAAGGCTGTCCGCTGGTCAACAATACGTCGTCCAAGTACAAACGCTGCGCCACAAACCAAGGTCGCAAGGATCACAACACCAAGGCGCAATCCCATAGCCGACGGACCGAGAAGTGTCATTGAGATCGACGTCAACCATGCGGGTAACGGTGGACGTGACGCCGTCGTGAGTCCGGCCACCGCATGTGGAGCCTGATCTACAACATCTCCAAATACATTGATTGCTTGTGCTCGAACGGCTAATGCCCCTTCTGCCCCATTTCGAATATCATCTGACGCAAGGCGAAGTAGAAAGAAGCCGAAGATGACAAGGATCGTAGCGAGCGTGGTATGCTGACGTTCCGTCATGGCACGAAGGTAATGATCGTCGGTGTAAAGCTCGAAACGAGGATGATGATGCTCGTCCAGCCAATTACCTTTCGGCCAAGTGACAGTGGCTCAGGATCTGCAATTGGCGGATGTGGAATCCGAATGAGGAATCGGATGAGAAAGGCCCATAACAACCAGTTTGATCCTGCCGACACGTCAAAAGGAATGGCACGAATCACGACAGAGAATACTGGCTCGATGTATGTCTGCATCCATACCATGTATGGCTCCGGAGACGGCTCTGCGAGAACTGCAAGCACTTCCGTCACGAGACCAAGAATTCCGTAGGTAAAGAGCAGCCACCATAACAACCGTGCTACAACATGCTGACGTTGTCCAATCAAGGAATACAAGACATGGCCACCATCAAGTTGCCCAAATGGTAACATGTTTAACGACGTTACAAACAACCCAAACCATCCTACACAAAGGAAAGGATAGTGGTAGACCTCATTCATTGGAGGTATAAAGCCAGAACTGTTTGCGAACACATTGCGTAAGAACGAGAAGAGTAAGGTATCTCCGAAATGCATTCCTGACGAAGGGATGCCAGTTGCTACATACTCAGGATGAATTGTATAGAGATAGTCAATTGTTGGCAGTGTCATAAATCCGTAGATAAGCACTGCCAAACAAACCACAAATCCTGCTATCGGACCAGCAACACCAATGTCGAACAGTGCGCGCCGATTCGGAATAGGAGTACGAATGCGAATCAGAGCTCCCATTGTACCAAAGGGAAGAAATGGACCAACGGGAGGCACGGGAATAAAGTACGGTAACGAAGCGTCAACGCCATGAATACGAGCGGCGATGTAGTGTCCAAACTCATGCGCTGATAAAAAGAGCATGATCAGAGTTGCATACGTCAGGCCGTGAACCCAGTTCATGACTTCGAGCGCGTTCTTGTACTGCCACTCCGTTCCAGCCATTGCCGTCATGGCAAACGTGGCGAGGAACAGTACAAGGTGTACCATGGGCGAGCTACGTCGTTTGGCGGTTTGTTCGCCACCAGCTACAGGAGTGTATCCCATATGTTAACTATCCGACGAGCGTTCAGGACGCATTTGCGGAAAGAACAGAACGTCGCGAATCGAGTCGTTATTCGTCAGCAACATGACGAGGCGATCAATACCAATACCAAGTCCCGCCGTTGGTGGCATACCTACTTCAATGGCATGAAGGAAGTCTTCATCAACAACCATAGCCTCATCATCACCGCCTGCACGAATGCGAGCCTGTTCTTCAAGACGCAGACGCTGGTCGATTGGATCGTTGAGCTCGGTAAAGGCATTGGCAACTTCTTTGCCCATCACAAACAGCTCAAAACGCTCCACAAGACCCGTTTCTGTACGATGGGCCTTTGCCAGTGGTGACATTTCAACAGGATAGTCCATCACAAACGTTGGCTGGATGAGATGCGGCTGCACGAGTACAGAGAAAATCTCATCGAGAATCTTCATCGCACTTGCTTTTGGGTCGACGGGCACGTTAAGTGCCACTGCAGCTGCCAACAACTCTTCGCGCGACAGACCACGGAGATTTTTGCCTGTATACTCGTCAAAAAGATCGTACATACGAGCACGACGGAACGGTGCGGCGAATGAAAGGTCTGTACCAGCAAAGGTTACAGTTGTCGTACCAAAGACCTTCACAACAATGGACTGGAGGAGATCTTCTGTCATCTCCATCATCCAGATGTAGTCCTTGTATGCCACATAGATCTCCATGGCCGTGTATTCCGGATTGTGGGTCTTGTCCATACCCTCATTCCGGAAGTTCTTGGAGATTTCATACACGCCTTCATATCCACCTACAATCAAACGCTTGAGGTAGAGTTCATCAGCGATGCGGAGATAGAGCTCAACGTCGAGGGCATTGTGATGCGTGACAAACGGACGTGCCGTAGCTCCGCCGTATAACGGCTGGAGAATCGGCGTCTCAACTTCGAGCCAACCTCTTTCATCAAAGTAGCGACGCATCTCGGAGATGATCTGTGCACGCTTGCGAAACGTTTCACGAATCTCAGGGTTCACGATCAAATCAAGGTAGCGCTTTCGATAACGTTGTTCCTTGTCCACAAAGGCATCGTACTTAACAACAGAACCATCGTCCTTTTGTTCTTCCTTGGCAACGGGAATCGGAACAACACTTTTTGCAAGAAGAACAACTTCTCGCGCATGTACGGATATCTCACCCGTCCGTGTACGAAATGCGAATCCGCGGATACCTACAATGTCACCGATGTCAAATAGATGAAGGACATCATAAAACTCGCCCAGGTCATCTTTTTTTAGGTAGACCTGAATACGTCCCGAATGATCCTGGATATGCCAGAACGACGCTTTACCCATCTTTCGTTTTGTCATGACGCGTCCGGCTACTGCGATATCCGCAAGTGGTGCTGGATCTGCATCATCAAATGATACAAGCACTGCGGACGCATCGTGCGTCTTGTCAAACGTCACGGGATACGGATTCACACCGTGTTCGCGGAGCAATTCCAGCTCTTCAAAACGACGGCGTTCTTGTTCACTTCGGGTACTGAGGTCGATCATAGACGGCAAAGATACCACGATCGCCGACCTCCGTCAGGTGGGAAGTCAGATGAAAATCACGGAAACCCGGGAGACTCAAGCAGTTTTACGGGAACCATCGTGAGGAAACGAATACTAATTTCGCCGCATGGTCGCGAACGAATACATCCAGGGTGATACCGGTGCCGCCGAAACGTCGGACGACGTCCTTCGGAGAACGATTTCGCGTGTCGCCACGGAAAAGTTCCTCGACGGTGGTTATTCGTCAACAACGTCCGATGATATTGCCAAGTCGTGTGGAATATCCAAGAAGACTCTTTATCGACTCTATCCAACGAAGGAAGAACTGCTGCGAGGAGTGATTCGCCAGCTGATGCATGAGATCGAGGTAACCACAGACCCGCTGTTTGAAGCGCACAGCATGCCCTTCCAAGAGCGGATCGAACGTTTTGTATCGGCCATTTCGATTCAGTATGCTCGCCTTCGTTCTCCAAAGGTTGTTCGCGAACTCCAGCGCAGCGCACCATCTGTATGGAAGGAGTTCGATGATTGGCGTCGGTGGCGGTTCTCGTTGTTTCGTGAGATGATGGTTGAAGGCCTCTCGCGCCACGACATTCGACCGGAACTGTCCGTTGACGATCTTCTTTCGATCTATTCGGTGATGATCAATCACTGCATGGATCTTCATGTTGTTGACGGGCAGACAATTCAGCCTGAACGAATCTATCGGGCGTTTATGAATGCCTTTTTCAGTGGTGTAATGGAGTCCTGGACAATTGCCGCGCCTGTCGCGTCAACCGACGGTCAGAATGTAACCTCAAATGAACAGAGGAGAATCTGACGTGGAACGTATGGATGTGTACTCGCGGATACTTGATGCTGCTGAGGATCTCTTCTTTCGGTACGGTTATCAACGTGTGACAACTGAACAAATCGCTCGGGAAAGCGGCTGTTCAAAGCGGACACTGTATGAACTGTTTCCGACAAAGGACAACATCGTTCTGCAGATCTTCCTTCGGGCTGACGAAGAGCTTCGCCACGTTGTCTCATCGATTGTGATCTCCCATGCCGATGACGTTCGTCCGGCAATTAAGGACTTCATCCAGGGTATTGTTAAAGCATGCGGCCGTTTCAGTGCTGTACTACTACATGATCTTGAACTTGGAGAGCCTTCACTCGCGCGAGACATAAACGCGTGGCGGAAACGAAGTTCAACCGAACATCTACGAGCCTACCTCACAAGGGGTGTAGAACTCGGTGCAT
Source organism: Ignavibacteria bacterium UBA2333 (assembly GCA_002344895.1). Taxonomy (GTDB): domain Bacteria; phylum Bacteroidota; class Ignavibacteria; order Kapaibacteriales; family Kapaibacteriaceae; genus UBA2333. Next base: position 148,842 of record DDUR01000076.1, read on the forward strand.
TACGATCAGGCCTCGACGTTGACGCAACTGTTGCAGTTCTTACAATGGCCGTCGACTACCTCCTCCATCCGGAAGCACGGACGTCATCACCGCTACCACTTCCGCCACCGGAAATCGTCTGTAGTGTCCTGCTTGACGGTATCGAAGCCCGCAGTACTCGGCTTCAAACGGTTGTCTGAACTACGACAATTTTCCACCACCGAAAATTTTTCTTGCATCAATATTCCGAATCTCCTATGTTGCACCACGGAAACTGAGAAAACGCACGCAGTACCACATCTGCATCCTGCGAACGGCACGTTTACAGTGGCTCAGGTTGTTTGCTGCATGATGTTTTCGTATGTTTTCGACAACACAGAAAACGACACACGCTAGGCAGGTCCGCACAGCCTCCTAGCAAACCAACCCCCTCATACTGCCTCTCGCCCCTCACCAAGCGAGAGGTTTTTTTTTGATACCTAGAGCTCCTCTTGCCAGGCGTTTGCCAGCAGTAGCCCGTCGCGTGAGCGTGCAGCGAGCACCCATCGTAAGCCCGCGTCACCCGGCGTCACCCGGCGTCACCCAGCGTCGTAAACTCATAAAACGTCTACGAATACTCATTTGCCCTTCCTATGGGGCACGGCCACCTGCATATTGAGAACCTTCCTCCATCAACGGATTGATAGGTACTCACATGAAAACGGCTATCCGTCTTCGTTCGACGTTATGTTTCGCAATAGGTGTGCTTATCGTCGTGTTTTCAGCATCAGTAGCACATGCACAATGGCCCTTACAGCGCGGATATGCGGTGATGACTCTCGCGGCGAGAACCACTTCTGGTGATGCTTCGACGGTCGCTCCAACGATCAGTAACTATGTAATCCGTGTGATTGACATACGGCAACATGCTCAGGAACCTGTCGATGTCGATTGGACGTCCGCTCCGGTGTATAGTCATCCTTCGTGGCGACTTGATACCATGGGTCATGTGTTTGGAATTGCGATCGACTCCGTTGGGGCTATCTATGTGACGGCAACCGCTATCTATGGTGGACCAACATACTATACAAACTATGCTCCCGGCCCCGGTGGACACGGTGCTGTATACAAGATTAATGCGTCAACGGGTGACTGGACAACGTTTGCGTCGTTACCGAATGTTGCTGGACCCAATGCGCCAGCACCCGGTCTGGGAAATATTACGATTGATCGTGTTCGTAGTCAACTGTTTGTGACGAACCTAGACAATGGTAAAATTTATCGACTATCCTCCACAGGTGCTGTTCTTTCCACCTATGATCCATTTCTCGCCGACGATGGCCTTGCCGGATTGGCTCCACTAGGAGAACGTGTATGGGGCGTGGCATACCATTGTAACAGAATTTATTTTTCACGTTGGCGTGGAGATCTCTCCGATCCGACCTTGCCACGTAACGAAGTGTGGAGTATCGCCATTCATCCCACAACGGGAGACTTCGTTGGCACTCCTGTTCTTGAACTAACCCTACCTACCAACGTACCCAACAATCCTGTTTCGGATATCGAGTTTTCGTCGGCAGGTGAGATGTTACTTGCTCAACGTACCTGGTATGGTGTCGGGAAAATGTTGCCCGCGCCTGGACCGAACTGGGGCCTGCACGCTGGATTGCTGCGCTACAAATACCTTGCTGGGTCATGGCAACCAGCTCCACAGACCTACTCCGTCGGTTGTATTGTGAATTTGCCGTACTCAACTCCGTTTTCCTGTGCCGGGGGAGCTGCTTGGGGATACGGTAACTACGATACGACACTTTCGATTCCGATTCTCTGCGATAGTGTTGTTGTGAGCACAGGTGACCGTCTTCACAATGGTTCGTGCGGATACCCCGACATCCTGAATGGTTTGCAGATTTTTCCGTCAATCGGCGGCACAACGAGCAATAGTGTCCTGTTTGACATCGACCACATTCACAACAATGGTGTTGACGTTGCATTTCAAGGAGACGTTGATGTGTTCTCGTGCTCTCCCGTACTCTGTCCTCCGCCGACCATTCAGTGCTGTACTGGTTTTACAACAACTTTATCATCATCCCTCACACAAACGTCGATGAGTACGGCCACGCTCACAACGTCCGCTACGATTCCCACTGCATCATACAGTCGCGTGCGTGTTACCATCCTGGATGCAACGGTACGTCGCACATGCCCTCCTACAACCCTTCAGCCTGCCGTCATCAACATCTCTTCAATGTCAGTAACCGGTCTGCCTACAACGACAACATCGGGTGCAACGGCATGGTCGTCAGGGGTTACGGGTACAACGTCGTCGGCCAACATCACGCTTGCACTAAACATTCAGCCATCAGCCCCTTTTGCCCCTTGGTGGTGCAGGGACACGGTCAAGTTCTGTGTACGATATGAGTTTACGAATGCTGCCTGCGTCACGTGTGATACAACTGTATGTTACACACTCGTTCGTAAGCAGGTACTCTCACAAGGCGGTGGTTCTACCCGTGCCATCGTTCCGTTGCCGCAGGGAACAGCGCAGATGGTATCGAAGCCCTTAGCTATTCCAGCAACTGACCCAACCATCAAGAATCTTGCACCAAATCCTGCTTCGTCAGTCATCACGTTTGAACTACATGGCACAGAGGTTTCGACATCAGCCATTCATGTAGCTGATGCCTCCGGGATGCCCAAGAACGTGAATATCAGAAGATCAAGTGCTGACACGAATGTTGAACACATCACAATTGATTGCTCAACACTAGCGCAGGGCAGCTATGTTGTAACGTGTACAGCAGCCCATGGTGCAACATCAGCAAGGTTTGACGTAAGACGCTGACACGAATATCAGCAACGTGATGACGGCCTCACAGCCTGCGCTTTCGTGCTTCAAACAGCACAATTCCTGCGGCAACACTCGCATTTAAACTTGCGACGCGACCTGACATCGGAATCTCTACAAGAACGTCACAAGCGGCCAGAATCCGGGGGTGAAGTCCTTCACCCTCGGATCCGATAACGATGATGAGTGGCCCCGAGTAATCTGCTTCGTCATATCGTGCCGTGGCAGGTACAGCCGTGCCAATGACACGGAATCCGCGTGATTTTGCAAGGTCAAGTGTTTCACCTATTCGTGCCACACGTGCTACAGCAATATGCTCCAGTGCACCTGCCGATGCCTTCACCGCCGCAGCCGTCACCGGCGCACTGAACTTCACCGGGAGAATAAGGCCACGTGCTCCGGCAGCTTCGGCTGACCGAGCTATAGCGCCCAGGTTATGCGGGTCCGTGATTCCATCAAGTGCCACAAGTAACGGAGCAGGATCTGTTGATGTATCAAGCAGGTCGTCAAGTTGTGTTAAGGGGCGAATGGGGCGAAGAGCCATCACACCCTGAGCAGCATTCGGCTCGAGTCCGAGTGCTTTCTCAAGAGCTGTAAACTTCCTTCGGTCCATCACCGAACACGTTACTCCACGCTTCTTTGCCTCGGTCCGAATAGCGGCAAGAGGTGCGTCGTCAAGACCGTATGCAAGAAAAATTTTCTCTAATGCTGCCGTAGAGGCGAGTGATTCAAACACGGCACGCCGTCCTACAACGTATCGCGAAGGATCAATTGTTGTGTCTTCCGTCATGGGAGTTCGCTAAGAATGGTGAGGAAGACGTCATAAAAGCGCGCAACATCAGCAAACGAAACATACAGTGGTGCCGGCGCAACACGAATAACATTCGGAGTACGCCAGTCTACAATTACTCCGTGTTGAAGGAGTTTTTCATACACTTCACGACCGTGATGTTCGAAACGCAGACTTAGTTGCGCACCGCGCTGTGCAGGATCACGTGGTGTGATACAAGCACCTATCGGATATTGAGCAAAGGCTGCATTAACAAGCGTTTCAAGAAAACCTGTGAGAGCAGTGCGCTTTACGGAGATGGCGGCCATACCCGCCTCATCAAATATGTCCAAGGCAGCACGATGTGCCGCCATCGACAACACAGGAGCATTAGACAATTGCCAGCCGTCAGCACCATATGTTGGTTCAAATCCGTGCTGAAGCATAAATCGTGTGGACTCTTCATTTCCCCACCATCCTGCCAGCCTGGGCAGATCTGGCCGTGCGGCATAACGTTCATGAACGAACGCACCACCTACTCCTCCAGGCCCCGAATTGAGGTATTTGTAGGAGCACCACACAGCAAAGTCAACATCCCAGTCGTGCAAATGCAACTCTACATTACCGATGGCGTGAGCGAGATCAACACCAATCACTGCTCCAACAGACTTTGCGGCACGTACAACAGCCGGTATATCAAAGAACTGTCCCGTAAAAAAGTGTACTCCGCTGATGAGCACGAGGGCAACTGATTCGCCATGTTGGGCGATCGCTTCTTCAAGCCGCTGCGTTGAAATTTCATACGTACCGGGATCGGGTGCAACCTCGATCATAGCCTGCTCTGGATCGTGGCCATGAAGTCGGACTTGACTCTCAACGGCGTACCGATCGGAGGGAAACTCATTACCTGCGATTACAATTCGGTAACGATCCGCAGTGGGACGATACAATGACGTCATGAGCAGGTGTAGGTTAGCCGTCAGCGAATTCATCGCTACCACTTCATGAGGCTTAGCACCTGTTAATCGAGCAAGTGAATCTGTTAACAGCCGATGATACGAGAACCATGGTTTCCGTGCGTGGAAGTGGCCTTCTACACCGAGGTTTTTCCAGTCTTCTAGTTCGTCCTGCACAACGTCGGCTGTTGCGCGAGGAACTAATCCCAGCGAATTCCCACAGAAATATGCCACAGGCTCGCCATGATGCAAGGGTATGTGGAAGCGATTGCGAAAAACACCCAGTGTGTCTTTCGCATCCATCTGAGCCGCATACGAATGCGCTTCTGTCTTCGTCATGCAAGAATCTTTCGAATGTAACGGTTCGCCAGAATCATGGTCCTTCCCGTTGTGTTCATACTTTTGCCGGTCGAATCTCCGGAGTCCCCACGCATGCAGTTGAAGCGATTGACGCTTTTTGTTGGAATTCTTGTTCTGTCGCTCACCATGACAGGCTGTCGATTGTTCGACTACCTTGATCGCCCTCGACCAATGTCCATGGTCTGTAAGGTCAATCGCAGCGATTTTATCCGCCAGGCCGCAGAGATGTTCGATCGAAACGGATATTCCATTCTGGAACAGGATACAACGGCAGGTTTTCTCCTTGTGCAAGACTCTGTCGAGAGGGTTGCTTACCGCTATTCGGCCCTTGTCCGGACGTGGAGGGTTGAGAAGAATGGCGACAGCGTTACGGTGAACGTTTCGTCGTTGTCAACTCGAATGGACGGGAGTGACGTGCTCCAGACATGGGACAAACGATGGTCAAGTGACGAGGTCAAGGAATGGATGAGACCCGTATTGACATCACTGGAAACGGTCTGCGGTCTCAGCTCACCTCTCCGTCCGATGCCGTAATCACTTGATCCGTATAGGAATAGCCATCTAGCCGAGTGTGGCGGCCACGTCATCAGCTACGTCAATTTCCATCAGGAGCATCGCAGAGGCAATTGTTTTGCCTTGTGCATCCAGCTTTAAGGAAACCGTTCCGCCGCCGCCGAGTGTATCGTGTAGAACAAAATTGAGTGCCCACAGATTGGGAAGCTCAAATCGTTCAACAGGGCCCAGGCAGATTCCTTCGAAGTGTTTCTGGACACGTTCCGTGGTTAGGGCATCACGAAGTATCGGATACCATTCCTCACGATAGGCTATGACGCCGCAGTTTGCAGCGTCACCTTTGTCACCACTTCGAGCGTGGGCGAGACGAGATAGGGAGACCTTCATAGTCCGAAAATACGAACGTGGCTCGTCGTACGTCCTTACGGCGCGGATTTCGGTAGTTTTGCACGTCCGCCCACTCCCCTAATGCCGAGGTTTTCATGAATCGAGTCATGTTCAAATCGAAGCTCCACAGGGCCCGGATCACGCAGGCTGATCTCTACTATGAGGGAAGCCTGACGATCGACGAGGAGCTCATGGAGGCCGCCGATCTTCTCGCCTACGAGAAGGTCTCCGTTGTCAATATCAACAACGGTGAGCGGTTTGAGACCTACGTCATTCCTGGCGCACGTGGTGGTCGCGACATTTGCCTCAATGGTGCCGCTGCACGTAAAGGGCACATTGGTGATGAGGTCATCATCATTTCCTACACAACGATGGATGATGCTTCCGCTCGCACCTGGCAGCCAACAGTTGTCCTCGTTGACCGTAACAATGACGTCGCAAGCGTGTCCAGATCCGTCGAAGCCTACACGCACATCGGCAACAGTAACTAAGCATTATGTCGACTTCCCTTCCGACGGCCGTAACAATCCTCGCGGCCGGAAAGGGCAAACGTATGGGCAATCCAGACCTCGCAAAGGTTCTTGTGCCCCTTGCGGAGCAGCCCCTTATCAATCACGTCCTTGATCGTGCCGTTGAGCTCGGTGCCGAACGAATAGTCGTCATCGTTGGCCATCGTGCCGAAGATGTGCAGAATGTTGTTCGTGAACATGTTCACGACGCGCGTACGGTACTCCAGGCTGAGCAACTTGGGACGGGTCATGCTGTTCTCATGACGGAGCATGAACTCTCGGATCGCGAGCGCGACATTCTCATTTTGTCGGGCGACGTGCCGTTGATTACCACGGATACTCTCCTGTCACTTCTGCATCACCACCACAACACAACAGCGGTTGCGACCATCCTAACAACGGTTGTTGACAATCCCACGGGTTATGGTCGGATCGTCCGTTCAGCTGATGGTGCAATCGCACGCATCGTTGAACAAAAGGATGCCACGGAGGATGAACGAACAATCCGAGAAATCAACTCCGGCGTCTATGTCGTTCGTAGTTCTGCATTGTTTTCCGCCCTCCACCGAGTGCGTAACGACAATACTCAGGGTGAGTTTTACCTGACTGACATTGTTGATATTCTCCTCAAGGACGGCGCTGAAGTGGCCACGTATGTGTGTGACGACCCTGCCGAGGTGCACGGGATCAACACGCCTGATGACTTGAGGGCCGCAGAACTTCTCTATACACAGCGACAGGAATCGTTATGATGCAGACGATTGATCATATCGGAATTGCCGTGCGCGACCTTGAGCAGAGTATGGAGTTGTATGGACGTTTATTCGGCGTCACAACGTTCCATCGCGAGCGAGTTGAAGATCAACATGTCGACATTGCCTCATTTACCGTCGGTACTGTCCGTATTGAACTCACAGCCCCTACGTCACCTACGTCACCGATAGCTGTTTTTCTTGAAAAGCGTGGCGAAGGAATTCATCACGTAGCTGTGCGTACTGATGACATACCGGGTGAGCTTCACCGACTCGCGGACGATGGTGTGCGGTTGATTGATGAAACACCACGTCCCGGCGCTCACAACATGATGATTGCCTTTCTCCATCCGAAATCAACCGGTGGAGTACTTCTGGAACTTTGTTCACCGAAAGACTGATGCCCTACCTTACGCTTCTCCGCCACGGCGAATCGCAGTGGAATCTTGAAAATCGTTTTACAGGATGGGTTGATGTTGACCTGACGTTAAAAGGAGAGGCTGAAGCCGCCCGTGCAGGTACAACACTCTCAACCATTCCTTTTGATGTTGTCTTCACCTCCGTGCTCACACGAGCGATACGTACCGCTGATATCGCCCTTCACGAAGCAGGTAGAACGGCCATTCCGATTTTTCGCAGTGAGGCCCTGAATGAACGCCACTACGGTGATCTCCAGGGACTCAACAAGGCAGAAACAGCGGAAAAGTTTGGTGCCGATCAGGTTCACACGTGGCGCAGAAGTTACGATGTAGCCCCACCGAACGGTGAATCGCTCAAGGATACGCGCACACGTGTGCTTCCGTATTTCGACACGGAAATCGCACCACGGCTACGAAATGGAGAAAACGTTCTCATCGTTGCTCATGGTAACTCACTACGTTCACTCATCATGTTACTTGAGAATCTCAGCTCCGAAGCCATCCTCACAGTAGAAATTCCTACCGGTGTACCGATCACCTACGAACTCGATCGGGATCTCCATATCGTTTCGAAGACCATTCATGCTCCAACGCCGTAACGTACGTTTCCTCGTTTTGCTGTTTGTTGTAACAACAACAGTATCGTTTTCTCAGAAGAGTGGAGTTTCACCGGTACTCGATGCTCTCGACGCGGAACTCTCACGTTCGATGAAATTCCTCGGTGAACAACAGACACCTCCGTACTTCCTGTCCTATGCTGTTACCGAGATCCGCACGTTCAGTATAGGCGCATCGTTTGGGGCGGTAGATGTTGATGGCACATCACACCGACGTATTCTCGACGTGGACCTACGTGTTGGTACGCATGAACTCGACAATACACGAAGCATTCGTGGCGTTGCGTTCGAATTGGGAAGGGGTACAAGGGGCGTTGAACTGCCGCTTGGAGACGATCCAGCCGCAATACGTACGATTGTCTGGAATGCTACTGACAAGGCCTATAAGGCCGCACAGGAACGGTATGGGAAGGTTGTTACAAATCGTCAGGTAAAGGTTCGCGAAGAGGATACGTCGGCAGACCTCTCCAAGGAACAAGCGTACCAACTTATTGAAGAGGCTCGACGTCAGTCATTTGACACGACGAAGTACCGCAATCTTGTACGTTCACTTAGTGCTCGTTTTGCTGGCCACCCTCACATCTATCTCGGACGAGTTACACTGCAGGTTGATGAAGTCGTGAAGTACTTCGTAAACAGCGAAGGAACACGAATTCAGCATGTTGAACCGATGGTAAAGATGTTTGTCTTGTGTAAGACAAAGGCAGATGACGGTATGAGTTTGCCACTCTACAGAAGCTACTCAGCCTATGCCGTGGAAGGCTTACCGTCTCACGCGTCCCTCGAAAAGGATGTTGATGATGCGATTCGGCTGTGTGAGGAGCTTCGCACGGCACCTCTTATGGAAACGTATACGGGCCCAGCTATTCTGTCTGGCCGATCAGCAGGTGTGTTTTTTCATGAGATCTTCGGCCACCGTGTAGAAGGACATCGGCAGAAGGATGCTAATTCGAGCCAGACATTTAAAGCCTTCCTTGGCAAGAAGATCTTACCAGACTTTATCGACGTTGTCTTCGACCCCACCATTCGCAGTCTTGGCGGACAGGATATCGTTGGTGCGTATAAGTATGACGATGAAGGCATGCCTGGAAAACGTGTGATAGCCGTTGAAGATGGTGTCTTCCGCAACTTCCTGATGTCACGCTCCCCCATTGAGAATTTCCCTACGTCAAATGGCCATGGTCGGCGCCAGGCAGGTCTAAAGCCTGTTTCACGCCAAAGCAACCTTATCGTGGAAGCATCACAACGTGTTCCCCTCGACTCACTTCGAGCTCTGCTGCGCGCCGAATGCCGCAAACAAAACAAAGACTATGGCTTGCTGTTCGATGACATTCAAGGTGGATTTACGTTTACCGGACGCACGGTTCCTAATGCCTTTAACGTTCAGCCACTCGTAGTCTACAAGGTCTTTGCTGACGGACGGCCCGACGAGCTCGTACGAGGTGTTGACCTCATCGGTACACCACTCACAACGTTTAACAACATCATCGCTGCGGCAGATGATCTTGGCATCTTTAACGGCGTCTGTGGTGCTGAATCCGGCGGAGTACCAGTCTCTGCCTCGAGTCCAAGCCTACTCGTTTCAACCATAGAGGTTCAGAAAAAGCAAAAATCCCAGGCAAAACCACCCATCCTCCCAGATCCAGTTGTTGGCATGAAAGGAGGACAATAATGAAGACAGTTCTTGTTATCACGGTAGCACTTCTTGCTGTTATCGGAACTGCACAACAGGCTAACGCACAAACAACACCTCGTCAGGAACGTGAGGAGATCTTTCGTGCTATGGCCGACGAGATGCGCCGGAACATGATGGAGATCCAGGTAGGCGATCTTGCTCGCGCCTATCACATGACATATACGTTGACAATTCGTCGACGACTAGGTGTTCACGCTACGATGGGCAGTATTCTCGACTCGGACACTGGCACCGTGGTAACACTCTCTGTAAACGTGCGTGTAGGGACTCCGAAGTTTGACAATACAAACTTTTTTGATGTCTCTCTGGGCTTCTTTGGATCAAGTGACGACGAAGAGTCGTTTCGAGGACGACGTATTCCGAAAGAACTTTCCTATTCATCGTTACGACGTGAATTTTGGCTCGCAACAGATGCATCATTTAAACAAGCACTCGAAGTCTACGCAAAAAAAGAATCGGCATTAAAGAACCGCACACGTATTGATACAACGTGGGACTTCAGCCTGTCACTTGCCGATGAACTTGTTGATACCTCAATGGCAAAGTATCGCGCAAGTCTTGCCGAAATGCAGAGCCTGTGTACGGATGCCAGTGCCATTTTCCGTGAAGAGCCGACGGTTCAAAACTCTCGTGTCGGCATGGAGTTTGTACCCGAGGAAACGTTTATCTACACCTCTGAAGGCAGGCGTGGTTATAAGGTCGAAACGTTTGCTGGATTTGAAGTCGTAGCAGTAGGACAGTGTCCTGACGGAATGGTTGTTGGTGGAACACATGCGTCCTACGCCCTCCATATGCACGACCTGCCCTCTCGCGATTCGCTTATCCGTGCCGCAAAGGCTGTAGCCTCAACAATTCGCGAATCGGCAACAGCACCCATCATTGAAGCATACTCCGGCCCAGTACTGTTTACCGGACAAGCAGCAGGCGAAGTTTTTGCGCAAGTCTTTGTGCCCAACCTCGTTGCACAGCGTCCCCCACTCAGCGATGCTGGATTCTCTGCAAACGATCGATTTCTTGCCTTCCAGAACAAGATTGGTGCACGTGTCCTTCCCGAGTGGCTCAGTGTTGATGCCCTCCCGTCTCTTAAAGAGTTCGAAGGTGCTCCGGTAGCCGGCCATGTAGTGGTTGACGATGATGCATTCCCAGCCAAGGACGTAAAACTTGTCGAAAAGGGATACTTAAAGACGCTGCTTGCCTCGCGGGTTCCAACAAAACGTATCACATCTACCAACGGTCATCAACGCGGCGGTGCGGCCATGTTCGACGTCGTAAAACTATTTACGACCGACAAAAAACGGCAGCTTAACGACAAAACAATGAAGGCGCGCCTGCTCAAGCTCGTGAAGGATCGTGATCTTCCCTACGGAATCATCGTTCGTACGGCCCTCAATCAAAATCTTCTTATGACCGGCGTCTACGGTATCGCAGGTTCCGACTTCCCTATCCCACAAGGTGAGGGCAAGATGGGCGTGCTCGACGTCTACCGAGTCTTCCCCGATGGTAGAGAAGAACGTATTCGTGGCGTAGAAATGGCTGCCCTTGCGCCTGTCCTTTTTAAGGACATCCTTGCCGTAGGAACAACATTTTATGTCCACAATCTGCTTGCTCCTTCGGTCTCACCGTCGTTTGTGACGGGCGGCTCTCCGTATTTGATCTCAACCATGATCGTTCCCGATCTGCTCTTTGAAGACGTTGAGTTGCGGCCGTTCGATGGAGATATGCCGCGTACTCCCTATCTCACGAGTCCGCTCGCAGAATAACCGTACCTGCTGGTATCACAAGTCCGTCAATGTGAACAGCCCGTCCGTCAAGAAACACTCCATGAAGATGGAGCGGTGAATTGTGATGAGTCACAACACCCGCTCCATCTTCGTCGACCACGCCAGTTATGCGAACCGTTGTCTCTACATCCTTACCACGTAGAGCATATCGCTGATGATCACCAGCCTTGATAGGCTCACCGTGTGGCCAATGAATAACGTGCCAATCAATTGTATCGGCACGTGTTTCAAAGCGCAGAAAAGATCGCGGGCGTGTAAGACCTTTACTCCGAAGCTCCTCAGCAAGCTCAACAAGGTTCATACCTCGTGACGTCGTGAGAATCGGCGTCCACACAGTAGCCTCTGTTTGTACAAGTAACGCTGCGTCAACCAACGGCGACGTAGAGTTCACGACTGTGTCGGCAGACCGACGCGATACGTGGACAGACCCATCCCATACGACAAATTCGCCTTGCAGATTGGCAACGGGACCAATGGCAAACACACCTGGGCGTTGCAGTGTATCCAGCGTCGCAACTGCCGAAGCACGTCCTTCCTTATGAATGGCACGCATTGATCCTCGTACGGACACGCGGGCAACTTCACCGGATGTCACCACAAAGGATGACATTAGGAGAAGTACGTGGAAAGGGGCAAAGGGGGCCATCGACATTACTCCAACGTATAACGAATGCCAACATAAACAATGCGACTATCTAGTGGCCCCCATGAAAGTGACCCGTCAAAAAACGGCCCAGTTGGCGCATCGGCAGCAATCACGGGATCCTGCTGAATAAAGTCAAACAGGTTCTCTGTTCCAACGTAGAGGTCAATCTCACCAAAGCGTTTTGTTATCTGACCATTTACGCGCCAAAACGAAGGAAACGTTTCTCCGCGACGATACTGCTCTGGATTCGCGGCAGTTGAAGGAAGACGACCGCTACCATTCCATGATACGGTGAGATCAAACTGCCACTCTTCACCCACAGTGGCATATGATGCTGTTGTGAGCACACGGTGTGGACTGAACATCGGACGTTGCCGGAACTGACCATCGTACAGACTCTGAACGTCGACGTAGCGCCAGGCAACCTGGAGTTGAAGACGTTCTACTGGTGAGAACAGCAGCTGCGCCATAACACTTGTTGAGAATCCGCCATCACTTAGGTTCGATATCCGTACGTCACGAACACTGGCATCGTAATCAACAACAACCTGGCGTTGAAACTCCGTTCTATACACTTCCACATCAAACGTGAATGGCCGTTCGTAGAACTCCAGATACTGCGTGATGGATATTCCATAATTCCATGAGTCTTCAGGGCGCACCACGGAATCCATAACAATGGATCGAGCATTAACGAAGGCCGACATGTTTTCGACGATCATAGCGGGGACACGCCAGCCACGTCCAGCTGAAAGTCGAATGTTTGTAGACTCTGTTGCCGTCCACTTTGTGTGAATACGTGGAACAACACGTGTCCCGTAGAGATTATGGGCATCAACCCGTAATCCGGCTACAACGGTTACAAGTGGGATCGGCTCGATTGTGAGTTCGGCGAATGCACCACCTTCGTGCTCCTGACGGATGTATCGGACAGTATCAACACCTTCGTTGACATCGTCAAACATATAGCTAAATCCAGCGACAAGTTTAACGTCTTCGCCGAGTGGAATTGCCGATACAAGCCGAGAATTCACCGTTGTTTGTTTTCCGAACAAGTCACGACTTCCAATCTTCGTTTGTTGTTCATGTCCGGATGCGCCAATCACGAGTGAGATACTTGAACCTTCACCGAGATCACTGAACACGTCAAGCAGTCCGAGTTTTACGAATCCCTCAAGCCGTTTGATGTCGTTGGTAATCCGAAACAGAGAAACACCGTGTTGGGAGTGGTCATTCGACCGTTGGCCACCCGAATACGAGTCGAGGAAACCGCGAACAAAGACCTGCCATTCGATTTCGTCGTCCGAATAAAACCAGCGGTGTGCTGCATTAATCTGATCAAACGTCGATAGGTCATCAAAACCATCATTGTTGTTATCGGGTGCGTGGGGCAACCTACGACCGTGCAGATACGTCATCGTTGAAAGTTCATCGGTAACCTGCTGTGCGCCATAGATGTTGAGTTCCATTCTCGACATCGTGTTTCCGTAGGCATTCACGAAGAGTCGTGGAGATGTACGAGGGTCATGGAAACACAGATTAATCATACCGGTCATGGCCTCGTGACCATTCGTCACGGTGGCAGGACCCTTGGCGATACTGATTTCACCCAGGAAAGGTCCAGGTACGTGTTCCAGGCCGAACGGAAGTTCCATGGATCGAATCATTGGAACAGCTTCCGTGAGCATCTGTGTATACGTTCCACGGAGTCCGAGCAATTGAATCTGTCGAGCTCCTGTAACGGCGTCACTAAACGTCACCTCAACACTCGGATTCTTCTCGAAGGATTCAGCAAGTGAACAACATGCAGCCTTCATGAGATCCTTGCGTGTAATGACCTCTGTTTTCTGTGTTGCACGAGAAATAGTCGGCTGGTCACCAACAACGTCAACAACGTCCGTTTCGGACGTCAACGGTTCGAGAATAATGATGATTCCATCGGCTGGTTGAACGATCATCGTATCACGATAACCGATGGCCGAAATCAACAACGTATCGGTCGTCGTTGGACGTGCAATACTGAACGTGCCGTCGGCTCGTGTGAGCGCACCCAGCGTCGTTGATTTCCAGAGGAGGCGTACTCCTTCAAGAGGGGCAGAACTTCCATCGAGGTCACGACCGGTAATACGTCCGGTCATCGTCTGTGCTACGGCTGTCGTCACCAGAAACGGCAGGACAACCACAATCACTATGGTTTTTAACATGGTCTTCGGAAAACGTCCAACAAGGCATCGTTTGGTGGCGATACCAGCGAGTGTCAGACGTCTCCTAGATCAGAAGGACGCACAATAGGGAACAATCAGGGGGACCGATATCGGGAGGTGCGGCGCAACGCTCAACGCGCGACACCAACTCAATTCTAGCCGGAAGTATGTCAACACCGTCAACAAAGAGATCCGAAGCCGACACAACGGGAATGTCCGATGAACCTGGTGACACGTAGTCTGTGTCAAGAGCGCGAATTGTCACCTTATCGTCGCAGCAGGGTTCTCCTTCATCAGACGATGTCTCGACGTCTCCACAGCATTCAAGCGGTGGACAGCGACTCTCTGTTGGTTCGCCGCCACAGAGATGCACAAGTGACGGCACAGCTGTCCCGGCTGTAAGGAACAGCACGGACAGTAGCATCGTCAGGAGTGATCTGCGGGCAGACATTTCGAGATTTGTTCGAGAAATGTGGAAAACATCTTTTGCGAGAACGTGTCGACGTTCCGCTCGAAATTGTAGTTTGGATCAACGGATGGTCCGAAAACAGGAGGGTTCGATGGACATCATCAAACACTACAGCAACGGCGAGGTCACTATCGTCTGGAAGCCCGACCTCTGCATTCACTCAGCAAATTGCTTTCGGAATCTACCGGAAGTCTTCGATCCGCGGGTAAAACCGTGGATCCAACCCGAAAACGCCGATTCCGAGCGCATCATAGCCGTCGTCCGGGCCTGCCCGAGCGGAGCGCTGAGCCTCGGCGAAAATACGACAACAGAGCCTTCAGTGTAACGTTTTCGTCGTATCGTCGTCATATCGTTGTCTCCCGCCATCTGACGGGTGGATTTTCGTATCTTTGACCGCTGACATGCGCCGCAGTTTTATCATCGGACTCGCTCTTCTCGTCACTACCGTGACGGCCTTAGCCGTACAGGTGACGTTACAGTACTTCCAGGCACGCTCCATGGCGAATGGAGTGCTTGTTGAATGGAAGTCTACGGCAGAAGAACAAGTTGTATCGTACGACGTTGAGCGCGCTGGCTCCGATCAAGTCTATCGCCATGTTGCAACCATTTCGGCCAAGGGTTCTCACCAGAGTTATTCGTATACAGACGAAGAGGCGATTGGTAAACGAGACGGCGATCCATCAATGGCGCGCACGTATTTTACGTATCGCCTGAAGATTAACCATGCCGACCGCTCCGTCGCCTACTCAAATACGACGGGTGTCACACACAACGTCAGCGGCCTTCGGAAAACATGGGGAATGATCAAGGAAATGTTCCGCTGATTCACCTACAGCGGTTTTCCCTCGCCATATTCACGCTTTGTGCCGTGACACTCGCTGCCCATGATGGGCAGCACCTACGCTGCGGTCTTTTTGACTCCGACCTCTCTGAACGTCTGGCTTCACTTGCTGATGGACGTGTTGCCAGCCGGCCCCTTTTGCCCCTTACCTATCCTTCACCGAGTGGACGATTTCTGATTCACTATACGGTTGAAGGTCCAGATGCCGTTCCCACAGTTGATCGTGATGGCTCTGGAATTCCTGACTACGTTGAAGACTGCGGGCAGTACCTTGACCATGCCTGGCGTGCTGAAATTGATACGATGGGATATTCGATACCGCCAACCGATGGAGACGAAGGCGGCAGCTCAGCGATCGACTGTTACCTGCGTGATCTGAGTAAGGCTGGATCAACAGGAAGTGGTCAATATGGCGTTACGCGGCCATCTAAGCGGTTAACGCAGGTGCAACCAGAGCGCTACACGACGTGGATGGAGATCGACAATGACTTTTCTCCTGATGATCGTAACGTGGCAGGTCAACCAGTCTTTGCAACCTTTGGTATCGAAGCTCTTCGAGTAACAACGGCTCATGAACTTCATCACGTAATCCAGCTGGGTTCGTACGGGTTAACGACTCTTCAGCAAATGGTCTACGAGTTTACGGCAACGTGGATGGAGATCCGCGTGCATCCTGACGTTCGTGATTGGGCTGCCTACACCTCGCAGTTGTTACAATCGCCGGAGCGATGGGCATTTAGTGATCCTCAGCCCTCAAACGGATATATGTGGGCCTGGTACGGTGCCGCATTGTATCGCAGGAGTGGAGATGCCATACTTCGTCGGACCTGGGAACGCATCCGTGAAAACGAGCGGCCATTTGAAGCACTTGTGAATGCTTGTCTTGATAATTCAACTCCACTCCATACGATGTTTTGTGACGATCTCCCGGAGCTGTATCGAACGGGATCACGTGGGGCAGACAATACATTGATGGCGGGGGCCGATTCTCTCCCGGAGATTCGGTTGACGGTTGATGAGGCCGCTGCCCCCCCTGCTCTTTCTGCCAGTGGTGATCTGAGATCATTTGAAACTCGCGCATTCCGATTCAGCGTACCATCTATCGTTTCACCTACTGAGCCAATCTCTCTCGGTGTTGTCCTCACCTGGCCCTCAATTGCCGATATGACAAACGCTACAGGCGCGCGGCGAACATTTACGGTAACGTTGTTCGACACACAGAATGATGGAGCGAATCCGATTGATGGTTCGTTGTGGAGTATTCGTGTTGAACCCGACGACATTTGTTATCAACTTGTTGGCGTCAACACCACACGGATATCTGGACCCTATCCGCATCCCGTTGTGCTGGACGAACAAGAACGTTTACATGTCCCCGTACGCCAGGCCGTACCTGGTGATGTTGCTACCATCACGGTCTTCACTCCCTCCATGATAGCCGTAGAGACGTCCACAGTTACCGTGAGCCTTGATGGACCTCGAATTGTTGCTACGTGGCCGATTCCTGCAACATTATCGGCGGGGATTCACCTGCTTCAAGTTGACTGTGCCGGCATGACTACTTTGCACAAAATCGTTGTGCGCCGAACACGATGATTTGTTTGACGATTGACAAGGTTGGCCGGACGTTTCAGGACAGACGTGTGCTGAGAGGCATCTCTGCGGAGATTCAGTCCGGTGATGTCGTTGGTGTGATCGGACCGAACGGCAGTGGGAAAACGACACTCGTGCGGATCATTGCGGGACTCTTACGTCCGGATACGGGATCCGTCACACTGCGTATCGACGATGCGACTATAGAACAACGTCGTTTTAAGGTCGGACTTGTCGCGCCATGGCTACACATCTACGACGAATTCACTCCAACAGAACTACTTGACCTTAGCTGCAAACTGCGAGGAGAGGCCGTACGATCACATGATGTACTGTCGACGGTTGGATTGCATGACCGCGGACACGACATTGTCCGAACATTCTCTAGTGGTATGCGACAACGCGTGATGATTGCCCTTGCCATTCATCACAGTCCACCGCTGCTGATTCTTGATGAACCGAGTGTAACGTTAGACTCGGCCGGACGTGAGCTGGTACGATCCGTTGTTGCTGAGCATAGCAAACGTGGTGGAGTTGTCATCCTTGCGACCAATGATGACGTTGAACGTGCATATTGCACAACGTTTCTTTCCGTTGAGTAACACATGCGTCCCTACCTTCTCCCTTCCATCGTCGTTGCAGGCATCACCGTTGTCATACTCCTCGCGTGTACCGATCTCGCTCACGGTGCAGGTGAAGATCATGTACGCGACACGCTCAACATTGCAAAAGTGAGCATTCCAGAAAAGCTCAGCTTTTGTGGCGAAGAAGTCCCCATGGACATCGCAGAAGTTCGTGAACGTGTTGAACGCGAGTTCTACATCAATCTTCAAACGCCCGGACAGATCATCCTGTACCTCAAACGTTCAGCTCGGTACTTCCCTACGTTCGAGAAACTCCTTAAGGAAGCGAATGCTCCTGATGACCTTAAGTACCTCAGTGTAGCGGAGAGTGCACTCTATATGGCCAGATCACCAAAGGACGCCGTTGGTCTTTGGCAGTTTATTCCTGGTACGGCTCGTGCCATGGGTTTGCTTGTGAATGATGACGTTGATGAGCGTCGTCACATCGAACGCAGCACACGTGCAGCCATCGCCTATCTCAAGTCAGGTTACGATTCGAATGGATCATGGACGAATGCCGCCGCTGGTTACAACATGGGGCACGGATCCTTTGCAGAAAATATGCGATATCAGGGTAAAAAAGATTTTTATGATATTTTCCTCAACGAGGAAACGTCGAGATACATTCTTCGAATAGCCGTCATCAAACATCTTATGGAGCAAGCTCATACGTACGGCATTATCGTACCCGAAGAGTCTCGATATGCTCCTGAGCAAACGCGCGTCATTCGCGAACGTAGCGCTATCAGCAACCTAGCCCAGTGGGCAACCGATCATGGTTCAACGTATAAAGACGTCAAGCTGTTGAATCCGTGGATTCTCAAACGAAGTCTACCAGATCCTCCCCGTGATCGAACATGGGAGATCTTCCTTCCTGCTACTGCACGATAAGGAGAACCGTACGCGGATGTGAGGAGCAGCCTCCGAGAAACACTCCGGTACCTACGGCGTCAGGCGCAAATCGTCGCCCTGCAAGATCGTATAAGTAACACAGCCCTTCACGGGCAATAATGATGGGAACGTCATTCCGATGAACAGTGAATGTTGGCACCTTTCTCTCCGGACGAACGATTGGTTCGTACACTGACGTCGTTGGAACAATTGTATCACGATACCATAGACCGATTTGCCGACTCGCAACAACAACTCGTACCGTATCAGATTGTCTGCGCCACGCAACAACACCTTCTATATCGAGGTTAGGCAGTCCTTCATTCCATGGTGACCACTGTTGCTGCCCTCGTGTCCGAACATAAACTCCTTGACCACCGAAATACCCCGTACTAACGAAGTACGTTGTGCCGACGGCAGCAGCTCCAAAGATCGTCTGAAATACAAGGGGGAATCCGTCTTCATATCGTTGCCATTCGTCTGTGTCTGAAGAACGCGCATACACTCCCCCGCCCATAAGATTGTCACCAAGTACAGCCGTTAATGACGATCCATCGGCAGCAAATGCGCGCGGCCACACACCAAACGGACGTTCCGTGAGAAATCCTCGGTTGTCATCACTGAGTACGTTAGCATCCGGATCGTAGATATTCCACCCGTCTCGATTCGTGCCAACAAAGAGTTTTCCGTGCGCTGACACAAGTTGGATAACCGTCAAACCATCACCAAACGCTGGCACGTACTCAGATTCAACCTTGTCGGTTTGTACGATACGCACGATACCTGACCGGAAACAGCCAGCATAGACAACATCATTGTGAACAACCATCGAGTGAATTGTTGTCGAGTCGAATCCACGGAGATGTTTCCACTCTCCTACACTCGTATCATATCTCCAGATTCCGCGTAGGACCGTGCCGATGTAGACATTACCATTATGAACAGCTGCCGTGTTGACGGTAACATATTGACCACCAACACGCGGCAATCCCGCTACATGTGACGTCCACGAAACACCGTCGTCGGTACTCATAAAGACACCATCGCCCCAGGAGTTCGCAACAAGAACACCGTTTTCTCCCCGGACCACACTTCTAATGATAGACATTGAATCGGGGATTCCCGCCCCCTTGATCCATTGCGCTGAAACGTCAACGGTTACCCCAACCGTCACGACGGCGAGGAGAATGAGATTTCGGATATTCATGTCCGCAATATACATGAAAGAAAACGGCGAGAGGTTGGTACCTCCCGCCGTTGTTCGATCTCTACGTCGAGGTGAGTTGTTACTTACGCTAACCAGCTCAACCAAGGTTACTTGGGTTGTGATTTCTGGAATACGGGAGAAGCTGACTCCTCAACGTTACCCCAGGCGCGAACATCAATCTCGGCATGATCTGGATGATTGGTCTTGAACTTGACACCGCCAGAATAGGCTCCCTTGATGGTAGGAACAACCTTTGCGATGAGTTCAAGCTTTGCACCTGGCTTAATTGTTTGTTTCGTCATAACGTTCAGAACAAGGCCACCGTCCGTTACAAAGTCGGACAGTACAACATCTTTCTGACCATTGTTTGTAATCTCAACCTTCGCCGTTGCTTCCTGACCAACCTTCATTTGTGAGAAGCTGAAGTACTGACCTGGCTGGAATACAATGTCGCGCTGAACGTCAGCTTTCAAGAAGATAAAGGCTTGATGTTCCGTTGTGTCTAATCCGGCTGGAATTGCTGTACCGTTCTTCTTAAACTCATCACGAGCTTCGAGGCCAGCTTTATCGCCCCAACGAACTGTGATACTCTTTGTGATGGGGCCAGCTTGCATCGGGCTGATGTTCAGCTTGACGTTCATGGTTGAAACATCACCTGCTGGGACTTCCATTTTGTCTGGATCTGTCTTTGTACAACCGCATCCAGGGCGAACCTCAACAAGTTTCATAATGCCATTACCGGCATTCTTCATCTTGATCGTTGCTTCAAGATAACCGGACTTTGGTGCGCCAACCTTGCCCCAGTCATAGGTCTCTCCACCGACAACCTCAAACTTTGGGCCACCGGTTTTAGCGACTTGTGTTTCTTGTGCGCATGCAACCGTGGTTGTAAGCGCGAGTGCGGCAAAAACTGCCGTGAGTGTGCGAATCATTGATTCTCCTACCATGTTGTGGTTTGTAGTGTGAATGTTGTTTGTGCTTGTGGTTGCGTCATTATCACGGGATAACAACGAGTCTGCTTTGTTGGCCGTCAGACGTTGTCCAACTGATCTTGTGGAGTCCAGGAGGCAGCGATCCTACAATTCCAATCTCCTGCGCATCCGTTCCAGCAATTCGTGTTAAGGGGCCAAAGGGGCGATTATCAAGGCCTTGAATTGTAATCCGCGCATCAGTCGGCAAGATGTCTCCATTCAGGAAGGTCACGACAATTGATCCGTCGGCTGCTCGTTGCGCCGTGACATCACCCATTTTCTCTAGGCGATATGCAGTGCAGGTTGTTCCTGAAGGAAGTTTGTCGCGGAATGATCCACAATCATACCAGGCCAGCATTGAGGTTCCATCAATACGCGAGGTAACGCCAACGACGTCGACAACGGCTGATGATGTACGGTGTCGGCGTAGTACAACTTCACCATTGGGTCGTGTAACTACTTCCGGTACAGGACTACTTCCCATACATGATATCTCACGACGATCACCGCCGGCGCAGACAGCTTCGAGACACATAACGTCGCGGCTACCATGACCTACCACATCGATGGCATCATGTTTTCCAACAACCTTTACGAGTGTGCCGAGAACGTCCGTATTAAATGCCACATCAGCGTAGGGACGCAGCTCTTTTGCAGCAGGTCTCGCCGTTATGTGAACATCACGCGAAGGTTGAACAGCACGGTGTTGTGGCGATTCATGTGTGCGACGAAGCTGCTCGATACGACGTGGGTTGGAGGAAGAATGTGTGCTCTGCTCAACTCGAGGTGTTTCCGTCGGTGTCTCTGCTGCCGTCGGCACTTCAGTGTCGTCCTTCGCCACCGTTTGCGTCGCAACTTCCGTTGTAATGTCAACCGTGCGAACTACCGATGGATATTGACGATCCTGGAAAAGGTCCACACTCACAAGTGACACGGCGAGGAGTGCAGCTGCTGCAAGTGTTAACACGCCAACACGACGAATTGTACGCAGGGTGCGACGGCGACGTATTACCGGGATATGGCCTACCACTGACTCCAATGGTAGGTCATGAGGCTCAGATCCAAGGTCTCTGAGTAAGGAGCTGATATGGTCGTCGTTCTCCGTCATGATCATCGTTTACATGTCTGTTAGCGTCGTTCTGGTGCTGTTCGCTCAACTCCAAGCCGTCGGGCTAGTTCTGATCTGGCCCGAAAGAGCCGAGCCTTTACGCCTCCAACCGTCAAGTTGAGAACACTTGCTGCTTCATCAAGTGGGAATCCTACAACGTCCACAAGAACCAGAATTTCCCGATAGGTATCAGGAAGTTTTTCCAGGTGCTCGCGGATAATAGTAAGGTCCGTGATCTCATCCGGGAGTACCGATGAGGCTGGCAAATCATCTGGCCCTTCGGTTTCCGGGAATCGTTCAAACCGCGACTGCCTCCGATAGTGCCGTGTTGCCAGTCGATGTGCAATGCGAAAGAGCCAGGTCCGGAAAGCATGCTGTTCTTGCAGACTTGAATACGCCTCAAGAGCTGTGAGAACAGTTTCGGCAGCAAGATCACGAGCATCATCGGTATTCCGCGTTATCAGACGCGAGAATCTCGCCAGGGCGTCGTAGTGCGGCCGTAGAGCGTTCATGAATTCATCGTGAGACTCAACCTTCATGGTCGCTCTGTTTCCCGGTCCATGGTAGTAGGAGACATTAGCCGGAAAAAGGATTCACGGAGCGGAGACATTTTTTTTCAGAACGCCCGAACAAGTCGAATTCCTAGTCCCAGATCGAGTGTGCGCCAAGACTGCGTGGAACTGAGGCTGTTTACCGACATTCCCACCGTGAACGTTGGAGAGAGATATGTGCCTCGATGTAAGGATATGTCGTATGCAAGCAGGGCAAACGGTTCGAGTACGAAGTCAGATGCATCCGTAATGACCGCTGACGGAAGATTTGCAACCTTTGACGGCGGATTACCGGTAAAGAACTGATCATCGGGACCAAGGATTCGTTCACGCTGCTCGACGGTTGGTGCCGCCAACCGTAGAAGTATTCGTGTGCCAAGACCAACATTAAGATGTGAATCAAACAGACGATAACGAAGGGCACCGGAGAGTTGCCCATACGTGACCGTGCCGTCAAGTTCATACTGCGTTGTCACGACGGTAATGTCGTTTCCATTTCGTCGTGGTACTGTTTGAAGATTCGATGTCAGAGCCGTCGATCGAACGTCAAGCCCAATGCCGAGTTGAAGTGATACAACGGGTGTGAGCCATGAGTCTACCGTCACTGCACCTCGAATATGTGTCCCGCGTCCAGCGTCGTACGTACAGCACGGGAATCCCGTGGCGAGTTCAACATAGTCCAGTGAGCCCTGGAACATGCCATACGAGCCGCCGAGCTCAATGCCGTAGAAGCGCGTCGGAACGTCAACAGGAAATCGCGCAGAGTACTGCCAATCAAATCCCTGTGACCAAACCACGTGAGTGCAACTGAGTGACAGCAATATGACGAGCAGGATGTGGAGTAGACGTGTGCTCATGGCCCAACCATAATGAGGGTTGACGCAGGGTTCGCACCTGCGAGAATGTCCACCACATATGCTCCAGGCATCAGATCAGACGTCGTGACGGTAAACGTGTGAGGTCCCTTTGATAACGGACCATCGTAAACGTCTCGTACAACACGGCCAAAGGTATCACGCAGCGTGATGCTTACCTCATCACGTGATCGAGCATTCATGACGACGATCGTCGCCAAATCCTGAACGGGATTTGGAGCTACTCCAACAACTATTGTCTGACCACCATTGGTGATCGTTTTGTATTCCAACCCACACAGTGAGTCAAGAAACACGGAACCACTTGCTGTCCGGACATCGAGCACAGAAGCACATCCGTCGTTTCCGAATGTTGTTGTTGCCGACGTTACGGCCATTTCCGTCGATGCACGTTTACCAAGGAAACTATCAAAGCTGAGAATCAGGAAGGTGTCTCTATTCCTGAAGTTTCCTTGCGCTCCGAGTTCAATCGTCAGCACACCATCAGGTGATTCTGTTGCCCGCTGCACAACAGCACCTTCAGATCCCGTGCCCATCGTAACGAGGCTTCGAAATCTTAAGAGTGACGGTTCAAAGGATATAACGATTGAGGACCTGCTTGTTAGAGAGGTTCGTTCGCCATCAACAACCAACGGAATATCAAGCACCTTACCAGGACGTACGGCAATGTTTAGTGGAAGAGCAACACGGCAGGTATCTCGCGGCACGATTGTCGCCTGCCACGGAATCTCTACATTTCCAGCAAGTGCATTACTTGAAAGTACAATTGATCCGTTGTCGGCACCAATGTCACCCGCCTCATAACGGAAACCGATCGTCTCACTACGCCCAGGCACAACTACGAGGTTCATTCTATTCGGTGTAATCTGGCCACTTCCACCAACCACGCGGATTGTATCAATCCGCAGATCTGCGTTCCCAAGATTTGTGATGAGTAAGGATCGATCAACAGCCGATGTACATGTGGGAAGTTTGACAATTGTACCAAAGTTTAGCTGTTGCGGCGAGGCTTGGAGCTGTGGACGTTGTCCAAATCCACGGAGGTGGATCGTAAAATTCTGCGCCCCATCCGGAACACCTTGAATTGCTCTCGACAAGAGATCGGTCTTTACCGTATACGTTGCGCGATGTTCACCACCATCAACTGGCGCAAACCGAATATCTACCGTGTCCTCCGTCCCTGTTTCAAACCGTCGTCCGCCCACAAGAAGTGATCGACTGATAATAAACGCTGCTGTATCTCGCTGTTGCGCACCTGCCTTTACCTCGGCATCCATTCCGGCATCAACATTTCCAGCATTCGAGAGTATCACTCGTGCTACCACACCGGTACCATTGGCAGGGATCTCTCCAAAATCAATGGTATCTCCGGTTGTGCTCAGTCGGACAGGCGTTGGATCACCCGTCGCACGCAGTATTCGAATTTCCTGGCGAACACCGATTCCACTCAGTATCGTAGAAACGCTGTCGCCCCTTGTGCCCCCTTGCGGTCGATATCGCACGAGAAAGAGTGCACTATCAGCACCGAGATTTGTTGGCAGGTACTGTGCAGTCCACGTCACCGTACCATTCGGTGTGAACTCTACATCCGGAAGTGTCTCAACGGTAAGCTCTGGAATGCCGATAATGGGGCTAAGGGGGCTGAGAACCTGTGCATCTACTGTAATCGTACCAGGAGTCACATTCGTTAATGCATATGATCTTCTCGGTGGCGGAGGCGCAGGATTAACCCATACCGAGTCGAACGACAGACGAGGTGTTGTTGATGCAAGTAATTTGTCAGTCTTTAGTGCTCGCAGCAGGAATCGTTTAAAGAACGTCTCTCCCTGCGGATCGTCGGCATAGTACACCTGGACTTCACAAATAGCAAAGGTTACTATGTTGATGGGATAATCTGGTGACGATGTAAACGCACGAAACTGAAGTGTAAACTGACGCCGCTCCTGTGGTCCAATAATCAACGGTAGAGTCGATGCGATAGCGAACTCATCTTTCCGTGGATGGCTCGCCGGCAGATCCGGCGTATTGACTATGATGACACTCGGGAACGGCGCATCTGTTGTTGGATACAGGGCCACTTCACGATTCGATCGATTCACAACGGTGAATGATCGTTGTGTGGGAAAATTCTCGAGTGTTACACCAAAATCTATGACCGTGTCGGAACGTGACGATTCATTCCAGAACACGTCAACATCCGGCTGGGCCTGCGCGCTTGTCAGTGAGACAACCAAACAGAAGATTGTGGCGAACGGAATCGCCCATCGACGGATCGGGCTGGATTCCGTCATACGATTACCTACCTTACCACGAGCGGAAGATGTTGATAAGGAGCTGCGGGAAAAGACCAAAGAAGACCACTCCAACAACAGAAACGGCGAGCGTGAATCCGGCAAGTCCGGCCGGAGCTTCATGACCGCTATCCTTTGCATCCTGAAAGTACATCTTGACGATAAGGCCAAGATAGAACCAGGCGCTGATAACACTCGACACAACACCAACAATAGCCAACCACGTGAAACCGCGTTCAATGGCAGCGGCAAACAACATGTACTTCCCAAAGAATCCCGCAAATGGAGGGATACCCGCAAGACTGAACATGAAGACAGCCATAAGAGCTGCCAACACAGGATGCCGATGATGAAGGCCGGCATAGTCATCGATATTGAGGAATCCTCCATCACGTCGCTCGAGAATGCCAACTACAACGAAGGCACCCATTTGCATGAAGAGATAGGAAGTTGCGTAAAAAACAATGGCGTGATGTCCGTTCATGCCATCCGTGCCAAGTGATGGTCCTGCCAATATGCCCATCAACATATAACCCGCATGGGCTACAGATGAGTATGCCAGCATTCGCTTGACGTTCGACTGGACGACGGCTGTGATGTTACCGAGCAACATGGTTGCCGCGGCAATGACGGCAATGACAATTTGTTGATTCTGTGCAATCTCCGATGTCCAACCAGCCGGAAGGAGCGCAACAAATACAGCTACAAAGGCACTAAACGCCGCAGCCTTACCTGCCGTGCTCATAAAGGCCGTGACAGCTGTCGGCGCACCTTCATACACGTCCGGAGCCCATTGATGGAATGGGAATGCTGCAATCTTAAAGCTCAAGCCAATGACGAGTAACGTCGTACCAACAACAAACAACGTTGGATACGTTAACTGTTGCGTCACTACTGTCCGGGCGATATCACCATATGCTAACGACCCCGTACCGCCGTAGATTAATGACATGCCATAGACAAGAAACCCGGTGGCAAAACAGCCAAGCAGGAAGTATTTCAGAGCAGCTTCAACACTCTTTGTGCTGGTACGGAAAAATCCGGCCATGACGTAGAAGGAAATCGACATGAGCTCGATACCAACAAACAGGACGACGAGGTTCGACGCATGAGCCATGAGCATCATACCTGCAACGGACGAGACAAGCATCGTATAGAACTCGTCTACCTCTGATTCCTCTTTTTGCAGATATGGTCGTGCTGCGAGTAAGGCCATGATGCCCGCTCCACAGAACAGGGCGTCGAAGTAATTCGCATAACCACCGAGGGTGATCATACCTCCAAACGACGCACCTTTATGTCCAGATAGGACAATGGCGGCCAGTCCGGTCAGACCCAGCGTGGCTACATAGTATCCAAACACCAGCCGCGTATTATCGCGAACAAAGGCCTGGATAACAATGCCGATGGCTCCGAGGGCGAGCCAGATGACGATGAGCGGAAGCGAGCCGATGTAGTCGATCTGCATGCGTCGTGAATCCTGGATTCCGTGGTAATCAGCGCCGAGCTTCGGCAGATGGAAGAGTAGCGGTTGTCGTTCGGCTGAACTTGATCTGTTCAACCTTGGAAACGACGGCGCGAACTGCGCTCTCGGAATACTTCATGAAGGGCTGTGCCGAAACGCCGATCCAAATGATCAACACGGCTAGTGGCACAAGCTGCCAGTATTCGCTTTTTGTAAGATCACGGAGATGATGATTCTCCGGATTGTCATTCGTGCCATACATCACGCGTTGGAACATCCACAGCAAATAACATGCTGCGAAAATGACACCCGAGGCGGAGACTACGGCATAGGCCCATGAATTCAGGAATGGACTGCGGAAGGCACCAAGGAGGGTGAGATATTCACCCACAAAGCCATTCAGGCCCGGCAGACCGACACTGGCAAACATGGCGATGGCAAAGAGGACACTGAATCTCGGCATTGCTCGTGTGATGCCGCCGTAATCGGCGATTTCACGCGTGTGGCGACGTTCGTACAAAACGCCCACACAAAGAAAGAGCATTCCAGTGCTGAGACCGTGATTCACCATCTGAATAACAGCCCCTTGTACCCCTTCAACTGTCAACGAAAAAATGCCAAGGACAACAAAGCCCAAGTGACTGACCGATGAATAGGCAACGAGCTTCTTAATGTCAGTCTGTACCATGGCCACAAGAGCGCCGTACACAATTCCGATAACGGCGAGTATACAGATTGGGCCAGCCAGGGCAGCAGACGATTGCGGGAAGAGTTCAAGGTTAAAACGGATCAGACCGTATGTCCCCATCTTTAACAGCACACCCGCAAGAATAACAGATCCTGCTGTGGGTGCTTGTACGTGCGCATCAGGCAACCACGTATGGAGTGGGAATACAGGCACCTTGATCATAAACGACAAGGCAAAGGCTAAAAAGAGCCAGAGCTGCAGGTCTGCGTCAATATTTGGACCGATGAGCCGAAGCTTCGCCAGATCTGTTGTAAATCCAATACCGAGGTCTGCTCCACCGGCCTGGAATCCAAGCCAGATGATGGCCACAAGCATCAGGAGCGAGCCAAACAACGTGTACAGGAAGAACTTTACAGCTGCGTAGATTCTGTCCTTACCACCCCATATGCCGATGACGAAATACATCGGGATGAGGATAAGCTCCCAAAACACATAGAACAGAAAGGTATCAAGAGCCATAAAGACTCCCGTCATACCAAACTGCAGAAGCAGGAGTAACGAATAGTACGCCTTCTCGTGCTTGTTCACGGAGCCGAACGATGTGAGTATCGCTATCGGCATGATGAACGTTGTCAGCAGGATTAGGAGAAGTGACGTACCGTCAATTCCCAAACGGAATCCTGCATCCAGGGCGGGTATCCATGACACGTCGATGCCATACTGCATCGCCGCCGTCGATGTATCAAACCCCGGAAGGAGAAGAAGCGATCCACCAAATGTCAAGACGGCAATGATTAAAGCCGTCAGACGAATGGCCTTCGTTTGATCGCGGTTTATGAAGAGAATGGCTATCGACCCGGCTAGCGGGGCAAATAGGGTCGCCAGCATTGCCGACACGCCCATACGCGCTTGTCCCGTTCTACGTTGGTGGATCCGAAAGAATCGGCGCAATATACCAAAACGACCGTCACTTGTCGGGGTGATCTGCGGACTGTGTTGAACCGTATTTTTGTCGCACGGGGAAACAAAGGGTTCACATTAACTTGCGTGAGTGGGTAACCACAAGGGTAATCACTCACGTACAAACGAGCGTGAGGGGTTTTGCTCTCATGTGAAGGTATGCCGTCGATGGATCGACAGGATGTTCTGGCGCGATTGCGCAATGATCTGATTTTTGCTCCTGATCCGATGCGCACGCAGTCGGCGCTGGAAGAGGCAACGTCAATCGCACGTTCCTGGACGGAGCCCCTGCCTCTGGCACAGGTTTTTCAGATTCTCTCCACGTATCACGTTAACCAGGCACACTTCGGTGAAGCTGAAATGCTCATCTCCGAAGGTGAACGTCGTGTGGGGAATCATCTGGCTGCTCGACTTACCCTCGCTCATGCAAAGGGTACTGTTCTGTATCGACAAGGTCGCTACACAGAAGCAGCAGCTGTGCTGGAACGTGCACGAGACATTTTACCCGAAGGTGAACTGCGGAACATAGCGGCGCGAATCTGGACGTCATTAGCCGGTGTTTATGACTCTCTAGGTGAAACGGAAAAGGCCGACGATACATACCGATTTGCCATCGAACTTCGTGAGCTCGAAGGTGATGCAAATGGTCTTGCTGTTGTGTATTACAATTACGCAGAGCTGTTAACCCGACGTGAAGATGTAGATCTCGCATTGCAGTACTACGTGCGTGCCTACGAGCTTGAGTCAAAGGCAGGTTCTCGAAATAGTCTTGCGCAAACAGCAAGTCAAATGTCTCTTCTCTACGCACAACTCGGTGACGCCGAAAAATCTCTCGCCTATCTCGATGAAGCGGTGACGTCAGCTCGTGCTTCGGCCGTTCCGATGACCATCGCCTATTGTCTGGCAAATGCTGCAAATGTTTACGAACGGCTTGGTGATGACGTGTCTCGTAAGGCCGCACTCGTTGAAGCTGTGCGGTATTGTGAAGACTTTCCGTTTCCGAGTATTTCCATGCCAGCCATTGGCAACCTCGGTGCTGCCTATCTGAATGATGGTGACTACGCTGCCGCCGAGCCCCTTCTGCGCCGCGCACTTGCCATGAGCCAGGAACATGGATATCGATATGCCGAAGGCCATTGGCTTCTGGCACTCGGTACACTTGCAAATCGTACCGACAAGTTTACAGACGCCATCCCATTACTCGAACGTGCTGTTGAGATTCTCACCGAAACACATTCAACTGAACATGTCCTTGAAACGATTCTCGAACTCGCCAATGCTCATGCAGGTGCAGGTTCACTGAGTGAGGCGTATTCGCGGATTTCAGAGTGGGCACGCAAAACGCTTGAGGAACATAAGTCTGACCTCAAGCGGCGGTTAACGGACGCACAACGTCGACTTGAGCAGGAACGTCGACGGAAGGACTCTGAGATCGACCGACTCAAGAATATCGAACTCTCAGAAGCGAACACACTCTTACAACAGGCAAATGAAGAACTCGCCGACCTTGCGGATGAAAAGGACGAGTTTCTAGCTGTAGCTGCACATGATTTACGTAATCCTCTGGGCGACATTCGTGCGACGTTGCAGACAATTGTTTCATCGCAAGATGTTCTTACGAAGGAAGAGATCATTGAACTATGTGCCGACCTTGTAGACTCTGTTGGAAGAATGCAGAATACAATTCACTCCTTCCTCGAAATCAATCGGTCAGAACGACGGCAACATGCATCGATGGAACGCGAGACGGTCGACCTAACGATTCTCGCTCATCGTGTTGCTGAACGCCAGAAACTGCGTGCAGAGAACAAGGACATTACGCTGTCAATCGATAGCGAACAACCACTTTGGGCACAGGGTGATGCATCCATCATCGATGCTATCCTGGACAATCTTGTCACAAATGCCATCAAGTATTCGCCACGCGCAACGACAGTACTTATCAGGACGGAAGTGCGCGATGGGCATCCTACAATTTGTGTTATGGACGAAGGTCCTGGCATCCCTGAGTCTGAGCGCAGTTCCTTGTTCAAAAAGTATGCTCGCCTGAGTCCGCGGCCCACAGCCGGAGAAGACTCTCTGGGTCTCGGCCTCTACCTTGCATCCCGTATGGCAAACCGTATCGGTGGCCGTATCTCCTACTGCGATGCAGAACGAGGTGGAGCCTGCTTCAGACTCCACCTCGTTCAAACATAGATGCAAGTTATTAACAGATCTGCTTAGCTCTTACGGCTAATCAACTGCCAGTACGTGCCGTCCCAAACGAAGAAGTAGGCCATCCCTGGACCAACAGAGTTCAACGAAGCCGACACGCCCGCAATGTTTGTTGGGCTGTTAGTCTTAAAGGAAATGTCCTTCGTTGACGCCTCAACATTGTGAATAACGCAGATCTGGCCGATCACAATTCCGTCTTCGAGTAACACTTGATAGTTCGAAGAAGTATTTGTGATCTTGATGTACGATGATGTCGATACTGGCAGTACCGTATTGGCGGCTACCGTTGTGACATTCGACAAGCCAGCAAGTGTCTGGACGTTCAGTGGCGAGAGAGAGAAAATTCTCCAGCGCGACTCGTTGGCACTGTAGATCAGTCCTACCATAGCGCCGTTGTTCACAACAATGTCACCACCATTTGACGTACGAATTCGATTGGCTGCAGATGAGCCGGTGTTCTCGTTCTTGATCGTTAGAACGTGACCTGAGGCATTGTAAAGATCTATGCGTTTACCATCAAAACCGCCAACGAGACCTGTCAGACTCCATGAAGCTGACATCGACGTACCAATTCGAACGTACGAGGCAGCATTTGTTGATCCGAAGTCGACGTTGTTGTTAAACGTGTTGCCAGACGACAACGAACCCGTGAAGTTAAGTTCACGCACCGCCCACGTGCCGTTAACGTCGAGCGATGTGTTCGGTGATGATGTTCCGATACCCACGTTTCCGCCGGTAAACGTAGCAGAATAATTAACACTGCCACCAGCAACGTTTACCGAAACACCACGGTTGGTATCAAGAATCGCACCAGTAGAAACAACATTGAGTGCAACCTTATTTGCTCCCGTTGTTGTTGCCGTTGAAAGATTCTCAACCGTGAGTCCTGTGCTCAACGTTGTCTGCACACCACTCTTGGTAAGTGATAATGCTGGACCAGCGATGGCCGATGTTAACGTCAGCCTGGCATTGGTGTTGTCCCACGTTAACGACGGTGATCCCGTCATCTCCGACGCAGAGGTGAAGTATCCCACCTGTCCTGCTGATCCGTTTAACTGAGCCATGTTCGACCACGAGAAGTTCGTGGAAGAGTTGACCGTCAACGCCTTTATCTCCGTGGGAGAGCCAAAAACCGGAATTGACGCTGGCCACGTTAACGTGTACGATGACGTCATCGTTGTTGCCGGACGTAACATGACGCCATGTCCGGTTGCCTGATCTTCGAGACGAACTTGATAGAAGGTCTCGGATGACTCTTGTGCACGCAGCGACGCAGATGCCGCGAGGACAAGAAAGAGGGTGATTAGTGTTTTCATGGCAACTCCTGCCGTTGTGGATCGGTGAAACTACGTAAAACTCCTACATCCCCGACCGCCACTGAATTCCGGCGCGGAGATGGAGTCCGTTAAAGGACGTGGGTGTGGACACGACGGCCGTTCCGGCCGACAGCGAGAGATAGGGTGCAAGGATCTGGCCTGTGTACCCAAAAAGACCAACAAGAAAGTCATGTCCAATCGAAATCTGGCCGCCAAACCGCATAGAGAGTGGCACGTCTGTCCGAAACTTGATACTCGTCTGTTGTTCGCCAGGTCGTCCCTCCGGCAGCTCTCCATTTGAGACTTCGTGTTGCCAGAGATACGAGTCAGTCTTTGTTAACGGTAACTCAAGCAGACCACCTACGGAGACAAAGCCGCCAGCTTCGGTGATCTGATATCTGACCGACGGCATAACTACGAGGTAGATGGCCGTTGCATTGGATTCAAAGATGGCGTTGTACGAAGCGTTTCCGTCACCGACAGGTGAGGATGACTCACTCTGGAAGGTGCGCCATTCGCCCCCTATCGTTAACGAATAGCCCAATGGATCCTGATACGGTCGGTACTCCAACATTGCGCCGAGTCCAATGCCATAACCCACTCCACCTTGTGTTGTTGCATTAATACCTGGCTCACCTTCGAGCTCACCACCAACATATGTTGTGGTGAGTGTGCCAAAACCAGTGGAATACATTCCGTAGGCGTTAAAGCCTAACCACCATTCCTCCTTCAGAGCAAGAGAATCGTGATCTGGGAAGTCGTCAACATTTCCGGATTGGACTGTCTGGCTGTGCGCCGTATAACCGAATACGAACAACGCCACAACAACCGTTACGCACCGGCGTAACAGCGTCGATGTCCTTGGTAAGGGGCATATGGGGCTCGTTCGCGTCACTTGATCAACTGTGCCTTGATGATAACGCGAGACATGTCTTCAACGGTTTTATCGTTAATCGGTTTGGCAACAAGGACCATGTTATAGAGTCCTTGTGACGCCATTGCCGGAGTACTAAAATTCGCAAGGTATCCTGCTCCAAGCGGATACTCTTTGTCGATGATTGGTGCACCATTCTCGTCGGTCATATATCCGATGAGTCTGCCGCCAAGATCGTAGACCATACCGGTGATGGAGATACGGTCATCGGCATTAAATCGAATTTGTGTTTTGTCAGAAAAAGGGTTTTCAAGAATAACAGCATTCGAGATGATGGCATTGGGAATACGAACGAAGATGGTATCATGGATTGTGATCTCACCTGTTCGTTGTTTTACACTCATGAGTCGGTAAGCATACTCCATTCGGCGATATTGTACGTCATCAAGGAGGCCAACGTAGGACCTTGCCCCAATACAGGTCGCACAGGCAACAAGGGCCGGATTGTTGACATAGGTAAGATTGGGACGTCCCTCAAAAACGAGATCGGGTTCACTACGACGTACAAGTGCACGCTCAATAATGTATCCCGCAGTTCCGAGCTCACATTCCGCAGTAAAGTCAAGAGCAACGGTAAGATCTCCGACGTACACGCCGTTAAACGAAAGGACTTGGAGTGAATCACACGGTGATTCGGCATACGTATACGTATAGGTTGTGCCCATCTCCACATTATCATGTGTGGCATACCATACGTTTCGTTCTGTGCCAGTTCCCGTCACCGAATCATGATCCATCTTAAACGCATTAGCCTGGAATCGTGGCGACAAGGCACTGACGGCGATTTGTTTTGGCATATCCGAGCCATCATTTGTTCGCAGCTGGAATTGGCCAAGGAGATAGGCTTGGTTAGATGTAAGTGCTCGCCATGCATTCCCCACACTATCAGGACCATGGATCACAACAGTTATCCGACCATCAACAATCTGGGCCTGAATGTAATAGTCATTCATCGCAGCAGGATTATATGGTCCGAGTGTCAGAACCGATGAACCTGCGACATACGTGAGAATGTGTTTTGTTGGGTCAAGGAGGACCAACGTGTCTTGATCACTATCGCGAGCTTCGAGTCGGAACGATCCGTTTGCCCACTTGTCCCAACGCTCAGATTCACGCGTAATCTTGATTTCAAACTGGGCAAAGTCCGGACGTGGATCGAAGATGTTATTGATCTCAATCGTGCAGTCATCCTGAGCACGTACAACGGACGCGCTCAGCAAGAGAACTACAACCACGATGGTTTTATGGAACCACACTGGTCCGTCCACGATTATTCCATGAGAGGTTCCAGTCGCGGGTCGACAGAATTCCATCCAGGTCAGTGTCATACAACGCATAGATACCATGCGTATCTACATCGGTCCAGATGAGGTTCTGGTCTGTGCGTGTGATCGAGCCGTTTTGATCGACGTCACCAGCCACCATACCAAAGAGGCGTGTTCCGCCCACAAGGCCAAGCACCTTCATTGCTGACGCACCACCAAAGACATTCGCTCCGTTCGACATGTCAACAAATCGGTTGGCATTGGATGGTGCAACAAGCTCACGTCCGTCTGTCATGACGGCAAGGTGATTCCGGTGCAGGAAGGCTACATGATACTCTCCTGGTCGGATACCACGAATAGGCAGTGGTAAGAAGGATGTTGGGTCAACGATCATACCATTCTTTGTAAGCAGACCGGTTTGAATGTGACCCGCTTGATCCGTTGGACTCGTACGGAACTCAACCACAATCCAGTCAACAATACTATCGGGCATAGCAGCCACCGTCAGTGTTGTACGATTGGGGTCAAGGTTATACGGATAGATTGGTGGTGGTGTGAGGGGCAGGATGTTTGAGGCAACAAGATCCGTCGACATGATCGGTGTTACGTCACCACCATATTGCCGCATCGCACCTTCCAGAATGAGTTTCGTACGTAATACCCACACTGTGGAGTACGAAGCCAAACCAATGGCGAAGTCACCACTGTTCCGAACGTTTGTTGCAATGGAGTAACGGAAGAACGGATCGGCGTTCGTCGGTAAAATGGAAAGACCATCGGCCGCATACTTGTCTATCACAAATCGCTCAAGAGCCAACGAGTCGAGTTTGTTCCGAAGTGGTCCAGGCGTTTCTTCAAATGGACCATAGGTAACAGAGTCTACCTTGTCAACACGCCACGCATATCCGAAGTCGAGTGTATACGAGGAGTCTGGCACTGGCACTCCGATTGCGTCCTGGAGTTCAACCTGGAAGAATCGTTGAACCTTGTCGATACCAATGTTTGTTGGTAATGGTACCGTCCTCGGTTTTACACGTAGTTCAATACGTCGTACGGGTCCTTGCAGTTGGGCATTCGCAAACCGCATCGACGTGCGGCGGTTATTCATGACGTGTGTTCGGCCTGGTTGGAGCGTTGTACGCACCATGGTCCCGTTCACTTCTTCGTCCCCGGTGATAAACACCGGATCCGTACCAGCTGGAACGTAGAAGAGTTTATATCGAAGAGAATCCGTCGCTTCAGTGTAGATATCACCTTCCAGTCGCATAGAATCGTTTACCCATGCGTCGGACGACAACGTAAGGCCTGAGTCATTGTCTTGATGGAGTTTTCCCAGTTCCGTCGTACCGCGTGGGATCTCTGCACCACTAATCTGTGGTGACTCACCATAGTAACGAACGTGATAGCGAGGACCGACCGGAGTTGTTGCAATACTTCCCGAATCATCACGCCAGATCCATGACTGGTCCAGCATGGATATGTTATCGAGTGTGGTATTGTCTAACCGACCCCGTTGCAGATCAAAGCGTTCTACAACACGTAGTCCACCACCACGCGTTACAATGGCTCCCGAATCATTGATGAGCTCAATAATTGGCAGACTACCGCGACCGCTGATATCTTGTTGTCGTACACCGTCGAGTAAGAATCGACCAAATCGTTGTCCGGGATTTACAATGCCTTCATGACGCACGGTAAACTCAGCCGATATCCAGGATGGCGCAACGAGGTCGAGTATCGTCAGTGTGTCCGCCGTACTGAACAAGTTTCGAGCACGAATGGGCTCGGTGACATCAATCAACTTTTTGCGTGCCGTGCCAGAGAAGTGAAGATCCCAATACGTCAGATGTGCAACGAGTTGACTGTCGTTACCAATACGCGTGTACTCAACACGACCGCCAATGGTGTCCTGACGAATGATGGCATCACCAACAATCTCAAGAGTACCACTGTTATGTATGACACCCTGGCTGTTGAGCGTAGACGGAATCTGAGCCGACACTGCCGTCGTCATGCAGACGACGGCAATGAGAGCTGCTGAGATAAAGGGCAGGTGGATTGGACAACGTACGCTCATGGTATACCCACACGTAGTCGTCCAGCATTAAACACCGTGGCGTCTGCGCCAAGCAGAAGGTTCGTCACGGTAATCGTCGACGATGGATAGACAACAAGTCCACCATCGATGTCTGTGGCTGTTACGTCTTGCGACAAGGTAGGCACAAGGGCCGGAGCTTGACGGAAGATGCGCATATCAACGCCTGCTGCAGGAACGTAACTAAACGTGTTAAACGTTCCCGTTGAGCCAAAGAGCAGGGATGAATTTTGCATTGCACCCACAATCACTAGCTGCGAAAGGCTGTCGGGATACCGTTCTGCAACGGCATAGTTGTCACTAGCGCGAACGTATCCAACGTGCACTGTAAAGCCATCAATGATCACCCGATCAATTGGTTCTGGCTCTCGTGCTTCGTCCCACGTAAATGGATTACTCCAGCGTCCGCTCGCAATGGCACGAAGTGTATCACGCGAACCACGCAGAAGCAGGTCATTACCATCATCAAGCCGGATGTTGTCAGCGCCGGACCGTGAGATACCAAAAAGTTCTACGTAGGCAATACCGGTACTTTGTGCGAGCGACCGACGGTTATATGTCGGAGGTAACGTTGGTGTGAGTTTGAGTGCTCGCTCGTTTGGTGCCGGATAAGCATTGTACATCTTCAACAAACGTTCACTTGCCGTTGGATCCCACGGTGATGGGATATCGGATGCTCTATATCCTGCACGTACAAGAGCTTGCCATTCTCCACTAGCCGTTACCGTCAGTTTGCGGAAAACATCCGTTGTAGGATCGTAGGCATTAGGACGTGTCTGTGGACGTGAATCAAGTGTAAGCGTGTCCGGTTTTGCAATGAAGTTGAAGAAGGTCTCTTCGTTGTTATAGACGTACGTTACAGACGTGTCACCACGACGCAGATCTCGGCGTAACCGTCCAACTACTTCAGCCAGATTTGTGTACAGTGCCCGACCCGTTGTCATACTCATGGTATGAGGGATCATAACAATGTTTGTGTCGTTCACTGTAAGGTCGGTGTATACGTGGACGTCACCATTTGCCCCTTTTACCCCTTTCGATGTCATCAGGTTACCATAGGGATGTGTCCCAACGGTAGCCTGCACAATCTGCGGTGTCTGTGTGCCCGTATAGTGCACGAGTGACGTGCTGTCAAACGAGACATTCACAAGAGGCGGGTGTTCATTTCGGAACTCACCAAGAATGTCAAGGCGCGTTCGTGCGCCCATCACAAGACGTGCCGTGTCGGCATTCCGAAGAACGATGAGTCCCGTTGGCATCACAAAGACAGTATCAGACCCCTGAGGAATGACAAAGTCGCCATTCCTCACACTGACGTCCTCATGGAGAAAACTCACTCCCCTGCCAGTCTCAAGGTGTCCAACGGTATCAATGTCGATATCGGCAAAGGCGTATGAATCCGAGCCCCAGTAGAACTCGCCATACACACGTAATGGTGCTGAAGTTTCGCCGGTGA
The DNA here is from genome assembly GCA_002344895.1 of Ignavibacteria bacterium UBA2333. Lineage (GTDB taxonomy): Bacteria > Bacteroidota > Ignavibacteria > Kapaibacteriales > Kapaibacteriaceae > UBA2333. The sequence goes on from DDUR01000076.1 coordinate 187,070, forward strand.
AGATTCCGTCCATACGGACTTCATCTGAATCGCGGACATTCTTGACACTGTTACGAATCGTCATGTTGTTGTAACGATTTACGTTACCACTCATTCCCCGTTCAGACGTGAGGTATTGCGGCTGTGAACCGTCGTATGTAAACGTGCCGTTATAGGTACGTGGACCAGAGAGAGTGATGAGGTATTCACCACCAACAAAGACACTATCAGGGATCCACTTTGGTGCCTCGTCGGCATTCTCTAAATTGGTATAGTATCGTGGTTGAAGATTCTGGCGAGCCGTACCTGTTTTCTTGTATCGAACGAGTCCTGGCACACGCCACGCTGGATCTTGTCCGAGAACCGTCGAACTGGCAGTAAATCCATCAAGGTCCGTGAACAGATTGTCCGTACCAGCAAACTCGATTACATTGTTCGTGATCGCAGCGAACGGAGCGGCGTTTTTGTATCGGCCCGTATCGGACTTAAATCGAATTGTGCCTGAGTTCTTGACGGAACCGGTAGCGCGATTCTCAAGGTGCTGACTGTGCAGCGGTATAGCCGTAGCGAGGACGATCGCCACGGAGGCGATCGCGACGAAGAGTCGGTGATATCGTGTCCGCGTTGTCACGGTCGGCCGATGTTAATCTCTCCCTCATTGTTAAGATCACCGTCGTTAAATATCGATCCTTCAACGTCGAGTGATCCCGCTGCATATCTCCAGCATGTTCCGTAGATGGAAATATGAAGGTCATTCACAACCTGAACGTAGGCATCAAGTAACATGTACCATCCGCCTTGGAACAGACGTGCGGTTCCACGAACACGTAGCGTAGCGTCATCATAGACACGGACTTCTCCACTGAGGTGTTGAACGTCTCCATTCACAACCATCAGGACATTTTCACGGACGTGAACCTGGGCACCGTTAATCGTCATGGTTTGTGCCGATACATCCACACTCATTCCAGCCGCAACAATCATTACGATTGTGCACAACATCAGAACGATGGATAAGGGGCGATATGGGGCAATAGGACAATTCATGTTAGTTGGCGCGACGTGCCACTTCAATCCATGACGTTGTTGGTGCATCCCACATCAGCGTGATTGTATCGTTGGTATTACCCTGGAAATTTCCTGACAGCAGATAACCTGCTGCATCAAGGATCTCAACACCATTTGCTGCAACCGTTCCTACAACTCGAATAATGAGGAGTTGACCATCAACCATTCCAGCACCGGCCGTCATCGTAATGGTTCGGTTCGCAGGTAGACCATCGGATGTAAGACGCAGGACGGTAACACCAGCACCAACAACAATGTTTGTATTGTCGGCATTAATGTTATTGGCCTGAACAACAGGACCACCAAAGTCATTGGCCCATTCAATCGTCGCATCGTTACCAGCAACAGCGTTTATCTTCAGCACCTGATTTACTGTTCCTACAGCAGATGGCAGTGTGTAGATGTTGTCATTTGCCATTGTACCAGCACGGAAACCGATAAAGTTCGTTCCTGCTGGTGGGAAAGCACCCGTTGTGGCATTGGCTTCATAGAAGCGCAGTTGTGACGGAGTGTTGTTGTTGTTGGCGAGGTGAATCGATGTATTCCCAAGAAGGAAGGTATTTGCTGACGTTGTCGACAATGCCCCACCCGTAGAGTATCCGAGTGAGTTATTCCCCGTCATTGTGAGTGACTGTCCACCAAGAACAACAGAATAGTCTCCTTGTGCCGTGTTCGACTGTCCACCAAGGACAAGGGAATACTGATTCTGTGCTGTGTTGTTCGCCCCACCAAGAATTGCCGAGAACGGTCCGGCTGCTGTTTGTGTTGCAAGTGCACGTGAACCCTGGGCGTCAAGGGCGTACTGGCCAACTGGTGCGCCAACTAACGTCGTAAATGGCGACCGACGACGAATATTACCTTGACCAGCCGTTGCTTCTTCAAAGACAAGAGGCACGTTAATTGACGGTGCTACTACCCACTGGAGCGTGGCCGTTGTACCAGCTATACTTGCCACCTGTAATACTGCATTTGCAGCGGGTACAGGACCCGGCATAATCAACGTATAACTCGTTGTTTGTGTAGCAGCGTTTGCCGGCTCAATGGTGAGTGTGTTTTTTGTTGTCCCCGCCGTGCCACCATCGTTCATAATGAGACGTCGGCCGGACAGGTCACCCAGTTGTTGCGACGTAGCAGTCACTGCAGTTGTCACTGCAAGTGCTATCACACACATCGCCGATTTGATCAGTGTTCCTCTCATCAGTTCGTCATCCGTGTGGCCTTGATGAAGGAATTTGTGAGAATGTTGATCGTCTTACCTGCCGTTGTTGTGGCGGCCTGCAACGTAAGATTGCCTGCAGTGCCACCCATCACAACAAGTCCCTTAACATAGATCGACATGTCGGAACCCGGCGATGAGGTGTTGACCGGAATGTCTGTTGCAGCTGTACCACTGCCTGTAATACTGCTTGGTGCAATACTCGCTCCCACGGCATTCACAATTCCCCAGCGGATTGATGCTCCAGCTGGTACCGTAAAGGCAATCTGAAGATCAGCATCAGCCGTTGTTCCGTCAAAAGCAATCAGACCTTCGAACTCGTAGACGTAGTTGGTTGCCAGCGGCACAACAAGTTGTGCGTCCGATGTTAACGTTGTTGACGAATATGCCAGGTCGGCCGTTCTGCGCGCAAAAAGTGGTGCCGGAGCTGTTGGTTCCGGTGTCCATTCCAGTTGTGCTTCTGTACCAGCCAGCGAGGCAATGCGTAGTGCCGAACCCACAGCACCCTGTGTTGACGGCAGCCGATACTCATGTGACGTCAGTGCAGCCGGAGCACGTACTTCAATATCCCCGCCGCCCGTGGAAACAAACAACGCTGCTCCAGAAATGCGCGCATCAAAGAGATACGTTATACTTCGGTTACTTGTACCAGCCAACAATGTTGTGAGTCCGGCTGGAATGTCCGCATTGGTTGAACCAAGGTAGACGTCGTCATCGTTAATACTCGTCGCTACAATGGAATATGTGTTTCCAGGAACACCAACTGTCTGGAACAAACCTGCTACACCCAGGCCAGCACCGGTTGAGTTAACGTTTGTGCGGACACCAAAAGCATCGGCACTGTTTGTCGCGCGAACGTATCCGTCAAAACCAATACTATGCCGTAAGCCGTCTCGACCAGCAAGGTACCCCGTACCATTTCCTGTTGCCAGCGGTAGTGTTGTTACACCGAGTGTTTGTGCTTCAATCAACAAACCAACATTTGGTGCATTTGTACCGGCAGCCCGACCAATCATCATACCGTTTCCGGTTCCATCTGCTGTGGTACTGAGAACGATACCGGCATTGTCGTTACCAGTAACACCAATGTTCTGCACCAACAAACCGTTCGATGTTGTTGTGCCCGTCATGTCGATGTTCACACCATTCGCGCCGGTTGCACCAATACCTGCTACGGTTAGCCGCGTACCAAGCAACGGTGTTGCAGTACCGATACCAATCTCCCCCGTCACCAGCGTACGCATACGCTCCAGGTTGTTCACGCGGAAGACAAGATCAACAGCATCCGTTGTACCCAAAAAGTTTGTTGCCGCATTGAGTCCAGCGTTACCACCCGTTAACCATGGAACCGTTACCGACCACGTCGGTACACCAGCCGTCATGGTTAAGGTCGCACCATTTGTGCCCGGGGGTAACCACGTTAACGAGTCAATACTACCAACACGACGAACATACATGAGTGACGAGGTCACGCCCACCGTATCTGGAAAGACCAAGGTCCACGGTAATGCCTGTGTATGCCCTGCATGAGGAACAAGACTCAGACGGCCATTGAGTGGACTTCGTAGAACAAGCGAGTCCGACAATGTTCCCTGAGCTGACATGTCGGTACCGGCACAGGTCATCAGCACCACAAAGATTGTGGTGACCAAACCAAAACGATATGTCTGGAAAGACTTCATGCCTTAGGGGTTAGCCGCCATCCAGTGAATTCGGTAGGAATTGGTGATCGCTGCCGAGGTGACAATGGTAAACGTGTTTGCTACATCGTCGATAGCTGTTACCTGGGCGTGAACAGCTGGTCCTACTGGACCATTGACGGTTACCGTGATAACGGCACCAACAGCAACGTCAAACGATCCTGTTGGAATAACGAATGTTGACGCCGTAGCACCCGGTGTAAAGATGCCACTGCCTACTCCAAGTAACGTCCGGATGTCCGTTGCTGTTCGCCGACGCAGATCTCCATTGTCGTCCGCCGTCAGGATCCCCTCTGTTGTCAGAGCATCTGCCGACGCTGCACCGAGTGATCGTAGTCGAACATTCTCTGTACCAGCAGCGCCTTGTACATCAAGCTGATATCCAGCCGTTGGTGTTACACCAATGCCAACCTCACCAGTAGATTCAATTCGTAATCGTTCAACGTTGTTTGTACGGAAGACAAGATCAACAGCATCCGTTGTACCAAGGAAGTCTGTTGCATCATTTAAGCCGACGTTTCCACCCGTTAACCATGGCATGGACAACGACCACGTTGGCATACCTGCGTTAATGTAGAGGATGGTTCCCTGTGCACCTGGCGCAAGCCAGTTCAGATCCGTTGTACTTCCAGCTGTTGTACTCGTTAACAACGATCCCGTTGAGCCAGCCGTTGTTGGGAAGCGTAACGTCCAATCAACTATTTGACCATTACCAGCCTGCAACGTTGTCGTATTCACGTTGTTGTCGCTGATAAGTCGGGCCTCACGCGTACGTACGGGCAGCTGTGCCTTCACATCAACACTCAACGATACAAGTATCGTCAGAACGATGCTAAGGGGCACGGCCGCGCCAAGGGCGCGTCCAAAGGGGCGATATGGTCGGACGGTCGTCTTCACGATGTCAGATCGTCGGAACGGAACACACGGCTCCGCTCCGACGATCGGGGACAGTGTCCCCGATCGAGAGAGTGTGGATGCTTATGGGATTGGAATCCAGAGCCACGAGATGCGCTCTGTGCCTGTGAATGGACCAGAAGCCGACACCGTGAATGAGTTGGCTGCAACAGCTGAGACTGTCAGGATGTTACCTGTTGGTGTACCTGTGATGTCAACACTTGTGACCATGATAAGGTCCGTTGCATCAGGCGTGCCAGTGACAGCAACGGCGAAGGAGAACGAGCCGTCTGTTGGATCTGCAAGACCACGCTGAGCGTTGTAGAACGGGTCATCAACCCATACTGGGTCACCAGCTGAGTTCATACGGATGATCTGATTCGCAACACCCGTGTTCGCAGTACCAACGATGTTGAACGGTCCAGCTGTTCCGTAATCAACAAAGTTCCAGCTCGTGTTTGCACCAACGTTCGTTGTAATGTCTGAGTAGAAGGCGCCGCCACTTGACCAGACACGAATTGTACCAGCAGTACCGCTTACGCCGACTGCAATTCGCGCAGCTGGTGCATCAATCGTGAAGTTTGGCGACGAAATGATCGTGTTGGCATCCTGGAAGAAGGCGATTTCATTCGCGACACCGATACCGTCGATAAGATCGTTCGTTACAAGCCGCCAACGGAGGTTGACGTCAGTTGCAGCAGTTGCGTCGCCCATCAATACGGACGTCTGTGCGCCTGCTGTCCAGAAGTTCGCAGCAGGCCAGTTAACCTGATACGAAGTTGTAGACGCCGCAGCTGCCTGTGTTAAGGTGCCGCTTGTTGCTCCAAGCAATTGCAAAGAGCGTGTACGGACAGGAAGCTGTGCATATGCTTCCGTACCGAGAATCAGGAGCGCTGCAGTAAGCACGAGCCCCCGAAGAATTGAAGAGAACTTCATGGAAGAACTCCAAAGAAAAGTGGGTAATGGGTTGTCGTTAGTTGTTTTCGTTGTTCCGACGTGTTGTCCTTGCATCCGCGGTCCGGATGCCCCCGTGTACTGTTCAGTCATTCCAATCTCCCTGCATTGATTGATGTTGTGTTGGTTGTTTGTGTTGGTTTCGTTGTTGCTGTGCATCACGGAATTCCCGATAAACCTTTGTTCAATCTTCTTCATGTGTTTCCTCATGGATTTCGGACGAGCCAGTTAATAGACTCACCCGGATTGAGGCCGCCCGGGAAGTTGATGGTAAACGATGTTGCTGTTCGCGATCCACTGACGATAAATGGCGTGATAGACACGCTCGTCGTAGCCTCAGGCGTGATCGTGATGCTTGCTTGTGCGTCGAGTGTTGCGCCTACCGGCAGTGTGATAACAACGGTGTACTCCGTTGCAGCCGAGGCATTGGTATAGCGTCCACCAAAGATTCCGAGTGCGGCCAGGATGGCACTGCGATCGCGTTTTGCAATCGTACCAGCGGCATCGGCAATCACAAAGCCGTCGTTTGCTGTGAGTGGTGTGGTTGGTGGAACACCAGAGAGGTCGTTAACAGTTACTTGACCTGTTGTATTAATTGTTACTCGAACCGTTGCGTCTGTTGCAAGGCGAAGGTCGTTGTTGTCCGTGGTTCCTAAATAGGCCGTTGCACCAACACCCGTGTTACCCTGAAGTGACCAGAAGTTGGCGTCCTGTGGGCTTATCCATGTTGGTGTGCCACTCTCAATCTGTAACAACGATCCTTCGGGTCCCGGTGGAACTTGTGCAGCGACGTTACTTGCATTCCCAACAAAGATGTGGTTCTGCTGCAGCGGGATGTTAGCGAACAGGTCGTTGACATCACGTTTCACCAACGTGCCACCAATGTCGGCAATCACAAAGCCGTCACCAGCTGCAATTGGTGCTGGTGCTGCTGTGCCTGCTAAACCTGGAACGTTGATGTTGCCTGTTGCACCGGCGATGTTGATACGTGCTTGACCGCCAGCGTAGATGTTGAGGTCAACAACACCCGTTGTGGCGCGGTTACCGATAATCGGACTCGGCGGAGCGGTGTTACCACCTACAAGCCATGCACGTGAGTCGAGCAGATCATCGATGTCGGTCCATGTTGGTGTGCCACCGATAACAGCAAGAATTGTTGAGTCAGCACCAGGTGGTACCTGTGCAGCAACGTTACTGGCATTCCCAACAAAGATGTGGTTCTGCTGCAGCGGGATGTTAGCGAAGAGATCGTTGACATCACGCTTCACAAGTGTGCCACCAATGTCGGCAATCACAAAGCCGTCACCAGCTGCGATTGGTGCTGGTGCTGCGGTGCCTGCTAAGCCTGGGACGTTGATGTTGCCCGTTGCGCCTGCGATGTTGATACGTGCTTGACCGCCAGCGTAGATGTTGAGGTCAACAACACCCGTTGTGGCGCGGTTACCGATAATCGGACTTGGTGGTGCGGTGTTACCGCCAACAAGCCATGCTCGTGAGTCGAGCAGATCATCGATGTCGGTCCATGTTGGTGTGCCACCGATAACAGCAAGGATTGTTGAGTCAGCACCCGGTGGTACCTGTGCAGCAACGTTACTGGCATTACCAACAAAGATGTGATTCTGCTGCAGCGGGATGTTAGCGAAGAGATCGTTAACATCACGCTTCACAAGTGTGCCACCGATGTCGGCAATCACAAAGCCGTCACCAGCTGCAATTGGCGCTGGTGCTGCTGTGCCTGCTAAGCCTGGAACGTTGATGTTGCCTGTAGCTCCGGCGATGTTAATACGTGCCTGACCGCCGGCGTAGATGTTGAGGTCAACAACACCTGTTGTAGCGCGGTTACCGATAATCGGACTCGGTGGTGCGGTGTTACCACCAACAAGCCATGCACGTGAGTCGAGCAGATCATCGATGTCGGTCCATGTTGGTGTGCCACCAATGACAGCAAGGATTGTTGAATCTGCACCTGGTGGTACTTGCGCAGCGACGTTACTGGCATTCCCAACAAAGATGTGATTCTGCTGCAGCGGGATGTTAGCGAAGAGATCGTTAACATCACGCTTCACAAGTGTGCCACCGATGTCGGCAATCACAAAGCCGTCACCAGCTGCAATTGGTGCTGGTGCTGCTGTGCCTGCTAAGCCTGGGACGTTGATGTTGCCTGTTGCACCGGCGATGTTGATACGTGACTGACCGCCAGCGTAGATGTTGAGGTCAACAACACCCGTTGTGGCACGGTTTCCGATAATCGGACTTGGTGGTGCGGTGTTACCACCAACAAGCCATGCACGTGAGTCGAGCAGATCGTCGATGTCTGTCCATGTTGGTGTACCACCAATGACAGCAAGGATTGTTGAGTCAGCACCAGGTGGAACCTGCGCGGCAACGTTACTGGCATTCCCAACAAAGATGTGGTTCTGCTGCAGTGGGATGTTGGCAAACAGGTCGTTGACATCACGCTTCACAAGTGTACCACCAATGTCGGCAATCACAAAGCCGTCACCAGCTGCAATAGGTGCTGGTGCTGCTGTGCCGGCTAAACCAGGAACGTTGATGTTGCCTGTTGCACCGGCGATGTTAATACGTGCTTGACCGCCGGCGTAGATGTTGAGGTCAACAACACCTGTTGTGGCGCGGTTACCGATAATCGGACTCGGTGGAGCGGTGTTACCACCAACAAGCCATGCACGTGAATCAAGTAGATCGTCAATGTCGGTCCACGTTGGTGTACCACCGATAACAGCAAGGATTGTCGAGTCAGCTCCAGGAGGAACTTGCGCAGCAACATTGCTTGCATTCCCAACAAAGATGTGATTCTGTTGAAGTGGGATATTGGCGAAGAGATCGTTAACATCGCGCTTCACAAGTGTGCCACCGATGTCGGCGATCACAAAGCCGTCACCAGCTGCAATTGGTGCTGGTGCTGCTGTGCCTGCTAAACCAGGGACGTTGATGTTGCCCGTTGCGCCTGCGATGTTGATACGTGCTTGACCGCCAGCGTAGATGTTAAGGTCAACAACACCCGTTGTTGCGCGGTTACCGATAATCGGACTCGGTGGTGCGGTGTTACCGCCAACAAGCCATGCACGTGAGTCGAGCAGATCGTCGATGTCTGTCCATGTTGGTGTGCCACCAATGACAGCAAGGATTGTTGAGTCAGCACCCGGTGGTACTTGCGCGGCGACGTTACTGGCATTCCCAACAAAGATGTGGTTCTGCTGCAGCGGGATGTTGGCAAACAGGTCGTTGACATCGCGCTTCACCAACGTGCCACCGATGTCGGCAATCACAAAGCCGTCACCAGCTGCAATTGGCGCAGGGGCTGCTGTGCCTGCTAAGCCTGGAACGTTGATGTTGCCCGTTGCACCGGCGATGTTGATACGTGCTTGACCGCCAGCGTAGATGTTGAGGTCAACAACACCCGTTGTGGCACGGTTACCGATAATTGGACTTGGTGGAGCTGTGTTACCACCAACAAGCCATGCACGTGAGTCGAGCAGATCGTCGATGTCGGTCCATGTTGGTGTGCCGCCAATCACTGCAAGGATTGTCGAATCTGCACCAGGTGGTACCTGTGCCGCGACGTTACTGGCATTACCAACAAAGATGTGGTTCTGCTGCAGCGGGATGTTGGCGAACAGGTCGTTAACATCACGTTTCACCAACGTGCCGCCAATGTCAGCAATGACAAAGCCGTCACCAGCTGCAATAGGTGCTGGGGCTGCTGTGCCTGCTAAACCTGGGACGTTGATGTTACCCGTGGCACCGGCGATGTTAATACGTGCCTGACCACCGGCGTAGATGTTAAGATCAACAACACCCGTTGTGGCGCGGTTACCGATAATCGGACTCGGTGGAGCAGTGTTACCACCTACAAGCCATGCTCGTGAGTCGAGCAGATCATCGATGTCTGTCCATGTTGGTGTGCCACCAATGACAGCAAGGATTGTTGAGTCAGCACCCGGTGGAACTTGCGCAGCAACATTACTTGCATTCCCAACAAAGATGTGATTCTGCTGCAGTGGGATGTTGGCGAAGAGGTCGTTAACATCACGCTTCACCAACGTACCACCGATGTCGGCAATCACAAAGCCGTCACCAGCTGCAATTGGTGCTGGTGCTGCTGTGCCTGCTAAGCCTGGGACGTTGATGTTACCCGTTGCGCCTGCGATGTTAATACGAGCCTGACCGCCAGCGTAGATGTTAAGGTCAACAACACCCGTTGTTGCACGGTTACCGATAATCGGACTTGGTGGTGCGGTGTTACCACCAACAAGCCATGCACGTGAGTCGAGCAGATCGTCGATGTCGGTCCATGTTGGTGTGCCACCGATAACAGCAAGGATCGTTGAATCTGCACCTGGTGGTACTTGCGCAGCAACGTTACTGGCATTACCAACAAAGATGTGGTTCTGCTGCAGCGGGATGTTGGCGAAGAGATCGTTGACATCACGCTTCACGAGCGTGCCACCAATGTCGGCAATCACAAAGCCGTCACCAGCTGCAATTGGTGCTGGTGCTGCTGTGCCTGCTAAGCCTGGGACGTTGATGTTACCAGTTGCACCGGCGATGTTGATACGAGCCTGACCGCCAGCGTAGATGTTGAGGTCGACTACGCCTGTTGTGGCAAGATTTCCGAAAATCGGTGAATCTGGATCGGTATTACCGCCAACGATCCACGCCTTCTTACTCAGCAGATCTCCAAGGTCATACCAAGTAGGTTGACCGTTAAAGATTCCTAAAAATGTTGAGTCTGCTCCTGGAGCAAATGGTGCAGCAACGTTGTTACTATCACCCATGTAGAGGTGATACTGTGGTAACTGCAGAATCGACGTGAGATCGCGTTTAAAGAGCGACCCAGAGGCGTCGGCTATTACAACACCGTCACCAAGATTCGGTGCGATGTTGGCCGGTGCTCCAGAAAGCGACTCAATGCGAACGTCGCCCGTTTGCGTAACGGTCATCCTGAGCTGACCGTTGGTCGCGATACGAAGGTCATTCGCATCCGTTGTTCCGAGGTAGGCCGACGCTGGAACACCAGCGTTACCGCTGAGTGACCAATATGATGCTTCTTCTGGTCGGACCCACGTTGGGGTTCCGTTCCGAATCAGGAAGATTGATTCGTTGATGCCCGGAGGAAGTGGTACAGCTCTGTCGTTAGAGTCACCAACAAGTAGGTGACCGTAGTTTAACGGCATGTCCGGCAGCAGATCAAATCGTACACTGTCACGGAACAGAACGTAGTCGTTAAAGTTTGTGACAGCACTCGTAACGTTTGTTGTTGCCGAGTTGAGATTTGTTGTTGTGCTGTTAACGTCAAACGTGTTGGCCGTGATCGTAACGTTTGTATCCGTTATGACCATACCTGTTGACCACCGAGGTGTTAACGACGGGCCTTGTGAGACGAGTGGATTCCCCATCGCACCCGGTTGACCATCTGCGAGCAGTCGTGTGGAATCACCATCAAGGTTCAGATCCGTTACAACATCTACGGCATTGGTCGCACCGTTCAGTCGCATCTGTGTCTGACCGTTGGCGCGCATGTCCACCTCACCACCAGGAGTCATGTTGCCAAAGACTGTGCTGATCGGATTGGTATTACCACCCTGAATCCAGGCCTTCTCAGATAGAAGGCTGCTCAGGCTGAACCATGTTGGAGCGCCGTTAAAGATTCCGAGGAACGTTGAATCGGCACCCGGTGCAAACGGAGCAGCGACACCAGAACTATCACCGACATACAAGTGATGTTGTGGCAGACGAAGGATTGACGTTAGGTCACGCTTAAACAACGTACCAGATGCATCGGCAACAACAACACCGTCACCAAGATTCGGTACCGTTGTTGCCGGTGTGCCTGCCAGGGATTCAATGCGAACATCACCGGTCTGCGTTACCGTTAACCGAAGCTGACCGTTGGTTGCCAAACGAAGGTCGTTTGCGTCCGTTGTTCCCAGATATGCCGACGCAGGAATTCCAGCATTACCGCTTAACGACCAATACGATGCTTCTTCTGAACGAACCCATGTTGGACGTCCGTTACGAATCAGGAAGATTGATTCGTTGATGCCCGGTGGAAGTGGGACAGCTCTGTCGTTAGAGTCACCAACAAGTAGGTGACCATAGTTTAACGGCATGTCTGGCAACAGGTCAAATCGTACACTGTCACGGAACAGAACGTAGTCGTTAAAGTTTGTGACAGCACTCGTAACGTTTGTTGTTGCCGAGTTGAGATTTGTTGTTGTGCTGTTAACGTCAAACGTGTTGGCCGTGATGGTAACGTTTGTATCCGTTATCACCATGCCTGTTGACCACCGAGGTGTTAACGATGGGCCTTGTGAGACGAGCGGATTCCCCATCGCACCCGGTTGGCCGTCAGCTAGGAGTCGTGTTGAATCTCCATCGAGGTTCAGATCCGTTACAACATCTACAGCATTGGTCGCACCGTTCAGTCGCATCTGTGTCTGGCCGTTGGCGCGCATGTCCACCTCGCCACCAGGTGTCATGTTGCCAAAGACCGTGCTGATCGGATTGGTATTACCACCCTGAATCCAGGCCTTCTCAGACAGAAGGCTACTCAGGCTGAACCATGTTGGAGCGCCGTTAAAGATTCCGAGGAACGTTGAATCGGCACCTGGTGCAAACGGAGCAGCGACACCAGAACTATCACCGACATACAAGTGATGTTGTGGCAGACGGAGGATTGACGTTAGGTCACGCTTAAACAACGTGCCCGATGCATCGGCAACAACAACACCGTCACCAAGATTCGGTACGGTGTTCGCTGGTGTGCCTGCCAGAGATTCAATGCGAACATCACCGGTCTGCGTTACCGTTAACCGAAGCTGACCGTTGGTTGCCAAACGAAGGTCGTTTGCGTCCGTTGTTCCCAAATATGCCGACGCAGGAATTCCAGCATTACCGCTTAACGACCAATACGATGCTTCTTCCTGACGGACCCATGTTGGACGTCCATTCCGAATGAGCAGCAACGATTCGTTTGTACCTGGTGACAGCGGAACGGCAACATCACTCGAATCGCCTACGAGGATGTGACCATAGACGAGTGGGAGTCGTGGTAAAAGGTCGAAGATCGATAACTCGGTAAACCTCGATGGCGCAGTGATACGAAGCATCGTATCGGTTGCCGTGATACCGGTGTACCAACGTGGTGTTGCACCAGGACCTGACGAAATCGGAAGTTGACCGGCAGCACCAGGCGCAAGGTCAAACAACAGCGGTGTCGTTGTACCGCCAAGGTTTAAACCTTCGGTCTTCACCGTGAGCATCTTTTCGGTGGAAACCTCACCGGTGGCCGCAACGGTTAAGCGCGTGATATTATCGGTTTTTACGACTAACGGTACGGGAACACGAGTGCCGAGGAAGTTAATGTTGGCGTCGACCGTGTCGTTACCAAACAAACTCCAGAAATATCGATTGGCATTACCGCCGTTTGTACCAATAAAAAGAAGGGTCACCCACTGCGGTGCAGATGGTGTCCCAAAGTTGTACTGATAGGAACCTTCCGAGGTGTTATACACTAGAAGGCCAGTCGCCGGCAGGACAATGGCATCACGTTGTGCCGTTGTCATGCGTGGCGTTAACAGACCCTTCGAAGTGCTGGTCAGATCAAGCAGCGCCGAAGGATCCGGTGTTGCTGTACCTATACCGACGTTGTCCTGCCCGAAGGCAGCCCCCACCGTCACGACAAGCGCGACGATTACGAAAAGTGTCTGACGGATGTTGTGTGCTGCGGTACCAACCGTCATGCAGAAATGTCGCCCGTGCCTCTGAGTTTTACCCGTACTTCGGTCCGAGGCATGTACCGAAATACCTCGCAAACTTCGCCGACCGGTGATCGCCGAAGAATACGTAAATTTGCCCAATCCGTTGAGGGGCAAAGGGTTGCGGCGTTTACATGCCAATCTTTGGTACGTAAATCCGCGCAAAAGTTTGCCGTTCTTCTGCAAAAGCTCGGCATAGTCGGGCCTCCTGTCGACTGCAAGATACGTAAATCCACGTAGGCGAGTCAAGTTTTCCACATGAACTACACGTACCTCATTGTCGGCCTCGGTAATCCCGGTGACCGATACCTACGAACGAGGCATAACATCGGATGGCTCGTCATCGATGAATTTGCTCGTCGACATGGTGTTACCTGGTCGAGTCCATCCTCTCTTTGGGAAGAAGCAGAATTCCGCTATGCCGGCAAATCTGTCTTTTTGGCCAAGCCGCTAACGTACATGAATGACTCCGGCAGAGCTGTCCGTAAACTCGCCGCCATGCTGGGTCTGAAGCCTGCCTCCATTGTCGCTATCGTCGACGAATACAACTTCCCTGTCGGCAAGATCCACCTGCGCCCGGGTGGTAGTGATGGTGGTCACAATGGAATTACGTCACTCATCGAGGAGCTTGGTTCTCCGAACTTCTGGCGTTTGAGGTGTGGTATCGACCGGAATTTTGGGCCAGGCCAGCTCGTTGACTACGTCTTAAGCCCCTTTGCCCCTTTCGAAGAAGTCGGCCGAGATGGTATGATTGCCGATGCCGTACAGGCACTGGATCGTATCGTGAAGGATGGGCCCGATAGGGCTATGCAGGTTGTTAATGCGCCGCGGGACGTCGGCGGACAACAATGATCGTCTTGTCGTCACTATACGCACCACCCGTCGAGAACTTCTGGACGTCGTCCAGCACACGCCTCACAAGATCACCCGGTGATTCATCATGGTGACGGCTGATAATCTCCTTTAACCGCTCCTCACCGTAGAGTTTACCCGCTCGGTCCTGGGCCTCGGTGATACCATCCGTATAGAGGACGAGCAGATCACCGGGACGCATGTTGATGTTCTCAACACCAAAGTGCTGTTCTTCAATGATTCCAAGAATTCCGCCCGTAGGCAACAGGAGTTCCGTGTCACCCGTTGCCGCTATGTAGTGAATCGGCGGACAGTGACCAGCATTGGCGTAGAGAACGAGTCCATTTGCACTTGTTGTGAGCTCACAGTAACACAACGAGACAAATCGCTCATTCGGGAATGTGTCGTAAATCAGCCAGTTTAATCGTTGAATAAGTGATGTTATCCGAGTTTGGAAGGAGATTGCCATACGTAGTGCACCACTCACAAAGAGCGCTTGCACGGCTGCAGGCAGGCCCTTACTGGCTGCATCGCTGACTACGAGCCCTAGTCGGTCGTTATCATCATCACTTGGATGCAAATAATCAAAGTAGTCACCACCAACAACACTCTCTGGTAACGACACTCCGTAGATGTCATAATCTCCAAATGTTGTTGAATGATCCGGTACCAATCCTCGCTGCAGTTCCCATGCCTGATCGAGGTCCTTGTTTAACCGATGCTCACGTTGACGTGCATGAAGGTTCCTCAAAGCCGTGGTGGCTGCACTGCCGACAACGATCATCGTTTCGGCAAACTCTTCTGAGTAGTCATGGGTTGTAAAGGCGATGGCAAAGGGGTACAAGGGGCGCGCTCCGCGCTTCACCAGATCACCCACACCCGTTAACGAATAACCTCGTGAACCACGCTCATCATCAACTCGTGTAACAAGCGTACGTTTTGTTGCCAGTTCAACCATGGCCGGGAAGTCGTCCACATGTCTTCGTGTTCCCATGTCAAGGAATTCCATCTCACCTTCCTGATGCCGCAACACATACGTATCAGTTTCGACGTCGAGCTCCCATACACGCCCTCCCGTCATCTCGAAGTTTGACGATTCGACGATGTCGTGAACGAGGGAGATTAAGAGATCGAGCGGACGGCGAAAATCGTGCGACAACAAGCTATCAATCAGCTTGTAGGTACTACGTTGGTGGAGACCGGGACTATACATCGTTTGGCGGAAGGTATCCGTCACCCTGAACGATGCGTTGTACGGCTTCGGCCTGGCGAACGGTGGGCACGATTTCTGAAAGGTGTTCAAAGAGGAATTCAAGCCGGCCGTTTTCCGAGAGGATCTCGAGAAACTTCTGCTTTTGATCAAGACTTAGGCCAGACTTCGGTGCCATAAGCCATGATGGAGTGTCTGCGGCAAGCATGGTTGGCGTCATACGCGGTCCGCCTTCGCCATAGACAAGATCAACTATTTGATTATACAACTCGCCACAACGTCCGGCAAGCATCGTGTCTACTGGACCCTCATAATCATCGTAGGCTTCAACGTCACCAACGGCATATGGACGTTCATCATCCCGTATGGCCAGAAGCCGATACCGTCGAGTTCCTTCGATGATGATATCCATCCTCCCGTCGGCATACGTCTGCGTGACTTCGACAACACGCGCCGTACAGCCGACGGGATGAAGATGGCCTTGTTCAACAAGGTTAATGCCGAACTCCATTCCCGACTCAACACATTGTCCAATGAGTGTACGATAACGCGGCTCAAAGATGTGCAACGCAAGTCGCACACCAGGGAAGACAACGAGATTCAGAGGAAAGAGTCCGAGCATGGAGAACGAGTTAGCGTGAGAACTTTTTAAAACGTTCTTCGATGCGGCCCCAATGGAGATTCGCGAGGAAGTTCTGGATGTACTTTACACGACCTGGACCATCCTTGTGATAGTAGGCGTGTTCAAAAACGTCACAGGCAATCAAGGGTAATCCACCCCAGATAGCGCCGTAGTGATGTTCGTCAACGAGGACATTTAATAATCGCCCTGAGTACAGGCTATCAATGCAGAGCACACCCCAGCCGGAGAGCTTTGCTGCTGTCGCCGTAGCCGTAAAGTCAGCCTTCCATGCATCAAAACTTCCATATTCAGCTTCGATCGCAGCAAGGAGTGTTGGGGCCTTGGATGGATCACCATCACCGCCAAGTACTTCCCAATAGACGTCATGCAGCACGGTACCAGCATGATTCCATGTAAGACGTCGTTTGAGTTCTCCGAAGTCGCTCCAGTTGCCATTGGCTGCTGCCTTGTCGGCATTTGGAAGCGCGGCTTCAATCTTATTCAAAAAGGTTACGTAACCCTTATGATGTGTGTTGTAGTGCCAGTCTGATGTTTCAGGAGAAACAACGTCCTTCAAAAGTTCTTTTGCCTCGTCATCGGAGTATGGACGTGCATTAAACTTCCATTCGTAGGCCATGGTGGTTCCTTGGAAAAAGGTTGTGTTCTGAGATTGTGCTGTGCAGAGCTGGGCTACCTATCGGTATCAGACGCCGAAGGACGAGCCGCAGCCACAAGTCTTGCTTGCGTTCGGATTATTAAATGTAAATCCGCGACCCATGAGTCCATCGCTGAAGTCAAGAGTGACACCCATAAGGTAGAACATCGACTTTGCATCGATGTAGACCTTTACACCATCGGCATCGAGAACGAGGTCGTTATCACGCTGCGCTGCGTCAAAGCCGAGGGTATAGGACATACCACTGCAGCCACCACCCTTCACGCCGAGTCGAAGTCCGTAGTCCTCAGGGATGCTATTCTGCTCCTTGATCTTACGTACTTCGGCAATAGCCTTGTGCGTAATGCTGATGTTATCGTTTTCATCCGTTCCGGAAATACCGGTTGGGATACTGAGGGCTTCCTCGCCCAAAATTGCGACTGCCATGGCGGTCACTCCGAAAAATGTTGCGGTGCTAGATGACGAGTTGAACGGTTTGAACGTGTGGTAGAACTTGTGGTTGAACGAGTTCTGCCACAGTCATAGAGGAGAATGTATCAGCGATACGATCACGCAAAACTGCGAGAGGTTCGCGAATGGTACAGCAAGAAGAAACGGAACAGTCGTGTTCACCAACGTCCTGACAGTCGACAATGGCGGCTGTACGACCTTCGATAGCTTCGATGACGTTTGCTACTGTGAGTGTGTGAGCTTCAACGTTCAGAGCATATCCACCGCGTGTACCGCGATAGGCACGTACATATCCAGCGTGGACAAGCTGCTGTAAGACCTTCGACAAGAGGGTAAAGGAAATAGAGAATTTCGTTGCGAGATCCTTGGCGGACACAACGGTATCTCTGCTTCGCGCCATTTCTTGTACAGCGAGAAGTCCGTACTCCACTCGTTTTGAAAGTTTCAGCATTGTGTTACAACATCCCTACTGATCATAGTCAGCCACAACATCATCTGTAAGAGGATGTGACTGACAGGTAAGAATGTATCCCTCAGCAATTTCATCATCAGAGAGAGCTTCGCGTTCGTCCATTTTGACCTTGCCTGAGATCAGGCGTGCACGGCATGTGCAGCAAGCGCCGATCTGACATGCATATGGCGGATCGAGATCTGCCTTCTGCGCAGCCATAAGAATGGATTCATCAGGATCAACATCGAACGAATGTTCGCTGCCATAGAGGCGAATGCGAACGGTTCTGCGTACGATGTCGTCCGTAGCCGCCGTGTTGTCGGCCGCCATTTCTGGATTCATACCGTTTCGATCAAGTGTGAAGTATTCGCGATGAATGTGTCGGTCGTTTACACCCTTACGATGGAGTACGTTGATAACGTTGTCCATCATTGGTGTTGGGCCGCATACAAAGAAGTCTGCAGTGTCAAGGACGGGAACCCACTCATTGAGTACGGCTGCTACCATGTCCTCATCCATTCTTCCCTGTCGATCAGCCCCTTCTGCCCCTTCTTCAACAAAATGTACAAGACGGAGTTTACCGGGGTGGCTGTTGACGAGTGCTTCGAGTTCTGCACGGAAGATTACGGCATCACGTGTGCGATTTGCATAGATCAACGTGACAACACTATCTGGCTCAACACGCAGGATACTCTTGAGTATGCTGTACAGCGGTGTGATACCACTGCCGCCTCCAAAAAGAACGTAATGACGTGCCTGATCCGGACGTAACTCCTTCGTGAAGTTGCCCATTGGAGGGTAGGCCTCAATAACGTCACCGGGTTTTGCATTGTGTAACAACCACGAAGAAACGACACCGTCACCGACCTTCTTTACGGCAATGGTGAGTGGCTCATCCCAATACGGACTGGAACAGAGTGAATAGTTTCGTCGATGACTTACACCATCCACATCCAGGCGGATTGTGAGGTATTGGCCTTGTTTGTAATTAAACACCGGACGCAGGTCTTCAGCAACGTCAAACGTGATGGCAATTGCATCATCGGTTTGACGCTGAATATCGCGAATGGTGAGGGGGAAGAACTGGACGGACATGCCTGTGTGGTGTGCTGACGTCGTGTGTGTGATTGAGGTATGCGTGCGTTAGAAAAGTCCGATCTGGAAGAGTGCCGATTCGCTCATCATCGTTTTATCCCACGGTGGATCAAACGTGATCTCGACGGTGACGTCGATGACACCAGGTACACTGCGGGCCGCCTGTTCAACTTCACTTGGAAGCTGTTGGGCCGACGGACAGTTTGGAGTTGTTAGCGTCATCAGGATGTGAACCGTACCATCCGTTGATACACGAACCTCGTAAATGAGTCCGAGATCGTAAATATCAATTGGTATCTCAGGGTCATAGACCGTCTTTAACGCGTCAATAATCGCATCCCGCGTGGGTAATGGATATTGTGCGTCAGAAGATGTTGATGGCGCAGGCGTTGTCGTCGTTGTTGTCGTCGTTGTTGTTGCCGTCGTTGACCCGGTAGATATCGATCCGTCCGATGCAGGTACTGAAGTCGTACGATGTACTTCTGCCGCTCGTGCTATCTCTGCTACACGAGCTATGTTGGACACCATACTCGCCAGACCGTTGGCGCGGTTTGGAGAAAGGTGTTGAAGCAGACCAAGACGATCGAACTCGGATACTGGTGAAGATAGAATGTCCTCAGGTGTACGATTGTCGTAGACCTTCAGAACAAGGGCCACGAGTCCGCGTACAATGATAGCATCACTATCAGCACGGAGTCTGATCTTGCCATCAACGATACTTGGAACAAGCCAGACACGGGATTGACAGCCGCGAACAAGGTTTTCGTCTTTTCTGTCATCCTCAGGAAGGGCTGGTAGCGCTTTACCAAGATCGATGATGTACTGATACCGATCTTCCCACGTTGGCAACATGGCGAAGTCAGATTCCAGTTCGTTGAGGACGTCCTTTGTTGTCATCGCAACATCCTCACTGCATGTTGTAAGGCCACACCAAAGGCTTCAACTTCTTCATGTGTTGTATGACATGCCACACTGGCACGAACAGTTGACGGTACGCCAAACCGCTCCAGTAAGGGCATCGTGCAGTGATGTCCGGTACGTACAGCAATACCATGTTGATCGAGTAACGTGCCGAGATCGCTGGCATGGATGCCGTCAACAACAAAGCTGACAACGGCTGTACGTACAGGTGCCGTACCAATAAACCGAACGCCGTCGATCTGTGATATCACGTCCACCATGTGACGAAGGATTTCTTGTTCATGACGTCGTAATGCCTTGTGATCAAGATCAACAAACCAGCGAAGGGCAGCAGCAAATCCAGCCGCACCCTCAATGTGTGGAGTGCCAGCTTCAAACCGAATTGGCACATCGTTATACGTTGTCTTTTCCCACGTTACGGAGGAGATCATCGCTCCCCCACCCTGCCAGGGAGGCATAGATTCAAGTAGTTCTCGTCGGCCATACAACACACCAATACCGGTGGGGCCATATACTTTATGTGCTCCAAAGGCATAGAAGTCGCAGCCGAGTAAGTCCATGTTCACATCAACGTGGGCAACGGCCTGTGCGCCATCAACAACCGTCACAATACCACGTTTGCGGGCACGTGCGGCAAGTGCAGCAACAGGATTGATTGTACCAAGTGTATTCGAAACATGGGTGATGGCAAGAAGTTTTACCTTCCCATCTTCAACGAGTGGGTCCCAGAACGACAGAGCGAGTGTGCCGTCGTTTTCGACAGGTAACAGCCGGAGTTCGGCACCAACACGTTCACAGAGCATTTGCCACGGAACAATGTTGGCATGATGTTCCATACCCGTTACGATGATGGCATCACCCTTACCAATGTTTGCCTGTCCCCAGGTATTCGCAACAAGGTTAATGGCCTCTGTTGTACCCTTTGTGAAGACAATACATTCCGGAGACTCGGCACCAATAAATGCAGCAACTGTTTTCCGCGCGTCCTCATAGACATTCGTAGCAGCTGCGCTCAGGTAATGTGCGCTTCGGTGTACGTTGGCGTTCTTTGTTGTGTAGTAGTCAACAAGGGAGTCAATGACTACCTGTGGTTTCTGCGATGTTGCCGCTGAATCAAGGTAGATCAACGGACGGTCACCGTGTACGGGCTGTCGGAGAATCGGGAACTGCTGACGGATGGCGTCAACATCAAATCCCGTTGATATCGTTGTTTCGTTTGTCACGCCGATAGCATTTCCGATCCGAGTCGCTCTGCAAGTCGAGCAGTAAGGTACGTGCGCACCTCTGCATTCGACACGCGTTCAATAATGTCGGCAGCAAAGGCATAGGTCAGGATAGCACGAGCGTCATTCTCACCAATTCCACGCGAGCGGAGGTAGAACATCGCTTCATCGTCAAGCTGACCCATCGTTGCTCCATGGGAACACTTCACATCGTCGGCAAAGATCTCCAGCTGTGGTTTTGCGTTGATGTTAGCACCAGAAGACAGCAGCAGGGAGCGATTACTCTGATAGGCAAGTGTTTTTTGTGCGTCCTTACGAACAAAGATCTTTCCGTTAAACACGCCTGTTGATGTGCCATCATAGACGCCCTTATAGAGCTCATCACTATGGCAGTGTGGAACAGCGTGATCCACAACGGTATGATTGTCGGCAAACTCCGCGTCGTGTAACACACTCAATCCATTCAGATATGCCTCTGCCTGCTGTCCAACAAGTCGGATTACAAGGTCATTCCGAACAAATCCACCACCGAGGCAAAAGGTATTCGACGTAAAGACAGCCGAACGGTGGACGTGTGCAGTCGCGTATGAGATGTTCGCCGATGCCTGCGTATCGTCAACAACGAGTGTCCACGAGGCCTTGGCCTCAGGATGCACCGTGATGTCGAGAACATTCGGTGAAAACGTTGCCGACTCACCGATGGTTGTTACGGTATCGATAATGTCAACACTGGCAAACTCTTCAACATCAACAACCATACGTGTCGACGTTAAAGGGGCTCCGTTGCGCGCGTCGATAACGCGCACAACGTGAAGGGGCATCGTAAGCGCCGTGTCCTTGGCAACGCGGACCACAACAACATTGGGAGCCAGGGCAGCGCCAAGAGCAGCAATTGCGTGATCTTGTGAACGTGACGCACTGGCAGCGTGAATGAGTTCTGCATCACGTGGTGAAGCTGAGGTTAACGACGGAACAACAGTAACACCGTCAGGAAGCGATGATAACGATGGCGCGAGCACACCGTTAACAAGTACAATCTGGTGCGCTGTAAATCCGAATCGTTCTGTTGCCTGTCGTATTGTTTCGTCAACTTCTGCATGTGATGTAGACGTTGGTATCTGCAATGCAGGCGTTAAACGCGGCAGAAGGTTTGTGTACTTCCACTCTTCATGACGCACCGTTGGTAGACCGAGACGTTCGAAGACAGCATACTCTTCACGACGGAGCGGTTCAACGTCCGTTGATTCAACGTACGACCGTACGGTACCGACAAAGTCTTCGGCTACCATTAGGCCCCCACGGAAGATTCGTTGCGGATCCAGTCGTATCCACGTTCTTCGAGTTCAAGAGCGAGTTCCTTCCCGCCACTCTTTACGATACGTCCATCAACGAGTACATGTACAACGTCGGGAACGATGTAGTTCAACAACCGTTGATAGTGCGTGATAACGAGGAAGGCATTCTCTGACGATCGAAGAGCATTCACACCATCTGCCACAATACGAAGTGCGTCGATATCAAGGCCGGAATCTGTCTCATCAAGAACAGCCAGCTTTGGTTCAAGCATGGCCATCTGGAAAACTTCATTACGTTTTTTCTCACCACCGGAGAACCCTTCATTCAGCGAACGCTGCAGGAAGGATGGATCCATCTCGACGAGGGCCATCTTCTCGCGCATGAGCTTCAGGAACGATCCGGGGTCGAGAGGTGGCAGACCACGATGTTTCCGATGTTCAGAAACAGCTGTCTTCAGAAAGTTTGCCGTCGAAACGCCGGGAATCTCAACTGGATACTGGAAAGCAAGGAAGAGTCCCTCGCGCGAACGATCTTCAGGAGACATCTCGAGAAGATCTGCTTCGGCAAATCGGACACTGCCATCAATCACGGCATAGTCTTCACGTCCTGCAAGAACACTTGCAAGAGTTGACTTTCCAGATCCGTTCGGACCCATGATGGCATGAACTTCACCAGCATTGACGGTCAGCGATATCCCCTTGAGGATTTCACGTCCTTCAATACCAGCTCGGAGATTATCAATTGTGAGAATTGGCTTCATGGTGTGGACTTCGTAAAAAGTATCGGACGGGGTAACCCTATCCGACAGAACCTTCGAGGGAAATGGCGAGCAGTTTTTGAGCTTCTACCGCAAACTCCATCGGAAGCTGATTAATCACATCGCGAACGTATCCATTCACGATGAGTGCTACAGCTTCTTCTGTTCCGATGCCACGTTGATTACAGTAGAAGAGGATGTCTTCACCAATCTTCGACGTTGTGGCTTCGTGTTCGACGGTTGCCGAGGGATGACTGACTTCGAGATATGGGAACGTGTGCGCTCCACACGTGTCACCGATGAGTAGGGAATCACATTGGGAAAAGTTGCGCGCGTTTACGGCATTCCGTCCAACGTTCACAAGTCCGCGATACGAATTCTGCGACATACCTGCCGAGATACCCTTACTCACAATTCGTGAGCGAGTATTGCGGCCAAGGTGATACATCTTCGTACCAGTATCTGCTTGTTGGTGATTATTCGTCACGGCAACGCTGTAGAACTCACCGACGGACGACTCACCCTTGAGTATAACACTTGGATACTTCCATGTGATGGCCGATCCGGTTTCAACCTGTGTCCAGGAAATCTTTGATCGAGCCCCTTCGCAGAGCCCCCTTTTTGTCACAAAATTGTAGATACCACCCTTACCATCCTTGTCGCCGGGATACCAGTTCTGAACCGTACTGTACTTGATCTCGGCATCAGCCATGGCGACGAGTTCCACAACAGCTGCGTGCAGCTGATGTTCATCACGCTGTGGAGCTGTACAACCCTCAAGGTAACTCACGTAGGAGCCCTCTTCGGCGATAATTAGTGTCCGTTCAAACTGTCCGGTATTCCGGGCGTTGATGCGGAAATACGTACTGAGTTCCATCGGACAACGCACACCCTTCGGGATGTAGACGAAGGACCCATCACTAAAGACTGCGCTGTTGAGAGCAGCGTAGTAGTTATCAGTTGGTGGGACAACACTACCGATATACTTCTGTACCAGTTCGGGATGTGTGCGAATCGCTTCGCTGATCGGACAAAAGATGACGCCCTTATCAGCGAGTGCTTTCTGGAAGGTTGTCTTTACGCTGACGGAATCAAAGACAGCATCAACGGCAACACCGGCGAGGACCTTCTGTTCATTCAGAGGGATACCGAGCTTTTCGAACGTTGCTAACAACTCTGGGTCGACTTCATCGAGAGACGACAACTCCTTCTTCGGCTTTGGAGCAGCCCAATAGATAATATCCTGGAAATCGATTTTTGGATAAACAACATTCGCCCATGTGGGTTCCTTCATCGCCTGCCAGCGGCGGAAGGCCTTTAGGCGCCACTCGAGCATCCATTCGGGCTCTTCTTTTTTGGCACTGATAAACCGCACAACGTTCTCATCGAGACCTTTTGGGAGAGTCTCTTGTTCAACGTCTGTGGTAAATCCCCACTTGTAGTCACTTCCGACGACGTCGTCGAGAACGGTTGTTTCGGTTGCCATGGTGCTGGTTTGAATCGGGATGAGGACGAATATACGACCTTTTTAGTCCGGAATTCGCGAGTTGCACGGAGCTAGCGTGCGTTACAAGGTGCCGGGGGCCTAAAGGTCCCCGGCACCTTCTCCCGGAGAACGGTCGGAAAACAGGATTCTGCGTCCGGAAGTTCGAACGTCAGGCGACGACCAGGCGCATCAGCATCGATCCGTCCCTCATTGTGATCCGGACGAGTACCGGTCCTTTATGCGCAAGGAGTGCTTGCTTATGAAGAGTCCTACCTATCAGATCAAAACACTGCACGTCGATAATCTGGTCGACATCACGTCCATACATCCGCAATTCACCTTCGGAGATCGTGACCGTCATATCCGGTTCGTCGTCCTCACGCACAGATACAGTCGATCGATCCCGAAGGTGTAATGGCCCGGACTCAACCGATCCACATTTTTCGGTGATGATGATACAGGTATATGCTCCCGTATCCAGTTTTCGTGCCGGAGAGATCGTATGCGTCGGCCCAGTAGCACCAACAATTCCGGTTCCATTCACAAACCAGCGATATCTCCACGTTGGATCAGTATCTGGGACAGTTAAAACGATCGTCTCGCCACCATCGATGATAGAGTCATGTGTTATGGGGCGAAAGGGGCCAGGGCTACCGACGGTAATTCTGAATGAGAGTGGGCCGGTGGTTCGTCCACAGTCATCAACAAGGAGGACACTATAGTTTCCTGTATCAGCTCGTGTGAGTCCTTGGAGTAAACGTAGGACGTGCTCTGTTTCTTGCGGCCGACCGTCCTTTGTCCATGTACCTCGCTCTGCCACGGACGTATCTCCATCAAGTATCTGTCGTACATGGCGTGCCTCACCAAAACATGACGTTACAACAGAAGTTCGAACCGTAGCGCGTGCCTTTGGTGTAAGCCGTAACCACGGCGAAACCGCAATGGAGTGTCCCGTTGTCGATACAGCTCGCACCTGTAGCAGTTGGAGTTTTGTTGTGTCGATGTTCTGGATGTCGATCAACTCCCATGGCAACTGAACAGAAGTATCACTGGTGATAGTACCTTTTAGCTTTGTGATATCTACGGGATATGGTCGCTGTCCATCATCAAAACGGACTACCCATCGAATCGATGTATCTGCACCACGCTGATTCCACGATAGATGTATCGTATCGCCGGGGCAAACGTCAACGGTGTCTTCAGAACGCGTTGTTGTTGTCATCACACGCTCATCGTACACACCGATAAACGATATCGTATCGTCTGAAGCTCGACGTTGTTGAAGGAGTGTATGTGATCTTCCTGTCAACACAACACCATTCCGCGATCCAGCTACAAGATGAGCGTCGGTAATCTCATCGAGATAGGTTGAACTCACAATGTTGGTGTCTCCAAGAACACGAGTCAGATTTGTTGTGGGCTTTCCGTTAAAACTTTGCGACCCATTACCTAGCACGGGGAATCGATTTGTTGTTACTGGAGTAATAAACCAGTCAATACCAGTCGAATCTGTTCCCACACGTCCAGTGGATGTATACAAAAGAGTATCAAATGGTATAGGGTCTATCCTGAATATATTATTGGACAACGCCCCTCTACGAACTGAGTAGAGGATTGGAGGCTGCGTTCGATGAATCGAATCCCAGGAAATGGAAAAGTCTGGTGTGCGTACCGACATTCGAAGAGTATCATCCATACACACAACCTGAACACTCGCAGAGTTGTCACGCAGTTGTAACGGCCGAAGAGGTGCGCTGGAACTTAGCGTTGCCCATGATCGAATACTATCGGGTTGGAATGACGGGTGAACATCAATGGACAACAAACCAACTATTCTTTTATCATAGACTTGCAGGTAACTAATGTAGACACCTCTTGAGCTATATGGTTGTATCCCAAAAGCTATCGTTGATAACGACCCGTGTGATGCAGGGAATGCATGATGGACAATCTCTTGATCAGCTGTCGCATACCAACCCATCACCGCACTACGTTGCCGTTCGAGTAATCCTGTACCAGTCCATGAACTTTCAAAAGATGTTGTATTTCCAACAACCAGATCACCAAAGAATGCGCCTGTCCGAAAAGATATCTCGTCGTCTCCCGTACCTCCAAGGTATGAGCAATAAGTGATCGTGCCCGTCACAACAACTGCGATAAAGGCATCAAGACCTCCGCCATACGTAGGTTGTTGAGCATCAGTTGTAACCGGAAGGTCAGGAGATCTTGTTGATCCATATATAAGTATTTTCCCATTACTCAACGGATAGACGAGTTTTACTGTATCATCTCGTGTTCCACCTATCACGACTGTCTCAATGTATTCCCCTGGTGTGCCGATGCGTATGATTCCGTCCGAGTAGCGTGGATTAACACGCTGAGGTCGATATCCGCCGCAGATCACACGAGATTCATAGTTCTTACATGTCAGGACAACCGATCGATCGGCAAAGACATCTACTGCTACCCACTCGTCCTCTCCACCATAAAATCGTACAGGTGTTTGTGTACTGGCTGATGTTGCCACTACGACGAAGACCAGGATGAGTATAACGAAACGGACCACTACCAAGTATACGTAAGGTAATGGTCCGTTGCAAGGAAGGAGAGAGGTCGCGTTGTTATGGCAACACCACGGTCCGTCGATGCTGTCGCCCGTCAGCGAGTGTCACGAGAACAAATGCCGGTCCACGGAACACACGGAGGTCGTCTGCTCTGAGTTGTCGCCCGGTGACATCGACACAGTCGATACGGTCAATACGTCCGGGCGCATGTTCAACGTGGATAACACCGTTCATGATGCTAACCCGGAAGGATGCGTTGTTTTGATCGTCGACGGCCGACGTTGTCGCATCAATCGATACCGTCACGTCACGCGTTGACGCAGTACCGCACGATCCGGTCACAAGA
>DDUR01000086.1:0-60929 GCA_002344895.1 Ignavibacteria bacterium UBA2333
CTTCGCCCCATACCATATCTAAATCTCCTGGAGGATCCTCCCGGAGAAGTGTCGGAGAAGTGATGAGAAGTAATCTGGTTTATTTCACAACTTCAAGAATTCCCTTCCTCAGAGGAAACCAGATAGTCTGCATCAATGCCGCATCCTGCGGTAGCTTCATTGATGTCAGCCCCCTACGTGCTTCAGAACCGGTATTGTCATTTCGCACAACAAGCCAATTGGCAAGAAATGAGGCGATGCCGCTAAGCAATCCCGACGTCTTATCCTTTCGAAGAAGTTCTAGATTGAGATCTGTATAGTCGGGATGAACACTACCCCGACTCGTTCGACCCGACACTGCTATGTCAAAGGTGGCAATTGAACAATGTCCAGACGTGACTCGGATCCGCTCTGCCTCGATAAGAAAGGTGTTAAGATCACGACAGTCGAGATTCTTTGCAGTTCCCGTAGCTGTCAACTCATGCCGACGTGGACGGAGGTCTATTCTTATATGCGCATCTAACAATGCTGATCGCAAGAACTGAGTCGTTCCACGTACGTCTAAAATTGATGACGTTGTGTCAGTTGTGACTCCCGTAATCGTGTATTCTCCCTTACTCCAAACGAGTGTTGCGGTTTGTAATGGAGATATTGTCCATTCGGAATACTTGATGCCAACGTCTCTCATTCGTATAGCTCCAACTTCAAGTCTAAATGGTAACTGGCGAATGAGTCGCCATAATTGTGGTGGTGGCTGTTGCCGTAGTCTTCGCTCTTTGGGGCGTTTGTCTGACAGGATGTCGATGCTTGCGCTTCCAACTGTAATCACATCCGCATGAATTGCAGTACCCTGTGTCAATGAAGTAAGGTCAATACCATCTAGCACGAGGCGTTTGCCAAACAATTCGATTCTGTCAGAACCTCTCGGGATTCTACGAATGTGTTCAACATCATCATGAATTGGATGCATATGGAATGATCCAACAGTAAGCCGATGTTGTTTGTACGCAAACGCAACATCGCGCGCCTCATATGATATCAATGAGTCGACTATGTATTGTACGTGACTAAATGTAAGTGACGAGTCTGACTGTTCAGAGGAGAGGCCAATGTTCACCGCATGTACAAACGTATCTGGGCGAAGTAGTCTTGTAAGAGACGCGACATGAACAGATACGTCCCCAATGAGGGGAGTTGTGGTGTCCGTGTCAACTGCGATAGATGTTATGGTGAACCTACCTCCATCAATTCGAGACGTTTCAACCGAGTCGGAACGCCGAACGTCAATCCATGAGATTGCATCAATTGACACTCGTTCAATGTTTAAGGGTACGACTTCTGTTGGTAAGATCGTTGCAGCCAATGCCGAAAGAATACTATCGGCTGAAGGCAACTGTGGTAATTGAAGCGGTACTGAGGATGAGTCTGCTTTCTGCTCATGAAGTTTCAGTCTTTCTCGATCCGATTCTCCGGGAGGTTTCTCCCGGAGAATCATTTTTGACGTTGGTGTATCCAATTCTCCGGGAGAGTTCTCCCGGAGAACTACCTTGGACTTTGAAGTACTCAAATCTCCGGGAGGATCCTCCCGGAGATTTAGTGGGACTATTGTTTCATCAACGACCCTCCGAACCCGAACACCATGCACGTCAACAGACCCAATCGATAAACCATTCTCCCGGAGAAT
Organism: Ignavibacteria bacterium UBA2333; assembly: GCA_002344895.1. Lineage (GTDB taxonomy): Bacteria > Bacteroidota > Ignavibacteria > Kapaibacteriales > Kapaibacteriaceae > UBA2333. The sequence continues at coordinate 1,664 of DDUR01000086.1, forward strand.
GTCCCATGGATAAAGTCCAACGACGTTTGTGCTGTCAATCACTATTGATAGCTGTACGTGCTTCGTCGAGTCGTATATCCGTACAGTCGCTTGAGATATCGTGAGTTCACCACTGAAAAATCCATAGTCGAGTTTGCCAATCTCGACGCGTAGTCGACCTTCAGACTGTCGGAAGGCCTCCGTTTCGACACGACCTCGGAGGTAGTCGTCAATGGCCGTTGAAATTGCCGTCTCAACTCGTTCATGAAAGAGTTGCCAAAACCCAAATCCTACCACCAGGAGGAAGCTTATAGCACCAGCCGATAAGACTAGTATTCGTTTTGTTGAGGTCATGGCATCAGTGAGTTGAGTGTACGCTGACGGAACTCTAAAGCAACATCGGAAGACTCACTGCTTCTACAGTGTTCGTCTATCCATGCCTTGACGTCGTCTCGACTGCATGGCAATTTGTTGTGAAAGAATGTATGCTGATGGTGTTCTAGGAGGTAGACAAGAAAGTCCCGTAACCACGGTGTGGTAATCGGTATCGGTGCAGCTGCAAAGAGTACCCTACGTTTGCGATCACGGTATCGGATGACGATACAAGGTCCGATAATCGAGAGAGATAGGTCAGGTTCATAAATGCTGTCCTTCCGGATATCATCACGAAGCTGAATGTCTCGAATGTCTGCAATCGGGATCGCACGAGTGATGTCAGATATCGGTGACATATACGTAAGGACGAGTTCGTCCGATTTCATTTCCGCCGAGATTAGCTGCGATTGGGTCCCAGCGGTTCTCGTCAGAATGTATCCAACGACTCCTAGAACTACACCAATTGCAGTGAGGATCCAACGCAGCGTGTCCGACCCGAAGCCTCCTAGTGAGGAGAATGGGACGGCAGCAAGTGTGGTGATGGCTCCAATCCGAGCAAAGATTCTTGTTCGTTTTGTTACCTCGAATCGCATGTCGCTACTGCCTTACGGTGACCAATCGAGAGTGACGATCCACTCGAATGTCGATGAGTGTCGTTGTGTTTGGATAAAACAACGATATAGCCCCTGGATCCTTGGGATCGTATATCATAAGGTCGTTAAACTCTGACGTGTTGTAGCCTATTTCACTGTCGCCACTATAGGCCAGTATATTGATGCTAACAACATAGTCGTCGTCCCGTTTCTTCTTTACGATTTTCTTCAGCTTCGATTGGTTAACCAGAAAGCGTCGGTGATGAGGTGCATCGCTGTGTGGGTGACACTCCGATCGTAACATTTCGTTGAGGTCGTCACTTCGCCGACGTTCTTCCTCGTCCTGAGAGACCTTTTTCTTCGCAAAGTACCATCCGTGCTTTTTCTCAACCGTAATGTGACTTCTATGCCATACGTTAAACTGCATGTGAAAGTCATGTACGGCCATGTTCCGGTCATCAGTCATACAAACATGAAACTGTTGATACACGTCCTCCGTCGTCGGGAACGATGTGCTGAAGGTGTCATAGGCGGCATGCGCAGCTTGATACTCTGCCGGCGTCTGCCTGCGTAAGGAGTCCAAGACCAGCGAGATGACGTCAGCATTGTCTAATACGGTTCCATGATCACATGCTCCGTGTGTCGCAAATGGTGTTGATGGAAGTGCACCCGTTTGTAACCAGTCTGCTGTAAGTTCACGACTTGAGGCATGAACAAAGTCGAGCACGTACTTCCGTGAATTGAGTCCAGCACCACTCACGACGATCGTACCGTCCGTACCCTCCTCGTTAATCAGTGATCGAAGTCCACCATACGGTTTTGTACCCGTGATGACATAGGCATGTATACCATCCGGATGATAGATCGTGCCCTTGTGATCGAATAGATCAAAGTGAGCTAGTTCCCACTGTTTGGGTGACCCTAGTTCGAGGCTTTTGACGATTCGCTCGCCAACTTCCAGAAAGTCTTGAGCACTGCGATTTCCTTTGGCAATTCTGCCAAGAACAGAGTTGGCTTTATGAGCGAGTGGTGAGCCGAAGTTTGCCGGAGCAAGAAAGACGATAGATCGGCAGAGGTCAAGGGACCCCGCCCATGCATACTGCTTGAGCCATTGCCGCACAACGAGTCCTCCCGTGCTGTGCACAACAAAGCTTAATGAACGAGGTCCGCCATTCAATAATCCCTGTTGTTTGAGTTCCAGGTGCATACCCTCTGCCATGTCTTCCAGACAGGCCTGATTATCAAGAGAATTGTAATCAGCATACCAAAGTTTGAGATTCGGTAGCCCCTTTGCCCCCTTCCGAGAATTGGCAGCAAGGAGATGTTTCCCAAGGCCCTGGCGGAGATCATCGGCCTTGGCACTGTAGCCGTGAATTAGTACAACGTTCATAACGGTGCTCCGGATTTCCTACAAGGAAAACTGTGAGAAAGAAAGGTTCCCGAACATACGGACTGTCACGTTTTGATGCCGTATTACCACATGGTCATTGTGAGCAAGTGCTCAATCCCTGTTTACCTCACATAACCACAAAGGAAAGAGTTATGGTCATGAAGCGAAACATGACGGGATCTGCCACAATGATTGGCATCCACCTGATCGCAATTCCAGGCGATAATCAAGTTTTGGACGTAGAGGCTGTTGGTCGTGAGATTGAACATCTCGCTCATACAACAGCCGTGATCGCAGGCTGCACCTGCTCTGCTGTTCATGTCCGCCCGGATCATGTTCACGTCCTGATTGCAGCTGCCGCGGAAGAGTCCGTTGGTTCATTCATTCCAAGGTTTCTCGATGTAACCTCTCAGTTCATTCGAAGTGAACAAGAGAAGCGCGGTGATACAAATGGTTTCTTTTGGGACGATGGTGTGCACGTTACTCTCTTGCCACCTTGGCATCTGGAAATCCTCGCATCGTTTGTACGAGACCAAGATCGATTCCACGAGAGGAAGTCGTTGCAAGAAGAAATCGATGAGGTGTTTATGCCAAATGCTGCAGAGCCACCCCGTCCGAAGAGTCGGAACGGAACATTCCGACCATCATAGTCTACATCTTCACGCTCGGCACGTGGCCATCGGCGATGTTCGTCATCGCCTCGGAAAACCGTTCCATCTCGTCTTTTGTGGTGTAGACATTTGGAGCAACCCGCAGGCCTTTGAACTCATCGTGAACGATGGCCACCGTGAAGATGCGATGTTTGTCGAGTAACCATTGTGAAACTTTATTGGGATCAGTACCTTCAATGTGTACGAGCCGAAGGCCACATTGATTGTTTACGTGCTTAATGTCAGTAAGAAAGCGCACGGACGGATGGGCGCTAAGTCTGTCCGTCCAAACCGCATGGAGTTCGCGTAGACGAATAGCCTTTCGCTCTGCGCCAATCGTCTGATGAAACGTTATGGCATCACCAATTGCGTTGTGAACTGCAGCAGGATGTGTTCCAATCTCTTCAAACTTGCGAATGTCTGCGTCCATAGTCTTTGGTGCAGCCATCAAGGGCCAAATAGAAGGAATAAGGTCCTTCCGAACATAGAGCATCCCTGTCCCTATCGGCGCACTGAGCCACTTGTGGAGTGATGTTGCAAACACATCGCAGTCAAGGTCCGCCCTACGGAAGGGGATGTGGGCAAAGGAATGGGCTCCATCAACAATTGAAAGAATTCCTCGTTCTCTTGCGATACGACAGATAGACTGAACCGGAAGAATTTGACCGGTGAGAAAGACAATGTGAGAAATGTGTACTACCTTCGTCTGCGGAGTGAATGCAGAAACAACGGCGTCGACGAAGTCATCAGAGTTTACGAGTGGTGTTGGATACTTTACGCGCTTAACGACAATGCCGTCACGCCGTTCACGCTGTTCCCACGTGGTTAACATTCGAGGATAGTCTTGTGTTGTTGTAACGACTTCATCGCCTTCGCGAAGTCGATATCCCAACTGGACAGTTTCGAGGGCTTCACTGGCATTGCGTGTAATGGCGATTTCCTCTTGGTCAACACCAAACATCGTCGCTAGTCGTTGCCTCACCGTTTCAATCTGTGGCTCTTGATTCCGCCACATTTCGTAGGCAGGTATCTCGTTTGCGCGCTCCGTTGCACGTCGAAGCGCATCCTGAACTGATCGTGGTGATGGAGCGACTCCACCGTTATTGAGATTCACGATCGTTGGATCGATGGCATAGGCCTGCCGAACAGTAAACCAGAATTCGTCGTCATTGCTCGACGCAGAAGTAGCAAGAGACAATGCGTTAGCAAGGGCCTCAGTAATACCTATGAACGATGTGCCGGTAGCTGCGATAGCCTGAAGAGCAGTTCGACGAGTGAGGTATGTCATCACCAAATGTAGTCATTTGCAGATTGTAGTGATAAGGGGCAAATCGGGCACTATCTCCCATGTTCTACCATTGTGTTACAACACGGTACTGCATCGTTCCCTCCTACGTATTCCGTACGGGAATTTCCTATATTCCAGCCCATTACGAGAGGAGGTGCCATGAAGCGTGGTCCCGGTGTCAGGAATCGTTCAGTAAACGATACCAAAGACGAGCAGCAAGATCATCGTGCTAGGAATAGGCCCGGAACAGAGGCAGTTTTTGAGCAGGTGCGAGCCATTGTTACCAGTCGACGGATGCCATCTTGTGTTAATGATCAGCTCGGACGATACGTAGAGGTAAATGACGCTTATTGCACAATGCTGGGACTACGTCGAAATGAGCTCATCGGGAGGTCATTTACAACAGTACTCGACCCAGCCGTCCACGCCGATGCACTTCGTATCTATCAAAATTTTGTCGACAATGAAACGGAGACAACTCTCACCTGGGAGTTTCGTTCAGTCGCCGGTGCCTCGGTTGATGTTGAGGGCACACTCCTAAAGTTTATTGTCTCGGAACAGGAGTGTTTTGTTGTCTCGCTCCTGAAAGATGTGACGAACGAGGCACGAAATCGCTGGCTACTTCAAGAAGCATCAGCAAGTGTTCATTTAGGTGGATGGCTTCTTGATGTTCGAACACAACGAATTGTACTGACGGAAAGTGCAGCAGCAATCCTGGATCTGACAACAAAAAGCTGGGCAGATCTGGGGCTATTGTCGTCGTTCGTGCTCGGTGACCAACATCGTCACGACGTATCCCAGAGAATCAGTGATTGTATCCACAAAAGAACAGAATTTAACATTGTAAAGAGATGTCGAACGATTGGTGGTACAAGTAGATGGGTGCGCATTACGGGTCACCCACAGATTAGAGATGACCGCGTCATTGGTATCTATGGTTCACTACAAGATGTCTCTTCAGACTACGAAGCAATCGATAGATTCGAGTCAATTGCGCGCTGCTTGGACAGTGTCTTTATGCGCCTACTGAGAGATCATCACGGTGCTTATTCGATTCTGTATGCAAGTGAGTCGACACAACAGATCTTTGGTTGTTTACCAGACGATCTCGTGAAAGACGCTAATTGTTTTTGGCGATCAGTGCATGACGATGATCTCGTTACGATACGTAAATGGATATCAGATTCTGCTGATCTCGATGCTCGTCAGAGGACGACAACGAGAATTTACGATCGGTCACAGTCGTATCGTCGGTACGTAGCGAATATGCTTGCCAGGCCAACATCCGAAGGGACGATTGTTGATGTCGTATTCCTGGATCCAGGAGAAGCAGAAGAGGCACGGATACGACTTGCAGCCATTGCTGACAATATTCCTGGGGCGGTGTTCCAGTATCGACGTTCTCCGGATGGCACAGATTCACTCTATTTTGTGAGTGAAGGGGCCGCTACGCTATGGGGCGTTTCAGCGACGGAGGCTATGTGGGATAACAGGCAGGTTTGGGATCGATATGATCCGCGCGATGTCCAGGAACACATGCGGACGATAGAGGAGTCAGCCAAGAATCTGTCTCAATGGCGACACGAATGGAGATACCATCACCCGACGCTGGGTTTACGATGGCACCGTGGAACTGGAACGCCGACAAAACTTGACGACGGCACCGTTGTCTGGGACTCAGTTGTGCTTGATGTAACTCAGGAGAAGGAGCAAAAAGCGACGACAGAGGCTAATGAACGAAAGTTTATATCGGTCTTTAGTGGAGTCACAAACATAGCAATACAATCACTCGATTCCGAGGGAAGAGTCGGGTTCTGGAATGACGCATGTTCAAAGATCTACGGTGTGACTGCAGAACAAGTTGTGGGCAAGAATGTACTTGAAGTGGTCTCTGTTGACCCGGATGCTCAAACTATTCAACCGATTATACAGTCACTCATTCTAGGTACGATAGAGCAGTCCACATTTCCTTGTAGGATTCGACTACTTGACGGCACGGAGCGACACCTTCGATCAAGTTTTACGCGAGTTGTCACTCCGAGTGATACAGTTGAGGTTTTCAGATTTGACGTCGACGTTACGGAGACTGTCGTCACGGAACAACGACTGCGCAAGGCTTTACACGACTATGACGAGCGCGTTAAAGAGCAGATTATACTGTACAAGATCGCCGACCTATCTGAACGAGATCTTACCGTTGAAGAGATGTTGCAGCACGCTGCAAAGATTATCGTTGAAGGCTTTCATGAGCCGGAGGTCACACACGCAGAACTGAGATTTGACGGAATCTCGTGTGAGTACGGTGCGAAGATTGCAAAAACAGAGCCCTTTATTATTTCGACAAATGCAGAGCTTGATGCCGGAATCGTAACGATCACCGTACGTGTAGATACTTCTCGCGGAAAGATCATCTCGTCGGAGTTACCATTTCTAGATGAAGAACGGGTGCTCATTGCGACACTTGTTGACATTCTGGCTCTCAAGATTCAGAACGTCATAGCTAGAGTAGAGGCTGAACAGCAGACACGAAAGATTGCAAACCTCCTCAATGGATCGCTCGATATTATCTGCAGTGTTGACGAGCTTGGCACCGTTATGGTAATCGGCCCAGCAGTTGAACTGTTGACGGGAGTGCCAGCGCGCGAGCTTGTTGGTAAATCGATTACAGAGATTATCCATGAGGATGATCGCGACGCGTTCTTAACAAGCCTTCAGCACGTGATTGATGGCTCGGATGCCCGTGGTATCGTTGCTCGAGTACTGAGTGCCGCTTCCGAATCGGTCGAAACAGACTGGTCAGTACACTGGGACAAACAAACTCGTTCGCTGTATCTCGTAGGTAGAGATATCTCAGAAAGACTGTCGTCCGAGCGTAGACTCAGTGAGATCGCTGAGGACCTGCGTACGAGCGTCGAACGTTACGACCTGGTCATGAAGGCAACCGCTGATGCCGTATGGGACTGGGATCTAACGACAAACGATCTTTTCTGGTCGGAGTCATTCTATCACGTCTTTGGTTATGATCCGAAGGTTCTTCAACCTCATATATCATCGTGGGAGGAAAACATCCATCCCGACGATATTCACGTTGCGAGTGATAGTCTGAGTGTCGCGCTTGCCTCGGATGCAACCTATTGGGAAGGTGAGTATCGATACCGTCACGCAGATGGTACGTATCGTTTCGTCTACGATCGCGGCCATATCGTTCGCGATTCGTCTGGAGCTGCCGTACGAATGGTTGGGGCTATGGTTGACCTAACTGATCAGAAAGCAGATGAGGAACGAATCCGACTTCTAATGTCAGTTGTTACGAATACGACTGATGCTGTGGTGATTACTGACGCAGAGCTCGTACCAAATGAGGGCCCACATATCATCTACGTGAACGAGGCCTTCACCGAAATGACAGGCTATCGAGCCGATGAGGTCGTGGGGCGCACGCCGGGTTTTCTCCACGGTCCAGCAACAGAGCTCGGGACGTTGGTACGACTTGACGAAGCATTGAAGAAAGGCGAACACTGTACGATAGAAATGATCAACTATCGTAAGGACGGTTCACAGTACTGGGTTGAATTCGCTGTAGCACCGGTACTCGACACCAACGGCGTATGCCGTAATTGGATCGCTATTGAGCGTGATATCACCGAACGAAAAACACGCGAACAACAGTCGATACTATTGAATCAACTTGGTACGGTTTTCGCCCGTGAGCAGTCGCTTGATGCGTGCCTTGTATCAGCGTTGGAACTGATTTCACAGTTCGGTACGTTTGATTTTGCTGAGATGTGGATCCATGATGATAACCGAGACGTGCTCACACTCATTTCTCAGTTCAGCACGATTGATATACTTCGAGATTTACATCCACTTCATGCACGGCCAAGTCTACGCCGTGGTTTTGGTCTGCCAGGAACAACATGGCAGTCCCAGCAGATTACGATATGGCCAGTTGAACCTAACGATGAACGACTCATTCGCCGTCAGCTCTTTGTTGAGGCGGGACTACATGCAATGTGTGGTATACCCGTATTTGACTCAGGTAAAATTCTCGGAGTGTTAGTCCTTGGTTCACGCAGTAGAGATCGTACCACGTCAGAACTTCGCGTATTCTTTGATGGATTTGGATCGCGTCTGGGACTGGAAATTCGACGTAAACAGATCGAAGAAGAACATCATCAACTGTTCTCGTTCGCCCCAGATGTGATTGCGGTTCTTGATACTCGAGGCGGTTTCCGAAAGGTAAACCCAGCGATGTGCGAAATTCTTGAGTATTCGGAACAAGAGCTGCTTACAAGTAGTTGTGTTGACTTTGTACACCCAGACGATCGTGAACGGACACGAGCCGAGCTAGAAAGTCTCGCCCATGGAGTTCAGACAGTTGCATTTCTGAATCGATACATCACAAAGTCAGGAAAATTAGTTTGGTTGATGTGGAATGCAGCCCCAGCCGTGGAACGTGGCCTTGTATTCGGAGTTGCAAAGGATGTAACGGAACAACAGCGCTTGGAACTTCTTCTCGACAAGGCAACGTCGATGTCACGAGTAGGCAGCTGGGAGGTTGACATTCTGTCGGATCGAATTTGGTGGTCACCCATGACGATGAAGATCCATGAAGTAGAGGACTATGCTGAAATGACCATCGAAGACGGAGTGCAGTTCTATGTTGATGACGACCGAACAATCATTCAGGAAGCGTTGCAGCGGAGTATGGAGGAAGGTACGACGTTTGATGTTGAACTTCGACTGCGTACGGCAAAGGGACGAGTGTTATGGGTACGAGCCATTGGAGACGTTGAGTACCGTGATGGCGTATGTGTGAAACTCATTGGTAGTATTCAAGATATCGACGATCGTAAGCGTGCTGAACTTGCGATTCAGAACATGAATCGCCGCTTGTTGGACTATAAGATGGCAGTTGACGCAACGGCTGCTGTGATTACACTGAATGAGAACTGTGAGATTATTGATGTAAACGCCAAGGTGACACAACTAACTGGTTATGACCGATCAACATTGATAGGCTTGTCGGTAAAGCCCGTTGGTGCTAACCAGCCCCTTATCCTCCCTCAAGATGCTCTTCGGTCGGCAAAGAACGGCCAGATTTGGCAGGGCGAGTTTGAAGGTGTCACCGCATCGGGTACGGCGTACTGGGTTACTTGCGCTGTTGCACCATTTGAAGCCTCATCTCAATCTGAGCAGCAGATCCTTGTCTTGCTTACCGATGTTACAGAGCGACGACGAGCTGAAAGTGCAGCGATGCAAACGTTGGAAGAGAAGAATACGATTCTCGAAAGTATCGGTGATGGATTCTTTGCCGTTGATATGAATTGGACGGTCTTGTATTGGAACGCGCAAGCAGAAAGACTCCTTGGAACACGGAAGGAACATGTTCTTGGTAAAAATCTATGGGTTCTCTTTGAAGATTATCAAGAGTCACCTTCGTACAGAGCATATAGCCGTGCCTTACACGAGGGAATGGCTGTTCACTTTGAAGATTATCATCATGAAACGCAGAGATGGTTCGAGATATCTGCTTATCCATCTGCCGCCGGTCTTTCTGTGTTCTTTAAGGATGTTACCGAACGTAAAGAGATTGAGGAACGTATTCGAGAGTCAAATGAGCGTTTTGAACGCGTGGCGCAAACAACAAACGACGTTATATGGGATTGGGACATTGAGTCAGGTTCGTTTTACTGGGGAGATGGTTATCGTTCCCTAACTGGTAATGACCTGACAGATGCCACTGCGGGTTTTGCTTCACGAATGACGTCGATCCACCCAGATGATGTACGGGATGTAAGCGATTCCTTCGAAGCAGCTATGAATGATCCGATCTGTAGTTTCTGGGAACATGAATACCGGTTCTTGCGAGCTGACGGATCCTATGCCTTTGTCTCAGATCGTGGGTCGATTATCCGAGACCGAAGTGGACGCCCGATTAGAGTGGTTGGAGCGATCCAGGACATTACGCATCGCCGAGAGTACGAAGAGTCACTTGAGCGATTAAATGATGAGCTTCGAGCAAGTCTCACTGAACTTGAACGGTCAAACCGTGATCTTGAGCAGTTTGCCTATGTAGCGTCGCATGACTTGCAAGAGCCACTTCGAATGGTAACAAGTTTTCTTACACAACTTGATCGTAAGTATCATGACGTGCTTGATGAAAAAGCACATGTGTACATCGACTTTGCCATAGACGGTGCAAAGAGGATGCGCCAAATCATTCTTGACTTGTTAGAATACTCGAGGGTTGGCCGTTTTGATGATGCAGATGAGGCCGTTGACCTTCGGGATATCTTTGACGACATCGTTACACTCTATCGCAAACGAATCGAAGAGGTTAATGCCGTTGTTGAGGTCGGCCGTTTGCCCGTTATTCACGGACAGCGAGGTGCTTTCCGGCTACTTTTCCAAAACCTCTTCTCGAATGCATTGAAGTATCAGCAAGAGGGATCACGACCGCATATTGTTATCGATCATACGCCGACGGCAACGGGCTGGCAGTTCCGAATTCGTGATAATGGGATAGGTATCGCCCCAGAGTATCATGAGCGAATATTCCAGATCTTTCAGAGACTTCACGGAAAGAATGAATATTCTGGTACGGGAATGGGTCTTGCCATTTGTAAAAAAATTGTTGAGTCACTTGGAGGATCAATCTTCCTTGAATCAAGTCAAGGTAACGGCTCTACGTTCGTTGTTGACATTCCATCGAAGGTAACTGGCAGGAACTGAACGACTTTTCTCACGACAGGACGACAGGGGACACATGATTCACCGAATACGTATCCTCCTCGTAGAGGATAATGAAGGGGACATTCTTCTCACCACGGAGGCACTTACTGACGCAAAGATTGCCAATGATGTCATTGTACAACGTGATGGAGAGGCCGCAATCACATACCTAAAGGACATAGTAAGGTCTGATAGATCACAACTTCCAGATCTGATCCTATTGGATGTCAACCTACCCAGGGTGAATGGTCACGAGGTTCTTGCTCGAATTAAGAGTGACGAGACGTTGCGTCGTATTCCTGTCATTATGCTCACAACGTCATCAAGTCATCGTGACATTGAGAGGGCATATCAGGAGCATGCGAACTGCTACATCGTTAAACCCGTAGAGATTCAAGACTTTATTAATGTTGTGTCAAGCATTGAAGAATTTTGGTTTACAATAGTGCGCCTACCCACGGAAAACAAGGCGACCGATGTCGATTGACCGTAACGAATACCACGTCCTTGTGATAGAGGACAATAAAGGTGATGCTCTACTCATCGAGGAATACATTCTCGAACATGCACCCAAAGCACATGTAGATAGTGTTTCGACCTTCTGTGAAGGTCGCGATGCCTGCAAAACTTCGGGCATCACACATGACGTTATTCTACTCGACCTATCATTACCGGATGCTGCTGGTGAATCACTCATCACAGAAGCTGTAACGCTGTGGAGATCCATACCTGTCATTGCACTTACAGGATACACCGATCTTGAGTTCAGCAAGAAGTCGATGTCACTTGGCGTGTCCGACTATCTTTTAAAAGACGAACTTTCGGCTATGTCACTATATAAGAGTATCGTGTATTCCATTGAGCGGAGTAAGCACACATCTGCTCTTGTTGACTACGTTGCTACAATTGAAGCCCAAAATGCAATTCTTAAGGAAATCACATGGATGCAATCACATCTTGTCCGAGCACCGTTGGCTCGTATAATTGGCCTCGTTAATCTTCTTTTCGAAGACGAGGCATCACGTCGAGACCTTGTTTCCATCCTTGGTCACATTGGTGCATCGGCGCAGGAGATTGACGGAATCATTCGCGATATCTCCAAACGATCGACGGACATCGTGATTAGTAAAGGGGCCGAAGACGAAAGGGGCACATCGGAGGATGCGACAACACTATGAGTAAAACGTCTCTATCAACAGCATTGGGTAACGGCAGCACAAGTGAGCGGGAGATTATGATCGTCGACGACGATCGGATCACCGTTATGATCGTGCGTAGGATCCTTGACATCAGTGGTGTTCAGGCCAACGTTACAACGTTTGAGAATGGTAGACACGCACTCGACTACCTATCACGCATACGACGGAGATGCCTCGTTCTATTAGACATCAATATGCCAGTCATGAACGGCTGGCAATTCCTTGATGCAATTACCGAACATGGGAACGTTGACAGTGTTGACGTAGTAATCTTCACCTCATCGGTTGACGCCGCCGATCATGAACGGGCGGGTAAATATTCGATCGTTCAGCACTACATTGAGAAACCGTTTACGTCATCGACGATTGCCGAGATGAAACGCCATCACCGACTCACAGAGTTTTTTGACCACACACAAGCACGGATGTACTGAATGCGTTCAACATCAACACTTCTTTCAATTGTCCTGGTTGTATGTACCCTCGTTGCATGTCAGCGAGATCCTGATAACCCAGCAGGCCCGCTCACGTCGTCCAAAAATCGAATGACGGTGAACGGTGAGGGATACACAAATGCCTCATTTAATACGCTTAACATCGACACAGCTGCGGTTGCGACCACTCAGAACGACGTAGGTGTAATCACACTTACAGGAATCACAAGTCGGATAACGGAGGGCTTTAACCTTACGATCACAACTGCAAGCGCTGCTGCGGGCACGTGGCAGGTGAATGCACTTCAGGGCACGACGATCAATCTGGTCATAACTGACGGCGATAGCACACGCACATATACGGCGATGACAGGTTCGGTACAGGTCTCGTCGTGGCCTGCTACAGGACGAGTTACGGGCACCTTTTCGGGAAACTTCGCCCGCACATCTGACCTTTCAACGACGCCATTGCAGATCACGGCTGGCGAGTTTGATGCTGGAATAATCGTGAGATGATTCTCCGGGAGAGTTCTCCGGGACAATTCTCCGGGAGAGTTCTCCGGGACAATTCTCCGGGACAATTCTCCGGGACAATTCTCCGGGACAATTCTCCGGGAGAGTTCTCCGGGAGAGTTCTCCGGGAGAGTTCTCCGGGACAATTCTCCGGGAGAGTTCTCCCGGAGAATTGACACACGCCAATATCTCGTCAAACACGGCGAAAAACGTCATCCATATACATTTAACTCGCCGAAAGCGACGAATAAACAGATAGGATTGAATCATTCGGTAATCGCCATATACGACGAATAAAGATGAATATCATAGATTATTCGTCATATTTGTCGCGTTATGAAGATTTCTGGCCTACAGTCTGATGACACTATCCTGGAGGAGATCGGCCGCCGCCTTGCCGCACTCAGGATCGCTTTGAATCTCACACAAGCCCAACTGGCTGAAAAGGCCGGGGTCTCTAAACGTACTGTCGAACGGTTGGAAACCGGTACTTCGGCTACACAGCTGACTGCATTCGTTCGCATCTGTCGTGCCCTCGATGTTATCGATAGTCTGAATACAGTTCTTCCCGAGGCTGAACCAGAACCTATGGATTTGCTCCGACGGAAAGGTCGTCCACGACAACGTGTACGAAGCTCTCAATCGTCCTCGGCTGAGCAGAAGCCATGGTCATGGGGCGAAGAGTCGTGATCGCAGAAGTGCTTCTTTGGGGACGTACCATTGGTGCCGTCAGCATTGACGACGGCACGGACGTTGTTCGTTTTCAATACGATGATGCCTTCCAGCGCAGCGGTATCCAGGTGGCACCCTTACACATGCCATTAAGCTCACGCGTATTCTCATTCCCAGAATTACTGCGAACGTCCTTTCGAGGTCTCCCTGGTTTACTCGCTGACTCGTTACCAGATAAGTTTGGGAATGCCATTATTGATGCATGGCTCGCCCGACAAGGCAGAAGTGCTGAGTCGATGAACGTCGTTGAACGCCTGTGTTATACCGGAAACCGAGGTATGGGCGCGCTAGAGTACAAACCACGGCGTGGCCCCGAACTTCGGGAGTCTATTCCGCTTGAAGTTGATGAACTGGTTCGTCTTGCAAGTGATGTTCTGTCTCAACGTAACGCATTTCGAGCCGATCTCTCGGAGGACTCCCGAGAGCAGTCTCTTCGCGACATTCTCCTCGTCGGTACGTCGGCCGGTGGAGCACGAGCCAAGGCCCTTATTGCATGGAATCCAACAACAAATGAAGTACGATCTGGACAAGTCGACGTAGGCGAAGGCTTCCAACATTGGCTACTAAAATTTGATGGTGTGCACGGGAATGGAGACAAGGAAGGTAACGATCCCGTTGGTTATGGCTTGATTGAGTACGCTTATTCCATCATGGCTCGAGCTGCTGGAATCGATATGATGGAATGTCGAATCCTTGAGGAACAAGGTCGTCGGCACTTTATGACGAGACGATTTGATCGCACGCCAGATGGTAAAAAAATCCATATGCAAACACTTGGTGCTATGGTGCATGCCGATTTTAATATTGCCGGTCTCTATTCATATGAACAAGCGCTCCACACAATGCGAGAACTTAGGCTGCCACCACAGCAGATCGAGCAGTTCTTTCGTCGGATGGTCTTCAATATCATTGCTCGCAATCAGGATGATCATGTAAAAAACATTGCCTTCCTCATGGATAAACAGGGAGTGTGGTCGCTTGCGCCAGCCTATGATTGTACATTCTCGTTTAATCCGCGCGGACTTTGGACAGCGACACATCAAATGACGTTGAATGGGAAACGTGATCACTTCACTCTTGACGATATTGAGGAATGTGGTAGGGTTGCCCTTCTCAAACGAGGTCAGGCACGAAACATCGTCGAAGAGGTTACAAAGGCCGTTACAGCCTGGCCCGATATTGCCACCAAGGCCGGTGTATGGGAATCGTCTATTCCTATAATCTATGCCACTTTCCGTCGATATCTCGCGCGATAAATCATTACGTATCAGGTGTTGAAGCCCGTTTCGCCCCGTAACTTTACAACCCCCCACTCAGCGCTGTATGATTTCTGTACTGCATAACAGTATGGTATGGGGCAAAAGGGGTCGTACAATATTGATGGAAGCGTATCTTCGATATGCACCGTGTGGTTCTACCACAATTGATTGATGTTGCAACGGATGTACGTTGAGGGGTAATGCGGCGTGAGGGTAACTCGGGGTAATTGCTTATGAATATGTTCTTGGCGGCGGCAATTCTGATGTTGTCGTTCTGTTGTTGCAATGTTGTTGTTGCTAGTACTGTATCTGGTACAGTTACAGAACATGGAAGCAAAGAAGCTATTGTTGGAGCAACGGTTGCCCTCCATAAGGACAGCCTCACACCCGGTGTAAAGGCAGTTCGTGGTGCCTATACGAATCGCTATGGATTCTTCAGTATCGGTTCACTCGAACCTGGCACATATGCCGTTGTCATCACATCAGTTGGATATGCACCAACAGTTACGGCTGTTGTCATATCATCAAACGATACCAATGTACGCCTCGATATATCTCTGCAGACGAAGGATATCGAAGGACGTGTAGTTGAGGTTACTGCCGATCGTATGGGGTCTGCTCTTGAGCGGCAGAGTACCGTAACAATTACACCAGCA
This sequence comes from Ignavibacteria bacterium UBA2333, assembly GCA_002344895.1. Classification (GTDB taxonomy): domain Bacteria; phylum Bacteroidota; class Ignavibacteria; order Kapaibacteriales; family Kapaibacteriaceae; genus UBA2333. The sequence continues at coordinate 17,467 of DDUR01000086.1, forward strand.
TTTATCAAAGAAATGCCGGCCTTTGGAGGAGAGGTCGACGTTTTTAGAGTCCTACAACTTCTTCCTGGTGTAAAATCTTCATCTGAAGTATCAAGTGGGCTCTACGTGCGTGGTGGATCACCCGATCAAAACCTTGTCCTTCTTGATGCCGTTACAGTCTATAATCCAAGTCATCTCGGTGGATTCCTCAGCTCTTTTCATGCCGATGCCCTTCGGGATGTTAAGCTTATCAAAGGTGCATTTCCTGCCGAGTATGGAGGACGTCTCTCAAGTGTTATTGACATTGCTATGAAGGAAGGTAATGCAGAACGTGTAAAAGGATCAGCGAGTATCAGCCTGATTGCCAGCGGTATGGCGATTGATGGGCCTATTGACTCTACAACGACGTTTATGGTATCCGGACGACGATTCTACCTCGATATCATCTCAGCCCTTGCAACATCGCCAGATGATGAAGTCCCAACATACTACTTCTATGATCTTAATATGAAGATCAACAAGAAACTCGGCGATGGACATCGTCTGTTTCTCAGTGGCTACTTTGGACGAGATGTTCTCACTTCAGAGGATGGTGATATGGATCGTATTGATATCGGTTGGGGGAACAGTACTGCGAATCTTCGTTGGACATGGGAAGCAGCTTCAGATGCATTCCTGCAGACGTCATTCATTTTTACCGACTACTCCTTCGGTACAGACCTCACGGAAAGCCAGTTTAGCAATGGTGGAAGCAGCAATACGACACGCTTTGCAACGGCAAGCCGAATTCGTGACTGGACACTCCGTTCCGAGCTACAGTGGAGTGTTCATCCAGACCACATGATTAAGGCCGGTTATGACGTAACTCATCATACATTTATGAGTAGCGTATCGGGAGACGTTAGTGATGTTGATATCAACGATGTTAATCAAGCGAGAATCGAGGGTCTGGATGCTGCTGTCTTTGTACAGGACGAATGGTCATTAACCTCGAACCTCCGCGCAAACCTTGGAGGCCGTCTCTACTGGTTTCAGCAAGGAGGCTGGCTTCGATTTGAACCTCGTGCCAACGTTGCCTATGACGTTTCGTCAACATCGAGTTTTACGGCTTCCTTTGCCGTTGCACACCAATTCTTGCACTTGATTGTCCGTAATGACATTGCCTTACCAACCGATGTATGGTTTCCATCAACGTCTACTGTGCAGCCAGGGCGCAGTCTACAAGGTGTGCTGGGATTTCAGACCTCCCTTTTTGACAACACGTATCGATTTAGTATCGAGGCCTACTACAAGGACATGCAGAATCTCTACGAGTATCGTGATGATGCCGAATTCACACTAGGCGTACCGCTTGAATCTCAATTCACATCAGGTGTTGGTACGGCCTATGGTATCGAGTTTTTCCTTCAGAAACAGATTGGTGACTTTACAGGCTGGATTGGATACACCCTTGCATGGACAGACCGAACGTTTGCCGAATTGAATAATGGCAAGACCTTTACACCGAGATATGATCGACGGCACGACATCCAACTTGCGGTGCAATACCGACTCGGGGAGTCGTGGCGCTGTGGAATGACATGGCAATTCGCAACAGGAGCGGCATATACCGTCCCAAGTGGACAGTATATTGTGAACGAATATGGATCAACGCGCGACTTTTACACCGAGCGTAATGGATGGAGAATGGCGCCATTTCATAAGATGGATGTGAATCTCATTCATGAATACTCATGGTTCGGCCTTCCATGGGAGCTCAGCCTGAATGTATATAACCTATACAACAGACGAAATCCCTTTGCTCTGTATACATCGTATGACTACAATGAAGTTACTGGCGAATACGGCAGGGTATTCAAACAACTAACACTGTTTCCGATCATTCCTACCGTTGGGCTTCGGTTTACGTTCTAAACGGAGACGTCAATGAAACATACAATCATCATTTTGCCTTTCATTGTGCTTATTCTGCTCGGCTGTGAGCAAACCTTAGACGTCGATCTACCGTACGATAAACGCCTGGTTCTGGATGGATTTGTGATTGCTGACTCGACACAGGGCGACTCTCAGTCGGTTGTTGTGTCAATCATGTTGACGAAGACTATTCCTGCTCTGGAGGATGAAGTTGATCAGGGATACCTTCTACGTGATGCTCAACTTCGCATGACGGTCGATGGTACCGAGTTCCCGTGTCGACCTGGATCAGAGCGGTTCTTTGACAACCCAATCGAAGCCAAATCGTGGCACGGTAGGGAGGTTCGTATCGTAGCACAGGGTGAAGGACTAACTGCAACAGCGCTTACAAGAATCCCTTCAGAACCAGTCATCTTGCAAGTGCGTCATATTGACTCAGCTCAGCCTTGGGGGTCGCGGTATACCTACATCGGAATAAGGGCAGTTGTTGATGGCGGATCAGTTGTTTGGGCACAACAACCAGAAGGACGTTTTGGACTTGATGTCCTCTTCCCGATGTCGATATCTGCTGACTACGTTGTATCAAGTGCGAGTCCATCAATGAAAGACACTGTTGAAGTCTGGATGCCACTATTCCGAAACGTTGACGAGAGTACAGTGGCGTATCGGCTGTATGTTGCTGAACCTACATACGCTCGCTATTTACGTTCGCCATACGGTGACAATTCGGACCCATTTGGATTCGGTGGGGTGAATCCCTTTTTTAATGTCACCGGTGATGGTATCGGGCTGATGATTGGTGTTGCTGCCCGACGAGGTGTGTACAGTATACCGTAGACTTTCTTTATTCCACCACCGGAGTTTTTACAACGAGTGTAACTGTCCGGTTGTAGAATCTGCCTTCGGGTAGGTCATTGGTGTGAACAGGTGCAGATTCACCAACGGCAACGACGGAGACATTCTTTGTGTCAAGAGCCTTAGCAACGGACTTGGCACGACGTTCAGAGAGCTGAAGATTGTTGTCCTCGTCGCCAATACGATCAGTAGATCCCACAATGTCGACGGTGCTGGCAATGGAGATTTTCTGCCGAATACGCTCAACAAGTCGAGCATTCCGTCCCTGTATCTTGTCATCTCCAAAGTCAAAACCGATGAGGGCATACCGATCGATCTCCTTATCCTCGATACGTTCTGCCCTTTTTTTGCGAATTGTGCGGAGATCAACGGCTATGGACCTGGTCTCTGACGTTGCACTGTCACCACGTGTATCACGAGCCGTCAGCTCATACGTCAGAGGTTGTTCTGTTCGAGGACTGTGTGCCTGATCATCCTCAAGGTTCCAGAGTACATACGATGGAGCATCACCATTACCATCAAAACGTTTGAGTTCTCGACTTCCCTGACGTGCAACGATACTCCAACTGGCAACTCCGTTGTCTGCCGTGGCCGTTGGGCTGAACCGTAGTGCCGGCGGAGATACGGTACGAAGTGTATCCGTCGTCCACACAGGGTCAAGAATGCGCGGATCATTCGCCTCAATCTCCACACGTCGGTTTTCTTCACGTCCGTCAGCTTCCTTTACATTGGATGGAAGTGCTGGAAGGCCACGAGCCTCAACGCGAATACGCGTTGGTGCAATGTTCCATACCGAAGTGAGATAGTCTCGGACAGCTTCTGCTCGATCACGTCCTAGTGTGCTGGATGCCGGTTCACTGTTGTCAGCACTCGTGCAACCGGTGAGTGTGACGGTCGCTTGAGGGAACTCCCTCATCCGACTCCCGATGATGTCAAGGATTCGATGATATGTGTCGAGCATTCCCAGTTCATGCAGACCGCGTTCTGTAAACATTGCAACATTGGACGAAGAACTCCTGGGATATCTCTCCGGAATCGTCGAAGATCCCTGGTCAAAAAAGACAAGGGGCAAAAGGGGCTTCACGTTTGTACCAAGGAACTCTTCTACACGAACGACAACGGTTGGTGTCTCCCGTCCGTCTGATTCAACACCAACAGCATCAATGTCAACATCAATGTCGCCCCTTTCCGGCCCCTTAACAGCACCTTCTTCTTGTGGTATGTTGCCAAGTGCATACGACACGGCGACACCACCACGTAGAGGATGGATGGTCCACGGTACAGCCGACGTTACGTCGGTAAGAGCGTACGACAGAAGGATTTCAGGGCTCACATTCCATCGCTCATCGTCGTCGAGTGAGATGTCGAATGATGCACCAAGAGTGATCATGAGCAGGATCGATGTAACGTCTGGAATATCTGTTGACGCAGTCAGACGTTCTCGCTGTCCATTCTCAAACGTACCGGCCTCAGGTAAAACAAGTACTTCACGTTGGTCAACGGTAGCCGAGAAAGGCAGCACAAAGGTTGGACCAAGAAGGAGAGAAAAACGGTCCGTTAAACGAAATGCTCCAAGAACATCAAATCGAAGTGTAAGAATTGATGATTCAAGGTTATGGCGAAATGTAGCATCGGTTGCTTCACCAAAGAGGTTTACCGTACGTTCTTCGTCGACGGACATTGTTCCATCGAGCGACATTATGCCGCTTCGTAGGTCTACAAACCACCGTTCTGCCAAAGGTGCACGGACTAACAAACCAGCATCCCAGCCGAAGCCGGATCCTCCGGAGAAACCTGGGCTACAACACGGAATACCTGGGAGTTCACGGAAGTTGGCATCATGGATGTTCACACCGACATGACCAGTAACGCCAATACGCCAGAGGCCTGACGTTTGTGTTTGCGACACTGAGTGCATCAGTAGAAAGCTCAGCACGGAGACGAGGATTGGCTTCATCGTACAACCTCCAGAGCTGCTGTATGAACGGATGTAGATGACACAACGATCACTCTGTAACGTCCGGTTGGCAGATTGTCAAACGATAGTGAAACATCGTTGACTGACGATGAAGCATCAATACTCCTACTGAATCTGCGCTGACCAAGTACATCGTCAACATAGAGGATAAGTTGTTCATGCCGCTCGTTACGTACACGTACAACGACGTCAGAGGATGTTGGATTTGGCCACAGCCCAAGTATTGCTGTTGGCGGAGATCGGAAGAGTCGAGCGACACCTCCCGATTGACAAATTTCTTCGAGTGTAAATGTTGAGGGTAGGGAGTTACCAGCGATACGGCACGACACGTTAACATCGACATGATCGATCGTAAACGTGGTTACAGAGTCAATGCCGAGTGTTGCGATGAACTCGCGAGCCGCAAAAAAACTCGTATCCCGTTGTTCAAGCGGTATCCGAATGGTCCGCATTCCTGCCGCATCAACTGAACCACGTGAGGCATCGTTCGCCGGAGCAAGGATTGTCGATGCCAACGATAGCTGAGCCGTCGGTGATACAGTATAACAAGGAAGTGCCGATGAGTCGACGTCGATACGTATACCAACAGACACGCGTTCACCATCGCGGCTTGCTGGCTTATCAATTGTAATTGTTGAAGTCCAATCCGTCACGATCGTATCGATGGTCAATGTTACGGGGGCAATGTCACAGCCAAACGCGTCTTGACCCCTAAGTACACGTTGTTGTTGACCGCGGAAGACTCGACGTCGATCAACAGAGAGATCGTCCCAACGAAGTGTGGTAACCTCGTCAGGAACAACCACTACCACGGAATCACATGGACATATTGATCGCTGGCGTTCGCCAATGTCAGGATCAAGTCGAGGACGAATAGATACGCGTACCGTTGCTGTATCACGACATCCGTTCGCAGCAATACCAACGACGGTATATGTTGTGTCGGTCTGAGGTAGTGCAGTAACGGATGCACCTGACGTTGAGGCAAGGAATGGGCCGCTCCATGTATACGATTCAGCACCCGATGCTGTAAGTGATACACTTGCACTCATACAAATAGTTGTATCAGGAGTTGTTGTTAGCGTCGGTGGTAGAAGTTGCCGCACCGTAACAGTGTCAGTGCTGATACATCCATTGGTGTCAATATGGCGCACATTATATCTGCCCGCCGAAGTGACGAGCAAAACACTGTCTGATGAACCGTCATTCCACACAAACGTTCCTGACGAAAGTCCAGTGCGAAGAAGAACACTTTCTCCCTGGCATAGATCAACGGTACCATTGGGTGAGAGGCGAGGGGGCGAAATGGGGCGAATGGTGACGGTTACATCCTGCAGGGTAACACATCCTTCCGCACTCGTCACGGTAAGTCGATACGTTGTTGTGGCTGCTGGTGTAGCTACGGTTATTGGTCCGTTTGTCGTGGAAAGTGTCGGGTGAGGATCCCACTGAGCAGTTGCGCCTGCTGGCACCGTGGCCGCAAGTGTAACGGCCGTTGATGGGCAGATGATGGTATCAACAAGGTTATCAATTGTTGGTAATGGGTTAACAGTTATCCGTACGTCCTGTGTGATAGAGCATCCTCGGTCGTCTGTTGCAACACCGACATACCGTCGGTTCCTGTCAGCAGTTATTACAGGATTTGCAGATGTAGAATCAAACACATTGCCGGATACGAACCAACGATACGTGTAGCCCTGGAGCGCAGTTGTACCAAGTGCGACCTGACTTCCTTCACAAACTGTCGTATCTCGACGAACTATTTGTGGTATAAAGATATTCTGCGGAAAGTTTGGAAGGCCAAACACACACAATGAGCCATTAGCAAGCACAAGGGCTTGCTCAGTATACGTTGCGGCTACGCCAGGAGTATTCGGAGATTCGATGGCACCAATAAAGGTTTGGTTCACCATGGCTATGTAGAGCCGACCATCTGGGGCAACCTGCATCAATCCTGGTGCAATGTTTGCCGTGGTGGTTCCAACAACCACACGTGATGCTACAACGTCTGCGGCGAAGAGATCAAACTGATAGATGGAGTTTCCTGTAGGACGTGACGTCCAACCGTTGTTTGTATAGAGCAAACGGCTATTCGGTGAAAAGCAGCAGCCATATTGCATCTGTCCCGCATCAAACACGCGTCCGTTTGTAATCTGTCCCGTTGAGTTATTAAACGCATACAGTTCAGTACCAGACTGTTCATTTACGGCAGCAAGCCATCGTCCATCTGGTGATACCTTCATTTCACCGCGAGACATCCCAACTGATGTTACCGCCAGAAGTCCAGCTGAAACAACCGTCTCCGCCGTTCGCGGTCCTGTTGAACCCACAGGTAACGCAGCGATACGACCATCACGATGTTTATATAACACCCAATAGTCCCGACCATTACAGTGCCGTGCAGCCGTGAGCTTCTCTGTGAGTGCTGACGCAAACTGAGTCCAGCCGCTTGTTGTAATAGATCCGTCAGCCGCCACTGTTACTTCGATGTAAAATCCACGTCCTGCTGACGAGGCATCTTCAACAGTAAAGAGTGTATACCGATTCGGAACATTCGGAATCGGCACGATGAGGGCTGCCTGTGTTGTTGATGCATTCGCGATCGACGCATTCTCGGTCACAAGACTACCGTTTGCACCAAAAATTCGCCGACCATCGGAATAGAACTTCAAGAGGCCGGTAGCCGAATCGCATACGGTTGCTGTACCTTCTGAAGCAGAGTATCCAGTCTGTGTTGTAACCGTCGGCGGTGCTGTTCGGAAGTCGATACGCACACCGTTACCAAAAAGCCACAAGGACGATGAAAGGTCGGCCTGGGCAAACATATTGGTGATAGCCAGCAGAAGGCTCAGAGCACCAAGAATCGTACGTGTCATAATCCCTCCCCGGAGCAGAAGCTCCCGATGGATTGTCTCCCCGTACGAACATACAGAACGAACTCAAACGGTCAACAGTCAGTGTGGGTCGTTACATCATTGTCACACAACGCGTAACGACCCACATGACGGATGAAGATATGCTCGGTCAATCAGGCCTTATCGCATCACAACAAGACGTCCCATCCGACGGCTACGCTGTGTTGTCGTAACAAGGCCGTATTGACCGGCAGGAAGCCCCGAGGTAACAATTCTCATGGTGGCAGACGTCACGTTTTCGCGGGCTACAACCGTTCCCATCGAGTTTATGATTGTCAACTCGCCACCGATATCCGACTCCTCCAAACGTAACTCCGTATCAACTGAAGCTGGATTGGGGAAGGGGATAAGCTCAGGCGTGCCGTTGTCGTCCAGCGCAATGGTCCTTCCAGCATTTGGTACAACGATGACACCTCTCGTCGTTAGTAGAAACAGTGTGCCGTGTGCGTCGGCTACAACACGATCAACCGCTACGTCATAAAGGGGAAGTCGAAGTGGCTGATTATGAAGCTCGACGTCTTGTCTGGAATAACGATCGGGAACATCAATCATTCCAACCATCGCAGTGTGCAACGAGTCAGCATCGAATTGACGATACCAAGATTGATAAAACTCTGACTTAGTGTCTGCACCTTCCAATTTGAACAGAATCTTTTCCGGATGTATTCCACAAAGACCAACCTCCGAGACGAAGTCGGGCATTACCCTTTGGTACGAACCTCCAGTAGAACTGAAGTATGTCATTTCGTGGATTGTTAGAATCTTCGATTCTCTGTGAAATATGGCTGTTACGTTGTATGAACCATACGTGAACGTAAGGGTGACTCCCAGACCATCAACAAAGAATCGTCCGTAACTAAGCGTACATGACGTGTTAGTCGGTTGGAAAACATTTCTTTTACCATAGTGATTGTTGTAGTGCCAAAGGCCGCAGTCCGTAAGTACAAACAGACCTTCTTTAGCCGCAAACGAGTCTAGTATTCGATGTTTACGACCTGAGTGATGGCCGCATGGTGAAATCGTTTCCCAGGATGTGCCATCAAACACGCTTAGTGCCGTGTCAGTAACAGCGACAAACCGCTGGTTACTATCTATGTGAATCTCACGGATGTAGTTACCTGCAATCGGTGTGTTCTGAGAAGTCCAGTACATGACGTGTGGATTAGAAGCACCATCAATTCGAGGCCTGGTTGAAACGGCTTCGGAAACGGAAAGACGATGTCGCCGTTCAACAAGTACGTCCGACATGATCTCCACACGTTCCACAAGGCCTCGACTTTTATCCATCTTCAGCAGGTTGCCACCTGATACGGTCCATGCATATCCACCGGCAAGCACTGCACGCTTATTTGAACCTCGTGGCGGAATACATGACTTTGCTTCAAGCACCGTTGTTAAAAAAGCAACAGAAACAACGATGGTGAAAAGTGTCCGATTCATGGCGGTCTCCCAAGGACGTGTGGGGAAGCATTCTGTATGAGGACAACCAAACATGTACTAACAGTTACACTTTGTGAAGGATTATTTCGCATAACCAAGATCCACAGAACCATCCTGTTGTGCCTTTACTGAGCGATGATTGTCATAAGTACCATCACTCGTAAGTTTCATCGCTCCGCATACCGACAACTACCACAATCTCACGAGCAAACAATGATTACGGGAATGCATGGGATGTTCTATTCTTCGCAGCCAGAGGAGCTGCGAATCTTCCTTCGTGATACACTCGGTCTACCAGCAGTTGACGTTGGTGACGGCTGGCTGATCATGACACCTCCTGATGCGGATCTTGGTGTCCATCCTACAGAGGGTGAGGACGTACCGTCGGGTACAGCTTCCATATCCTTCTGGTGTGAAAACATTCATACGACGGTTGCCGAACTCCAGTCCAGAGGTGTCGTCTTTACTTCCGATGTTGAGGATCACGGATATGGACTCGTCACCTACATGGCAGCACCGGGTGACTTCACCATTCAGCTCTATCAACCAAGGTACAGCAAGTAACGGCATGTCTGCCGACGTGAGAAACAACCATACATACTCTGGAAAGGGGCAAAACGGGCTCCATGCACACTGAACAACCAATTGACCTCGTAACAAAGGCATCTCTCCTTCACGACTACTGGTCACCTCGTGTCCTTGCTGAGGTAAACGACTACCAAGTAAAGATCGCCAGAATGAAGGGCGAGTTTGTTTGGCATCGTCATGAGCACACCGACGAACTCTTTCTGCTTCTCGAGGGGCAGCTTGACATGGAGATACGAGATGAAGCAGGGGATATTACGACTACCACGTTGTGGCCTGGTCAGCTGTTCGTTGTCGGTAAAAACATTGAACATCGTCCGGTTGTCCCCACAGAAGCCGTCGCGATCATAATCGAACCCCGAGGAGTGGTGAACACGGGAGATGCCGATAGTGATTTACGCGCAAAGAATGACGTGTGGTTGTAGTTGTACGGTCGGTGCCAACGGTAGGTGCCGGGGACCTATTGGCCCCCGGCACCTAGATAACGTGATAGCTCCACACAACGCAAAAAGCCGCACCACTTCTCGTGATACGGCTTAAATTCTTGCTTTCCAGTTGGCGGACCCGTAGGGATTCGAACCCCAAACCTTCTGATCCGTAGTCAGATGCTCTATCCAGTTGAGCTACGGGTCCGTGAACGTTCTGCTGGTGTCGTAGATACGAACTGACTTACTTGCCAGCTGCTTCAAGCTTCTTTACAAGAGCGTGAAGGCTTGCCTTACGGTTTGCTGCCGTGTTCTTCTTTACCACACCACGAGCTGCGGCGCGGTCCAGAATGCTAAATGCCTTGTCAAGAAGGGGCTTGGCAACGTCAAACGATGTGGCTGTGCGAACGGCCTTAACCACTTCGCGGACTGCCTTCATGTTGGCGCGGTTGTAGATCTTACGGCCGCGGCTTTGACGGATTCGCTTGATCGCTGATTTATGATGAGCCATGAGTGTCTTTAGGTGCGTGTCGAATTGACAGGACTTCAAACATACGGACCTCGTCCGAAATCTCCAAAAGAGGTAACTCTAAGAGCTTCTGGAGGCGTATGCTGCGAAAGTACTCCCGGCAAACAGCACAGCCGTTCTTGCCTAGATTTGCAGGACATGAATCCCCACGTGAGTCTCCACGATATCCTTGCTCGCCTGACAACGGAGGCCGTAAATCCTCGGACGGAGGATATCGACATGGCGTCGACAGAAGACGTTGTGGCCAGGATTCATGCTGAGGACCGCACCGTTGCCGATGCCGTTGGACAGGTGCTGCCAAACATTTGCCAGGCCGTTAACGCGATTGTTAACGTGCTCCGACAAGGCGGCCACTTGGTCTACGTTGGCGCTGGTACGTCTGGCCGCCTGGGTGTGGTGGACGCTTCGGAAATGCCGCCGACGTTTGGAACAGCTCCCGATATGGTCCAGGCCCTGATTGCTGGCGGACCCGACGCTGTCTTCCGGTCGCAGGAAGGGGCCGAAGATAACCCTGAAGGTGGTCGTAACGACGTTCGACGTCTGCTCAGCGATGGTCGGCCCGCCATTGTTTGTGGTATTGCCGCCTCGGGACGTACTCCCTACGTGCTTGGAGCCCTAACCGAAGCACATGAACAGTCCCACACAACAATTCTTGTTGCCACAAACGCCGAAGAAACTGTTCGCCCCCTTGCCCCCTTCGTAGATATCTTCATCTGTCCCGTTGTTGGTCCCGAAGCGATTACTGGCTCTACTCGAATGAAGAGTGGTACTGCACAGAAAATGGTCCTTAACATGCTGACAACGGCATCCATGGTGCGACTCGGTAAGACATTCGGAAACGTCATGGTAGATCTGCAACAAACGAACGAAAAACTTCGTGTGCGCTCCGTGCGGATTGTGGAACGACTGACGGGGCTTGCGTCCGACGAGGCACAACGGGTGCTCACGGAGGCAGGTGGTTCGGTCAAGACGGCACTGTGTATGATCCTGTCAAATGTCGGCCGTGCCGACGCCGAAGAGCGTTTGCGCAACGCCGACGGATTTCTAAGACGCGCCATCGAAAAGAGTTAAGGTAGATTATGGAATGGATCGCTGCCGTTGTGGACTTTATCCTCCACATTGATGTTCACCTGTCCTATCTCACAGCTGAGTACGGACTGTGGATCTACGGCATTCTCTTTTTGATTGTGTTTGCCGAAACCGGTCTCGTCGTCACACCCTTCCTTCCGGGAGATTCATTACTCTTCGCCGCTGGAGCTATCGCCGCACGCGGAGGAATGGATATCACCGTTATGATAGTTCTACTCATTGTTGCCGCCATCCTCGGTGACTCAGTAAACTATTCTATTGGGCATCGAATTGGCGAACGGCTTTTTTCCGGCAGAGCTTCCCGCTTCCTAAATCGTGCTCACCTCGAACGGGCCCATGCCTTCTACGAAAAACACGGCGGGAAAACCATCATCTTGGCCCGATTTGTCCCTATCATTCGAACATTTGCGCCCTTCGTTGCGGGAATTGGCGAAATGACGTATTCGAAGTTTTTGACGTATAACATGCTTGGTGCTGTCGTATGGGTAACAAGCTTCTCCATCCTTGGATACGTCTTTGCTGACGCGCCCTTTGTACGTAGTAACTTTACTCTGGTCGTCCTCGCTATCATCGTCATAAGCGTGATTCCTGCCGTGGTAGAAATCATAAAAGCACGCAGGCACACAAAAATCAATGCCGAGACTAAGTAGCAGGCTCTGTAAATTAGAAGTCTTGCCTGGATGGCGAAATTGGCAGACGCACGGGACTTAAAATCCCGGGTCTCGTAAGGGACGTGCGGGTTCAACCCCCGCTCCAGGCACGTTGACAGGGGAGCGACATGGTCAAAGTCTGTTCGATCATTATCACCGTAATGGTCGCGATTGGTAGTCATTCTTTAGTGGTTGCCCAACGTTTGTTCGAAAACGTTCCGGGCAGCAGTACGGGCATTACATTCCGCCCGTCCGTGTATGACGTTGGCCTGTCAAAAGATTCTCTGCGCACAATTAATCTTATGGTACCCGGTAGTGGTGTGGGTATCGGTGACCTTGATGGTGATGGTAAGCCCGACATTGTTGTTGGTGGGAATAATGGAGTAGCCGTCTATCGTAATGACGGTGCTTTTCGATTTACAAACGTCACAACGAACCTTGGACTACAGAACTCCGATCTCATTTTTACAACCGGCGTTCTTATCGTTGACATTGATAACGATGGTGATAACGACATCTTCCTGAGTCGGTGGAGACATCCATGCAAACTCTTTATCAATAATGGTAAGGGTGTGTTTTCTGAGCAAGGGGCGAAAAAGGGGCTAGATATTGTCGCAGAAGTAACCCATGCCGTGGCCTTTGATGCGGATCGTGATGGACGACTCGACATCTATCTTGCCGTCTACTCGAAGATCAGCGATATCACCCATGCTAACGCCGCCGCTGCAAAGTCTCCTACTGCATCACGTGCAAATCCTTCGACTACTCGACACTACGGTGCTCCTGATGTTTTCTTTCGACAAACTCCGGAAGGAACGTTTGTTGATGCTACGGCCATGAGTGGATTTGATGACGAAGGAATGTCACTTAGTGCTACGGCCTCTGATATTGATGGTGACGGGGATATCGATCTCTATGTAGCAAATGATATGAACTTGGCAGATATCCTCTTTCTTAATGACGGAAAAGGATTGTTCTCGCGTCAAAAAAAGTCAAACTTCCGCCGGTACAGTGCTTTCAGTATGGGATGCGACATTGCCGATCTGGATGGTGATGGACGGTTTGATCTTATGACAACGGACATGTTGCCGAGTGATCATATTCGACGGATTACGAATGCTGGTCCAAGTGGAGATCAATCAATTTATAATCCTACATTTGACTCCAATCAGATCATGCGGAACATGGTGCAGATAAACCGTGGCGCAGGTGTGTTTAGTGATGTTGGATACATGACTGGACTTGCTGCAACAGACTGGAGTTGGGCCTGCCTCATTGCTGACTATGACCTTGATGGTAAACAGGACGTCTTTGTTGCCAATGGTTATACAGCAGACATTACAAATCAGGACTACGTCTACAATCTATCGCGCACGGATGGACTGCCCTCAACGGCAAAATTTCTCAGAGAACCCAATCGCGCATTTCGCCAAACATCAACACTCAACTTTGATGACGTTTCAACAGCGTGGGGACTCGATGACATATCGGCATCCCTTGGTGCAGCATATGGAGATCTCGATGGTGACGGTGACCTTGACCTGGTTGTGAGTAACATCGACACGGTAGTCTTTGTGTACAGAAATACAGCCGATGCCACCTTCCCCAATCATCGAGTTGTACGTGTAGATCTTGGCCCTGTTAATGCTTCTAATCACGGCACCATCGTCACTATCGTAAGTGGAAATCAGCGGTGGAAACGAGAGTACGTCACTGTTCGCGGATTTGAGTCATCCGTTGATGCACCAATCCACGTAGGTATTGGTATGGCACAACGTATCGATAGCATTATCGTTGACTGGCCAAATGGCCGGCGTAGCATATCTATGCCCGGTGAACTCCAGGAACACACGTATTCAGCGGTGTTTACGCCCTCAACGGCGACTGTATCCACACCTCACAGAATAGCGTCGAAACCTTTACTGACGCGTCTACCATCACCACCATACAAACACGTCGAAAACACATTCGATGACTTTAAACGGTATCGTCTCATGCCGACCCGCATTTCATGGGGAGGTCCAGCGATTGCTGTTGCCGATGTCGACGATGACGGGCGCGACGACCTTGTTATCGGGTCTGCGTTGGGTAGTACGACGACAGTACTTCTTCAACGAGATGGAGGTACGTGGGAACGAACACTTGATAGCCTCTTTGTTTCTGACAGACGCTGTGAAGATCAGGTGATACTCGTTGCCGACTTTACACATGATGGGCAAAATGACATCCTCATTGCGGGTGGAGGCGCGGAGTTTGATCCTGACGGACCGGAGTTTCGGTCTCGTCTTTATACGAGACCTAATGGCCGGTGGACCGTCACACACGACGTCTTCCCCTTCACGACGAATGCAGCCGCCATGTGTGCGATGGACTTTGACAATGACGGAGACCTTGACGTGTATGTCGGCGGAGGTGTTCGACCTGACCGTTATCCCGAGTGTGACCGAAGTGCGTTGTTAATCAATGACGGCGCGGGTCGATTCCGAGACGTAACGGACTCACTTGCACCAGACCTTCGTAACTGTGGCATTGTACGCTCTGCTGTCTGGACCGACACCGACCTGGATGGCACCTTTGAACTCGTTGTTGTTGGTGAATGGATAGCGCCACAGATCTGGAAACGGCGTGGTTCACAATTTGTAAACACCGCAAAAGAAGCGGGCACGGACACGCTCGTAGGATGGTGGTATAGTGTAACATCGGCAGACGTAGACAATGATGGTGACATGGATCTTATCTGCGGCAACATTGGCCTTAATACGAGATACCGACCACAACCAAACAAGCCAATTGAAATCTGGTACGATGACTTTGATGAAAACGGATCTGTAGACGGACTCATAACCTACTGGCCGGACACGGCCAGACGGCTCGTGCGAGATCGAATGAAGGTCTTCTCACAGATGCCAACCCTTAATCGGCAATTCAACAAATACGTAGACTTTGCAACTGCATCCTTTGACACAATGATTGATGCGGAGAAGAGGCAACGCGCTCGTAAACATGAAGCCCGCGAGATGAGGAGTCTTATCCTCGTCAACAATGGAAAGGGTGTGTTTACTCCCAAGCCCCTTCCGCCCCTTGCCCAGATTTCTCCTGTACTTGGAGTGACAGTTGTTGACCTGGATGGAGATGACTACTCAGACCTCATCCTATCAGGGAACATGTACGGTGCAGAAGATGATGTCGTTCGTTATGATGCTGGTATCGGCCTTGTTTTGAAGGGGGCGCAAGGGGCAACCTATCGCGCACTTGATCCTGATACATCGGGATATCGAATAGCATCGGACATGCGTGGAACGGTTACAGCAATTCTGAATGGTAAGGCCGTAACGATTACGGGTGTGAATGGCGATTCCTTGGTCATTTATGCCATTCCAGGTCAGTACGTCACATCCCCGATTCGGTCAAACGAGACCTACACCAACTTGCGAACCGAATCGGGTATCCGGCGGGTAGAAAGCACCGTAGGACAGGCCTGGAGAAGTCAAGGGAGGACCATTCTCCCGTCGCGCTATGTCCTTGATTCAAAACGTGTTAAGGAGAAACCTAACCGTAAGGAACCGAAGCATGATAATTGAGTGTTGGAGCAGTCAACAAGGGACATCTGGAGGGGTTGAATTTTTTCAACCATCAAAAGATTCCCCTTGCATTCCGAAATGGAAACATTATCTTCACGATGTGAGTGGAGAGGGTCCTTGCGACACGTGACCGTCGCAAGGAGCTGATTCGCTTGTTTCCACACGAAACAGTACGCATGAACAGGTCAACAACAACAACCCATCCACAACCTTTGCAGGGATTACCCATGAGAGCGTTGAATCTCTCTTCGCATCGGTGGCGTGCAGCCTTCGCACTCGCACTGATGATGGTAGTCGGCAGCGCATACATGTCCGCACAGCGGCTGTATGTAGTTCCTGGGCAGGCCGCTGCGCCCAAGACGATGCTGAATTACGACTATCCCATGGTCTACCCGTACCCGAACAACGTGTACGAGGCACACTACGATTACATGTTCTATGACTACGTGACTATAAACAAGTCGCAGTACGTCATTAGAGCAGCGGACATGTTGGCGGCCGGCATGTGTGCAGGCCCGATTTCATCACTTGGGTATCGTTTCATCTCCGCAGTCCGTTGGGACATGGAGCTGACGATCAAGATGAAGCACATCCCGGCTTCACAAAACACCCTGACACCGCCGTGGCAAACTGGCCTGACGCAGGTCTACTACAATTCGAACTACACACTTAATCCAATCGCGTTAAATGACACGACGTGGGTTGACTGGCAGTTCCAGAATAACTTCACTTGGGATGGTGCGTCAAACATCGTTGTTGAGATTTGCCGGAAAAATCTCAATACGACATTGACATACAATACCATTGCTACTCGGTATTACGTTACACACGTAAACCCACCGAACGGTCCGTACAATCAATATCCGGGTAACACAGCCCCGTGGATACACGGATACTCCTACACGTTTTCCCCTGAGAATCGCAAAAACTGCGATAATCCGCAGTATGGTGCCTATACCCTCTGGGGATATCGGTACGACTACAACAACTACGTCTACGAATACTACAAGCCATTTCGTCCGTTGGTTCGCCTTGGCTCAGCTACTGGCGTAGTACAGTCGTTCCCTGATGATCAGGATCCTCGCCGTATTCTCAAGAGTGGTGATAATTACAATGGTTCGGACGCTGCGCATCCAAAGCCATCGATCACCTTCTTCCAGTCACCGGGCACAAGCTATCAATTCAGCTACCGTGTCGTTGGCCCACTTCCGTCAACGAACGTTGTGTATGAAGCTCGAATGAGCGGAAACTCACTCATTCCGTACACGGGCACGGGATCTGGTCAAACAACCTACACATTCACGGATGCGAGTGGACCATATGCCGGAACGGGTGGTGCCCTTGACCTTACAAACGCCGTAGGTGGTGCTTATCGCGTCGAGTCGGACTTCTATTCGCCATGCGGTGTAACATCATGGCTTAAGGCCTTTGTTGTTGCCTTCCCGAATGACGTCGCACTTTCTCAAATCCGTTCGCCACAGGCATTGCCGAAGAAGCATCCAATCAACATTAACCTTCCGTTGGCTGCTCAGATCCAAAATGTTGGTCTGAATCCGGTAACGGACGTTGACATTAGTGCAACCGTTCGCACCTATCCGGGTGGAGCAGTGGTCACGACGGAAGAAACAAATTGGACCGGTAACCTGAACACAGGAGATCGAGCTAATGTTGACTTCCCAACTGGATCGTTTATTCCAACGGTTGCTGGTAAGTACACGGTTGAATATTGTGCCACGCTGAACAATGCAATTGATCAGGGTGCATCGAACAATTGTCAACCTTTTACGGGTGAACAGCACATCTTCGAAGTAACCTACAACGAAGAGGCAGCTGCAGGTACCATCATCGTTCCTAGCTCGGGTGGACGCTTCTTTGCAAATCGTCCGATGCGCCCAGAGGGTACTGTGTTGAACACAGGTATTCTTGACCTTACGGATGTACCTGTACGTATGCAGATCTACAAGCTTCCAAATCGGGATCTTGTTTACAACCGCACGGCAATCGTTCCTTCGATCGATGCTGCCGTTCCTCTCAACATTGCCCTCGTTCAGTTCCCGCTCTTTACGCCACCGGATGGTGGATCCTATGAAGCGTGTATGACGACGGAAATGCCTGGTGATCAGGTTGCTGCTAACAACCGTACGTGTGTAACGTTTACGGTTGACGCAAACCTGAGTGGTGTTTACACAATTGGCTCCAAGAATGCAGGTAAGCCACGCAACTACGGCTCTATTCAGCAAGCTGTTGACGATCTCTTCCTGAAGGGTGTCAGCGGACCTGTAACGTTTGAATTCACGGATGCTGAATACAGCGTTGGATTCTTCGCACCGAATGCACCAGCTCTCGACCTCACAACTGCTGTTGTGGGAATGAGCGCTACGAATACGGTAACGTTTAAGCCAACCCTTGATCGTTCACTCACGAAGGGTGCTGTAACGATTCGCATGAACACAGCGAATGGTATTGGTATCCTCTTCGGCCAGTCACTGTTCCCGAATAACACGAATGCACTCGCTCGTGAATTCCCGAACATCCGCCAGTTCTCGAACTCGACGGGTTACTTCCGCTTCGACGGTGGTACACAGAAGTCACTTCGTTTTGAAGTGAACGCTACAACACCACATCGTTCAGCTTTCTATCTCCAAGAAGGTTCGTCGAACGTTGAAGTCAAGAACTGCGTTATCGCCAATGCACCAAATGCAACGGCTAGCTACACGACGAACCTGCCACAAATCTTCTTTGTGGGCTCGCAGTTCGTCTATGAGAACGATACGCGCACGGTTAGTGGTAACACACTGTCGTACTCCGCTGGTATCGTCAGCCGCGCCAAGGTTCCGGTTGGAACAACGGGTAACAACGGTGAGCGTCTTGACACGCTTGTGAACGTCAACAACACGTTCTCCGGTAACGAAATCTCTGGATTTGGTTACGGCGTTGTTTCTCTCGGTATGGGTACCCTTATCAAGGGTGGTGTAAACGTTTACACACCGTACTACAACCAAAACACAACGATCACAAACAACGTGATCACAAACGTAGCTGCTGCCGGCGTCATGATTGGTCATGAAGACAAGGCAACAGTTGCTGGAAACCGCATCTATAACGTTGGTAAGGTGACGGGTGCAGCCATCAAGAATGCCATGGGTATTCAAGTTGGCGGTGCTAACACGTACAACACAATGGATGCACGTATCCTGGCGAACGAAATCAGCGGCGTCAGCGGCGACTCAACGAGCCGTGGTGTTGTTGTTGAACAAGTTCGTAACGACTATCAGAACGTTTCGAGCACGGGTGGTATCTACTCCGCTCCTGCACGTCCTGAGCACACGATCGTTGGTAGCAACGTTGTGTGGGGTCTGCGTCGTGGCGCGAACACTGGTTCGATGGCCGGCGTTCACCTGCTCACACGTCGTATGAACAACGACATCCTCACGCCACATACGGCTGACTACTTCACACGTCAGGATACAGTAGCCAACAACACGGTCTACATTGAATCTGACGGTCTGACAGGTCCTGGTGCTATCGTTGGTATTGGTTCGCAGCAAGGTAATGGTACGGTCGTTGTCAATAACGCCATCGCCATCACAGCTCCTGCCAATGCAGCTACGTTTGCACAAACGGCTCTCCTCAGCGTTGGTACACTCTTCCGTGAGACACCGCTTAACCGCGAGTACCTCCCGGCGAATGCACCAAATCCAATGATGTCGAACTACAACGCCTTCTGGGCTCCGAACTCCACAGTCGCTCGCTTCGTCGAAGTCGCTCAAAACAGCGGTATCGTCAGCGCCGGTACGACAGCGGAATTCCAGACAATTGATCAATGGCGCTCCTGGACAGGTCAGGATCGTGCATCGGTCGTTGGCAACTTCGTTGCTGAGCATGAACTCCAAGGTATCGCTCCAAATCAGAAGCTCCGCGTCAAGATTACGCCGCAGCCACCGATCGGATCGATTCTCAACAACCGTGGTATGACCGTTAAGGCCATTACATCGGACGTTGATGGTAATGTTCGTAATGAAACGGGTATCGGATATGACATTGGTGCTGATGAGTTCCAAGGTCGTCTCTATCTCAGTGATGTTGAAGTCATGGACATCCTCAGCCCAGCTTCGTACCGCAGCACAACCGGTACAACAAGCGATGCAGAGTATATCATGACGAAGGCTCCGGTTGACGTCAAGGCTCGTGTACGAAACAGCGGCGCTCTTGCCACAACACGTACACCAGTTCGCGTTCGCATCTTCATGGAAACACCAGTTTCCAACAATACCAACCTTGCTAACCCAACATGGGGTGGTGCCGTTGTTGATCGTACGATCTACACGGACCTTCAAGCTGGTCAGATTGCAGACCTGACGTTTAACGTTCCGAACTTCACACCGCAGACATACTTTGGTCTTGCCGGATACACGACGCCAACGCGCTTCGGTTCAATGGCTGCCAACGTTACACCGCGGTACCGTGTAGAAGTAACGGCTGGATTTGACGAAAACGGTGCCAACAACACCTTCGCAAAGACGGTCCGCTTCTACATCCAGAAGTCGCAAATGAGCATCCTCGTTTCGGCTGTTGGAACGACAAACAACATCACGACCGGAACACCAACAGCGAACCAGATTGCTGGTAAGCTCAATGCTGACTCACTCGTACGTGGCTTTAACCACATCGGATGGGTTAACAATCCAGCTGCTAACGTCTACTCATACGACGTCTTCGAACGTTCGGCATGGGAAGGTCGCGCTGTGAACTATAACATCTATCGTTCACTCTTCTGGTCACACGACCAAACGGCCCTCACACGCACTGAGCGCTCCGACATTCGCAACTTTGTTCGCGATGGTCAGATCTCTGGTAAGAAGAACCTCGTTATCGGTTCGCAAGACATTCCACGTAATCACGTAGGCCTGAACTTCACGAACGACGAAGAATTCGTGAACAAGGTTCTCCGCGTAGATCACATCGCACCTGGTACACCAGCTCCTGGCACGTATCACGGTAAGCGCATCCTCGGTGCAGCTCAAACACGTAACGTAACGGAAACGATCACACGCACAGGCTTTGCCGGTGACGCTGATCCGCTCCCAGCCCTCGTTCGTGTCTATAGCGATGCTACGACAAGTGGTCTTGCTTCGCCATCCTACTTCTACGTGAAGGGTGACCGCACAACAACGGACTCGATCTCAGGTGCCTCAACCGGTAGCCTCTTCGTGAACACAATCTTCCTCGGTGTTGATTGGCGCCACTATGGCCGCCCATCATTCAACACAGGTGTTGAGCGTGTTATCCGTGGTGTAGTTGACTTCCTCGAATCCAACGGCGGTACAGTTGTTCCTGTTGAGCTTGCATCGTTTGATGCCAAGGCTCGTGCTAATGATGTTGATGTCTTCTGGACAACAGCTTCTGAGCAAAACAGTGATCACTTCCGCGTAGAACGCAGCCGCGTTTCCGAAGCCGGAATGGTGACGTCGCAAGACTTCGCTACAATCGCTACGGTACCGGCAGCAGGTAACTCCACAGAACGTCGTGACTACCTCACAACGGACCGTGGTCTCGAAGCAGGCACGTATGTATACCGCCTCGTCAGCGTCGATCACGACGGTTCCACCGCTCGTTCGCAGGATGTACAGGTCGTCGTCGTAGACGGTTCTGCACTCAGCCTGAATGACGTTGTTCCGAATCCGGTTGCTAACGAAGCACAAGTGACATTCTCACTTGGTACTGCATCGGACATCCAAATCGTTCTCGTTGATGTGAACGGTACGGAAGTTGCCACACTCTTCAACGGATTCCACGCAGCTGGTCCTGGTGAAGTAACACTTTCCACAACGAAGCTTTCGAGCGGTTCCTATACGCTTGTTATTCGTGATGGAAATGGTCTCTTCGCTACGAAGACCGTCAACGTTGTGAAGTAAGAAACACAGCGTCAGACATTCTTTTAACCGCTCCCGCACGGTTTCGTGCGGGAGCGGTTGTATTTTTATGGGCTCCATGCGCCCCTTTGCCCCCTACCTCCTCACTGGTTTTCTGCTCGTTGCAGCATTTTCTCCATCACCAGTGGGCGTTCTTAGCCTTATTGCCTACGTACCACTGCTCTTGGTCCTAACGACAGACGCTGTTACGCTGAGTACGGCAAAACGCCGTTGGGCACTCTACATAACATTCGCTGTTTTTCATATTGGCACGAACTGGTGGATATCATCATGGCAAGAGCGTACGGATCCATATCTCTTTGCTAGTGGTCTCGCATTATGTGTGTTTCATCCATTCTTTCTCATGGCTCCGTGGGCTGTTGTTGGAGCAATTGCCCGCCGCTCCCGGAGATTTGCACTGGTACTCGCACCGATCGTCGTAACGGCATTTGAGTGGGCTCACGGTCAAACAGATGCTTCGTATCCGTGGTTAACGACGGGCTACATGGTTGTTGGAAATGACCTGGCGCAACTTGCAGAATGGGTTGGAGTGTACGGTTTGACGTTTATGATCCTCTGTGTCAATGTTGCCGTTTCGGTCGCGTGGATGGGCTGGCGTCGATATCCGCGACGTTCACGCGTTGTGGCTACATCGATTACTCTTTTTGTTGGAATCTGGTGGACCCTTGGTTACACACTTCGCGAAGGAGCATCCCTCGCCTTCAGGAAGGGTGGTGGCACAAGTGTCGCCCTTGTTCAGCCAGATGAGGACCCGTGGGAAAAGTGGAGTGATCCGCGAATACAGGTCAGACGTCACATTTCGATGGTCGACTCTGTTCGGGCATCGGGTAAACGGGTGGATCTGGTTGTCTGGAGTGAAACCGCCATTCCTTTCCCAATTCGCGACGCTCGATATTCGCCGGAATGGGAGTCATTACGCACGTGGATTGATACGTCAGGCATATCCCTGCTTACGGGCTACAGTGATTTTTACGTGTATCCGACAGGTACTGCGCCTCCATCGGCGAGAACATCGACACTGGATCTGACAACACGATTTGATGCATTTAATGCCGCAATGCTCATAGAGCCAGGTCGTTCGGATATTCCAGTCCATCGGAAGACCATGCTGACTCCCGTGGCCGAAAGGCTACCGTTTGCTGACCAGCTGACGTTTGCAATGTCGTGGTTTGAATGGGGTGTCGGAATTTCGTCATGGGGCAAAGGGGCTGTTCGCGAGCCGCTACCATCGAGACATCCCCCTCAGATCGGCGTGATCATCTGCATTGAATCAATTTATCCTGAGGTTGCCCTTGACCTCGTACGAAATGGTGCGAATGTGCTCTGCGTCATCACCAATGATGCCTGGTACAATGGCACTCCGGGACCTCGGCAACACTACGACATCGCCCGAATGCGGGCGATTGAACAGCGAAAGACGCTTCTGCGATGTGCCAATTCAGGTGTTACGGGCGTGATTCTCCCAAACGGAGCGTCAGCAGCAGAGATTCCAGCTCTTGAACCTGGAGTCCTTACACTACCTGTTTACACCAATGAAGAACGTACCGTCTTTAGCAGAATCGGCAACCTCCCGGCCCAAATCTTTGCCGTATGTACGGCCGGAATCTTGCTGACGCTCATCGTGCTACGTACACGAGAACGGCGTAGGTCTTCGTAATATGCAAGTTCATTCCACTCAGAACGTTCGGAAACCATGAATCAACGACCGATTGTTGCAATCGCCGTCGTCATCCTCCTTCTGGGGATGACTGATGCCCTTGCCCAATACAAGCCAATAAAGTTTGAGGAGTACGATCTCCCCAACGGACTTCACGTTATCCTCCATGAGGACCATTCAGCTCCTGTAGTTGCAACTGTTGTTCACTACAAGGTAGGCTCGCGCGATGAGGATCCAAGCCGCACAGGATTTGCGCACTTCTTTGAGCATCTCATGTTCGAAGCGACCGATGCAATCGAACGCGGAACAATTGACAAACTCATCAACGGTGCTGGCGGTGAACTTAACGCCTTTACGTCGCAAGATGAAACCGTCTATCACTTCGTGGTTCCTTCATCCGAAGTGCGCCTAGCTCTCTGGATCGAAGCTCAGCGTATGCGCAAACTTCACGTTGATGCAGTTGGAGTTGAGACGCAACGAGGTGTTGTAAAAGAGGAACGCAAAAATCGCTATGACAATGCAGCCTATGGCGGTTGGCTTGAAAAAACGTTTGCTACACTCTTTGAAGGAACGCCGTATCAGTGGGCGACGATTGGATCTGCGCAACACATTGATAGTGCGTCCATACCAGAGTTTAAAGCATTCTATGATATGTATTATCGGCCGAACAATGCTGTGCTGGTTGTAAGTGGAGACTTTGATCCCGTTGTGGTCAAGGAAACAATTGCTGCTTACTTCGGTGGTTACGAACGCACATCGGAACCAGTCCGACCACAATTTGGTGGGCTGAAGCCGATGACGGGAGAAGTGCGTGAATCGATCGATGATCCGCGAGCACAACTACCAGGAGTCTTTGCGGGCTATCGAGGTGTTGGTCAGAAGGATGAGGACGCCTATGCCGTAGAGCTTCTCTCATCAATTCTCAGCGACGGAGAATCTTCACGTCTGTATCGAGCCGTAGTTGACTCACTCCAGCTGGCCGTGCAGGTAGGGACCAATCCCTTTATCAATGAATATGGAGGTCTCATCTTCCTCATTGGGATTGCGGCACCTGGCAAGGACCTTGCTGAAATGGAGCGGGAAATGGACAAAGTGATCGAAGGTGTCGTAACATCTGGTGTTACTGAGGCTGAGCTTACCAAGGCTAAGAATATCGTCGAATCTCGGTTTATCTCACAGAGGACAGGCGTGTATCAGAAGGCCTTGTCTCTGTCGAACTATCACCGGTACTTTGGCAACACCTCCCTTGTAAACGACGAACTATCGAGATACATGAAGGTAACAAAGGCGGACATTCAAAGAGTTGCAAAACGACTGTTTGATACAAAGAATCGCAGCGTCCTTGTATATCGTCCGGCGAAAGGATAATCAATGACACCGATTAACATGAACATCACCGCTGCATTTCTGCGTTCAATTCTCTTTGCATTCGTTGCACTCTGTGTTGTTGTTGGTGAGACTGATGCACAGTCAAAGAAGCCAACGAAGAAAACGACGAAAAAGAGTTCAAAACAAGCGTCAACGAAGGATGCCCCTACGACTGCGCCACAAGCACAGGACGAAGTGCAAAGCATCGATAAACCAGATCTTAACAATCGTCCGAAGGCTCTTCCAGGTACTCCGTTCGCCTTCCCGGACTACGAACGATTTGACATGCCGAATGGCATGACCGTATTTGTGGTTGAAAATCACGAGCAGCCAACAATCACGATCTCCCTCGTTATCCGTGGGGGTGAGGCTGTAGATCCACCCGGTAAGGAAGGGGTGGCTTCATTGGCGGCGGATATGCTTGCCAAGGGCACAAAAAAACGTGCCGCACGGGAGATTGCTCTCGCGCTTGATGGTGTTGGTGCAAGTATCTCCGCGAACGTTGTTGGTGAGTCGATCACGATTACGGGATCATCGCTAAAAAAACACGTTGATCTCCTGCTTGACATCATGTTTGACCAGCTTTGCGCTCCGACATTCCCGGAAGAGGAGCTTGTTAAACTCAAGCAGCAGTATGTTGCTGCGGCAACAAACGAGAAATCACGGCCAGCAGAAATAGCTCAAGCTCTCTCGCGGAAGGTGATCTACGGTTTTGAGAATCCACTCGGCCGGCGCCGTTCGGAGAAGTCGATTAACGCAGTTACGCGTGAGGATGTTGTAAAGTTTTACGAAGAGTACGTCCGTCCAAACGTATCTGCCATGGCAGTTGTTGGTGATGTGAATCCAAAGGAAGCTCGGACATGGCTAACAAAGTATGCCACACCATGGCAGAAGAAGTCAACGCCTACCGTTTCAATTCCGGATGCAACACCAGCACCACAAGGTGTGTACTTCGTTCCGCGGAAGGGCTCTGTCCAGTCATCCATTGTTGTTTGCGCGACGGCTCCCGCCGTTAAAGATCCGATGTGGTTGCCTCTTGATGTAGGCGTTTCTTACTTTGGATCCGGATTTGGTAGTGTGCTTTTTGCGACGCTGCGCGAAACACATTCGTATACGTATTCGCCGTTTTCCTACGTCACACGAGGTCGTAAGGTAAATCGCATCTCTATGGGTGCAGATGTCCGTACAGCAGTTACTGACTCAGCAATCACAGTCATCCTTCGTGAACTAGGTGGTTTGGTAAACGACGGTCCTGACGAAGAAGCGCTCGATCGACGAGTAACGTATCTCGTTGGTCAGTACGGACGTGCATTTGAACGAGGTTCTACGGTTGCAAGCCTGTTGCTACAAGGGTGGCTCAACGACGTTTCACCAGACGTTGTAGCAGGAATGCTTGACAAGATCAAGAGTGTCGACGTAGCTTCGGTTCACGATGCTACCAAGTTGTATTTGGGAATGTTCAACCTTCGGATTGTAGTCGTCGGTAGTCCTGACATTCGATCCAGACTTGAGCAATTCGGACCGATCAAGGACTTTACTCTGGATCTTGAGCCACTTGAGGATCAGCCGTGGGAGCCCGTTTCCAAAACGGCGGATCAGATAGCAGCTGATTTTGTCCGTGCAATCGGAGGAGCTGATGCACTCCAGAAGTCTCCAGTGATAACCCTGAATGCGACAGCCGAAATGACCATGCAGGGCCGTACGATGAGCGGGACCTTTGATCGTGTTTTTAGCGCACCAAACAAAGAATACGTCTCTGTGAACCTCGGCGTTGTTGTACAAAAGCAATGGGTGGACGGTACTAGTGTCTGGACATCTCTTAGTGGTGGCCAGCCAGCAAAGGCAGATGCTGCTGAATCCCGTCAGCTATTGTTCGAAGCACGACTTCTACCAGGGATGGCCTTTACAGAAGACGGAGTTGAAGCAAAGGTCCTTGGAAAACGAGAAGGTGTAGTTGGAGTTGATGTAAAGACACCTTCCGGCATGATCTGGCACCTGTACTATGATGAGTCAACTAGTTTGTTAAAGAAGGTAGAAAAGGAGATGGAAACGCCGCAAGGAATACTTACGACGGTTGAGGCTTATGATGGCTGGACAGCATTCGGCTCATTGAAGCTGCCTACCACCGTAAGAATTTCTAACTCCATCTATTCGATTTCCTACACAGGCACGTATAACGTAAACGCTACGGCCTCGGAATCGACCTTCCGTCCTGAAGGAAACTAAACGGTGCAGCTTGTCTCAGCCATTCGGGCCATGTGGGCGGCTGTAGTCGAGCCTGTACGAATCCCTGACGTACGAACGGCGACGGCACTATCGATGTTTGCCGTCGCCGTTCTTCTCGTCACCGCGGCGTCAACATGTTTTCAGTATCTGGAAGCCCAAGACGCGACACTCGCCAGACATGCTGAAGCTTTGGCAACACGTCTTGGAGCACCGGAACAGCCCACAACGACAACAGAGGGAGTTGATCTCTCGTCACCGCAACGTGCCTTCACAGCGATACTCGGCATAACTCTTTTGCGTGAGGTCGTGAGTATGGTTGCAATGGCCGGTGTACTTCTTGGTTTGATGAGATTTATGACAAATGCCGACCTTGGATTTGGGGCGGCTATTTCATCTGTAGCAGCAACGGCCTTTATCCAGATACTCGGTGCGGGGGTAACGACGCTTTTCCATCTCATAACTCACGATATGCGATGGGGGCTCCATGCCGGAATATTTATCGAACCAATGTCGTCACCCTTTCTCTTTGCCTTTCTACAACGAGTTGATGTAGCTGCCCTCTGGCAATATGTAGCGGCAGCCGTCGGAATGGCCTCGTGGGCTGGACTTGATCGTCGGTACGGAATCATCGTTGGGACTGTATCCTGGGCTACCATTCTTATCGTAGTCTTCGGCGGAATGAGCCTTCTTTCTTGGATTATGTCGACTTCTGTTCGGTAATCTGTAACCAATTTTCCGCTGGCTCTGTCAACCGTTCGGAACGCACGCAGTACAAAAGCGACAATGCGCGGAAGCGGAAACCATATCACCCGACTCGAAGAAGATCTTACCGATCTTGTTCGCGCCTTTAAGGACGGCGACAGGGATGCGTTCCGCACGTTGTATGACTTTTTCCAAACGCCCATCTATCGGTTCTGCCGGCATATGATTGCCGACGAGGCTATGGCGAAGGATGCGTTTCAAGAGACGTTCATTCGCATGTATGAACACCGTATGGAGCTTCGTGGTGAAAATGTGCGGTCATGGCTGTTTACGATAGCACGTCGTGTCTGCCTCAATCAACTGCGCACTCGCCGCTTGGCTCATATTGAGTTTGATGAAACCTTTCATGCAAATCCTGAACCCGTAGAGCGTGATGTCGTCCTAAAAGAACGTATTGACAAAGCACTTGAACAACTTCCGATGACATTACGCGAGGCCCTTGTACTGCGGGAATATGAGGGCCATTCCTATCAAGAGATTGCTGCCCTCGTTGGTATCGATCTCTCACTCGCGAAGGTACGCGTCTATCGTGCGCGCCTTCTCATGAGAAAACTACTCGCTGGAGTTGTCCTGCAAGAACGATGATCCTTGATGTTCTCATATCGCGATATCTCGACGGCGAGCTCACACCTGAAGAGGATGCTGAACTCCGGAGTATGATTGCTGGTGACGTTGAAGCAAAGGAAGCTTTTGACGCTGCAATCCTGCTGCACATCGCTATGCGTTGTGAAGACGATACGGTTGTACCAGACGACGTTCGAGAGGACACAATTCGAGCCATTGACATTCGAATGTCTGCAGCACCGACGCGGAAAACTGCATCCAGATCGTATCGAGCCGTGGCCGCGTTGGCTGTTACCTTCCTTGTTCTCTGTCTGCCCTTTGGTGACACATACTTTAACCTTGGCAGTGATGGTGTCGGTGAGTTTGCAGAGCAATCTTCAGCAGCTTCTTCGCCAGTGACAACGAGAGCAGGTGAGACGCCGCGTCGTGCAGCCGGGCAACTCACTGCATCAAACCCTTCCTCAGCTGCGAACTCAGTACACAACGGTGAGATCATTGATACCACATCATTTGATGTCGTAACGACTGATGTGATTGGCAACACAAACACTGTGGAGAGCTTGAATTCGCGAGCCGAAGAGGCTGTACCTCTGGATCAAGAGGGAGCTAATACACTCCCGGTGAGTTCGTTGTTTGCTTCGGCCGACAACACCCCTTTTGCCCCTTCTCAACCGCATACGTCGTCCGGACCTTCGAACAGCGAACCGTCTACCCTGGCCACGCCGAATCTCTTGCAGAGTAAGCCTGTTGACGTTCTCATCACGTCATCGTACGGACAAAGTATGACAGGAACCGTTTCAACGGAGGGTGCCGTTACGACGATTTCAGCAGGTGTAGGTTTTGCTATGGCCAAGAATACGTTTATGGGTCTTGAACTTGGCACCATGAACTATGCTACAATTCGCGAACATCAGATCATGACGAGATCTGATGATGGCAGCGCTGTATCGGCTCGACCTCCAATGTTGTCGAGTGACCACGTTTCGAAGCTACCGCCAACGGTGATGCCTGGTGGAACGTACACGACGTCCGTGTATTCGCATGCAGAGTCGGAAGGTGCAGCATGGGGAGCTGCCTTCCTGCAGCAACGCCTTCTAAATCTGGGACCTGCGCACATTAACGGCCGGGTAGCAGCTGGAGTCACAGAAGACGGAGTCCTCGGATATGGACGTTTGGGAACAGATATCCGACTCTTTCAGGGCGTTTCGGCGACCATCGGTGCTGATGCCTCATATGCACCAATTCGGCAGTTCCGGCAAGGTAAGATGTCTGCACAGACATATGGGCTCTTTTTGTCGCTGACGTACGGAATTCAGGTGCGACTGTAACAGGACGTACTCTCACGAGTCATCCATCCACCGCGCAACACCGAAAATGCTATATTGCGCGGCTTCCCGAAAGGGAAGTACGGGACACATTCGAATCAACGGGACACCACATGGGTACGTTTGCGACGCCATCCATCGTTGCTGTTGCATTATTCTGCCTTATCTCAACTGGTACGGTAGTAGCGCAGCACTTACAATCATCTCAAAAGTTTGGCCCACTAAAGAGGCCAACCGTTTCCCTTCGCGATGCTCATACGCAAGTAGCGAATCCAGCGCTTCGTATTGACCCAGCGATTGAGTTACGGGGAGGAAGTCCACGAACCGGTACAGACCTCAGACGTCAACCCAAGATTGTCGAAGTGCCGCAGAACGTTGCTCCTGGTTCAATTGTGGGCACGACCTACTACGATTTTCAGACGAATGCATCCATGGCCAATCGTCTTGGAATCGCTGAGGATGCTGGTGATACCTACCTCCAGATTCTCTGGATGGCTGCAAGTGATTCTACGCGTGACGTACCAGGGAGAATTCCCGGATTTAATAACTCGCGCGGTTCACGATATAACTATGTGAACATCTCTGACCCGGCAAATCCTGAAGTATTTATCGAAAGCTGGCAAAAGGCTGAAACGGATCGTGCAGGATGGCCATCACTTGTGCAGTTTGAGGACGGATCAATTGGAACACCTTCACACACGCCGATTCGTTTCTATCGTAATGGTTCGGTTGGTGACGAGATCTTCTTCCCGCTTTCAGACGTCACAACGCTTGCAGACTCCGCCGTTTGGCCGCGTGCTGCGCTCGGACAGAATGGCACTGTTCACCTTATCTACAATCGAAACATACCGGGACAAGGTAATCAGGTTGCGTATCGACGTTCAACGAACGAAGGCGAATCCTTCGAAAGTGAAGTTCTACTGACCGGTAGCAATTCCATCTACGGTGCTGCGCCAGTTGGTTTTGGGGCTGACTCCTACACGATTACGTCGCGCGGAAACCTTGTTGCAGTTGTCTTCATCGACAACTCAGTTCGGACTCGTGTCTGTATTAGTACAGATAACGGTGCTACATGGCCGACAGAACTAACAGCCTATGTTGCAGCAGGAAACTACACGGATATCGACAGTGGCTTTAACGCGGATGGACAGCGCCAATGGTATTCGGATACGGTACCAACACCTGGTCCACACATTGATGCCGTCTTCGATGCAAATGGTCTGCTACACTTTGTTGTAGGTGTCATCCCTACCTACGTTACGCGCACGGAAGTTGACGGAGTCACAAGTGGACTTATCAGCGTTGCTGCAGGATCACCGATCTACCAGCAATATGGTCTCATGTACGGAAATACAGGAGATTCACTGTTGTACTTCATGGGCTTCCCATCTGGTAGTGGCTGGGATGGCAATGGTATCCGTGTAAATGAGCGCGGCTTTGATGGAACTGCTCGATGGCCACAACTTGCCATTGATAATTCCAATAATCTTTACTGCATGTACGGTTCGATGAAGAACGGTGATGTGATTCGTATGAACATCGACACCACTGTTCGGTATACGAATGACGACCTTGACACGATTGTTGAGGTTGATGGGCTGGTTGGTCACTTGTGGGCGACACAGAAGTTAGCTGGTTTCCCATACTGGAGCGAGCCAAAGGACCTTACACCTGAAGGTGTTCCAAGCCAGTATCCGAGTGTCCTTGAGACTCTTCATGAAAACCGTATCTGGTTTGCATATTCAACCTCTGACCTGCCAGGTGATGGCGCAACAAACGTTGATCGTACCGCCATCGCGGCCGTCGTTCGTGTTCACAGTATCGTGCCAGGTGACCTGAATCCCGTGAATACGGTTGATGAAGGGGCAGAAGGGGCAACAGCGGGCTTACGTGTGACGCCAAATCCTTCATCGGACGTTGTGAGTATCGCGCTTGATCGTCCCATGAGTGGTATGGCCCGCCTCTCAATCATTGATGCACTCGGCCAGATTGTCCTCTCGAAAAATCTTGAATCCGGAAGTGTATCCGAATCGACAATCGCTGTGTCTCCATTACCGACGGGGACGTATACAGTGTCGATTGACGCTGATGGAAACCGCACAACGACAACCATGGTAGTTGTTCGGTAAGGCTCACCCACCTCAAAAAGAAAACACTACTCGACAAACGACATGACCAGGAGTTCACACATGGTTCGTAGGTACCTGATCGTTCTCACGATCCTCGCTACGGCAGCCACATCGGCACTGGCGGGTATTACCGGTATCCTTACCGGCAAGGTGCTCGACAAGGCGAAAAAGCCAGTATCGGGTGCCTCGATTGTTGTATTGGGAACAACCCGCGGCGGTATTGCCAAGGCTGATGGTTCATATCAGATTGTGAACATCAATGCCGGTACGCACAAGATTCGCGTAACGGCCCTAGGTTATGATACGGTGTTCCGCGAGGTTACAATCAATGCCGATGAAACTCGCCGGTTGGATTTTACCTTGGCCGAAGGTGGTGGAGCAACTTCTGATACCATCCAAGTTGTATCAGATAAGATCATGATCCGTCAGACGGATCTTGGATCTCAGCGGACGATGACGGGAAGTGATATGCAGAAGATTGCACGTGATAATGTTGCTTCTGCTCTATCACTCCAAGCAGGTATTCGGGCCGACGGCAACAACTTCGTTGTTCGGGGATCACGGACAACCGAAACACAGGTTCTTGTCGATGGTCTGGCCGTCACGGACCAGTTCTCTGGAGGTCTTGGGAATGTCGGTTCGACGATCTCAATGACAATGCCAAGCCCATTCATGATTCAGTCTGTTGCTGCGCAGACTGGTGGTTTTGGTGCTGAGTACGGAAACGCCGTCGGTGGTGTTGTAAACTCCGTTGTGAAGCAGGGCAGCACTGAACGTTATGACGGTATCTTCCGCTGGCGTCGTGATGTACCGTTTATGTACGGTTATGCCGGAAATGGATATCGTGCTGGTAATCCTGGCCAAGACATGGTTGACGCTACACTTTCCGGACCTTTGGGTTTTAACAACTCAACGTTCTCGATTGGTGTTCGTAACCTTTATGAGAATCATCGGAACGCTGGT
Source organism: Ignavibacteria bacterium UBA2333 (assembly GCA_002344895.1). Taxonomy (GTDB): domain Bacteria; phylum Bacteroidota; class Ignavibacteria; order Kapaibacteriales; family Kapaibacteriaceae; genus UBA2333. The sequence goes on from DDUR01000086.1 coordinate 50,334, forward strand.
CTCGATGTTCCGGATCCCGTTGGAAACAGCACAGGTTTCCTGCCGAACAACCGCACGTGGGGCCGAAATCTAACGGGACGTATGCGGTTCCAGTTTAACCAGGACATGTACCTCAATGTAGGTGGTATGTTCGGTATGACCGCTGGTGAGCTGTCGAGCTGGGGCCAGCTCTATGCAGACGAACAAGGAATGGTTGTCGACAATTTTGGCAATCCGATTCTCGATGGCAACGGCAACGTACAGTACAATGGAGTACCATCCCGGAACGCACAACAGGTCGTGGTCCAGGAGTTTTCATCAAATGCCTTTGCTCAGTTGAATCATACGATTGACAATGCAACAACCTACGACGTGCGATTCTCCTATAATGCGAAGACGACAGAGATTGGAAAGCGTAAGAACACCAATCAGCCAGGAATTTTTTCGGGCTGGGATGTCTTCACTCCGGAAGATAATCTTGCATTCGCCGATTCTGTCTACGTTCCAGGATCAAACCGAATTCTTGACGAATATGACTACCTCCGTGTACCCGCATACACTGAAGATGGATATGCACGGATTGAAGTCACAAAACGAAATCCGATCACTGGATACATTGAAGGTCCAAGTGATGCTCAATCGACATCAAATCCGTACGGCCTGATCAACTACTTTACGGAACGTGGAAATAGCGGCGGTGTAGACTTCCGTACATCACGATTCTGGCAAGCAGACGGTAACATCCAGACACTCCTCAAGGTTGGGGAAACAGAACACGTCATTAAGGGCGGTGTGGAACTTCGCCTGTTCCGTTTAACACGTCACTATAATGCAAACCCATGGGATGGTACACCATTCTATGACGTGTATGGTTCGGACTACGGCGGCAACCTGTATTTCGACTTACAGGATAGCTCTACTGCCGCTGTCAATGCAAAGCTTGCTTCTGAAGAACCATACAATCCTGTAACGGCAGCCGTGTTTGTCCAGGATCAGATTATCTTCAAGAGTCTCGTGTTTACACCGGGTCTGCGTGTAGACTACTTAAATGCAAATGCAACGTACCGCACGTCATTTGACCGATTTATTCCGTTCGGTGACTCCGTTGGATTTTCGCCAACAACTGCCAAGCTGTACCTGAGCCCTCGGATCTCCGTTGGTTTCCCGATCAATGATAACAAGAGTCAGGATATTAAGCTCTCGTACGGGATCTACTATCAGGCTGCGCCATTTGCCGAAATGTTTGACGCCTTTAACGTCTTCCAGCTTCGTGGTTCGCAGCTGCTTGGTAATCCGAACATGGAGATGCAGCGTACAAACCAATACGAGATTGCGTATCGTAATCAGATGACTGACGACTTCGCACTCACGATCACCGGTTACTACAAGGACGTCTACAACCAACCCGACATCGCCTTTGTCCGGGTGTTGCCGAATCCTTACTTCCAGAAACTTCTATCAGCGTACGGTACGGTTCGTGGTCTTGAGTTCACCTTCCAGAAGCGTGTTGTCAACAACTGGGGATTCATGATCAATTACACGCTGTCTCAGGCACGTGGTACGGCAAACAGCTCAGCAACAGCTCCTGGTATTGATCCGTATACGGAAAACCCAGCGTTCCCTGTAACTGACTTCCCACTAGCAGTAGATCGTCCTCATCGTATTAACGTGACAACAACACTTGAATACGGAACGGATCAAGGTCCACGTATTGCTGGTATTCCTTTCCTCGAAAACTTTACGATTACTCTGTCAGGTGTTTGGCAGTCGGGCTCACCGTACACACCGGTTGATGCACGTGGACAAGCACTTGGAGAAATCAACTCAGCTCGCTTCCCCAGTGTGTTGTCTTCTGAGCTTCGTATCATTCGTACGATCCCACTTGGAGACTTCCTCGGTGGTGCAAAGTTTGTTGACCTCACGCTTGACGTGAATAACGTCCTGAATCTTACGGATGCTATCGGCTTCTATACAACAACAGGTAGCCCAGACAACGATGGTATCAGTCTAGCACGTCCGCAGGGAGACTTCCCATCAACGACGTACTATCGTGATGCAAACATTGCAGACAAGTCAACGATCGATCCTCAACAATACGATCGTATTGGCCGCAGAATGTACAACCCAGTGGTGGACTTCAACAGTGACGGTAAGGTCACTGCCGAAGAGTCCTATAGAGGTTATCAGAATTACGTCCGCACGGTCATTGATCGCCGTGGAAATTATCAATTCCCGCGTACGGTGTTCTTTGCCGTCGCCTTCCGCTTCTAATCGAGAGGGCGCTCACGATGATTAAAAAAAATCTTCACGGTGACAACATGACTCAACAGCTTCTATGCAGAATGCTGACCCTGCTGGTCGTTCTTGGAGTTGGTGCTTCGGCATTGACCGCCAGGACAAAGGAGACAGCGGCCAGGAAGTCGAAAGACGACGCATCGGGTGACGTGCAACGCGAACACACGTCGGTGTTTGAGCAGCAGAGAAATACTGTTTCAAATATTGACTTTTGGACAACGAACTACGGAATCTTTGGCTTTGATGTTCGTAACGGACGTGGTGGTACATTTTGGCCACGCGGACGTGGGAATCAATACATCTTTGCTGGAGGTGCATGGTTTGCAGCTGAAAAGCGTCAACCTGGCACGGAGACCTACCGTCGTCGAGTCATGATCACGTACAACCCGAATTCGGGTTTGTCATGGATGGTCCCCGGCACAATTGAAGACGGAAAAGCACCTATTACGTCTGATGCAGGTATACAGAAGTATCGTACATACTTCTCACCTGACTTCTCGGTAAGTGATGGTGCAGATCGGTATAATCCGACCTATCCGAAGTGGCCAATTTGGGATTCATCGCCGAACGATACGTTGCGATTTAACAACTACTTCGGAAACTACATTTCTGACGTGGGCGCACGTTCAAAGTCCATTTCACCAAAGGGACCTGCGTTCATTTCTCAAGAGGACATTTTCGCTGTCTATAAGGACACGGATCTCAGCCAGTACGAGGGTGGTGTTGCCCGCCGTCAAGCAGAGGGTTTCCCTCTTGGATTCCAGATCGAACAGACAATGTACTCATGGGGCTTTGGTGACTACGGCGACATTCTGTTCCTGAAGTATAATTTCATTCACCCTGCTTCATTTGCTGATACGCTGAAGAACTGCTGGATGGCGGCCGTCATGGACGTTGACATCGCTCTTCAGAATAATCCAATCGCCGGTGCACAAAATGACCGCGCTCGGTACTACAATGAAGAAGACACGCTCAATCTTGCTGTACAATGGTCAAACGCCACAGCAGGCGAGGCAGGTCGTGGATTCGGTTATTTGGGATTTAACTTCCTCGAATCACCGGCTGTAGACACCAATGGATTTATGCGTAAGGACAAACGCAAGTTCCCGGTAACCGAGCAGCTCGGATTACGGACAATGCGCAATTGGCCAATTACGTTCGACCCTCTTGAGAACGAGGACCGTTATCAGTTTATGTCATCGGGCCAAACGGATGGAGATGATGGTCCTGGTGACCGTCGACTCTTGATGGCGACGGGTCCGTTTAACATGCGACCAGGCGATTCGGCACGTATCGTCGTTGGTATCATTCTCGCAACCACCGCAGGTGGTGGAGATGCAACGGGAACTCCTGAGGATATGGCCGAGCTGATTCGGAAGGTGCGTTTTGCTCAAAGTGTTTACAATAACAACTTCATCGCTCCACGCCCTCCGGACTACTCCGCAATTCGCGCCGTACAAGGCTCCAACGTTGCATTTAACTTCCCACCAGAGGGTTGGCTGCCACTCAACAATGGCGTAGCCTTCCAATGGGACTCAACGTCAGAAATGTCGGTTGACACGTTAGAGCGTGGACTCGACTTTATCGGCTACCGCATCTTCCGCGCACGTCGTCTTGATCAAGACACGTTTAGCGTTGACAATCGCCCTAACGATCGTCGTGGACCACTCGGCTGGAAAGAACTTGCACGCTATGAATTGGCTTCGCCATTCCTGAAGTCAAACATCATTGAACCAAAGGAGTCGGTGCCGCTCGACCAGTTCCAGATTGTTGATCCAATAACAAGTAGCACTCAGCGTTCGGTGCTCGTTTCAAAGTCGTTGTCGGGCGCGATTCCTTGGGGAACGTATTTTTCGAATCTGCTGAATCAACGAACCGACCAACTTGTTCGAGGATCCAATGGACAACTCGACCGTAGTCGGTTCATCAAGGTTGACTCAATCCAGTTTACAACGTTTGAGTTTGCCAAGGACTCGTTGCCGCTTGTCCAGATCGAGAACAATCCACAGAATGCAACCACCTTTGGTCTCAACCGGAATCAGGAAGCGGCCGCAAGAGACTCGCTCGTTCAACTCATTCTCGCAGGTAAGGTAAAAGAACGTCCGTTTATCTTTAACGAACCGATTACCTTCAAGAACCAAGCTGGCGGCGACTCCGTTGTTATCGTGCCTAGTCCGTGGGACGAAACATTTGAAGTTCGATCGACGCTCATCGCCGAGTTTATGCGACGTGTAACGTCGGGTCGTACGTTCGTTGACTATGGCGACGATAATCGCGACGGGCGCGTTGATTACGATGCTAACCCCGAGAAATCGGAAAAGCTGATAAACAACATCGACTACTATTACGCTGTATCCGCTGTTGACGAAGGTGACTACTTCCTTCCTTCGCCACGAAAGCTGAACGGACGAATCAGTGGTCTTCCAAACGTTGTGAAAGCAACACCAGGCGGAGCACGTCCTGGAGACCGGCCATCGTTCACACTGAATCTCGACCCAACAACAGCGAACAAGCTGGGTGGTATTTACAACGTACGCCTGCTTGTTAACGACGAGCAACGGTTTAATCAACTGTTTGCAGGACGCACCCTTGAAGTTGAGTTTTACCGACTTTGGGGTGGGTATAACTGGAGGCAATCCGTCCTTACTCCTCCAGATCCAAATGCACCAGACGACGGCTTGTATGGTACGGTCTTCATCCTGAGAGATTCTGCCACACGCCAAACAATTGGTCAGTTCTCCAGCTTCTTGCCACCAGAACTGTGTCCAACAGCTTCTGTACGCGGTCTTCCATCCTACTTTACTGAGAATGCAGAAAACTGGGTTGGGGGAGACTCGGTGATTTACGACACGGTTCGTACGCAGTTCGGCGAAATCGTCCGTATTGATTCTGTTACCTTCGGACTGGACGTAGACGATAACTTCCAGAAGGTAACACGTCGTGGCACGTACACGTCGGATGCTCGTTGTATCAACCAGTGGGCATACGGTACACTTGGACTTGCGTTCGACTATGAAATCGAACAACACGGCGGAAGATATCGTGTTCTCGATTCAGCAGAAGTAGTCTCAGGACCAAAAGACATCTATGTGGGTCTCTCGAACCAGTTGGATGCAGAGACCTATAAACCTGACTCACTCAATCTTCCACCAGGGTACATTGACCCATACTTCAACGGTGTTGGATTTGTAACGTTGTATGAGGGATCGTACAACAATGGACCTGGAATCTACGAAGTTGAATTTGTAGAGGGCGGAACAGAACGGATAACAACAACATTTACAGCTGACCCAACTCGTCCAAGTGACGGGTCTGGCACGGAAGTGACACGCACGTTCGATGTTCCGTACCTGAACATGAAGATCCGGAACGTTCACAGCTTTGACCGTGATCAAGTGAATCCAGACGGAAGCGTTACCAAGGTTCCCGTGAACTATCCGTTCGACCTGTCACCTGCAAACGTACCGTTTGCATATCCACCGCGGAATCAAACGTTCCCATACGTAGAAATGGTCCCGTTGGGGTCATACAGCTCAGCAGCATTTGGTTGGAGAAATACTCGCATCAAGGAGGAGAATGGTGTCTCTGCCGTTCGTACACTTGCTGCAAACCGTGGGAACACAACGCTAAATCCTCTCGGTTCGCTGAACCGATACTATCAGTCGCGTACCGTATCAACGGATGGCGCTGATACGCTCGACTTCGTCAATGTTATCTCGATCGCAGGAGCTCAATGGACGATCGACTTCACTGCACGTGGTCGTCGCGGCGCTGCAGCAACAGCTCGTGCAGTTCCAACAGTTTCGTCGACAGTGACAAACTATCCACGAACGGACTTCAAGGCCGGTGACAAGATTCGATTCTTCACCGCCGGTGGGGCCTTCGGTTATCCATTTGACGGAGCAAAGGCCTTCATCCGCGTAGAGCAGTATGATCCATCACAACGTGGCACTGACTACACTGAAGATCAACTTGAGCAAGTTCAGGTTGTTCCGAATCCGTACTACGTTGCCCATGAAGGTGTACGCTCAGCATTCGAAGGTCAACTTTTCTTCCATCGTCTGCCACCAATCTGTACGATTTCGATCTACACGACAAACGGTGATCTGGTGAAGCAATTCACCCACGACGAGCGCACATCGACAACACCTGACAAATTCGCAATGGATGTTTGGGATCTTCTGTCCTTCAACCGTCAGCGAATCGTAAGTCAAATGCTCATCGCAAAAATCGAGACTCCAGGTGGAGCTTCGGTTGTCCGCAAATTCGCCATCGTAGTTGGCCCCGCACGAATCAGCTCGGAGGCCTCTGAATGATCACGATTCAAACACCTCGTCTCATGCGCAGATTTGTTGCCCTCAGCGCTCTTGTTGGTTCACTTGCAGCTACAACAGCATCTGCACAACCAGTAGCCGTCTCGGCTGGCGAATTCACGAAGGTCGGCCTTTCTGGAGGACAATTCCTCAAGATTGGCGTTGGCGCACGTGGTACAGCTATGGCCGGAGCGTATAGTGGTATTGCGAACGATGTCTCCTCGTTGTTCTGGAATGCCGCAGGTATTGCCGATGTCAAACACATGGCAGCCGAAGTCAGTCATACCTTCTGGTTCGCTGGAATGTCACACAGTTTTGCAGCTGGAGTGGTTCCACTTTCTGACAAACTTCGTGCAGCTGTGAGCTTTACAACGTTTAGCTCGGGTGACATCCGAGTTACAACGACGGACAAGCCGGATGGCACCTCAGGAATCTATAGCGTTAACGACGTTGCCATTGGACTGACCGTTGGTGGTTACCTCACGGACCAGTTCGCCTTTGGTGTGACTGGTAAGTATGTGCAACACGCATTTACAAATGCTAACGCCTCTGGATTTGTATTCGATGTTGGAACAAGGTACAACACCGGCTACAATGGTATCACGCTTGGATTCTCCGTGAACAGCCTCGGTCCTGAGCAGCGCTTTGGCGGACCAAGCTTTGGACGATCTGCTCAACCTGTTCCAGGTGTTGATCAGCAACCGTTTGATCAAGAGCTCCGCACATCAACATTCTCGATGCCTTTGTCATTCCGTGCTGGTCTTGGTATTGACATGTTTAAGGGCCTTGTTGCAGACGCACCAGAAACGGATGCCGATGGGACAATCCTTCATCAGTGGCTTGTTGGTGCTGATTTCGAGACGTTCTCCGACGTACCAGAACAATATGCCATTGGCACGGAATACACGTTCCGTGAGTTCATCAGCCTTCGAGCTGGATACCGTTTCGGACATGACCAATTTGGCCTGTCTGGTGGTGTTGGCTTAAAGTATCTCTCACAAGCATTTGAAGGCGGGATTGACTATTCAATCTCACCAACAGTGAATCTTGGTCTCGTTAACCGACTCAGCGTGACCATGCGATTCAATTGATGACTCTCTGACAACAGAAAATGCCGTCGTTCCGTCATACGGTCCGACGGCATTTCACGTTTCGAGCCCCCTTTGCCCCCTGACCACTATGCCTTCTATCTCGAATCGGCTTTTGCTGTGTATTCTGTCAGCAATCCTCGTTGGCTCAACCACATTGACGGCGAGCACACTCGACGTTGTTGTTGACGTTGTTCAGCTCAAAGGGACAAATGATGAAACACGTTGGGAGTTGCACTATTCCATTCCGGATACATCACTTTCATATCAACTTACTTCTTCAGGATATCGCGCCGTTGCTGAATTGTATCTAACAATCGTTACGGCCTATGGCGATTCCCTCTACGATGCATGGTCGATCGAAACGGAGTCACTTGAACGAAATCCTCAACACGCAGGATACCTAACAGGAATCCGTCGACTGAGCCTACGTCCTGGACAGTATTCAGTCACCTTTGCGGTACATGATCGGCACGACACAACCCGGCGAATGACGTCAAGCTTTCAGTCTACCGTTCGGAACTTCGGTCGAACAGTATCTATGAGTGACGTTGTATTCACGCGGAAGGGCGACGCAAGCGATACGTCGTTTAAACGTGGGGATCTGGTCATATTGCCTAATCCGCGACATGAGTGTATCGGTGACGATCCGGCTCTCGACTTCTATTTTGAAGTGTATGATGTCAACAAGTACGGTGTCGACACGGTGCTGCTTGAGTTCCGACTTCACGACTATGTCAATGAGAACGTCACACAATCCTACGTCAAGTGGGGGATAAACAAGGATATCATCGGCCGTAGATTTACGTTGCCGGTGCCAACATTCCCGAGCGGAGTGTATAAGCTCGTTACGGTATTGAGATCATATCGTGACTCAGTGGAATTGTTTACGGCCGAAGACAGATTCTATATCCTGAACCCGACGCGGCCCCCGGAGGGGAGGGTGCTTGTTTCGGATGAAGAACGATTTATCGTATCCGAGTGGTATGCGATGTCGCCAGAACGTACCGAACTACAGATGCAGTTAGCTGCAATCATCGCTTCACCACTTGAACGTGTCAGTATGGAAAAGCTAACAGACACGCGTTCACGACAGCGATTCCTCTATCGATTCTGGGGCTCTCGCGATCCTGACCCTACAACAGAGATCAACGAGGCATTAATGGATTTTCGACTGCGTTTCGAACGAGCTAATGCGCAGTACAGAAATGGTCAATATGTTGAGGGCTGGAAAACAGACCGCGGTCGTATCCTGCTGAAGTATGGCACGCCTACGCAGATTGACAGATTTGTCCAAACACTCGATACAAGGCCGTACGAGACCTGGTACTATCAAAGTGTTCAGGGAGGTGCATACTTCCACTTTGTAGATTGGCAGAACACGCAGAATCACCAGCTCGTACATTCAACAGCGATGGGTGAGATTCGAAACGACAACTGGTATGAGCAGTTTGCAAAGGCGTATTCTCCCGATCCGTTTAATCCTGATCGATTAAAGCCCAATCAGCGGTAACACGAGCATGTCAACATCGCAGAAGATTCTGACGATCGCGCTTCGTGTGTTGGGCTTCTTCTCACAGCAATGTTCGAGAAGGGCGCGAAAGGGGCTTGGTGCGCTACTTGGCAGAATCTTGTATTGGGTTGGACCTCGAAGGAGAAAGATAACAGAGGACAATGTCCAAAAGGCATTCCCTGCACGAGGCGAAAACTTTCATCACCAAATAGTCAAATCATCGTATGAGAATATCGGGATCGTGGTTACCGAACTCCTTGCCGTACCGCGCCTGAGTGAAACAGATATTAAAAAATATGTAGTTTTTGACGGTATAGAGGTGTTGACTGAACGTGCAAGATTGGGAAAGCCATCTGTCTTGTTAAGCGGACACTATGGAAACTGGGAACTCCTGGCAATGGCTGGAGCACTTCATGCAAATGTTCCGTTCACAATCGTCGTTCACCCACAGAAGAACGTAGAAGCTGATATCCTCTTGAACTCTTACCGAACGAAGTTCGGCAACATTGTTGTTCCGATGCGTCAAGCTGCGAAGACACTCATATCAACGATGCAACGAGGAGGATGTGTTGCCTTCCTAGCCGATCAACATGCAGATCCTGACAAGGATGCATGGATTGAATTCTTTGGTAGGCCCACACCAACCTATGAAGCACCGGCGGCATTGGCCTTACGATATGGTGCGCCGTTGTTTGCGGCGTATGCAGTGCGACAGAATGATGCAACGTATCGTGCAGACTTTCATGAGATACCGTCATCAGATCTAACATCGACACCAAATGACGTTCGAACACTCACGGAGCGTCACGTTCGGGACCTTGAACATTATGTCCGTGAGAACCCAGGATTATGGTCATGGCAGCACCGGCGGTGGCGTTCATGACATACATCTATGTCCAAACAGCGTTCCTTGGTGACGTAATACTAGGTTTACCAGCGCTTGCTGCGTTAAAGCAGTCGAATCCGTCGCATTCCGTCGTTCTTGTTACGACACCCATGGCAGCTGACTTCGTTCGCGGTTTGCCGTATGTCGATGACGTCATTGTTTTCGACAAGCGCCGTCAGCATGCTAGCGCAGCTGCAATGAAGACCCTTGCTGCGATCGTACGCCAGAGATTCACGAACATCCATGCTATCGTACCCCACGCCTCATACCGAACGATGCGTCTTGTACGTGCGATGCGACCTACCAAGGTAACGACCTTTACAACGACGTGGACGCGATGGATCGCAACCAACGTCATTCCGTATCCCGGCGTACTTCACGATACCGAACGGCAGCGACAACTTGTTCAAGCTGCTGTGGGTGAGGCAATCCCATCGGTAACGGACGTACTCCCGCTCAACTTCGGTAGCACTTCTCCGGGAGAATTGATCTTCAAGGAATTCTCCGGGAGAACTCTCCCGG
>DDUR01000086.1:61263-94197 GCA_002344895.1 Ignavibacteria bacterium UBA2333
CTCCCGGAGAATCCTCCCGGAGATTACGTTGTACTGGCACCAGGTGCCGTCTGGGCAACCAAACGGTGGCCTACTGACAGATTTTCCGGACTGGCAGACGCCCTTATCGACCTCGGAGTGAACGTCGTCATTATCGGCGACGTTAGCGTACAAGGTCTCGTTACGGGGCGAAAGGGGCTTTTTGACATTGCCGGACGTACAACGTTGCGTGAGGCCGCATCGGTTATCGCTGGAGCACGCGCAACGGTCGCGAATGATAGCGCTCCTCTGCACATTTCTGCCCTTCAGGGTGTTCCAACTGTCGGGATATTCGGACCAACCGTGAAGGAATTTGGATTTGGTCCAATAGGGCGTCGTGCTCGAATCGTCGAAGTCTCCGATCTTGCATGTCGTCCATGTTCGGATCACGGTTCGACGGTCTGTCCGATGGGACATTTCCAATGTATGATGGACATCTCGATTACTAACGTCGTGAGTGCACTTCGAGACATCGAAGTCCTTGACGTAAAAGGAACGGAATCATGAGTATTCGACGCGGGACTCCAAAGCGCGATTCAGGAAAGCGGCCATCAGCCTCATCACGTACGACCGGCGGTTCATCACGATCATCAGGTGGTTCGTCACGTCCGTCAGGCGGTTCATCACGAACGTCAGGTGGTTCATCACGTACGTCGGGTGGTTCGTCACGAACGTCAGGTGGTTCATCACGTACGTCGGGCGGTACATCGCGAACACCTGATTCCTCACGCACCGCAGGCGCATCACGCGGGTCAGCGAAAAAAGGTGGAGTTGGCTCAGTACGTGGAGATCGTCGCGACCGACCGGATCGTAGTCCAGAGGCGGAAAAGCGAGAGCGGTTTTCTCGTCAGTCCCGCCCCTCGTCCTCAACTCGCTCCAACAGTGCAGATTCTCGAAAACGGTCAAAACCTGCACCGTCGTCGAAGACGTCAAAGGTCACTAGACCACAAGTTGAAGAGGCAATTCGGTTGAATAGGGCTATTGCCGACGCCGGTGTTGCATCACGACGCTCGGCAGATGACCTCATTCGCACCGGAAAAGTGAGGATTAATGGCATGGTCGTTACAGATCTTGCCACAAAAATCACACTGGATGATTTTGTCACCGTAAATGGAGAACCAATCTCTCGTGACAAACACCTTACGTACGTGGTTCTCAACAAACCCAAGGATTGTATTACAACGGCAAGTGATGAAAAGGGGAGAACGACGGTTTTCGATATTGTTCGAATCAAACAGAGATTGTTTACGGTTGGCCGTCTAGATAGAAATACAACCGGAGTCCTTCTCCTTACGAACGACGGTGAACTAGCACATCGACTCATGCATCCGCGATATGGTATTCCGCGCGTGTACAAGGCGGTGTTAGACAAGCCTATTCGAGCAGATGACGCGCGTAAGATTGCAGCTGGAATAGAACTTGAGGACGGCCCAACTCAGCCAGCCGATGTCATTCTTGATCCTGAAGACCGGTACGCAGTACTACTCCAGATTCGAGAAGGTCGAAATCGCGAGGTTCGTAGAATTTTCGAAGCACTTGGATATGAGGTTAAGCGTCTCGATCGCCGTCAATACGGCACGATTTCAACACGTGGACTGAATCGTGGTGAGTATCGCCATCTAACACGTGATGAAGTAGCAGAACTTCAGGCCCTCGTCGAGCTCACATGAATCTCCTCAACCCACTGGCACTTTTCGGACTGCTAGCGGCTGGAATTCCCTTACTCCTACACCTTCTGAACCTCAGAAAGTTGCGAGTTGTGGAGTTTAGCTCTCTACGGTTCCTCCATGAACTGCAGCAAACACGCGTTCGAAGGTTGCGACTTCAGCAGATACTGCTTCTGATTCTCCGTACCCTGATCATTGTATTTGCTGTTCTGGCATTTGCACGCCCAACGGTTCCTGGCAAACTTCCGCTACTCGCCTCGGCGCAGCGCTCAAGTGTTGTCATACTTGTTGATAATAGTGCGAGTATGGAAGCTTCCGATGGACGTGGCCAAAGGTTTACACAGGCTCAACAGGCTGTGCGAAGTATCATCGACGGATTAAAAGACGGTGATGAAGTCGTCGTGGTACCCATGGCAGGACTAGATCGAAGACAAGATGCTGCGTTTACACGGACATTTGCCGTTGCAAAAGAGACACTCGATAAAATACGTCCAACAGACGATCGAGCCGACGTTGTTCGTGCGCTACATGTAACGGATGGATTGCTTCGAGAAGCAGTTCACGCGCACCGCGAGGTCTTCATTGTCAGCGATCTACAGTCGTCATCTTTTACAAGAATCGATGGGGACTCAACAACGCCATTGCGAGAGAAGGCGTCGGTCTATCTCGTACGAATCGGAGAAGGAGTCGCAGGATTGGAGCGTAATCTGAGTATAGACTCGGTTGCTGTTCTTACGTCGCTTGTACGATCCGACCGTCCCGTGGAGATCGAAGCCTTTGTTCGAAATGGTAGTACGGAAGATGCCGTGGGATCACTCGTTACGCTCTCCTATGATGGAGTACGCGTAGCGCAACGTGCCATCGACATCCCGGCAGGCTCAACACGAAGTATTGTTGTGTCAGCACCGCCGCAGCGCCGAGGCATTATCTCGGCGGCAGTAGAATTGGAACGTGATGCAATCGTTCGAGATAATGTACGCTGGACGGCCGTAATCGTACCGCCTCGTCCTCGTACAATCCTTATTGGCTCAACGGCAGACATTGTATATGTCCGTACCGTACTAACGCTACCGGGTCTGGAGGACGTTGCACCTGAATTGACGTATTATCCAACAGTATCCGCAGCAGCTTCCCGGTTATCTGCAGCGGATGCAATCATTCTCTGTGGAGGTCCGGTAACGACTTCCGACGTTGCACTTCTCTCGTCGGTTATTGAGCGGGGCGCCGGGTTATACATTAATGCGTATGACGGTCAAGACATAAAAGCGCTAGGCTTGGCATTTGGTCTGGGAATCCAAGACGTGACGGAAGCCCCTTCTTCAGCCCCTTGGCGAGTAAAAAATCTCGATCGTCAGCATCCTTTGTTCCAAGGTGTGTTTAAGTCAACGGGAGATGACAGGTCAGTAGAGACTCCAAGTATCTTGCGACAACGATCTGTCACAGGTGGAACAACGCTCGCATCCTCAGACGGAGGTGCCATTCTTGCCGAAGCAAGTCTCGGTGCAGGACGTGTGATTTACTGTGGACTTGCTCCAACAACTTCGTGGAGCACGTGGCCAATGACAGGGCTCTTTGCAGCAACAACCGTTCGTTCGGTTCTGTATCTGACAATGCCGCGTGATGCGGCAGTCCAAGCACTTCGCGGCGAATCGGTGTCGTTGCCCGTTCCACCGCGTCTCGCAAGTCGTGATCAATTCGCTCTAACAGATGTGACTACTACGACAAGGATGGTTGCACCTGTCCGCCTCCCGAGTTCCGTGACCATCCCTATTCCATCACAGAATGCCTCGGGAGTTGTGAAGGTGACATCGGACAACATGTCTCCCGTTGGTGCAGTTGCGTTTAATGCGCCTGTTGAAGAATCACAGCTTCAGTATGATGACGTAGACAAGGCTGTCAGCCGCGTTGCGACTCTTGTTGTTGATGGCGACAGGGTCGTCGGTATCAATGATTCCGCTGATATTCGACAGTCGATTGCGGAGGCGCGTACCGGCTCGGAGCTTTGGCCACTCTTCCTTGTATTAGCACTATTGTCGGCTTTCGGAGAAATGTTTGTTGCAAGGTATGCTGCTCGTGACGGAGGGGTGACACCGTGAGCCACGGTACTTCAAATACACCGTCTCTTCATCCTGATGCACAACGGTTACGGGAACGCGCAACAGAACTCCGGTCTGCATTGCGTGAGGCTGCCGAGCGGGGTCATAGGATGTCAACGCAGGAGCGTCCACGACTTTTAGCGCTTTATGATGAATTGTTTGGAGAGTTGGAACGAGAGCTTCAAGATCTTGCACTTCGTTGTGCAGAGTTGGGGCGGCGAGTGGAGTTGCTGACCGTGAAGGTAGCTCGCGGAGAATCGATTACACCAGAAATTGTGGACCTCGTCAATAAAGTAGTCGATAAAGAGTATGCTCGGTTTCACCAGCGACTACGCGAGGCCTTCGATATGACATCGTCACAGCGCGAAGACATCGCACAAGCACGTCTTGGCGCAGAACCCGACACTGAACTGGTTGACATGTATAGGACGGCAGTAAAACGACTGCATCCCGACGTTGCAAAACCTTCGGCCGAGGACGCCGAACTGTGGCATAGGTTACAAGATGCCTGGGAACAGCGCGATGCGTCCAAATTGAGGACCATCGTTACGATGTTGGGTGCGGATGAACCAGACGCTGATGTTTCTGCGAACCGCGGAATTGACGAACTTCAGCGCGACGTGGAACAGTTAGAAGCAAAACTCCGCGCTGAAGAGCGGAAGATCAGACGGATGGAAGGCCAGGAACCCTTTGTGTTTGCATCGGAGATAAACAACGAAGCTTGGAAACGAAATCACCGTGCCGAGTTGGAAACATCGATCGCAGCGAAGAAGAAGGAACTGGATGACCATAAACGGAACTATCGCGACCTGGCAGGTGGTGACATCGCCGAGGGCACCGATCTACGTCCTAAGGAAGACGTGGACTTTAACAAGGATTTTCGAGACAACACCTACTTTAACAACCGATGACGTATTCCATCGAACAGCGTGACGAACAACTTGTGAACACAACGGCCGACATCACCTACGCCGTGATGTTCGATCGTGCGGCACAGCATCTTGTTACTGTCACGATGCGTATCGACGCTATCACGACAGATTCCATCGTGGCCGTCATGCCATCGTGGTCACCTGGATCATATAAAATACGCGACTATATTGGATGGCAAGGAAATGTCGAAGTACATGCTGTTGAGGGTGCAACCCGTACACCACTCACCTTTTCCTGGCGTGATAAGGCCTCACTTGTTGTTCCAACGCGAGGTGTATCGACCGTTGAGATAGCCTACGTTGTGTACGGAAATGAACGTACGGTTCGCACAAATCACATCAACCGCAATCATGCCTTCCTACAGCCACCGGCTGTTTTTATGTATGTGGAAGGGCGAACACAAGAACTCCATCATGTTGAGTTGTTTCACAATGCCGCAAAGTGGCCCTCGGTAAGTACGGCATTATCTCCTGTTCGTCCGGGCGGAGCACCAGGCGGAGGACTTCTCTTGGGGGCGTTGAACTATGACATTCTTGCCGATTCGCCAATTGAACTTGGCGAACATGCCATACGATCGTTTGAGCTTCGCGGTGCACGTCATGAAGTTGCACTTGCGTCGAACCATAGTCTCGATATTGACTGGTTGACGCAAGAGATTCAGCGAATCGTCGATGTTGAGGCAGATCTGTTTGGAGGTTTGCCGTACGACCGATACGTCTTCATCATTCAGGCATATCCCGGCGTATACGGTGGGTTGGAGCATGGTAGGTCAAGCGTAAATGCCGTAGATCCGTCAACGCTTCTCGACAAAACGAAGGCCAAGGAACTGCTGGCATTGTTATGCCACGAGTACTTTCACCTTTGGAATGTTAAACGTATCAGACCGGTCGAGTTAGGCCCATTTGACTATACACGGGAAGCCTATACTACGATGTTGTGGCTCGCAGAAGGCATGACGTCGTATTACGACGATCTGCTTGCCTTCAGATGCGGATTTCTTACGCAGGAAGAATATCTGGACGTACTGTCGAAGGAGCACTTTGCTCGACTAGCAAAGGTGCCAGGACGCCGTCGAATGTCAGTACGAGATAGTTCCTTCCTCGCATGGGTCAAACTCTACCTTGCAAGTCCGGATGGCAACAACCGGTTCCCATCGTATTACCTCAAGGGTGGGATTCTCTTCCTGTTGTTAGACCTCTACATCATTGATCATACTGATGGGAAACGATCCTTAGATGATGGACTCCGCGCATTATGGCGAGCTTATCAGGCGACCCCTGAGAAGGGGCTCACAGAAGCTGACGTGCTGGCTGCATTTGAGACGGCAACGGGTGTTCAACTACGAGATCTGTTTATGAAGTGGCTGGACGGTGTAGACGAACTGCCGTATGATGACGTTCTTCAAGCCGCTGGCCTGAAGCTTCACGTGGCAGGTCCACAGCCAGAAGCAATAACCTATGGAGAGAAACGTGGATTCGTGATGGTTCCGCCCCAACTAAGCCTCGGCTGGAGCGTTGCGGACGTAATGGGTCGTGTCCTCGTTCGAAGTGTTGAGGATGGCGGACCAGCCCAACGAGCCGGTATCGGCATTGATGACGAAATTGTGGCGATTGATGGTCGACGTGTAACTTCGACCTCACTCCTGGATCAATTCTTCCAGTTGGCTGGTCGGCGCGATGTTACGCTAGACGCTGTCTGTGATGGACGTACATACCAAACGATCATCAGGCCGGACTACATTGAAACCTTTAAACTTGTTGATGTTAAGGACATTACAAATAGGCAAAACATGATCCGAGCCGTGTGGCTTCGGAGAACAATCTGAAATGAGCCCCTTTCGCCCCATATTCATACTTGTCCTTGTAACAAGTGTTGTCCTGATCCTTCAGGGGTGTTCGTGGTATGATAATCAGACCACGTACTTTAACACGTACTACAATGCGAACCGCATCATGACGGATGTGGAGGACGAGTTTGCGTATCAGGACGAAAACAAGCGTACAAAACCACGTGTTCTTGTTCCCGCTATAGAGGGAGTTGAACAAGATCAGAGTGCTGGTGCGAAGCGCCAAGGTACGATGGACTTCCTCAGAGCCTTTATCATTGATAAGACCAAGTTGCAACCTGTAGCAACAAAGGTTGATTCTATTCTGATTAAGGGTTCAAAAATCCTGGCCAATCACCCTAAGTCGAAGTACGTCGAAGGCTCACTCTTTCTCATGGCGAAGAGCTATTTCTATCGTCAGGAATGGATTCCGTCACAACAGAAGTGTGTTGAATTGGCCGAACAGTTTGCGGATGGTGAGTATTCTCCAGATGCGCACCTTCTACTAGCAAAGAACTACCTTATTCAACGCAAAATCTCGCAGGGTAAACAAGCATTGTCGCGCGCTGTTGATGTTGCCTGGTATCGTGAACGATGGGATATCTTATCCGAGGCCTTTCGAATTCAGGCAGAGCTTGCACTTGAGGAATCAGATCTGGATGGAGCTGTACAGCCATACAAACAGGCCATCGCTCAAAGTGAAGATGACGAAGTCCGTGCTCGTTGGCAGGTTGACCTTGCGTCGATTTATTATCGACTAGGCGAGTATGAGATGGCCGAACAACAGTTTGCGAAGGTGGAAGAGTATACGCCAGATCCGCTCGCACAGTTCGAGTCTCGACTTTATCGGTCAGCAGCTTTAGCACGACTCGGAAAGTTTACTGAGGCGGAAGAAGGAATCAAGGCGATTGAAGAGAATCGCAACTTTGATGAATGGGGCAGTTTTGTTGCTGCCGAAAGGATAGCTCTCGAACGACTGCAGAAAGAGGATCTTCAGGACCCAGCTCTCCTTGCAAAGGAAAAGCAGGCCGACACTTCGTATATCGGTCGCCCCGAACTCATGGCGCAGAACTTTCAGAAGGCAATGTCCCTTTACAAACAAGGAGACTACGAGGCCGCACTACCGTACTTCGCAAAGTCAAAGCTCACAAGAACGCCGGTTTATGACGTGGCGAACAAATACTTTACTCTGATCAAACAGTGGTCTGAACAACATCGAAAAGTTGATGGATTCCGCGCTGTTATACCAGAGCGGCCAGGTTATGCTGACACGGTGGCAAAGAGTGTGGCACGTGAACGATACGCGCTTGGACGTATCCACGAACAAATGGGAAATGCCGATTCGGCAATGTCCTATTACGCCCTGGCCTATGACAGTACATACAACGATGACCCTGAGCGTGCTCGATACCTGTTTGCGCAAGCTCGACTGATTGCACCGTCGGACCCAGACGCAGCAGACAGTATCATGGAAGTGATCACCGAACGGTATCCAAATGCCGACGTAGCAAAAGAAGCTTATGCATCACTTGGATTTTCGGATGACGTACAGATCGATGATGCTGCGGAGCTGTATCGTTCAGGCACAAGTTTTCGGCGAATCAAAGACTGGGGATATGCAGAACAACAATACACAGCCGTCGTAGCGAACCATCCCGGAAGTCCGTACGCACCAAAGGCCCTGTACGCTCTTGGCTGGATGTATGAGCGGGAGGCGGGAAATGTTGACTCTGCCCTGCATTTTTATGGTCAGCTCATTGAAAAGTATCCACGCTCAGAGTATGCAAAGGACGTGCGCGCAAGTGTTGAGTTTGCTCTGGCGAAACGAAATGGCGTCGAGGTAGAAGATTCCTTACTTCTCAAGGACCTTGATAAGGAGCTATATGAGCGTGGTAAGGCTGGTGAGCTAGACGCCATGCAGCAGCTTCTAAAGAATAACCAGGATGCCCTCAATGGTACAATTCCAGGAGGTGCACTTCCGAACATACCAGGCGTAACGCCGACGGATGCAAGTGGACAGCCACGCGGACTCAATGACATGCTTCAAGAGCAGCTGAGAAAGGCGCAAGGGGGCGTCCTACCGGCTGGAGATACAACGCGGAAACCACCGCCTGCCGTACCGCCCAAACCGTAAGGTAAGCAGCGCTATAACAACCGCTGTCGATGTTCTCTAAGCGTCGTTAAAACTCGATCTGAGTATGGAGAGCTATTTCTTCGAGGACACTAGAGACCTTTAGGCAATCCCCAAGTTCACCCTCAAAGACGAGTGCCTTGCCAAGGTGATGCACTTCAAACGTGATGGCTTCCGCTTCTGTCATTGAGCAGCCTGTAGCGCGGATGATCTGGCCGATCACCTCATCAAACGTGTGCTCCTCGTCGTTAAAAAGAATCACACGATTTGGTGCTGCCACGTCAACATCATCATCGTGCCAGGGCAGACCAAGTTCCGAGGGGAGGTGCGTATCCATATCCATGGGTGCAAAATTACGAAAACGACTATCTTTGCCACCCTCAGACCTAACTGCAGAAACCGACCACCAATCCTCTTCTAGGACGCTGTCATGACGACTGAAGAATTCCTCCGTCGCCTCGACGAAATCGTCGCCGAGCGCCACATGCTCCAACATCCGTTCTACATCATGTGGAACGAAGGTGCGCTGACACTCGAAATGCTTCGTGAGTATGCCAAGGAGTACTACCTCCAGGTGCACAACTTCCCGACGTATGTCAGTGCAACACATGCCAACTGTGACGATATGGCCATTCGCCAGATGCTGCTCGAAAACCTCGTAGAAGAGGAACAGGGTGCAAACAATCACCCTGAGCTCTGGCTGCGTTTTGCCGAGTCCCTTGGTGTTTCTCGTGAGGAAATTGCCGATCGCCGATATCTGTTCCAAACACGTGCCTCGGTTCGTATTCTGAAGGAGTTGGCACGTCGGAACAATCCTGCGGAAGGGCTCGCAGCATTATATGCGTATGAGTCACAAATCCCGGAAATCTCCACGACGAAGATTGCTGGACTGAAGAAGTTCTATGGCATTGATACGGAAAACGGCCTGGCGTTCTTCGCAGTTCACGAACATGCTGACGAGATCCATCGCACCGTAACACGTGAAGCGTTGGCCACGATGTGCCAAACCGATGATCAGAAGCAGGCGGCGCTGGATGCAGCTCGTGAAGCATCTGATGCCTTTAATCTTCTACTCGACGGTGTCTACAACACATGGTGCTCGGCCGAAAAAGCCGCACTGAACTGATCGGCGGGTGACTGCCGTTCATGTGTCGATTCATTGCATATATCGGTCCCCAAATTCTTGCAGACGACCTGCTCTATAAGCCGCGGTTTTCACTGATCACGGCCCAGAGCGTCAACGCAGGGGAAATGTCTGTTGCTGTAAACGGCGACGGATTTGGAATCGGTTGGTATGCACCGGAACTCGACAATGAACCGTGTGTTTTTCGAAGCATCAAGCCAGCATGGAGTGATGGTAACTTGCGGCAGCTTGCGCGCAAGATTTACTCACCGTGCATTTTCGCGCACGTACGTGCGGCATCACCGGGCTTAACCGTTGAGGAAGTGAACTCCCACCCGTTTTGGTGTGGTGAGCTCATGTTCATGCACAACGGCGTTTTAGGTGGATTTAAGCAGATACGCCGACGGCTGTTGCGACTTCTCAACGACACCGCCTACGATGCCATTCAGGGATCCACGGACTCTGAGCATCTCTTCGGACTGTTCCTGAATCACATCGGCAATCCGCACGGTTCGGTTACCGTTGAGGAAATGGTGCATGCGATGAAGAAGATGTTTGAAGATCTCAGTGATCTGCTCGTTGAGGCAGGAGTGAAACAACACTCCTACCTCAACCTTGCCGTTACGAATGGCACTGGACTTGTTGTTTGCAGATATACGACGAATCCCAATGTACAGCCAGCCTCATTGTACTACATGCATGGGCGTGAGTATCATTGTCGAGGCGAAGTCTGCACAATGGAGCCAACGTACGGCAAACCCAGCGCGATTGTTGTCGCCTCCGAGCCATTTACGGCTCGCAGGTCGGACTGGATGAAGGTTGAACGAAACAGTATGATGGTCGTTGATGAAACGATGAGAATTCACTTCCATCATGTTGAAATGGACGTTGAGAAACTGGATTTCGAATCCATTGCCCCGGAAATCGGATGAACTACGCAGCGCTCATACCACTCTTCCCACTTGTAGGATTTGCCATCATCGGTCTTTTTGGCCGTCGACTTGGCTCTGAAAAGGTCATTGGAAGTATTGCTTCACTTGCCGTGCTGGCATCCTTTGTAACGGCTGTTGCCGTTTTTATGGGATTGACATCCATGCCGGCTGATGCACGGTCCTTTACCGTTCCGGTCTACACATGGATTGCAACTGGATCGTTTTCCGTTGACATTGCCTATCAGTTTGATCAACTGTCGATCTTGTTTACGTTGATCATCACGGGCATCGGATTCCTTATTCATGTTTATTCGACGGGATATATGCATGGCGATAGAAGCTTCCCACGCTTCTTTGCCTATCTGAATCTCTTCGTTTTCATGATGTTAAATCTTGTTCTCGCCAGCAACTTCCTATTGACGTTTCTTGGCTGGGAAGGTGTTGGTCTTGCATCCTACCTCCTTATTGGGTTCTGGTACGATCGCAAGTTTGAGGGGTCGGGAATCGTGTGGACGGGAGACGCTGCAAAAAAGGCCTTTATCGTTAACCGCATTGGTGACTTTGGCGTACTCCTCGCCATGTTCATGCTTTTTAATGCCTTCGGTACCCTTGAGTATGCAACGATTAATGCTCAAGCCGGAGTAGTGTTGGGTGGGCAAGAGACGTTGGTAACGATGATCACCCTGTTGTTATTCCTTGGATGCACCGGGAAATCCGCACAAATCCCACTTGGCGTATGGCTTCCTGACGCTATGGCGGGTCCGACACCGGTATCCGCACTGATTCACGCAGCTACGATGGTCACGTCGGGCATCTTCCTGATCGCTCGAACAAACGTCCTCTTTGCCATGTCTCCGACAACGATGGCAGTCGTCACGGGAATCGGTATTACGACGGCCCTCATTGCTGGAACGGTAGGCCTCGTACAAAACGACATCAAGAAGGTGCTCGCATACTCAACAGTATCGCAGCTTGGCTTCATGTTCACGGCACTTGGAGTGGGGGCATTTACGGCTGGTGTGTTTCACGTCATGACACATGCCTTTTTTAAAGCTCTGCTCTTCCTTGGGTCTGGTTCTGTCATTCATGGAATGCACGAAGAACAGGACATTCAGAAGATGGGTGGACTCAAAAAGTACATGCCTATCACATATAAGACCTTCCTGGTAGGAACATTGGCCATCAGCGGGATTCCGTTGTTCTCGGGCTTTTTCTCGAAGGACGAAATTTTGTGGTTCGCGTGGCTCAACGGAAGTCCGATTCTTTGGGCCGTTGGGGCACTGGCTGCATTCTGTACGGCCTTCTATATGTGGCGACTAACAGCATTGACATTCCTTGGCAAAGAACGTTTTGACCATCACCATGTCCATCCGCACGAATCGCCAAAGTCGATGACGATTCCGCTCATCATTCTAGCAGTGTTAAGTGCCGTCGGTGGATTACTGGGAATTCCTCATGTTCTTGGGCACCCACTGCACCTGCCAAATCTTCTGGAAGAGTGGCTTGCTCCAATCTTTGCAAATGGAGTTGCACTGTTGCCGAAACACACGGGTGATCATACAGCACTTGAGTTTACACTCATGGCCGTCAGTGTCGGAATTGGCGCTTTTGGCATTTGGCTTGCTCACTCGCTGTACAAGGATGGTACGGAAAAAGCTCGAGCACTTGGTGCACGATTCTCAGCTGTCTATAAACTTCTATGGCGTAAGTACGGAGTGGATGAAGTATACGATGTACTTATCGTGAGCCCAATTGTTGTCTTTTCGAGGAGTTTCCTCTGGAAGATGGTTGACGTGGTGCTCATCGATGGCATCGTCAACGGATCAGCTCGTTTTGTTGCGTCGACGGGTAATGTGATTCGTCGAATCCAGACAGGTGTTGCTCAGCACTATGCCCTCATCATGATGGTGGGCATCATCGCCCTCATCGCCATAGTGACCGTACCGATGTTAAAATAGAGGCAGACGTCGTGTGTTATACGGTTTCGATATTCTCCTCAACCCACGTTGTTGAAACGGATATCGGAGCTGTATTTGATGATGCTTCCGAATACATGCCGTATGTGCATGTCAGTGGATTCGTTCATCCACGTCTCCCGTTTGTCACTAACGAGCGACCCGACGCACTTGAGGTTGTGGAGTGGGGTCTGATTCCCCGCTGGACAAAGTCAGCCGAAGCGGCTGGCGAGTTACGTGATATGACCCTGAATGCACGTGCAGAAACAATTCGCACGAAGCCGTCATTTCGTGAAGCAATTGTGAAGCGTCGAGGTCTTCTGCCCGTTAATGGATTTGTTGAGTGGCGTCACGAGGGTACGATAAAACATCCGTACTTTGTTCGCATGCGTGAAGCTGAGCTGTTTACGCTCGGTTGTATCTGGGAAGACTGGACCGACAGAGACAGTGGTGAGTTGCGAAGGACGTTTTCTATCGTGACGACGGAGGCAAACGGATTGATGTCCTGGATTCATAATGCGAAGCAGCGAATGCCTGCCATCATTACAAAAGGTGATCGCAAAACGTGGCTGAGCGACAGCGATCCGGAAATCATCGACCACCTTCTACGACCGCTCGAAGATGGAACGTTAACAGCCTATCCATTGTCTCGGGAAATGTCTCGAGTGAAGGTGAATACGGATCATCCTGAACTCCTCGCCGCCATTGGCGACACAATTGTAGAACCATAACTTTTTTGGAGAGTTCCATGAAACGACTATTACCACTTCTTGTTATCGCTGCGCTTGTTCTTAGTGCGTGCGCAAAGAAGGAAAACACCACGGCACCGGTTGATACCGGAGATAATACGAGCTCAAAGAATTCATTCGTTGTGAACGGAAATGGATATTCAAACACGTCCTTCCGTGCATTTAACGACGAGAGTAATGCTAGTGCTTACACAGATGACGAAGTCGGATCTGGGGTTGTAACCTTCTCTGGCACAATTGGCAATAACTCTACACATGTATTTAGCATTACGATTGTCACTTCTTCCGCTCGAACAGGAACGTTTACCCTCGACGAGGCTGGAGTGGGATTCACCACTACGGATGGTACTTTGCAAACGAAAAACTATGGGCTCATATCTGGTAGTATAACAATTACGCAATGGGATGGCATCGGTGGGCGTTGTAAAGGTACATTCAGCGGTGTCGCAAATGAAGTCATCTCACAGGAGTTTGTTACGATTACAAACGGAAAGTTTGACTGCCGCATCATCGAGGATGCTGACTAAGCCAGCTATCGATGATTAAACGCTTCCATCAACACAATTTTACCGTTATGCGTAAATTCTTCTACCTGACATTCGTGATTGTCTCAATGTACATCACTGCCTGTGCCAAGGATGAGAATCCAGCAGGCACAAGTTCGACAAACGACGATGCAGTCACAAACTCGTTTATCATCAACGGAGGTGGTTACTCAAATGTCGAATGCCGCGGAGCATCTGAGGATGACGCTGGGTTTGCCTTCGTTTCTGACGACGACAATTCGGTAACGATCTCGGTGTATGGAACGATTGGCGGGGTATCCACAACGAGGTTCTCGATTACATTCGTTCTTGAACGCAGTGGAACCGGCACGTTTGCCTTAGGGGGCGAAAACGCGAATTCGTACTCGTTAACACTCCTTGACGGCGGAAGCGGCAAGCCGGCAGCTATCTACGTTCCGGCAAGTGGATCAATCACCATAACGCAGTTTGACGCCGTTGGCGGAAGACTGCGTGCCACGTTCTCCGGTGAAGCTCAAAATGCTGGAGGTGAAGGGACGATTTCGATTACGAATGGAAAACTCAACTGCAAGGTTGTTGAAGAAGTGAAATGAGATTCGTACCACGTATCAACTCGGCCTTGCTCATCATGGGCTGCCTCGTGGTACACACCATTTCTTTGGCTGGCCAGGTATCCGCTTCTGCGTCAACAGTCCTTGTTACGCCTCAAACGTTGGATGAGGTTATGGGGCGCCTTGCGGCTGGGGGCGACACAACATACGTCGTGAATTTCTGGGCTACATGGTGCAAACCGTGCGTTGCAGAGTTGCCACATTTCGACAAGCTTTATCGCGAACAACGGGATAGTGGTGTGGTCGTACTCCTCGTCTCGGTTGACGATCCGAAGGAACTCACAAAGAAGGTCGCTCCATTCGTACGCCGAAAGGCCTACCTACCGCAAGTGGTACTTTTGAACGAATCAAAGCCACATGAGTGGATCGATCGGGTAGATCCAACGTGGAGCGGTGCCATTCCCGCAACACTGTTTTTCCGTAACGGGCGTCGTTTGTTCCGCGAAACGGAGTTCACCTTCGAAGAACTCCGCCATGAACTAAAAGAATTTATGAAAGGGTCGCCATGAGGTCACCATCACGTCTCAGAGGTTCGATAGCGCCATCATCCATGAGGATGATGCTTGCATTTCTGGCTGCGTCCGTCATTTCGATGGTACCCGTTACGGCAGCAGACTTGCCAGATGGCGTCAAACCTGGTGATATTGCACCGAACTTTATTCTGAACAATGTTGACGGTAAGCGTGTAGGACTCGCATCCTACTTGGATGCCAAGGGCGTGATTCTCGTTTTTACGTGCAATCATTGTCCGTATTCGGTGAAGTATGAGGACCGCATCATTGCCTTGCACAAGGCCTTCGGTCCTAAAGGTTTCCCAGTCCTGGCGATCAATCCGAATGACACGGTTGTCTCACCGGAAGATTCCTTCGCAAAAATGCAGGAACGTGCACAGGAGAAATCCTTCCCATTCCCGTACCTGTTCGATGCTGACCAGAATGTTGCGAAAGCTTATGGAGCGCGTCGCACACCGCACGTATTTCTGTTAAAGCGCACCCCTAAACATTTTATCGTTGAATATATCGGAGCAATCGACGACAATCCGAATGACGCGAATGCCGTTGACGAAAAGTTTGTTGAGAAGGCGATTGCCGAGCTTGTAGATGGTAAACCGGTAACGACACAAACTACCAAGGCAATTGGCTGCACGATAAAGTGGAAGAAGTGAAGAAGGTGGGGGAAGGTGGGGAAAGATGGGGGAAGATGGGGGAAGGCGGGAAACAAGTGTCACCAAGCGTCAGCTAGTGTCACCCAGCGTCAGCTAGTGTCACCAAGCGTCAGCTAGTGTCACCCAGCGTCAGCTAGTGTCACCCAACGTCAGCTAGCGTAAACGGAAATTGCCTATATTGGACTGTTCCTCCTTCCGCGGCATCGCGCCGCCACAACCGCAGAGCCTGCTCACCAGTATAGATGAGCACATCAGACCCAATACCAGAACGGGCACCTGCGATGAATGACCACCTACGAACATGGTATGACGCCGAGCGGAACGCTCCTCGTCGTTTCTACGCCAATCGGAAACGCCGATGACATTACACTGCGAGCGATTAAAGCGCTACAAGCAGCGGACGTTATCGTTTGTGAGGAAGAGAGAGAGGGACGGAGACTGTTACGGTCATTAGACGTAACTGCACCCGTGCAGACGCTAAACGAACATTCCAATGCTAGTGATGTTGAAGCTATCATTGGGTTGTTGAAGGACGGAAATGTTGTTGCTCTCATCAGTGATGCGGGCACGCCGTTGTTGGCTGATCCCGGACAGGGCCTTGTCCGCAGATGTATTGAGGCGGGCATCCAAATTGATGTTGTTCCCGGTGCCTCAAGTGTCCTTACGGCACTCGTCAGAAGTGGACTGGATGCATCAAGTTTTGTCTTTGCCGGTTTTGTCAGGCGTGACGACGAAGGCCGGCGCGAGGATCTGAAACGTTTGGCTCGCGAACCTCGTACGGTAATACTTCTTGAGGCCCCGTATCGACTACGACAATTGTTAACATCGATGGCTGCGGTTCTACCTGACCGCAGATGTTACGTGGGATGTAATCTCACGATGCCGTCAGAATCTCATCACTATGGTACAGTGGCCGACCTGGCCGCATACTTCACTGAAAAGACCTTTAAGGGCGAATTCGTTGTCTGCTTTGCAGGTGCCGATCCCTCGCCCCCTCACGGATCACCGAATACTATGCAGAATAACAACAAGGGACGCCGGTCCGACGGCGGACGACGCCCGAGTGGCGCACAACAAAAGGGTGGGAGCGGCCGCGGTGGACAGCGGAAAGGCGGACGTTTTAAGGACGAATCCGCCGAGCAGCAGCCGGAGTCATTTGACTCTCCCACCCTGCAACCCTCAGCTCCTGCACGGAGCCCGTTCGATCCGGATTTTGACCCGTATGCGACATCAGAGGGAGAGCGCCACGAAAACACTGACAATTCTGTAGATGCCCCCCGTGGAGGTCAACAACGTCCACGGCGCGGAGAGCGACAGCAACAATTTCAGAATCCGGATCAACAACCGCGTGAGGGTGAACGCAGAACACCTTACAGTTCAGGCGGACGCCAACAATCTTCCCGTCAAGCGCGACCAGATTCACGACCTAACGATAGACCAGACCAACGACGCAGCGATAGACCAGATCAACGTCGCAGCGATCGACCAGATCAACGCCGTAACGATAGACCAGACCAGCGTCGATACGATCGACCAGACCAACGACGCACGGATAGACCAGATCAACGCCGTAGTGATAGACCTGATGATCGCCGCTTCGATCGCCCCGATCAACGACGGAATGATAGACCAGACTTTCGTCGAAACGATCGTCCGGACCAACGACGAAACGACCGTCAAGATCAACGTCGAAACGACCGTCCAGACTTCCGTAGAAATGACCGTCCTGATCAACGTCAAGTAGGTAGGTCTGATCAACGTCGCAATGATCGACCTGAACGCCCAAACCAACAACAAGAGTTTCGTTGGCATGATCGCCCAGATTCGCGCCGCCCTTCGCACCAGGACGAACGTCCAGCGCGCCAAGGATCAGGTGGCAATAGGCAAGGGCGAGATGATAGAAATCGTGGCCAACACAGCCGTTCATCCCAGGGAAGTAATGCTCATCACGGGCAACGTCGTAACGACCGTTCCGGTCGTTTCCGCGGCAATGAGGGCCGCGGTTATGGACATGCCAACGGAAACGGACAACGCCGACATGTGCGTCGTGGAGATGATGACGAACCAAACTTTAATCGGGCTGACGCCAATGTGAGTGCTTTCGATCTCTTACGTGGTCGCGCAAGTCGCGGTAAGGGGCGTCAGGGGGCATACGGCGGACGCGGAAGAGGTAAGGCTAACGGCCGTGTCGGGCTCGTTACCAAAAAACGTGCTGAAAAGCTCGGACGCAGTAAGGTTTATACGAGTTCAATGTTTCTCTATAAAGAAAATCTTGTAGAAACGAAACCTGCTGAACGGAAGCTACGTTCTCGGCGCAAAAAACCGGACTCATCAAAGGACTAAACCAATGCGTTTTCTTGTCTTTGTCGTGGCAGCGCTTTTCGCCACAAACGCCTTCGCCCAGAATGATTCAGCAGCGACAAAAAAACGCCCATGGTATGACGATTTTCCATTCACCGAAACGATGTCTACCAAAGGCCGAAAACCAGTGATAGGTGTTTTTGGATCCTTGTCGGATTGGAACATAGATGGATGGAATAACGCTGATGAAATGACTCCGTCCGGCAGGATCACTCTAGGTTTTGAGCGTCGTGCGCCATCATCAACGTCGGCATCATCAATTGACAAGGTTGTATACGACGGAATCTCGCTGTCAACGTCTTTTAGCGCAGATTCGGCATCGTTTAGTGCCTTCCGCTTTGGATTTATCAACGAGACGGGATACACCTATAAGTTTGGAGACGGACCAGAAGGAATTAGTCTTCTTCAAGCTTCAAACGGTATGCAGTGGACGGTCCTTACGCACAAGGATCTTCCTGTAGACTCTGCAGAGCGCCAGCGAATTCTGGATTTTGGACAGTCAGTTCGATTTGGCTCCTCTACCGGACCTATTCTAGACCTGCGTGTTTCGGAGAACATTGCTTTCCGTGCAGGATACGAATGGCATCAAGTATATCCACGTCACCTCTTTTGGTACTGGGCAGGCAGCAGTATCATAGAAGGTATTGCCGATGCAGGTGTCACACTCTTTGTCAACGAAATTGGTGCATCAAGTCCAGCCGCTAGGCCTATTATGCACTTCTTACTTCGTAATGCCGTTGGGCTTGGTTTTAAGGCTCTTCGTAGCAAAGACATGAACTGGCCGTTTGCAACGGCATCGCCATTGAACATTCACACCTTTACCGTAGGCGTAAACGTCGTCTTTTAGACTTACGCCTCAGTCTGCGTTTGTAACAAGTCGTCCAGCGTCTCCCGACGCCGGATAAGGCGCGCTACTCCATCCTCAACGAGGACCTCTGCTGGTCGAAGTCGAGAGTTGTAGTTCGACGCCATTGTCATACCATATGCGCCAGCATTCTGAAAGGCGAGTACGTCACCTTCGCGCACTTCATGCAGTTTGCGGTCCCATCCAAACGTGTCGGTCTCACAGATATAGCCAACTACGGTATAAATTCGTGGAGGACCACCTGGATTGCTGACGTTAACAATGTGATGGTAGGCGTTATATAACATTGGACGGATGAGGTGATTAAGCCCTGTGTTTACGCCTGCAAAGACTGTGGCTGTTGTTTGTTTGACAACATTCACCGTTGCAAGAAATGTCCCAGACTCACTCACGATAAACTTGCCTGGTTCAAACCAGATTTGGAGCGGCTTTGATCTCCGTGCATTAACCTCGTTAATTCGCGCGGACAGCTTGGAACCGAGATGGTCGATATCTGTTGCAATATCATCTGGTTTATATGGGACTTTAAATCCCGAACCAAAGTCGAGGAATTCAACATCTGGAAATGACTCGGCAATCTCAAGTAGGATGTCAGCTCCTTGTAGAAACACGTCTGCATCCAAGATGTCGCTTCCAGTATGCATGTGGAGGCCATTAACACGCATCCCGTATGTAGCAACAACACGTTGTACGTGTCGCATCTGGTGAATGCTTATGCCAAACTTCGAATCAATGTGACCGGTACTAATTCGCTCATTTCCACCAGCCATAATGTGCGGATTGATTCGAATGCACACGGGAATTTTGCCACCGAACTCGTGTCCAAAGTGCTCGAGAACAGAGATAGTGTCAATATTGATGTGAACACCCAGCTCAGCAGCCTGCCGGATCTCCTCAAACGAAACCATGTTTGGTGTGTAGAGAATCTCATCGGGAGTAAAACCTGCATGTAAGCCAAGATGCACTTCCTGAAGACTAACCGTATCAAGGCCCGTTCCAAGCCTGCGGACGAGGCGGAGTATCGACATGTTCGACAAGGCCTTACAGGCATACATAAGGCGGAAGTCGATTCCGGAAAATGCCTTTTGTAATCGGCGCACTTGACGCTCGATTATGGCCGCATCATAGACATATACTGGTGTACCAGCCAATGCGACAATATCGTCGATGGCGACACCACCAATGGTGTATCGATTGTTCACGAGTTCCATAAGCCACGAAGATACGACGTGATGGCGTCAGCGACGGGCGAGATGAAGACGATAGTTATCAATCTCAGCTGAGAGCCGCCGAATCACGATGCCTAGCACA
This sequence comes from Ignavibacteria bacterium UBA2333, assembly GCA_002344895.1. Classification (GTDB taxonomy): domain Bacteria; phylum Bacteroidota; class Ignavibacteria; order Kapaibacteriales; family Kapaibacteriaceae; genus UBA2333. Next base: position 81,530 of record DDUR01000086.1, read on the forward strand.
ACCGTGTCATCGAGATATCCAATTACCGGAAGAAAATCGGGAGTGGCATCCGTAGGTAGGACAAAGTAGAGGAGTGCACCAAGAATAACTGCACGAGATGACCATGCCAACGAAAAGGTTCGGTCTCGAACCATTCTCGTCAGAAGGCCTACATCAGAAAGTAATGTCCTGATTGGGTGTTTCCGTCGTCGCTCAGCAAGCTTACGATCGACAAGGTCAAGAATCTCATCCTCGTCCTCCGGCGCAATTCCTTGCGTTAGCTCGTCAACGGTCAATTGTCGGTCTTTTTCCGACCGGCCATAATTGCCCATGGTATGATTACGCAGTAGCCGATGACAAGAACGACCGGGGCGACGTTAACACTCAGAGGATTATCCCATCCCGACGAGATGCCAAGCGACAAGAGGACGAATCCGAGGACGATGACGCCTATGCCTGCGGCGATGTAAACATAGTTTTTACGCTCAAACGGAAGGGTCCAAACCGGTGAAGGAGCCTTCTTCGAAGTTTTAAGGGGTGACTTGGCCATACCGTAAGTTACGAAAGGGGGCGAAAGGGGCGAATCAAATTCTCGACGCAAGAAACGTCGTGAGATTGTCCTTTGGCGTCAATCCGAACTTCTTCCGCATCCGCTCACGGTGTTTTTCGATGCTCCGGACGCTACACTGAAAAACGGAGGCCACCTCCTTACTCGGCATTGGGATCTTCAGAAAGGCTGCCAGACGAAGCTCTGTAGGTGTCAGAGCGGGGAACTCGCGTGCAAGGTTGGTGAGAAATGGACCATGTATTGTCTCGAACACACGCTCAAATCGTTCCCATGCATCGTTTTCTGCGAGAACCGACGTGATCTCGCGAACAATTCCAACGAGTTTATTACCTACGTCAGTGGGTGCCGAGTGGGCAATGGATTGAAGTTCTTCCTGGACGTGCCGCAACGTACTTGCGCAACGCAGATTCCGAAGGAGTTCTACCTCCGACGTTTGATCAATTGTCTGCGGTTTCATGGAGACTCTCCTTGTCTGTTCACGAATTGATAGCCATCGTCGTTCGATTGGATACTACCATTCGTTTGTAGTGATTGCAACGTTTTCCCAAGAATGGGAGCTGGGCACCCCGTCATAAGTTCTAATAGCGGCAAGTCAATTCGATACGAATAGTTTCCGTTGTGATCTTCTAGATTATTTACGATTTCACGAAGCACAAACAAGAGAGTCGAACGAAGATCCTGCCACTGCCAAGCATCACACATGCGTTCTGCTTGCCGTGCTGCCTTCGCCAAATCCGTCATCATCTTCGAGGCGAATTCTGGATCAAGGGCGAGCAATTCAAGTGCGACGTGCCGATCCATCTCGCGTAAAACGGTCGTGACTAACGCTGTGGCCCGTGAACCGCGTCGCGGAGATTTCGCGAGTGTGCGATATCCAAATACGGTGCCTGGACCGTGGATTGCAACGGCAAAGCTCCGGCCATTTCCTTCGCTCCGCGTTTCCACAATGGTACCATGTTCAACGATGTAGATACTCGTCGCAACATCATCTGCGTGATATAGGTCTTCCCCAACATCCAGTGACCGTCGGGGTGATGTTGCAAACGCGTCGAGTGTTGCCTGATGGGGTGCGATGGGACGAATGGAGATCATGTACCACCGCAATGTGGCCCCTTTTACCCCCTTCAGACAATGACAATTGTCAGTCGACGAGATTAGCAGCAGCTACGAGACCACGAAGATTTTTTACGCGGATACGACGACCTTCGGTTTCAATGAGTTCTTCATTCTTCAGATCCGTTAGCATACGGATAACACTTTCGGGCGCTGTACCAACGATATCTGCGATTTCTTCGCGCGTAAGTGTCATGTTTAACGTCTTCCCATCGGCTTCGTAACCAAACGTTTCCCGCAGAATGAGCAGTGCTTCGGCAACGCGTTCACGAACCGATTTACGTGCGATTTCTACAACACGACGCTCGGTGTCCTCCAACTCATGCGAAAGAATTTGAAGAAGTCGCAAGGTCAGGTGTGTGTTCTCGCGAACAAGACGAAAGATTATTTCGCGTGGGACAAAACAGAGACTTGCTGTATCCACGGCAGTCGCAGAGTAACTATAGGGGGAGTCTGAAACAAGTGCAGCATATCCGAGGCTATCTCCTGGCCCAGCAAATCGGATAATCTGCTCGCGGCCATCTGGTCCATTTCGCGTGACCTTTAGATGTCCGGAATGGATACAATAGATACCTCGAGGGTGTTCGTCCTGACGAATGATTGCGTCGCCCTTGTCAATTCTCGTACAGGTTTTAACCGAGGTTACCTCTTCGGTCTCTAAAACCGTCAACGCGGCAAACACTCCCGAAAGCCGCGTCCCGCAGGAAGCACAATCAGCTTCAACGACGGGTAGTAAATGTTTTTGCATGTCAATGGTCCTCGGTCGAGCTCTCGGGACGCAAACTAGGGATTTCCTACGTACATAAATAGTGACAACATCACGTAAACTACGGCATTCATCCCCTGCGAATCGGGAGAGATTTCCGTACGTTCGAATGTATGGAAACAGCCTTACGCATTGTATACCTACAGGACACGCTCTGCGGCTGGTGTTATGGGTTCTCTCCTCAGGTACAACAACTTCAGCAACATTATTCGGGTGTAGTCCCCATCGATGTCGTCGCTGGAGGAATGATTCGCGGTTCAAGGGTAGGTACCATAGCAGACGTGGCACCGTATATAAAGACTGCATACCGTCGTGTTGAGGAAACCACAGGTGTGCGATTTGGTGAGCCATTCCTCGAGAATCTCCATGCAGAGGCTTCGCTTGTTCTTGATAGTGTGGTACCTGCGCGTGCAATCGTTACTGCAAAGCGAATAGCACAAGAACACGTTCTCAACATTTCACATGACCTTCAGGCAGCAATCTATCGTGATGGTCTCGACATTACGCAGGAAAAAACGTATCGATTTGTTGTGAATCGTTATGGCATCAACACTGATATCTTCCTTCAAGAAATGTTTTCGGATGAAGTTACAGCAGGTGTTGAAGAGGAGTTCGCGTTGACAGAGGCACTCGGTGTAACCGGGTTTCCTACTGTTATAGCCCTTGCTGGTTATGAAGGGTGGATGGTAGCACAGGGATTTGACACGGCAGAGAATATGATTCCACGAATTGACGCAGTCTTGCGGGAGACAGGAGCATGACGCACAACACCGAGTTTATCGTTGAGCTTGAAACAGTTCACGCTGGAGACCCCTGGCATGGGGCGAACACCATGCACATACTGAGTCGTGTACCATTCAGTCTGGTAAATACGAGACATGACGTGTACAATCACACAATAGCTGAGCTTTTACGACACATGATTGTGTGGAAGACATTCGTTATAAGAATGTTGGATGGTGACACGGACTACCGTATTGAACTCAACACGGATCAAGACTGGCCACCCACCAACATCGTAACACAGGATGAGTGGGCGTCGCTCATAAAAGAGTTTGATGACGTCCATCACGAACTTGTCGACTCGGTCCGCACCTTTTCTCATGCTAAACTCGACGAGCATGTGGGATTTCGGCCATTCACATATCGATTTCTTCTTCATGGCATTACGCACCATGAAATTTATCACGGCGGACAGATTGCTCTTCTCACAAAGGTCCTAGGTTAAAAGACCTCGTTGAAGCCAATATAGAATTGTATGTCACCTTGATGTGTGCCAACATCAAATCGAAGTCCAATTCGCTCATCTTCGTCGAGTAGGAATCGTATTCCTGCGCCAACACCAACGTGGAAGCCAAGGACAGACATTTTATCAAGAACTGTTGCAACCTGGCCTAAATCTGCGAACGCAACGGCTCCGAAGCGCCACCAGACGGGAATTCGCACTTCATTTTGCCAGGAGAATGCTGTACGATCACGGTATCGTGCAATGTAGACGCCCCGTAGGTTTGACTCACCGCCAATCCGGGGTTGAGTTTGAAACTTTGGACGGCCAGTAGTTGAAGAGTAAAGAATATGTCCAGCGTACAAGATCTTCTTGCCGAGAGGAACATAACCGCGGAGATCAATAGACGTAATCACGGCCTCAAACTCACTGCCAAGTGCATTATCGTAGGCAACCATGGCAGCGTCAATGTACCAACCGTTCTGTGCGCTAAAAATGTTGTCGCGTGTATCGAAGAGTATAGCCGGTCCAACACCAGCCTGGAAACCACCCTCTGAACCTGTGATCTCGCGTCGACCGAGAGGACCTACTGTTCCGTCCGTGCGCGGATCGATACCAAGAATGGCATCATGTCGTGCATCAAATCGAATACCAGCTGCAAGGCCATTTCCAACAGATTTATCAGTTACGGATCGATATGCAGAGAATGTAAACTTGACGCCCTCAGGGCGATACGTCTCAATGTTCACAGGTGATGTAGAATTTCCAAAACCATAGAAATCGTAGGGAAACTTGAAATACTCAACAAAACCAGTAATGCGCCATCGTTCTCGATCGAGATACAACTCCGGATAGAGGCCCATTCCATACTGAAGTTGCTGCGTAAGCTGAGTACCTATAACAAGAGCAGAAGGTCGTTGTGTTACAGTGTCTTGCCGAAGTGTAAGTACCATGCCGACACCACCTTGAAAACGAGTTTCTGGTGTATAGGCAAGGTAGGGGACAACGATGGCGTGGACGCCTGTCGACGATGACTTTGTATTCTGATGTGGAAGTGAATCAAGCTCACTCACATTTAATGACGTAAGCAGAAGGTGAGTTAGCAGTTGATAGATCATTGTACGTTTAACGACCAATCATAGTCGGCAAACGTTACAGTTAGGGGGCGAACGGGGCGGTCGATACCAGCGTGCTGGTACAGAAAGTCGACTATGCCGGCGGGATTCCCACCAAAATCGGCGATAAACCATTCAAAGATCTTGCTGACACGAGCGGTACGCGCTGTCGTGTCAATAACATTATGACGTCGATCACGCACGAACTGACGGCATTGATCATCAAGCTGGCCTTGAAGATCAGCAGCAGTATAGGCTTCTGACCGAAGTGGTGGACAAGAAACTGCTGCACAGACGAGGGCCATGTGGATACGTGCATCACCACGGGGCCTAAGAACATTATTCTCAATATGGTCGAGTGACACCATTCCCGTGTGGGTTGAGACAAGAGGAGCCTTCCACACGGAGGGATATCCTTGGATTGATATATCACGAATCGATCGAATGGGAAAGTGTTGTGAGACAATGTGCAACGTAGCTGCGTTGTACACATTAATCCAATACGCCGTACGCTCATCCTCTGACATACTGGCCATTACAACCTTCGACATTGCAGTGAGATACGTAGACAGGCGTGTATCACGTTTCAGGCGCGCATAGTCAACACGACCATTGGAGACAACGTCCTTGAGCACAGCAGATAACAATGAATGGTCGACGCGGGCAACATTCTTACTGAATGAAACAGCAGCTGTGAAAGTACAGGCGATTACAACGACGGCGATGATTGCGGTTCTGACGATCATCCTGCAATATGGTCACAAAAACGAAGTACCTTCGCTGTTATGGCAAGAACACTTCATAATAAGCTCGACCGCATCGCACAGCTTGGACTCCAGCCACATCCGGAAGGTGGATACTATGCAGAAACCTTTCGATCGTCGATACTGACTCCTACGTCGAGAGGCATTCGCCCAGCGAGCACGGCAATCTGGTTCCTACTTGGTACTGACGACGTAAGCACATTTCATCGGTTAGCGCATGAAGAACATTGGTGTTGGCATGAAGGGCTACCGGTAACGCTTCATGTGATCAACGAAGAGGGGGACTACAGCACAACAACTATTGGCTCGTTCGATGACGGATATCTACCGGCACTTGTCATCCCGGCGAATGTCTGGTTTGGAGCAAGTGTCGTGCCAAAGGAATTCTCCGGGAGGATTCTCCCGGAGAGTGAAGACGGGCAGCCAAAGGAATTCTCCGGGAGTATTCTCCCGGAGAGTGAGGAAGGGCAGCCAAAGGAATTCTCCGGGAGTATTCTCCCGGAGAGTGAAGACGGGCAGCCAAAGGAATTCTCCGGGAGTATTCTCCCGGAGAGTGAAGACGAGCGGCCAAAGGAATTCTCCGGGAGTATTCTCCCGGAGAGTGAAGACGAGCAATCAAAGGAATTCTCCGGGAGTATTCTCCCGGAGAGTGAAGACGAGCAATCAAAGGAATTCTCCGGGAGTATTCTCCGGGAGAGTGAGCGGCCATCAACAAACGGCGATCAAAGGTCCGAACGGCCTGACGAACGAGATGCATTAGTCGGTCCTACTTCCCAGCACGACTACACACTCATAACTGCAATTGTTGCTCCAGGTTTTGACTTTCAGGACTTCGAGCTTGCATCGAGGGACGATATGTTGGGCAAGTATCCGGCACTTCGGGACGTTGTGGTACGACTCACCAGACCGTAGGAAATCTCCGGGAGAACTCTCCGGGAGAAATCTCCCGGAGAGTTGCGATGTGGTTTGGACTGCCAGACCAAAAGGAAATCTCCCGGAGAAATCTCCCGGAGAATTGTGATGGTAGGGGGCGAAAGGGGCACAAGAAATTCTCCGGGAGAATCCTCCCGGAGAATGCATAACCCTGCTTGATAATTATGTGGTGCAACACGCAAAATCTATCATTTGCGTCTATCTTTGCGAGAAGCCTTTTGCACCCCTTGGATACCTCGGAACATGCGCCGATCAACCTTTCTCACTCTTGCCGGAGCTGCTATGACGACAACATCACTCGGTGGGTTGACATCACTTATCGATGCTCTTCCTTCCGATTCGAGAGAAATGCCCGTCTTGTTTATCGGCCATGGTTCTCCCATGAACGGAATCGTTGATAGCGAGTTTAGCCGTGGTTGGCACACCGCTGTAAAGGATATTCCTACACCGTCCGCAATCTTGGTCGTGTCCGCTCATTGGCTCACAAAGGGCACGTTCGTAACGGCAATGGAACAGCCCAAAACGATTCATGACTTTGGAGGATTTCCGGAAGAGCTGTTTAAGGTTCAGTATCCGGCACCTGGTAAACCAGAACTCGCACAGGAACTCTCAAGTATTGTCACTATGACAAACGTAGGACTCGACCACGATTGGGGACTGGATCACGGCGCATGGACAATTCTGCGTCGTATGTATCCCGATGCCAGTATTCCTGTTCTACAACTCAGTATAGACTATCACCGTCCAGCACAATTCCACTACGATCTTGCCAAACAACTCGCTTCTCTTCGTCGGAAACGCGTCTTGATCGTCGGTAGCGGAAACATTGTCCATAACCTTCGGATGGTTGCATGGGACAAACTGGATGATAAAGAATTCGGTTATGACTGGGCACTTGAGATTAGTGATGTGTTCAAAAAGAAGATCCAAAGCAAAGAACATCTAGGATTGATCAACTACTCAGATCTTGGAGAAGCAGCTAAACTGGCGATTCCTACACCAGATCACTACTATCCTCTTCTCTACACACTCGGGCTTCAGTCACACAAGGATGACGTACACATCTTTAATGATAAAGCCGTAGGTGGTTCACTCACAATGACAAGCTTGAGGATTGGATGATTCGTAGGGTAGGTGCACTTGCAGTCATAGCAAAGATTGTCTTACTCGCAGTGAAACTTCATGCGGGTGATACGAAAAGTATGATCTGTATGGAAGAAACTTCTCAGCTGTCGTCGAACGGCAGATATCTGCATGTACAAGGTTACGATGTATATCGCGTTTATGATCTCGATAGTCAAATCTGTATATATACACTACGCTATGGTGACGAATACCTTGATGATAAGTATAAAAATGACATGTTGTCTCGTCAGGTTGCCGTATCCCCTAGTGGAGATGTTCATGTGACGTGTCGTAGCGGTGGAAACCTTGAGTGGTTTCAAACTGGAGAGAAGGTGCCATTCTTTGTGCACCGACTTGGCTTAGATGGTGTGATGTCCATCGAGCTTCTTAACGATTCCTTGGCCGTCGTACTGCGCAGCAAAAGTGATGGTACCGAAGTCAATTACATTGCTACTCGTGGACAAATCGTCAGACGGATCCATTTGATGCATGTAAAGAGCAAGGATCATATAGCAATCGGCAGCGACTTGGTTGCGTACAGCAAGAACGATAGCATGTACATCAAGGGTACTAGCAGCACGTCAATAGGAATTGCCAGCTACAAACCGTTAAAGATCATTGGCGATTACGGTGTAATTGCTTTTAACCATCAAGGTGAAGTCTTTATATCTGTTGACGTGAAAAATTCCAAAGCACGAATTGAGGCAAGAAACGTTTTAGGAGCATTCGGTGAGCACTATTTTGTATTAGACACGAATCAAGGCTTTGTACTGAAGTATCAATGCCGTGATAATAAACTTGTTGACACCCTAGCAACAAGGATTCAATCAGCCGTTATATCAAAGAATGTACTGAAGATCTTTACAGTAGACTCTACGTCGGCAATCATTGATCTTGAGGACAATCAACGTCCAGAACTTTTGTTTTTAGGTGATTATCCAGACTTTGATAACTATCGTGCTGGTACGATCGTTAACGCGAATATGCGAATGACAGATATACTGCGACATGGAGAACATACAAAGGTAAACTACATATACAGTTACGATACAGTGCAAACTTTTGAGCACCCGACACAAGACGCAATTATTCTCTCGTGTGCAGGAGAGGGGGCGAGTTGGTACAGTTTGCTTGATGGACTAAATATTCGTAATACAGTTTTCTCTGTACCAGCCTACATGTGTCGAGTAGAACATCGTGACGATGGATGGTACGCCGTATTCGCCGCATTGCAGCATGAGGGTGAGACTGATTCCATTCGCATTTCTTTGGCGATACTTGATTCCAATTACGAGGAGGACGCGTGTGACAGATTATTCGATCCGTTCTTTCGGCAATTGCAGGCTGACACGTATGCAATCGTGAGGGTACACGATACAAGATTGAATTCGGATCCTCAATCGCGTTCGTATCGCCGATTGTCGCACGACGGACAGGTAGTGACAAAGTATGTGAAGAACAGCGTAGTACAACGAAATGTTAAGACGGGTATCGTATATCGAGAGATGGTTGTTCCAAGTGATATTGTTGAAGGAGAAGTATCATATTTTGTTTCCAAGCGCACTGGTCAGGTCGTTATGAGTGCTGGTGGGCATCTTTGGATCACCACAAGACTTGATACACTTCGTCGAAATATCCTTCAACCAGTCCGTATCAACACTCTTCATGGTCAATCGTACGTGGACGTGTATCAAAGTACCGGAAAGAAACTAACAACGTTGAGAGTACATCGGGGAGTTGTGGTAGTTAGGCCTTCACTTTTGCGTCAAGGCGCATCCTACCTGCTTCCGAAAAACAAATCTGGGCGTCCGATTGCGTTATAATGGCACGACATTCCAAATCGATAACGGTCAGCACAGTTTTGAACTGAAACAATACCTTGCCAATTCCCCGGATTCCCGTATTTTTGTCCGCTTCCTTAGCTCAGCTGGCTAGAGCAACTGACTCTTAATCAGTGGGTCCGGGGTTCGAGTCCCCGAGGGAGCACTCTTCGCAAAGGTAAGTCGTTTACAGATAACGACTTACCTTTTCTCTTTTTGGTCTTGTAAGCATCGTGCAAGATTCGATGTAAATAGTATTCTGTCGATGGCGTAATTAGATGTGTATAAAGTCGATCTGACATCGAGCAGTAATCAACGACGTTGTCAAGACGCTGAGGCATACTGACGCATAGCTGTAAATCCTTCCGGCGTTACTTTACGCATCGTGACTAACGGAATCCCCGTCTCCGCTGGGACATCGACTCTTTCTTGCTCACAAAGACCATCACCCTCTAGTTCGAGCATCATTAGTCGAACGACGTCGTTGGTAATGTCACGGGAAAACGGCAGGCCAGTCGACGTGCGTAGTTCACTGAGGAACTGGTCCGGTCAGAAGTGTTTGCCTGCCGGCATCTTCGCTGCGGATTTGAGGAGCAGGATTTCCGTATGCATAAAGATGTTCCTAGGAATAGTGCGTTTGTGAAGGTCGGTTCTAGTTTACCTCTTGCTGATAATCCTTTGAGTTACATTTTGATCGCGCGAGTGAGTTGCCTTTGGTCCGACAATACTTCTGCCCATAATTACAAAAGATGCGATGTGACAATCTTGTTCGTTATCTCCACCGCAACCTTAGTCAAAACGTCCTTTGAGAAACTACCAACTTTCTCAAGTATGTTCCTCGTTTGGCCCCACACTTCTTTGTCTCGGATGAGATCAAGAAGTTCGTGCCCGTCAAACGTTAAACCATAGATCTTTACTCTACTAACTGGACCAAACATGAAGTTACTAACTGACCCACGGGCAAACCCTTTCTCAACAAGCATTGCCATATGATGCGCTGTAACGATAGTGCGGCCTTCGACAGGCAGATCTTCATCAAATGCCTTTGGGTTACTTTTGACAAAGTCTTCTTCTGATATGCCTGAATCGGATTGTGCAGGCAATTCATCAACATCAATCATTATCTGCCTGAGCAGGGACCAGTCGCGTTTCATTCAAAAGTCCTGTAGAAGGTGTTTGAGAAAAAACAATGATCGAAGATAGTATATTCAAATAGTTTTCACTCCCTCTACCGCATCGCGTTCTGCGTTTCGACCCCCTTCGACACGAGGTAAATGTCATTGCCCTTCAGCACACCGACAATCTTCGTGGCGTTGATTGCCGCAGTGACCTCGTCGAGCTTCGTCATAAGCATCCGGGGCTGCGCTGCGGTTGCCTCAGCGACGCTCTTCCAGAGCTGATCATCACGTAGGATCCATTCTCGGTCGGAAGATCCACTGAGGCGTGAAGCGTCACCGACGAGCGCTAGCATCGGACTATCGATGCGACCACAAGAGGCAAATGACGTCGGCGAGGAAAGCACCGGATCGAGCAGGCCGCTGACGATGCCGGACAAGATACCCGTGACGCTGGCCGTAATAGCAGCTCCCAAAAAGGGGTTGATGCCGATGGCCGTCTTGAGGAACGGTGACGTCAGAACAATGTCTACGATGAATGCTGTAGCTGCCTTCTTCAGGGCTCCAACCAACAAGCAGAACAGTCAACGGAATGAATCAGCAACTAGAATCTCTCCGAGGGTCCATTCCCGCTTTTAGTTCACGGCTTTGTCGTTTTAGGAAAGGGGGCAAAGGGGGCAAACTCCTCGTTACCCGTTGAGCCATGCCTCCAGTTTCTCAAAGGCCTCCTTCATACCAAGATCGCGATCAGCTTCATACCACGAGTCCCTGACCGACTGAGATTCAAATGTTTCAGAGATAGTAACATTTGTTCCTAGAACATTGCCCGTGGAAGATTCGAGATCTATCGGCAGGAAGGTGATCTCGACGAGATGTTTGATTGGAGGAATGCCTGGCATCTCGAAGTACTGCCAAGCTTTTAAGAGTGACGGCTCTTGAACGTCGAGAAACTCAGCGCGCATCGACATTGTCTGTCCGTTAGCACGAGCGTGTACCATCGTAAAGCTGCCACCGATCCGAAGATCCATAAAAGAATCAACCAACGTCAGATGTTCTGCAGCAAGCCAATGTGGCCACGTTGCGGGATCAACCCACGCAGCGAAGACCTGTTCCGGTGCAAACGGGAGTGTCCTGCGCAGGACAATCTCGTTGTCACGACGCGTAAGTACGACAACACTACGTTGTTCGGGAGCACCGAGCTCGTGAACAACGGCACCGAGTCGGTACATCGTATCCAAGCCCCCTTCATCAGCCCCATACTCTCGAATAAGACGCTCTCGTTCTTCGGCGTTCTTCACGATAGTGCGAATTGTTACTCTCGTGCCATTCCGTTCGGCCTCAAAGCGCACTGAAACACGCATCCCTGGATCGGTACCATTCTCGAAAGAATCGTCACCATGGATATATTCTAGCAGTTTACCAGGGACAATATTCGTGAATACAACATAGTTCGGGAAATCCGTACCATCAGGACCATGCATGATGAACTTCCACGTGCCCCCTTCCTTAAGATGGAGGTGATCTGTAGTGAGCGAAAAGCCGCGTGGTCCGAACCATTTTGTTAAATGCTGAGGATCGGTCCATGCAAGCCAGAGCAAATCAGCTGGGGCAGAGAACCACCGTGTTACGGTGAAGTCCACCTCTTGTGATTCGGGAAGATGTGCAGTCATTCCTCATTCCTGTTGTGAAGTGATGAAAGGTAGATTTCGAGTTTGTCGAAGGATTCATTCCAGAACTGTTCAAAATCTCGTATCCAGAGTGCTACGGGCTTTAAGTTCTCGGCATCTAGGGAATAGTATCGCTGCTGGCCTGCAGTTCTCGACGAGACTAGGCCGACATCACGGAGTACGCGGAGATGTTTGCTGATTTGTGGTTGCGAAAGACCCATAGCTCCGACGATGTCAGAAACGGACTTTTCACCTCCCTTGAGGTAGGATAGAATCCTGCGACGGTGCAACTCAGCAATTGCGTTGAAGACGTCGGTCGTTGTTGAAGCTCGAGCCATGTGCGAATATATGTCGATAACGGAATATATCAAGGAATTTCTCCGGGAGGATTCTCCCGGAGAGTTAGATATCAAGGAATTTCTCGGAATTTCTCCGGGAGGATTCTCCCGGAGAGTTAGATATGGTATGGGGCGAAGGG
>DDUR01000036.1:0-17630 GCA_002344895.1 Ignavibacteria bacterium UBA2333
GACGCCTTTCTCTCCATGTTTGGGGGTCCAGCGCGCAGGGCACTCGAGAACGCCGGCATCACCACCGTGTCGCGTCTTGCCGACGTTGATGAAGATTATTTACTTTCTCTTCACGGCTTTGGAAAAGCTTCGTTGCCTGTCGTGAGGCAGATCACGGGTAAGGGGTAAAAGGGGCGAGGAGGGTTGCTAACGCTCACGGTTTGTTCGCTATACACACGCGGTGTTCGCTATGCACACGGGGTATTCGCTATACACATGCGGCATTCGCTTTGCTCACAGAATCCGACTCCGTTGCTGTCGACTGATACGTGGCATTCCTACGGTGTACAAGGAGGTGCACGTCCCGACATCGTGAGGCGCGGATTCCCACTTTCGACCCCACATCAATCATAATCGCTGTAATGTCAGAAGCGGAAGCACTTCGGAACGGCTGTGTATAACCGTGATTAGCGGAGCGGTTGCGCTTTTGTTGGCAGAGAGATGCTCAACAGTGAACTAGGAGATTGTGGTGCATCCTTGGTCGAAGCAGGAGCCTTTGACCTTGCACGACCTTTAGGTTGTTTCCCTGTGTCAGTTTCATATCGAGCTTTCCAGGATTTATAGGCAGGCGACTTACAATCCGAAACACTAATGTCACCTAAGCGAATCTCATAGCCGATGATGTAATCGTCGCCACTCACGATTGGTGTTGCAACGATCTGATCGAGATGGCCATTCGCGACGTCGATCTGTGGTAATCGATAGGGATTGTACCAGTTGACGATGTGGCACTTGTCTCGAAGGTGTACTACCGGAGTACAGGCATCAACGAGAGTAATTGCGAAGTAGTTCTTATCCGCATTACCTGCCCGTACAGTTTCGATTTTGTCCACCTTTATCGACCTCTTGCCAAGATCAAGTACATCTGGTATGTCGAGTACAAATGGACTGCCGGAGTATACGCGTACCGTGTCATCATCGCGACGAAGAGTGTATCGTGGAAGCCCAGCTGCCGATACGTTCCTTGCGACAAACGCTCCCTCATCGTTTAACTCGGTAATCATCTCTCCGCGGATGTATGCTGAGGGACCTTTGACGCACGTGGAACATGCGGTAAGCAGTACAACAGCATGAATCACGACGATTACTTGCTTGACGTCCATTTCTCGACCCTATAGATTTGTGAAGGTATGCCTGCCTCATCAAAACTTCTATCGTTGAGCGTGTCGAATCGATTTGACACTAAGGGCAGGATAAAAACTGGTGGATGCAGTCTTTTTTGTTGCTGAAATCGCTTCAGCACGGTTCCAAGGTCAAGTGGAGTGTAGTTCCAATCACGTCGTTCGTAGTCATTCGCGAACTTTTGATTATATGCTCCCGATGATCCTAACGTAATGAATTGAACGAATGATCTATTGGATTTGAGCTGGTCGAGTTCTCTCAGAAGAGTCGTCATAAAATCGATAGTTTTCTTAACACTGTCAATTTCCACGAAATCACTAAGCAGAGATTTGAGATCTTCGGATGTGAGTGAGTCTGAACGCGATCGTACTACTTCAAGTGTGCTGTCAAGGCCGTCTTTGGTAATAAGGCGGATACGTACTGAGCCAGAATCGAGTGTTCGATGTAGGTAGTTGGTCAGTGTGTCAAGTGCGGCGTCGTTTGGTCGTTGATGTCCAAGGATAAACACCTCTGACACATAGTCAGTTGAAATCCACCGTGGCAGAATAATAACCAGTGCAATTACGGCTGCAGCGGCAACAGTGAAAACTGGCCAAAGACCCTTCCGCCGTCCCGTAACACGACTTGTTTTGTCTATCGCGACATCAATCTCGTTACTAACAAAATCAACGGCTGAACGAGTCTCCGTTGTAAAGACATCAGGATTGTTGTGGACAGCGACTCGTAGCTGGTCGGTAACAAGGTCATGCAGCTTCGTGAGTGCACCTAAGGTCTTTCTCTTGCTGAACGTGGCACCAGCAGCCTTGTGAGCGTAATTGTTCCGGACGTTACGAACGCCTTCTACAGCCGTCTGTAACGCTTTAACACCACGGTCTTTGTGACTTGTAATATTCGTCACGCCGAAGAGAGCCAGGAACCTGTGTTTCCATTCAAGATCGTTCTCGGTATCATCTACATGACGTGGTAGATAATAACAACAATCAAAAAGGCGGAGTAGGTCCGGAAGGTCAAGGTCGCGTATCGATGTGATGTTTCGAGTTGGCGTTAACGGCTGCTGACCCCGTTGTGAAAGGAGACGGCGTACTACAGTGATATGGTCTGGCCCGATTGCATACGTTAGTGCGTCCGTCAACCACAGCGAAATTGGATTGGCAAGTTTCTCTACTGATCGGCCAATAGTCTCAATATTCTGAACATCGTGTGTTTCCATGCCTCTCCCTGCGTCTCCCACTCCATACATTCCTGCCCATACGGCTACGCTTCTGTCACTCTACGTAACGGAGAACACGAAGGAAATGCTTCGACGTTCAGTAGCTTCGTGGCAAACATAACAGAGTTCGTCAAGATGCCGAAACGATCCTCACAGTCTCCAGCCCCTCAACAGTCTGATCTTCACCTCGTTTCCTTTCTTGGAACCACGGATGTACAACTTGCTGCATCAGGGTCTGGGCCGATCGTTACAGCTGTGCGTCGGTTAAAACCAGCATTCATTACGCTCGTCGTTACGGAGTCATCAGGGAAACCTCGGGACGGCGATGTTGACTTTATGGCTGCGAGCTCCACCGTCAAACGACTTCTTGAGGGTCTGCAATACGATACATCCAATGAGGGCAGGATTCAGCCGGCACCTGTTGTGTATCGTCGGCCAATGACACTGGATGATCCAACGGATCACAATGAGATCTACCCAAAACTTCGACTAATATGCTCGGACATCGTAGCGGAGTATACACACGTTGCCGCCGCTATCTCATCTGGTACACCAGCTATGCAGGTATGCTGGATATTACTCGCCGAGTCGGGTGAAGTGCCACTTACACTCTACAGAACGATTGACCCAAACAAGAGTCGGGTAACCCTGAAACCTGTTAAGCTTGATACACATCTTCCTAGGATACTCGGACTCGAGAAAGAGAATACACGTCTTGCACAACGTACAAAGTCGCTTGAAAAGGTTGCGTATAAGCCTGTGCGTGTTGATGTACAAAATGGTAGAGTCCTTGTCGGGGATGTGGATCTGAACTTCTCACGACGTCAGTTTACGTACTACAGATTCTTCCTTGATTCCGTTGTAGAACAGCACGAACACGCAGGTCTACGAATTGAACGAGATGTGATTCCCGATTCGTTTATCGATGCGCTTATACGGTATGACAAGGAAACGTGGCCTCGCGAGCCCGATCCTGATATTCTGCGACTACAACAGGATATGTTCCTTGACGTTGGAGTGGTGCGTTCAAATCTTTCAAAGTTGAATAAGAAGATTGAAGAGGCCTTACATAACACAGCAGGCCTGTATAAGGTAGACTATGTAGGTCGGGCAAAACTCCGCACGTATACGGTACATGTTCCAGCAGACAAGATTCGATATACGGACCGCCGAACAGCGAAGGATTGATTTCCGAATTATTTCCGACTCGAAAGGCGACTGTGAGAGATCAAGATTTGAACAACAACCAGCAGGAGTTGCTGGTACATGTTCACATCACTACGAGGTTCTCTCATGACACGGTTTGCGTCCCTTCTAACGACACTCTTCGTCGCTGCAGTTATCGTTGGTACCATTTGCCCAACGACAACACGTGCTCAGTTTCCCGTGACACTCACAGTATCTGCACGATCGGGTGATGTGTTCACCACGCCGATCACACGAACAGATGCGCGATATCGCATCACTGTGCGTGGTACGTATTCACAATGGCCTCAGTTTGTGAACTGTGGTGGTGTAGATGCAGTGTGGGTCTACGACGTACCACAGGAAGAGATTGATGCCTTCCGTTGGCCGGCCAGGACGATGTTCGGACGACCCTTTGTGGAGATTCCACATTGGGTAGGGGACTCAACAGTGTATGCCTTCCCGCCGCAGATGAGTGGTATGAATCCACTCTTTGCGATCAGCTTTCGAAAAAATCTTGGTTTTCGTGTTAATGGTGAGCCCCTTCCGCCCCTTACCATGGATACAATACTCCACCGGTATCAGCAGGAACGAGCCGGAACAGGAGAAGCATTTCGATTTCAGATTCTTGACTCGACGTACAATGTTGCCTTGGGACGTGTGATTCCGCGGTATGAAGATAACTGCGGTGAGCTCATCGTAACCGTTGAGGAGATCCTGGAGCGAGATGTAAACATCTGTAGTGTGGAGTTGGTTGAGGTTGAGGGGCAACAGGTGGGCGTCCGTGTTGATGCAGCCGTGTTTGAACGTGATGATGAAGTAGTTGATGGACGGAGAAACGTGCTTGGATCGAAGGATCAACTTGGTATTGTCGTTGATGGGCGGTTCTTGTGTCCGGATTCTCTTGTGTGTGACAGTGTGCGAACACGACCACTTTCCGTGGGACTCGTTGTTGACGTTTCTGGGAGTATGATGGGCGGCACAGCGTATGAAGGACAGTCGATAACACGACTTGAAGCCGTAAAACGGACACTGCACAAGTTTATGGCTCGGTTACGGCCTGGCGACAGTCTATTCCTCCTAACGTTCTCCTCGTTCACCGTTCTATCCCAGGATTGGACAACCGATACTACTCAGCTGGGTCAAGTACTCGATGACCTGAGAGCGGGGGGATCAACGGCACTCTATGCCGCCATGATACAAGGACTACAAAAGATGTCGAATCATCAACGTGAAGGCCGTGTTCTCATCGTACTCACGGACGGATTAAACAATCAACATCCCTTAAGCGAGGCACCGGTGGAAGCGGCAATTCGAGCGGCTAACGTACCGCTCCACATAGTCACACTCGGAACGGCGACAATTCCACCTGATTCACAGAATATTAATATTTTACAGCGATTCATTGAAGCCGCACCGCGTGGTCGTTTGTTTGACGTACGTACGGGAGACGAACTCCAGCTTGCCTATACGGAAATGGCCAACACCATGGAAACCGAGTCATGTTGTCGCCTGTACTTTCCGTTACCACCGTGTGATTCTGAGGACAACAGTCGACGACTACGGTTGGTCTATGTTGATGGCGACAAGGTTCTAACAAAAGACGTAGACCTACCTTGTGAGCGCACTACGACGTCGGTTGATGTCCCTGAAGAACGAGCTGAGCGTACAAACATCCTTACGGCAAGACCCACACCGTCCGACGATAAAGCAACTATTCATTATCCGGTTGTTGTACCGAGTACCGTTACCGCTACCATCGTGACGGCGGAGGGCAAGATACAGTCACACGTCAACATTGGTCTACAGAATGAGGGATACCATGAGTATACCGTTTCAACCACGAGCTGGAGTCCAGGGCTCTACTTCTGTCGAATCTGGAACGGTCAATCCACGGTGACCTATACCATTATCGTAGCACACTAAGTCTCGTCTGTCCCCACTAGTAGGGCTTTGTCCTGTCCGTTGTATGCTCATACAACGGCCTAGTCAGGGCCCTACATCTGGTTATATGGCCACGTTTAGAAGCCGAATGTTGGCCATCTGTGCTCAAAAGTATTTCCATCAAATTTCCACCGTCTTGCCGCACTATATCCGACTGCAAGGCCCCTTGATTCTGCGTGAAGTTGCCGTTGTGACAGAACAACAACACAACAACAACTCACAAACACAAGGGAAAAACATCATGACAACGACGGACTTCAGCTACCTCAAACAACATGGTATTCAATACCTCTATCACTTCACCAGCAAGCGCAACCTAAAATCAATCAACGCCATGGGCGGTCTGTGGAGCAAACAACAACTTGATAACAGGGGAGTGTTGTATATCGCCGGTGGTGACGCCTGTTCACGTGGCCTTGATGCGCGGAAAGGACTTCTGGACTTCATCCATCTTTCGTTATGTCCGGAGCATCCGATGAAGTATGCCATTCAAACGGCTGGTCGCGTAGAAGATCCAGTAACGATCAAGATCAGCATTCACGAGCTTGAGCGGCAATCGTTATACGTCCTGTACGCCAACGACAACGCAGCCTCAAACCGCGCCGTCATTGATGGCAATGCGCCCTTTATCCTTCCACCGGACCACCTACAATTATTGGCAAACGATGAACAACGTCAGCGTGTTGCCATTGTTGAACGCAAATACAAATTCCAGGCAGAGGTACTCGTGCGGACCCATCTTTCCGTAAACATCACAGCGGAGAACATCCTATGAGCACACGACCATGTTTTATCGTGTACCCGGGTGAGCCGTTACCGCAACAAATTGACATCGACTTCTTGTGGATTCGCGGTCAAGCCCACAGTCGGCGTGTCCCTTGTGCCGACGAACTCGCCCAGGCAATACGGTCGAGATTCCCGGAGGGACGTCATTTGGAAGTCTCAACCTATTCCCGGACAGACCTCGGACTACGTCTCAGCGCAATGAACGTCAGGTTCAGAAGTGGATGTTATGCCGACCGCACCGTTGAATCTGTCTATCAATCCTCAAAAGTCTTTGCCAACGGCGGACCGTACCTGGACATCATCGACGACGGCTACGTGGGCAACCCCAAACGCGACCCACGTCTACAAAACAGTGGTGACCTAGAGGGATTCCACATCAATGGCACAACGATAGCACTCAGTGATGCCGAGCGTCTGTACGATGCTATCTACATCACGGCACTACGTCAGAACCCAAAGCTCTTTACCACCTGCATGTCCTACAACATCTTCACGGACATCGCCTACAACCCCAAAACAATGCATTCCACCCAGGCCGCTGCAATCGCCACAGCCCTCGCGATGGACGTTTCTGGATGTGTACCACCCAACACAAGCATCCTTGACCTCAATGCCATTCTGCAGTCGTTTGTAAATGCAAGGGGCGAAAAGGAACTAATGAAAACGAAACCTAACGCAACAACACAGCAAGCGGAACAACAGGTTATGTTTTAGTGTGATAACGCTGACCTACACTGGGTGACGCCGGCCTACGCTTGCTGACGCTGGGAGGCACGCGGTGACGCTGGCTGACATTGCTTTACGATAATTATTTTGCACAATAACCGAAGCGTAACCCATCTTCCCCCATCTTCCCCCATCTTCCCTCATCTTCCCTCATCTTCCCCCATCTTCCCCCACCTTCCGGTATGTCCCATCTGTGAGCGCGACCGTGTCCCGGCTGACGCCTTTCTCTCCATGTTTGGGGGTCCAGCGCGCAGGGCACTCGAGAACGCCGGCATCACCACCGTGTCGCGTCTTGCCGAAGTTGATGAAGATTATTTACTTTCTCTTCACGGCTTTGGAAAAGCATCCTTACCTGTTGTGAGGCAGATTGTGGGTAAGGGGTAAATGGAGCGAAATAGTTTGCTAGCGCTCACAAGGAAACCCGTAGTGTTACCCCGGGCTGATTTAGAGCGCACCTCCGGTTCGAATCTGAGAAATGGTTGCCCCGGAGGGGCAACGATATATCAGCCGGCGGTGCAACCGCCGGGAAACAATGCAATGAGAAACGGGATCATCTCGCACCAGCCTCCGTCGTATAACGGCATCCGCCGTTACCGTGCGCCCGTCATAGTACAAGTTGTCCGAGATCTACGCAGCCAAGCCCCCTTCACCCCCTCTCCCATGAACAAAACCATCATCATCTGCGATATCGATGGTACGATTGCCGATCATTCGCACCGGAAACATTACGTTGAACCAAAGGTGCCTGAGGGTGGAGACGAGGGTGCAAAGAAGCCGCGGAAGAACTGGGTGGCCTTTCATGCTGGTGTGGCCATGGACGCCGTCCATCATGACGTGCGGACAATTCTTGTGCTGCTGAGTGCCGCGCCCGATATGCGTGTTATCTATGTATCCGGACGTATGGAGCGGTCGCGCGCCGATACGTACGTGTGGCTGCGGGAGAACGATTTTCCGGAGGGTGACCTTCACATGCGTGCCGAGAACGACTTTCGTTCGGATGATGTCGTGAAGGAGGAGATTGTTGATCGGCTCGGTTTATCTCCGGCCGACGTGCTCTGTGTGCTCGACGATCGGGATCGTGTTGTAGCCATGTGGCGTCGGCGCGGTTTCCGTGTGCTGCAGGTTGCTGGACTAGATAATCATAGACCGAGTTATCTACTGTTGTTGATTCATTTCGAGTCGAGGCATGTGCTCCAAAATGAAGTCTGAATAGCTTGATCGCGGGTCGAATAAAACATACAGATTACTTTTGGCACGCGAGATGGCCGTATACATGAGCTCATGTGCATAAGGTTGATTCTCCCAGTCGGCGTCAATCAACACGACAACCGAGCTTCGTTCAATTCCCTTTGAGCTATGTACGGTTGACATGACGATGCATTCATCGTCTCCAAATGCCTTGGACTTTAGATTCGAAGAAAGTAGGCTAAGGGAGAACGAGTAGTGGTGAAGAATGTCACTTGTATAGTCGTACCTAGGACGTTCAACAGTTGAGATATCAAACGGAGTATTAGCTTCACGCTCCTTCTTGGAAACAGAAGTAAACATGTCAACTAGAGTGGCCAAAGCATCGTTTGAAATCTTGTTGTCTATGTCATACTGAGCGTCGTAAATCAACTGTGCAATATCTTGCTCGGTTCTGCTAATCGTATTCACGTACGATCGAACATTCTCCATTACCTTATCATCCAAAGCAACGCCATCTAATAGAATCTCGGAAGAATGTGTTCTTAGAACCTTACTGAGTGACTCGACAAACAAATGACATGATTGTAACGACGTCGGTGCTACAGAACGAATTCTCAAACCCTTGCTAGCTGGATGATTTTTCAGAGATTCCGTCACTTCCTGTAACCTTCTTCGCGTTCGGGCAATAACTAGTGGCCATGACGTTGATGAAACATGTTCCGAACTAATGGGGAAACAAGATAACGACGTCAGTGTGTTGGTGAGCGATGCCAATTTGTCGAAATCAACGGCCATTGATCGAATATCAGTTGTACTTATTGAAAGTTGATAGTGCTTTTCGTCTGTGTCATTGAAGAATCGCTTGCGAAAAGCGTCGCACAGTGAAGAAACGTCTGGATGTGATCGATGATGTTCAACTAGGCTAAACCAAGGGCCCTGAATAGGTGTATTAACCTGCTTGTTCTCAAGTGGATTGCCGTATATATTCTGAGCTTCATCAGCTAGAATCAGAACCTGGCAGTTATCATTGCCGAAGCACTGAATGACTTCTTTCATCCACTCAGGTTGCATATCCTGAGCTTCGTCAAGAATTATCAACGAGTACTTCTCAAAGTCGGGAAGTACTGTTCTTGTTCTTAAGTTCAACACGATATTGTCTTGCGCTGCCCGTAACATGTCACCACTTCGCAAGTATTTAGACTGCTCGAGCCCCAAAAACGGCTTTGCAAAACCAAAAATTGTTTCAATCGTCACGTTGTTGCGAGGGAAGGTTAGGTTGATTCGTCGTAACACGTCCGACACGGCATGCATCGCAGCGAGATTGTAGACGATATACAGAACATTTCCACCCTTGTTGGCAACTTCCGCTGCCTTTGAAATCGCAACAGCGGTTTTACCTGAACCAGCAAATCCGCGAATCTTCCGTTTACCTTGTTCTGGCATGCGCATGGCGTCTTGTTGACGCTTTGTTAGGTGTACAAAAATCGCCGGCTCCTTTGGTTCAAACTGAGGTTCGAGTACCATTCGAAATGACGAAAACAATTTGGGACTGAACGAGCTGTTTCTTCTGTTGAGTCTGAGCGCGTTAAGTAAATCATAGGTACTAAAGTCGAATAGTCCTCGGCCATATGCCTTTATGTACTTCGTAGATACATTCTTCAGTTCTTTGCCGGATGAGTTCGTAAATAGTAATAAACATGAAACAGTGCCGTAGTTGCTTGGTGAGAACTGGTTGGCTAAGCTTAATCCTGCCACGTCAAAAAGCCTGTTCTTGTACGTTTCGACCTGTGCATGAGGCGAAAGAATACGTGCGCCAGACTTACTATACCAACTGAGATGATGAGATCTTGTTTGATTACGTTCTATGTTATATGCGTCAATTGACCAATCCTTCACTTCGAATATTGTCGCGCCATAATGCTCTCGAAGCACAACAACATCCGGTCGGATACTTTGAAGTCTTGGTTGGAAGTAGATGAAGACATCGTCATGCGCCTTAAATCTCTTGCTGAGAACATCAACAAGCATAAGTTCGCCAAGCGTAGGAAGCGGAGTCACTAGCTTCTGGATTTCTTCTAGAGACGGGACAATATGCATGTTGATTGATGTCTAATCGTTACAGGACTGAAAGATAGAAGATAATAGCTAAGGCTCATATTGCCAATTCGAGATGTACTAGTGACTGGAGATCAAATCACAACGGTGTATCCTCGATTGGTTTCCAGAGCTATCCCTCGACTTGATGTGTATGAAAACTCAGTCGTGCTAAGCTGTGAGAGTGAGTATCATGAGAGATAATGGATATACCGGCGGATACTGACCCCAAGTTTCCGGAGCATACTGACCCCTTGTACCGGAGCATATTGACCCCCTGTACCGGAGCATACTGAACCCTAGCTTGTAATTAAAGCATGGCATTCGGGCTAGTACTGACCCTGTAGCGAGCTACGGTAAGTCAGGGTGGCCAGGTTCCGTCGGAATCAGTGGTTTCGGAGAATCGCAAGGCCGTCTAACCTTCGTAGTTTCGAGTCAACAATACCCGCCAAGGCTATGTGCGCAAGCATACCCTCAAACTGGCGGGTTACTTGTTTATAGAGTGTTCACGAACCTCGAAGTCAAAGGCCAACCAACCGACGAAAGCCGCGCCAAACGTGCAGCCCTCGAAGGATGGGTCAACGCCGTCAACACCGACGGTCGCTGGGGCCAATTGCGCTCCGCTGAAATCAAAGACCTCAATGAGCTGGAAGAAATCGTGGGGTAAAGGAATAGCGCGGTAGGGGAATTATGCGCAAGGGGCAAGGGGCGAATGGGGCAACGGGACTCGTGATGCTTGAATCGATGCAGAGAACTTCTCGTGCCGACAGTCAGGTTAGTTCGCGAGGATAGCGATGCCTTAACGGAAGACATGCTGTTAGGCACCGCATGAGTGCTCTCCTAGAAGTATCTTTCGGCATGTGAGATCATCGTCCGCCGATACGATTCCATCATTAACGATCACAATTGGAAATGCAATCAAGTCGCGAACAACCAGACAATAAGCGCCTAGCCATCGTACTCTGTATTGCAGTTGTAGGATCTATTGCCTTGGCGATAGCACCTTTCGTTTTGGACAGATGTAGTAGTGACGACTTTTTCGGTTCCATGGGCTCATGGATGTCTGGTATAGGCTCCGTTCTTCTTCAGGCGACGGTGATCTATCTTTTGTATAAAACGTATTGTACTCAAAGGGAGGAACTCAGGACTTCGGCTCAGATACTACATGACCAAAGTGAGTCGATACGGGGTCAGCGAGTTGATGCATCATTCTTTGAGCTGCTGAGTCGATATGATTCGGCAGTTGAGAGTGTGTTCTGGAATCACCCAAGTGGTGCATTAAAGCGATTCTCGGGTAGACCGGCATTCGAGTACATTGTCGGTGATGTTCGGGATGCGATCAACAAAATAGACCCAAAGTTCGAAGATTGGATGAAGATTCGTAAGGTCGTAGAAAGTTATAACCGCCAATATTCCGATTGGACCAGAAGTATCAACACCATTTGCTCCTTTCTCAAGCGCGAAGGTATGCAGGACATTGAATACTACATGACGATCTTCAGCGGATACCTTTCCAGATATGAACTCGAGCTTCTACATCTTGAGCTCGCTTCACGTGATGTAGGGTCTTTCACAGCATCGTTTCTTGTACGCAATGACGTGTTTCGGCATTACACCAGAGCGGATGCTACGGATGTTTCCGTGTGGGAGAAAGTAGATGAACGCTTAAAGGTACACCTGGTCAACTACAAACAGTAAGTACTCGAATCGAGCCCGTGAAGTTTGCCTAATCGATACGTTGGAGCCCCTACTTACACGAGTATTCTGATCCCCTGTACCGGAGCATAGTGACCATCTGTACCTGAGCATGCTGACCCCCTGTGCCGGCGCATACTGGCCCCCAGTGCCGGAGCATACAGAGCCCTAGCTTGCAATGAAAGCAAGGCGTTCCGGCTTGTACTGACCCAGTGGCGAGCTACTGTCAGTTTGTGTGGCCAGTATCAGTCGGAATGTGTGGCCAGTATCAGTCGGAATGTGTGGCCAGGTTCCGTCGGATTCAGTGGCCAGCTTCGTCGGAATCTGCACGTGTGTTCCTTGACGTTTGGTTACGTTAGGATGATGAAGAATAAGACGTTAAAAGCGTTGCATAGAACTGCCCGTTGTGCGAGCAATTGGACGCCTCTACGATTCGTACTATATTCGAGACTCAAATTCAGGATAGGCATGAGTTTGCAGCCTTGAGCGCGGGCGTGGTCCACTTTGGTGGTACTAGGATAGATTTTTGATGAGACAAAGAGCCCCATACCCAGTCGTTGATCTTTTTGCTGGTCCTGGAGGACTAGGAGAAGGCTTCTCGTCGCTTGTAAATGAACGAGGTCGTCATCGTTTCCGCAGCATGGTATCGATTGAATGCGACGAGTACTCTCATAGTACGCTCACACTTAGACATTTCTTTCGATTCTTTCCATCTGGGCAAGCACCAGACGATTATTACGACTTTTTAGCAGGCCGAATCACGCTATCCGAGTTGTTCACGCGACATCCGGTCGCGTACAAGCATGCTGAGCGCACGGCACTTAGGATAACCCTTGGACCTGATACTCACAAAGTTGTTCGTGAGATCATTGATCATCGGTTATTTAGGGATGACCGTTGGGTACTCGTTGGTGGCCCCCCATGTCAAGCATATTCTTTGGTAGGTCGCTCGCGCATGAAGGGCGATCCTAACTTCGAAAAGGATATAAAACATACTTTATATCGTGAGTATCTGCGTATTATCGCGGATCATAGACCACCGATCTTCGTAATGGAGAACGTTAAGGGATTGCTCTCTGCAACTATTGACGGAAAATCTGCGATTAATCTAATACTGAATGACCTTCAAAATCCTTCAACTGCGATACGCAATGCACCTTCAGATCTATCGTATCGTTTGTACTCGCTTACAGAGCATGATATGGCAGAAGGTGATGTTGACCCTCGACTGTTTGTTGTCCGAGCTGAAGATCACGGTATTCCTCAAGCAAGACATCGTATGTTTATCGTTGGTATTCGTAGCGATCTAAATGTTAGGCCAACGACACTTCGAAAACGACAAGCTCCTACCGTTCGCGAAACAATTGATTCATTGCCAAAAATTCGCAGCGGGATCTCCAAAGAAGTTGATAGCCAAGAGGCGTGGTTAAGTGCCATAAAGCAAGTCGCAAGAATCAAAACCAGCGAGCATCTCAAGAAAACAAATTACCATGCTGAACTATTGCGCAAGTTAAAAATGACGATCAATGGCGAGAATCAACCGCCAAAGCACAATTCTTCTAAACGCTATGAAATGCGGCGACCTAAGCACGAAGTTCTTTGTAGCCTCTATGACGAGCGTCTTACAGTGCTTACTTCTCACGAAGCGCGTAGTCACATGGCGTCCGACTTGCAGCGCTATTTCTATGCAGCGACCTTCGCAACTGCGACAGGATATAGCCCTAAGCTCTCCGACTTTCCTGCAGAATTGCTTCCGGATCATCAGAACGTCGAAAAGGGTCGTGCTGGAAAGATGTTCTCCGATAGATTCCGTGTCCAACTTGCTGAAAGAGTCTCAACTACGATAACTTCACACATATCGAAAGATGGCCATTATTTTATCCACTACGATCCTACTCAATGTAGGAGCCTGACGGTTCGAGAGGCAGCTAGACTCCAAACATTTCCCGACAATTACTACTTTGCTGGACCTAGAACGGAGCAATATCGTCAGGTAGGAAACGCTGTGCCACCTAAACTTGCAGAGCAGATTGCTGAGATTGTTGCCGATGTACTCGATGCAATTGGAACTGCGCGATGAAGAAGTTTGATGATGCATACGTGGATTCCAATCACAATGTAAGAGAACTCACATTGCGTGGTCAATGATTGTTTAACCGTGATAGATACGAATCATAATGAATGTCTAACATGCGGAGAGCCAACCATGAATCTCCTGGGTAGTGGATCATTTGTCCAATGGAAAGACCGACGCACACGGTATTCAAACGAAAGTGAGTATCATCAGCACACCTACCGGACTGTTCATGTAGGGCGGACTCGAATAAGTGATATCAGTCAAGTAGACTACTATGTAGAAGTAAACGGCTGTGTGCTTGATCCTATTCCTGTTGTGATTATACAACTATTGAATCGCAAAATTGCGGCGTTAGAATGTGAATCCGAAACCAAGAGCGTCAAGGAACAAATGCTGAATCATACTATGTGGGTTGATTGATGGCACGAATGCTAAATTTACCCCCGAGTGCTGCGAGTTTGACGACGTCTCTTCGTGATCTCGGCTATTCCTTGGAAACGGCCGTTGC
The DNA here is from genome assembly GCA_002344895.1 of Ignavibacteria bacterium UBA2333. GTDB lineage: Bacteria > Bacteroidota > Ignavibacteria > Kapaibacteriales > Kapaibacteriaceae > UBA2333. The sequence goes on from DDUR01000036.1 coordinate 14,575, forward strand.
AGATTTGATTGATAACTGTATATCTGCCGATGCAACGGACGTCAAGATCATTTTTGACATGAGCGGCACTTCACCAGTATTTGTGATTATTGATAACGGTCGCGGCATGAATGAGGACCAGCTCATAGAAGCGATGCGCCACGGCACAACTGATCCAAGAAAAATACGAACACGGAATGACCTTGGACGGTTTGGCCTTGGTCTGAAGACCGCATCATTTTCTCAGTGCCGATGGCTAACAGTGGTAACATCTGTTAATGGTATACGAGCAGCAGCAGAATGGAACTTGGAGAATGTTGAGCGAGATAATGCTTGGAATGTTGCCGTCCTCGATTCAGAAGAGATATCATCGCAGCCTTACATTAATGAGTTACCCAATTCAGGAACGCTTGTTATATGGAGAGATCTCGATCGATTGTTTGAGCATGAGACAGGAGATAAACGTGAAAAAATAGTCTATGAAAAAATTAGTAACGTAACACGACATCTAGCACTAGTGTTCCATCGATTTCTTGCGGGAGAAGTTCGTGGGCGCGAAACGCTCTCAATTTGCATTAACTACCATCCAGTCAGGGCCTTCGATCCGTTTTGTCGCTCAAACAAAGCTACTCAGATACTTCGGGAGGAGAAGATCTGGATAGGTGATGAAACAGTTGTCATGCAACCATACATACTTCCGCATCATAGTCGTTTGTCTGCATCTGAGTATAGTTTTTACCAAGACAGAAGTGATTTTATTACAAATCAGGGGGTCTACGTCTATCGTAATTGCCGGCTTATGGCATGGGGTGACTGGTTCCGAGTCGTACCCAAGACCGAGGCGACAAAGCTTGCACGCGTTCAGATCGATTTTCCGAGCAGCCTTGATGAGGCATGGACCATCGATATCAAGAAGTCGCGCGCTCTCCCGCCACACGTAGTAAGGGAAAGATTGCGCCAGATCATTGCTAAAATCGCAGACCTTAGTGTAACTGTTCACAGAGGCAGAGGACAGAAACTCTTTCAGGAGAATAGAGATTCGCTCTGGGAACGTTACGTAGAGCACAATGGAATACGTTACGCAATCAATCACCATCACCAACTCATAAGTATTCTGTTGAATAGACTTTCCGAACAGGATTTGGCACTAGCTCGGGTTATGTTAGATTCAATTGCCGCATCACTTCCTGTGGAAATGATATATTCGGACTTTGCAACGCATCCACGTGAGGTGCGTCCTTCGACGCGTGATGAACATCAAGTAATGGAGTACCTGAGTGTACTCCGCCGAGCCCTTTACGGTGATGAAAATGGCAAAATGGAGGAGTTTCGACATATAGTAGGATCTATATGCCTGCTTGATGGTCAAAGCCACCTCATTGAGGAATTTATTTCGGAGAACTTCAAATGACATCAACAGCTGCAGATACTGAACGCTTTATTGCTGATAGTGTACTGTCACTTTTAGCTGCCAGTAATCAAACACCGACGCGAGAGTCCGTCGAGAACTTTGTCAAATTAGCTGTTGCAGCTAGTGGATGTGCTTGTGATATCGGAAGTATCATTGCAAAAGTAATGTCATCTATCGACGTCCGCATGGGTGCTGGAGTCTCACTAATTGATGTAACAACAGAGCATAACGACTTGTGGGTAGAACAGCTCACGACTCCCTCTTGGACATATCATTTGGCATATCAGGAGTACTTGAAGGACAAAGGTTGGCAACCTCAGATGATTCACTCTCTCAGTACAGTTACTCAAAGAATACTTGGCCACTTAGAAGACCCAAACAGTACAGGTACAAGCTGGAGCAGACGCGGATTAGTCATCGGACATGTTCAGTCTGGAAAGACAGCAAACTATACAGGTCTTATAGCACGAGCTGCAGATGTCGGTTACAAGTTTATCATCGTTATTGCCGGCATCCATAACAACCTTAGGAGGCAAACACAGGAACGTATCGACGAGGCCTTCATTGGCCTATCAAGCAACCCATATGACGTTAGGCGTCGAATTGGAGTCGGAAGGAAGGCGGGCTATCCTCATCCAGCAACACTTACGAACATCCAGCATGACTTTAATAAACGCACAGCTGATACTAGTGGGTGGAAAATTAACGATTTCTCAAAACCAATCATTCTTGTGATCAAAAAGAACGTAACGACTCTTAAAGCGCTGTATAATTGGTTGAATAATCTCAATGCCGGCGGCGATAACTGGATCAGAGACGTGCCAATGCTACTGATTGACGACGAGGCTGATAATGCCTCAATTAACACGAATAAGGAGGACATCAATCCGACGAAGACCAACGCTATGATTAGAAGAATACTGAACCTATTCGCTAAACATTGTTATGTAGGATACACAGCAACACCATTTGCTAACATCTTTATTAATCCGGACGCATATGACGTAGATACGCGCGAAGAACTATTCCCGCGCGATTTTATCTACTGTCTTGATGCACCGACAATATACTTCGGCGCAGAGCGAGTATTTCTCGATGACGAATCAAGTCACTCGATTGTTAGAACAATTGATGATTCCGAGGACATTCTACCACTTGGGCACAAGCGCGGTCACACGGTCTCCGAGGTGCCTTACAGTCTTTACAGCGCGCTCAATGCGTTCATTGTTGCTCGAGCCATACGAAATCTCCGTGGTCAAAGTGAGAAGCATTGCTCGATGATGATCAATGTATCAAGATATGTTTCCGTGCAGCAGTCACTAAGTGGTTATCTCAGTATATACCTGAAGTCAATGGAAGAGGCTGTCAGCGCTAACTATAAGATGGCTGAGGCGGTCTCGTCAACGAATAGTCATATGAAACAGCTAAAGAAAGCTTATGACACAGAGTATTCGAAAGCGGGTTTTACATGGCTTCAGGTCAAGGAGGCACTATATGGAGTGTTCGATCACCTAAAGACTTACGTCATCAACAGTAAGAGTGATGAGACATTTGAGTACTCCCAATACGCAACTGAAGGTCGCGGTCTCACAGCGATTGCCATAGGCGGATTAAGTCTATCGCGTGGATTAACTATTGAGGGACTGACTATCAGCTATATGTACCG
>DDUR01000036.1:17810-46601 GCA_002344895.1 Ignavibacteria bacterium UBA2333
GCGGTCTCACAGCGATTGCCATAGGCGGATTAAGTCTATCGCGTGGATTAACTATTGAGGGACTGACTATCAGCTATATGTACCGCAATACGAAGATGTATGATGCATTGCTGCAAATGGGGAGGTGGTTTGGATATCGGTCTGGATACGAGGATCTATGCCGCGTATTTCTCTCATCTGATTCTCTCAACTGGTATGGTCATATCGCAGAGGCGGCAGACGAGCTTACAAAACAGATTAAGCAAATGCGACGTGACGGACTTAGTCCCAAGGAATTTGGACTATATGTACGATCACATCCAGATAGACTGCTAATTACAGCGCCAAACAAAATGAGATCCGGTGAAGAAATCACCATAGACCAGAGTTACAGCGGCCGCTTGCGAGAAAGCTATATTGTTTCAACTGATGCTGAGGTGAATGCGCGAAACTTTAGTTTGATCTCCGAATATTGGCGGGAAGAATTCAAAGGAGCAAAGCGAGAGGGAACTGAAAAGGGTGTGATATTCAGGGATGTACCTCTCGCGGTCATTGAAGACTTTCTGAGGCGATTTGAGTCACCAACAATATTTTCAAGTGTCAAATCAGATTTAGTGAGCTATTTGGCGGCCGTTTCTGACAAGGCACCGCGTGCCGACGTACTGTTGATTTCGCCTGGCGGACTCCCTTGCGACAAGGGGCCGTTTGTCCTGAATAGCCAAATGCGTGCCATGGGTAAGGAACAGCCGATGGGCGATGTATGGCGCTTAAATAAGGATCGGGTTGCCTCTCGTGGTGATGAAAAACATGGACTCACGAAAGAGCAGATTGAAGAGGCGGAAGCATTAGCACGAGTTGACGAAGTGGCCGGACAAGTTTCCGATATCTACTACAGGAAGGTTCGAGGAAAACCACTCCTAATGATACATAGCTTACAGCCTAAGGGTGTGTCACTGCATGGACCAATTGCTGCATTTGGTGTTAGTTTCCCGTTCATTGATTGCGTGACAACCGTAAAGGTGGTTGCAAACAAAGTACTTTTAGGGCAAAATGAGGGAGTTGGTGACAATCCAGACGATGAGGATGATTTCGATGTCTAAGATATCACCATGGGATGAGATTGCAATTCCCATGGCGGAGATCAATATCCGTCATGTGTCTGGAGAGACTATTGTACCCTGTTTTTGGGGAAGAACCGCAACCGATCAGTGTCTATTCATTGTAGAATTGGATGGCGACCACTACGCTCACTACCGAAAGAATATGGTGACGCTGCATGGCATTAAAGTCGATTTGCAAACGGGGGAGAGCGGGTTTCAACAACTTGTTTTGACGCTCGAGAAGCACGTTGATCGTGACCTATTCCAAGTTCTCTGTCAATCATTAGTCGCGGCACTACAGAATGCCACTGATTCAGCGAGCTCAATAGCGGTTGCTCTTACGCATTTGCGACGTTGGAAGACCTTTATGTCCGGTCAGATACGGTATTTGTCAGTAGAAGAGGTCCGTGGTCTCTTTGCTGAAATCATTTTTCTGCTTGAACTGAGCGAAGTACTTCCGTCGCACACGGATGCAGTGATGTCGTGGATGGGGCCGGACAAATATCATCAAGATTTCGTGTTTGGTAATACAGCTGTAGAGGTTAAGTCACTATCAGGTACGGAGCGCAACTCAGTACATATATCATCTGAGAATCAGCTCGAATCTTTAATGGATTACCTGTTTTTGCGTATCTATCGACTAAGCGCTCAGCCGGACAATGCTAATGCGTTGTCACTCAATGATATCGTTAAGATAATGCACTCGAAACTATCTGATTCTGATGCTGTAGACGAATTCGATCGCAAACTATCAAGGTATGGCTTTTTACCGATACCCTTCTATGACCTTCCACGGTTTGTTGTTAGCCAGGTCTATAGCTACCGAATAACGAATGACTTTCCATGTATCGTGAGATCCAATATTCACAGTGGGATTGATACTGTATCGTACAACATTCGATTGGAAGCGATATCTTCTTATGAGTGTGACAATTCGACAGTATTCGTGGGCTGATCGGTGGACATCGCAATCCAAGAATTCTTCCAAGATATTCGTCAGGAGATATTGTCCGACGCCGTTGCTGAAAATAGTTTTCAGCTTGAGGTCTTCATGAAGGTAGTATCCAACGAACTTATGGAAACGGGATTTATTGATGGTTTTGAGCATTGCCATTATCGTGCAACAAGAGGGATGCGTGTCGACGGCTATTGGTTTAATGAGGAGGGAGTGCTCGATATTTTCGTTGCAGACTTCGATTGTCGTCGTGAATTAGAGACCCTCACGCGTTTGGAAGCTGATGCAGCGTTTAGACGGGTTGTAAACTTCTTCGAGGCATGTCTAATGGAGGCTATCGAACCCGATGTTACTACTCCTGAATATGGACTAGCTCGCCAGATTTCTGACCGTAAGAAGAAGTTAGGTCGTGTTAACTTCCATTTAGCCTCAGAGCGAGTGCTAAGTGATCGAATTCTTACATTTGAAGATGATAAGGTTAGTGGATATGATGCCACGTATAACGTATGGGATATTTCGCGAATCTATCGACAACGGAGCTCTCGCAATCATAAAGAACCTCTTGATATCGACTTTATTGAATTGTATCGCTGCGGTGTTTCGTGCTTGCCAGCTAATCTTGGATCTGACACATACCAATCATACCTAATAGTCATGCCTGCAACTATCCTTGCGGACCTTTATGGTAGGTTCAGTTCAAGACTCCTTGAGCAGAATGTACGCACGTTTCTACAGCGCAGAGGCCAGGTAAATAAGGGAATACGTACTACGATACTCAATGAACCCCATATGTTTTTTGCGTACAATAATGGGATTACTGCAACGGCGCAGCATGTCGAGACTCAAACGACTGAGAACGGTCTTCAGATTCTTCGTATTTCAGATCTTCAGATAGTGAATGGAGGCCAGACCACGGCATCCCTTTTCCACACGCAACGCTCCGATAAAGCGAGTTTAAATCGAGTGTTCATCCAAATGAAATTATCGGTCTTTGACTACAAGCAAAGCGAGGCCATCGTACCTCGAATCTCGGAGTATGCAAACACGCAGAATCCTGTGAATGCGGCAGACTTCTTTTCCAATCATCCGTTTCATGTTCGTTTGGAGGAGCATTCGAGACGCATCTGGGCGCCAGCAAAGAAGGGAAATCAACGCGAGACAAAGTGGTTCTTCGAGCGTGCCCGTGGACAGTATTTAGACGAACAGTCGACACTTTCAAGTAGTGAGAAGAGACGATTCCAGATTCAGAACCCGAAGTCACAGATGTTTACAAAAACAGAACTAGCAAAATACGAGAATGTATTTGACGAACATCCGAGATGGGTAAATCTTGGTAGTCAAAAGAACTTCGTCCAGTATGCGAATCGAATAAAGAAGGAGTGGGAGAGGTCATCGACGTCATTCAATGAACTGTATTTCAAACGAATAGTTGCACGAGCTGTCATATTCCGCCAGACAGAGAAGCTAGTATCGCAACAAACATGGTACGCAGGTGGGTATAGGGCAAACATTGTTGCTTATGCGATAGCTGCCATAGCTGAGGTGTGCAAGCGGAGCGGCAAGGAACTACCTTGGCAGCGCATTTGGAGTGAGCAGATGACTAATCCTACGTTGGACGAATCGTTGATGATTTCAGCTCAATTCGTGAACGGTATTATTATGAATCCTCCGCCCAATGCCTCGAATATCTCGGAATGGTGTAAAAAGGATGACTGTTGGTATAAGATTCGTGAGCGTCTGAATGAACTCAGGAGTATGCTACCTCAACAGTTTTATGATGATCTCGTATCGGCTGATGAGGTAAGGAATGATGAAAGACAGGGCAAGAAGGAACAAATTGAAGAAGACGGAATCAAGATCCAATCAGAGGTATGCGCAACGCCTGCAACGATATGGCGTATGGTCTACCTTGAAGGTAAACGACGTAGAATATTTACTGAAAAGGAGCTTGGTTGCTTAGAGGTAGCACAGCAGATCCCTAAAAATGTACCCACAGTCAAGCAATGTGAGGTGATTCTCGCAGCACGAAGAAAGCTACTGGAGGACGGGTTTGTTCTGCCGACATAGGTCTACTTTACCAATCGTCACGCGGTTCTACGTAGTCAGTTTTACGAAATGCGGGATGCATCGACTTTCAAGATCTCAGTGAACTGGCTACGTGTTCACCATTGTCTCTTAACCTATCGTACACATTTGAAACCATACTGCGAGTCGTTGTGGACTATGGCGCATTCTTGGACGGTCATCTCATAGTATAGGCGGCGTGCACAAGCATCTGAACAGATCTGGATCATGATACTACATGCAATATTCAACTGGCTACGCGGAGAATATCCTGATCCGTGTCAGACGGAGTCAATGGATGCAGATTCCGTTACGAATGCGTTGATTCGCAATATTGGATTAGTTCCACTGAAGACCTTGTCAACGAGTATTGCGCCGTCGTCCGTTTCTCCGCTACGAACTCTAATCTTCTCAGCCACGCTTTTTGTTGCTTCCAGAACAGCATGGAAGTAGTTCTGTTGATGTAGAAGAAGACTGCAATACGCAATGACATCTGGGTGGGTGCCTCGTGCTTGAAGTTTATCCTTCAACCGATTGACTCGGGCTTCAGCCTCTGTCAATGTTGTAGCAGCTGCATGCCTTTCAAATTTTCAATCTTCGCGGAAACTGAGACCATGGAATGACAGCACTTCATTCAGCTGGGAACGTCTGTCCTCGAAGATGTCGTGTTTGCCCCTAAAACGTGACGGTGCCATTGCGTGCGTAATGAAGTTCAGAACACAGACGCCGGTTTTGTATTCATTCTGATGAGCCGCTAAAGCATTGAAGAGTCTCTTCCACTTCGTGTTAGAGTGGTCAACGTCTTTAATCTTAGCCTGTCCAAGAAATCGTCCGATCTCCGTTCCAGAGAGACCGTGGTTGGTATCAGCAAGTACTTGGTTGAGTGCTTCCAGAACAGAAGGCGTAAAAGGCGTCACGGTTTTACTCATTGCATTCTTTCCGCGATCATACTTGGTATCTCTGCGCTGAGCCATAAGTGGTATTCTTCAAACAAGTCCGGCGGCAGTATAGTCTTGGACCAGTCGAGTACGTTGGGCGGAGTTGGAAGACCTCTTTTCTTGAACGTATAGTACACGACTGCCGAGAGTAGGAATGATGATCCGAGAAAGTACTTCGTCCAATTAGCATCCATATGCTCAGAATGAGGAAGCCCGGGGTGAGCCATCCTCACATTTGCGTGTACATTAAGATGCAGGATTGCGCTATATACGTTGACCTCGTTGGGGTCGTCAAGGTCAGGATTTCGTACTTTCCATGACATCGTTTTCAATGCCTCTTTAGTAAGAAGGAAATCTGGGAGCACATCAGATTGAACAACATCTCCGGCTTGAGGCTCAAAGTGGCGAAGCTCATCACCAGCAGGGCCAACCTTTAACCCCATATAGTTTGTTAGTCTCCTTACCGAACCGAGACCTGTCTGCCTCATGCTTCTCAGGACTGCAGAGGGTTGCATGTGGCTGCGTTTATCGGCAAACGTGAATTCTACGGTGTGCAGCACACTTCCACGGTAACTTTCGAGCAGTGCACCGGGGACCTCCAAAACCATTGCAGTCAAGAGGCAATCGACGTCCGCGAGATCTAAGACCAATCTTTCCCGAATGTAGCTATCAACTTGCTCCTTCGATGGTCGAGCCGTCTGCTGCATAATAGTATTGGGTTCACATCATTCTGCGTTTCCGGTTCTTCGCTGCCAAAACAGTCTTAGGTTTTCGGCAACTAGGGTGCGTTCCTGGACTGTGCTTCCAGCCATCAAGTTCCCGTACTCATGTAAGAAGTATATCAGTGACATGAATGAGAGTCTATCCGTCCTCATTCCAATCTCCACAAGCAATGGTAGTCGGTCCAAACCAATTGTTGCGGCGATGATTGTGCCAAATGCTTTACGGTCCTCTTCGAAGCCAACCCGTGGCTGGGAAAGAACCAGATCGCAAAATGCGCTCAAGCCAATGAATGCTTGAGTTACGATGATACCAGAAGCAGCCAATCGCCCTACAGCTACTATATCTCTTGTTCTCGGTAGGTTCTGTATGTCCGTATGCAATCCATTGACGAAGTGCATCTCGGGAGCTGATCCTCTGTACAAATCAAGACTCATGGGAAGGGCACCCCAGAGGCGCGAACGTATTCGCTCAATATGTTGATCTCGTGCTTGGTCTTTGAGGTCTTGCCTTTGAACCCAAATTGTCCAAATCAAACCTATGAATGTTAGTCCGGTGAACAGAACATTGAGCACGTCGAAGACATCAGCTGTACCTGTGTGCGGAATCTCATGCGGAAACCACATTGTGACAATCACAAAGGCAAAACTCCAAAGTCCCAGTACTGCAATTGTAGCAATGATCACAGGTGTTGGGAACGTTCTACTTTTATGTTGTTTTTGGTCCATCACACATCTCAAAGATGCTACTTTTTTTGTACCTAATTCCGGTGCTTAGTTGAAATTTTCAAAGGCCGTTGCTCGCATGTATGTGATTTATTTTGTTGTTGGACATCTTTAGAGAGCATTAGATGCAGCATCGGCAGTCGACGGAATCTATGAATTTTTCTCCAGTTTGATTCTGCATCAGGGAGTGCCAAAGTACAACACCACATGCACTGCCCTCCGGTACTCCGTCGTGATGCGCCATGTGGCGCGTTTTGGGAAATGGTCGCATCCGGCTTGCTGTAGTTATGGCGTGGGCCAGCTAGTATCTATACATCGCGCTATTTTCGGTCTTCCGAAACCGTTCGACTCAACTCAGGCAGGTTCAGTAGATGACATTATGGTTCCTATTTGCCAAGTGACTAGATTATCTTGAATACTGCGGCCAGTTCGGACTTGTCATGTTTGGAACTCATTGGGGCTCCTCCGAGAGGTGAATAGATTTGAGGCAATTGTCAACCTACAAAATTTGGGCGAACGTTTATGAGCATCAACCAGATCTCGGATATCCTCACGGATACGGTCAAACTACCGCGAGTCACTATCGGTTCTAATCGTCTATTGCATTATATGGGAGAAAGACGGTAAATGTCGCATATATTGGGAGAAATGCATCAATGAAAGTGAGAATGTCATGACAAGATCAGGAAGCACTAAGGAGCACTTTCTTAAAGCCGCTGAAGCTGTCTTCACTGCTCTGTGTAAGGCGGCTCCGGAATCACTATCAAGTGATAGTATTAAAGATATTGTGCAGGCAAAGTTTAAGGTTCACAATGGAAACGTCCGTGATTCAGTGGAAATGATTAAAGACTGTCTAAACGGCCTTAGTAAAGTAAAGCGTGTGCGGAGATCTGGTGCACTAAGATATGAGTCAGTCCAAGGAGCTCAACGAAAGCTTACGGCTTCGAATCTACTTCACATTAAGGGCTATTATGACAGACATCATGGGAATCCGTATCAGCCTAAGAAAGAGACTCACCTGTATGAGAGTTTGGGGAAATGGATGCTATGCAACCCTCCGATTGAAGCTGTGTTTAGAGAGTTAGTATCTATGGCTGACAAGAAAGGAACCGGAGAGTGGTCGAATCCTGACATCGTAGGTTGTTTTGAAACTATAGACCATCGGTCAATTGGTGATACTTTGACCATTGAGGTTAAGAAGCAAGAGCCTACGCATAAAGACGTGATGCAAGCTTTTTCTTACTTGCGATTCTCAAACTATTGCTATCTAGCTTGGTATGATAAAGATCTGTCAATATCTGCCTTTCGTGAATACTTAGGTAGGCTTGTTGAAAGTGAGGTTCTTCAGCATGCAATCGTACTTGGAGTTGGACTCATAGTGGGAAACTCTGAGCTAAACTCACGCTCGAATGAGGTCGTATGGGACCAGTTGGTACCAGCCCGGTACACGCCAATTCCAACACACCAATATAGTGTTATCAAAAAAATGTTGTCTAAGGGAACGCCCATACAGGAGTAGTATTCTACTTTTGTTGGACTGACAGTGAGCATCTCCCACCGTAGTTGTCAGTCAAGTCAATCAAGTAATTGTGTTTGATGTAGACTTACGAATTGGGCAGGCGTCATGTATTTGATTCCCTAATGTAGTCGTTTATCGTTTCGGAAGATATGTACCCAACTATAGACGACGGATCGCACTTTCCGAAGATTGCCGAGAGTATTGTCGTGGTGAAGCTCGACTTTCATTCGAGAGCAAAACAACACCGTAGGTGCACTGGTCGACACGACATCGTAACCCACCCCTCCACCACACACCACATCGTCCCTAGTGTCGACGGTGTGATGTGTGGGGATGTGTGGTTAAGACGTCCGGGGTGGACGGTACGGCGTTAGGCCGACTTGGCTTCTTCGACAGAGGCCTTGTTGTACGGCGTGATGAGCTTTTTGATGGCCGTTGCTGCCTTCCGGGCAGCCGCAGCATCCTTCTTCTTGGTCGAGTTGTGGCCCGCCTGGAAGTCGGCTACATGACGCATAATTTCTTCGTAGAGTTCTTGTTTTGTCATGGGTTTTGTCCTCTGTGGTGATGAAAACTCTGTTTTGTGCCGAACAAGTATAGCGTTTTGCCGCGAAAAGTGTGGTGTCTGGCGGTGAGGACGCCCCCTCTCCAGATAAAAAATAGACCCGGCCCCCTTTATCCCTCAGCCCACTTTGTCCCTCGGCCCCCTTTACCCCTTAACCGGTGTCATCCAGTACGTTGTGGTGTCGCCCTTGCCTTTTAACGATGTAGGGCCGCGATACTCCAGGTGCCATGGACCCGCAGGGAGGGAGAGGGCGAAGGATTCGGAGAGGTGGATTTTATTGGGTTCGCCTGTGCTTTCAAGACGTGAGGCGACGTTTACGGCATCACCCCAGACGTCGTATTGGAATCGTTCGGTGCCGATGATGCCGGCCGTGACAGGGCCCGTGTGAATTCCTATTCGAATCTCGATAGGCTCTCCGCTTGGCCACGTTCCACAAACTTCCAGAAGCTCTAGTGCGAGCGACGCTATTTCACTCGCATTTGTGGCCACATCGCCGTCACTCTTAAAACACATGTAGGAGTCGCCGATGGTTTTAACCTTGATAACACCATGATGCTCACAGAGTGCGTCGAATGCAGAAAACATCGTTGCGAGTAACTCAATCACGTCCGTAGGATGTAGGCTCGATGTGTGGGTTGAAAAACTGACAATGTCGGTGAAAAGGATAGATGCATTTTCGAAGTTATCGCCGCTAACACGCTCTCCTCGAATAACTCGTTCGGCTATAGTTTTTGGCAGGGTAGAGAACAAAATGGCACGCTCGCGTTCGCGCTCCGTTCGTTCCGACTCGATACGCTTTTCGGCTTCCATCATGGCAAGTCGTTGTGTTGTCTGTTTACCATTAATCTCTTCCGTGATGCGCGTATACGCATCGTTGTGTTCTATGTAACCAGAAAAGTTATTTGTATTCTGAGCAAGATCACGAAGGAGTTTGTGGATCTCGGCTTCGTCCTTCCGTAGACCATGTTCACTCGCTACTTTCAATACATTACGCAGTATAGCCCCAGCACCATCCGTATCGCCATGATGAACACCAACTCTTGCGCGTAACATTCCGTAATGAATCTTGTGTTCAGGATTGAGGAATTGTGTCTCGGATAATGACTGAATGTAGGTATTGGCATCGTCGAACAGCTCAAGGGTAATGCAGACGTCAAGACAACGTAACGTGTTGGTTAAAAGGCCCGATACATCGCCCAATTCTTTGTGGAGTGAAAGGGAACGCTGGAAATATTCCTGCGACAAAACATGGTCACCACGTTTACCATATACACCACCAATGTTGCCCGTAACGGTTGCCACTCCATGGCGGTCACCCATTTCCTCGTGGATCGTTAATGCACGTTCGAAGTGATCCAGCGCTTCGGTATAGTTGCCAGTGTCAAAGTAGACGGCCCCAATGTTGTTTGTAACGAGTGCCTCCGATGCACGACTACCGACCTTGTGATACAGCTCTATGGCACGCTGGAAGTACTCAATAGCCGAGGGGTAGTCGCCAGTGATGCGGTAAACAATGCCGATGTTCGTCGTAACACCCGCAGCACCGTGCACGTCGCCATACACTGTGTAGTCCGCTACAGCACGTTGATAGTGCTCAAGTGCCAACGGATAATCGCCCATCATCGCAAGTACGTTACCGATGTTACCCGTTACTATCGCTGTTCCGTGGACATCACCCATCTCCTTGTGGACACCAAGAGCAATCTGGTGGTATTGAAGTGCTGTTGGATAATCACCGGTGTGAAAGTAGACGTTGGCAATGTTGCCGTTAACAGTTGCGAGACCACTCTGATTGCCAAGTGCTGTATACAGATCAATTGAACGCTGGAGATTATCGAGCGCTTGTTGATAGTTACCTGTAGTAGCATCCACGATGCCAATGTTGCTGGAGATGACGGCTACTGCAGGCCTGTCATTGAGGTCCGTGTAGATCGTAAGAGCTTGGGCATAATGTTCTCGGGCCTCAGGATAGTGTCCCCGAACGTAGGCAGCGTAACCACGTGCTCGTGATGCCAGGGCTCGCCCTTGATCGGTGAGTACTCCATCAGCAGTTGTTGCAATCTCTAACAATGTGGCAGCATCATTTTTTGTGCAGGCAACATCGACAGCTGCTTTGAGTTCGGATATAATTTCTGGATTCATGGTACAGAATATCCAATCGTTTATGAACGTGAACCACTAACCGGTGTCATCCAGTACGTTGTGGTGTCGCCCTTGCCTTTTAACGACGTCGGGCCGCGATACTCCAAGCGCCATGGACCCACAGGGAGGGAGAGGGCGAAGGATTCGGAGAGGTGGATGGTGTTGGGTGTGCCGGTGGATTCAAGCCGACATGCGACGTTAACGGTGTCGCCCCAGACGTCGTACTGGAGGCGACGGGTGCCGATGATGCCGGCTGTGACAGGGCCGTGATGGAGGCCAATACGAATGGGGATGTTTTGTTCTGCTATTCGACTCAGGATGTCGCAGGCACAGCGGGCTGCACGTATTCGATGGTTGTTGTGTGGTTCGGTTGATGTGTCACCGGTGTGCGGAAATGCTACACCAATGTAGGAATCTCCAACGGTCTTGATCTTCATCAGCCGGTGTTCGTCTACGATGTCGTCGATGATGGAGAAGACACGATCAAGGACGTCTACTACGTCACGCGCAGGGAGTTTGTCGCTGAGTGCCGTAAAACCCACAATGTCTGCAACAAGTATCGATACGTCGTCATGTGTGTCACCCGAGACGTCATCACCACGTAACACACGGTCGGCAATGTCGCGCGGTAGGGTGGAGTAGAGCACGGCACGTTCTTTTTCCCGCTCCCGACGTTCACTGTCGATGGTTCGCTGGGCTTGTAACGTCGCCAATCGTTGTGCCGCTGCCGAACTCTGGATTTCTTCCGTTCGTTGAAGATAAAGGTTGTTATGATAGACATACCTATCAAAGTCCTTTGTCGTCATTGCCAGGTCACGTAACTGCACGTGATACTGTGCCTCTTCCGATCGTAGACCCGCTTCATGGCAGATACGTAAGGCCATCGACAGTGCTTCGTGAGCGGCTTCCGTGTTACCAGCACGGAGTTCGAGTGTGGCACGGTTGGCGTAGAACTCGGCACGGACAGCTGGTTCAACGGCGTCGGAGAGGACAACTCTGTTGAGCGCAGTACGAGCATCATCGTACCGACCAAGATTGAGTAATGCTGCTACAATGTTGCCCGTCACCGAATCAGCACTGACACGATTTCCCATGTCCTCATGCAATGCACGAGCCACGTAGAAGTAACCCAGGGCTTCTTCGACCTGTCCTCGACTCATGTGAATACTGCCAATACTGTTGGTTGCCCGCGCAACACCGACGGTATCTCCAATGTCGCGAAACAACTCCAAGGCCCGCTCATGATAGTCCACGGCTGCATCCGTATCACGCAGACGCTCCAGCAGGATTCCCAGATTACCTAGTGTTGAAGCAGCCCCAACACGATCGTGGGCCTCTTCGAAGATTGTTAGCGCACGTTGATAAAACTCAACGGCACGCACATAGTCACCCGTACTCGAATGCACATTACCAATGCCATTACATGCATGCGCAATACCAGGATGATTGTTTGTTTCTTCAAACATTTCAAGTGCATGCTCATAGGCAGAGAGTGCCTGGGAGTACGCACCCAGACGTTCATGGGCAATACCCATGTTATGATGTGTCCGCGCAATAACCACGGCCGAACCCTCGCGCTCATAATACGTTAAGGCACGCTCGTAATACTGCAGAGCAATCTCATATTCGTTACGATCGGCATGGAGATTACCAAGACTCAAGATGGTCCTGGCAATACCCTGAACATCGTTTAGACCTTCATACGCCGTCAGCGCACCATCGTAGGCCCGCTGTGCCTCTTCGTGACGTCCCTGCAGACGGAACATAAACCCACGTGTATGCGCCGCCAATGCCTCTGCCGATGGAGAGGTAATCGTCACAAGCTCATCAATGAGTATTCGTAATGCCTCCACATCACGTTTACCCACGGCCCGCGTCACATCCGCCCGTATATCGTCAAAGGATCTCATGATCGGCGAAGGTACGGAGGAAGTAGGGGAGGAGGAATTGGGTAAGGGGCAAAGGGGGTAAGAGGGGGCAACAACGGTGCAAATGATTGTATTTCTGTCGTAACTTCGGTTGTGGCGTAGACAGATTATCGAGTGTTGACAACCTCGCGCCACGCACCAATACCCGCAGCAAACAGACGGCTAGAATGACACACACCGACAAACTCATACGACTCAGAATTCAGAACGTGAGAGTCTTTGAAGACGTCACACTGGATCTTGATGGCCTGACAATCCTTATCGGCGAGAATGGTGCAGGGAAGTCAACGATTGTAGACGTCTTGGATCTTCTCGGGAGTATGCCATCAATGACAATGCTGTCGGCATTTCCCGTTTTCTCAACTCAACCTGTCTTCAATTCATTCATTCGGCAAAAGGCCAAATCAGCTAGTCTCACGATTGACATATGTGACAAGTACTCTGATTCACTTTTGAGTTACAATATTCAGTTTATGATTGTAAATGGGAAAATGGAAGTGCGAAGTGAAACGTTAGATGAATGTATCAATGGCAGTTCAAAAGAAATGTGGCGTGTGTTTGAAAGGCAAGAAAGAGTTTATTGGAGTCAGTCATTTTCCGGAATGACGAAGAAGTCAAAGGGGGATATTAATGGAGATACGTCTTTAATTATGACTGGAAGTCAATTGGTTAATAACCCTCACGTCAAAAGACTGCGAACGGCATTGTCCGAAGTAAAAGTGTATCGCACCTTTGATGTCAGACCTGACTGGAAAGTACGTAAGTCTGGTAGTAATGAACTGTCTATGCGGCGACTCCAGTATATTAACCATAGCAGGGAACTCGATCCGTCAGGAGACAACCTCGCAAATGTTTATACGACAAGACTCTTTGAGTTGACGATTCAGGAGAGAAGCGAGATCTATAGTAGAATGATGCTGGTGCTAGGTGAAAAGTTCGAGGAGCTAGTCGTCCGTCCGGTTGATAGTGGCCGCCAAATGATAGTGGCACGATACAGTAGTCCAATTGGTGATATCCCTCTCTCCGAACTATCAGATGGTCAACTCATGTACCTTGCTCATTGTGCGATTACGTATTTTAGCAGTCAAAGAACTCTCGTATGTTTTGATGAAATAGAATGCCACACTCATCCATATATGCTAGTGCGAATGGTCGAGGATTACTCACGTTTGTCCGAGAATACAAATGTACTTCTGACGACGCACAGTGATGTCGTGCTCAACTCGTTAGGAATAGACCAGTACAAACTCATCGTATTGCAAGTAGACGAGAATGGCGCCTCAAAGGCATACGCGATTCATGACACTGCTGACGTTAGGGAGTACGTCCGTACCTATGGAGGAGTCGGAAGTGCACGCCAAGCTGGCATGTTGCCGTTCATAACAAGGAGTATTTAGAAAGTGAAGGAAGTCATTGTATTGTTTGAGGATGCACGACATGAGATAACGAAGATGTTTATGCCTCATGACTTTGTGTTAAAATTGGTTCGGGAAGACTATCAGGATCGGATGGATGAGTTCGATGAGACCTCGAGTTACTATGAGATGATTAAACGAACGACTGCAGTCCCCAAAAAAGGTGTAGATAAGCTTCTTAACTCATTAGATCAGGATCTTCATCTATTGAGGAAAAGAGGAATAGTACTATGTGTTATAGATGAGGATCAGATCAGATCAAAACTTGGTCTCGACGACAGATCTTGTCGGAAAGTAGTTACGAATCGAATTCAGGAGATTGCATCTGGTGGTGTTCATGATGTAGTGTTGCTAGACGGAAATCTGGAACAGCTGCAGTCGGTTGTTGTTGAGGTGCTAAATCTTGAGGCGTCCCTTCGAAAAAAAAGTACAACTAATCGCGATGTCGTGTTTCAGGAGGCAATACGCGCGTCGCGAGATCAGAAGACTGAGATAAGAAACCGGTATCCTGACTTACAACGTCTTGTTAGTTCCTACATGTCTGCTATTGACATGTTAGTCGAAACAGTGGACTGATGGCAGCTACTTTACGTAGAAGTGTTCAAGCTGATAGCTGGTCACTTTTTCGGTCAGTACCAGATTGGAAATATTCAGCTGCAGATAATTGACAATCTTTGCAGCATACGATGAATCTGGAGTAATACAATGAAAACTAATGTTCAGACGCCCATGGAGGTGTTTACACAGCCGCAGCGTTTTCTCGTGCCACTGTTTCAGCGTCCCTATGTATGGAATGAAGAGCGACAATGGGAGCCTCTGTGGCGCGATGTTGAGCGACTCGCCGAACGCGTACTGACGTCGGGAAATACGACAACGTCGCCGCACTTTCTTGGTGCCGTTGTCCTGCAGCAACTGCCGAACGTAACGGGGGAGTTACAAGGCAGAATCATTGTTGATGGACAACAGCGGTTAACGACGTTACAACTATTGATGGACGCTATTCATGGTGAGTGTATGGATCAGGGATTTAACGGTCCGGCACGTCGACTAGAACTTCTTATACAAAATCAGGACGCCTACCAAAACAAGCCAGAAGATCAGTTTAAAGTATGGCCAACAACACGTGATAAACAGGCCTTCTATGAGGTGATGGCACCGAAGTCAAAGATCGACTATACAACGTTAAAGCATTCGTCTGCACGATTGGTTCTTGCACATCGATACTTTGCTGAGCGGACACGTGAGTGGCTAATGGAGGCCGGTATTGAATCTGCAGCACAAAGAGCAGAAGCGTTAGACCTAGCTGTACGGACACTACTCCAGATTGTGGTTATTGATCTTCAGATAGATGAAAATGCGCAAGAGATATTCGAGACACTGAATGCACGTGGTACACCGCTAACACCGGTTGATCTCATTAAGAATCTTGTGTTCCAAAGACTGCTGGACGAAGATGTAGACGTCGAGAAGATCTATGACACATCATGGCGTCATTTTGAAACCGAGTTCTGGGAGAAAGAGATTAGTTCGGGCCGATTGAAGCGGCCGATGGCCGTTGTGTTTTTCCATCATTGGTTAATGAGCGTTATCGCCGACGAGATTCCGGCGAATGAAGTGTTTAGCGCTTTTAAACGATACCTCGTCAACAACTCTTCGATTTCAATTCAAGACATTGTACAACGTATCTATGCAGCATCACAGCTCTATGCAGACTTTACGGTCCGAGCTGCATCGTCAACTGGTGCGATTGATCGTATCGCGTTGTTTGTGTATCGACTTGAAACGATGCAGACAGATGCGCCCAAGCCGTTGTTACTCGCCTTGCTCGATCCGGATCGGGAACAACCGATCCCTAAAGGCATGGTTGTGAACATTATTGACGATGTTGAAAGTTGGTTAGTTAGGCGCATGTTGTATCGTGCCGGCACTAAATCGTACAGCAGGTTGTTTGCTGACCTTGTAAACATTGTCAGGACTTCACCAGTAGAGTCTTTACACGAGCGTATCCGTGAGACTCTTCAGCGACAGAGAGGTGACGCAACGTTCTGGCCAGACGATAAGGACATTCGCTCGTCGTTATCAGTATTGCCTTTGTACAAAAGAATGTCTGTGTCAAGAAATCGTATGATTCTTGAGGCTATTGAGGACTATCTGCGTGGGGTTGGTTCGCATGACAAGAAGTTTACAGAAGAATCCGTTCGTCGAGGAGTCTTGAGTATTGAGCACCTCATGCCGCAAGCGTGGGAACGCAATTGGCCAGAGCCGGCCGATGGGGACTTCAATGCGAGATTCCAACGTATACACTCGTTAGGGAATCTCACGTTAGTTACGCGTCAACTGAATACTTCGGTTTCCAATGGATCATGGGAATCAAAGTCGCAAGCACTTAATCGATACGGAGTGTTGCTGTTAAATTCTACCCTCAGCGAGTACCAATGTGACGGATGGTCCGACGAGGCGATTCTAAAGCGAACCGATGCACTCACAGACATTGTCCTTCAGATATGGAGTGTTCCACCCGGCCACTCATCGGAACGATCGACGGCTGCTGTGATAACAAACAGCAATGTCTCATTGCTTGACCTCTTGAAAGATCATGTCCTTCACGAGGGACAACTACTTAAGCCAACAATGTCGAGTTATGAACAGGTTAACGCAATAGTGATCGCCGGCGGTAAACTGCTCTGTCAGGACTCCGTATTCGACACTCCGTCTGGTGCTGCCGTGTTTGTGAGAGGTGGAAGGGCGACAAATGGTTGGTTGTTCTGGGCTGTTGACTCAGCAGATGGAGTGACGTTAGCAGAACTCCGACACGATCTCCTTCGACGACGTTTTCCGGATGAGTATACAGACGCTCACGACGATAATGATGAGGCACAGCTGCAAGGTGCGTTGATAGTAGATATGCAGCAGCGCTTTTGGCAGGGGTTCCGACAATATGTTGCGGATAATGGATTGCCATTCACACCTGGCACGCCACGAGGTCATAAACTCAATATCCCACTCGGAATGTCAGATGCACGACTATATGCCGTCATGACAACGTTTACGTTCCAAAACATAGATAACGGCCCAGAATTGCGTGTCGAGTTCTATATACCTGATAACCATGCGCTGTATGATCGGCTGTTTGATCAGCGCGATGCAATTGAAGCTGCATATCAATCACAGCTTACATGGCACTATGTAGCGGGTACAAAATCGACACGTATTTGTGATCACGTAAAGCGTGACGTGACCGATGAAACGCAGTGGTCAAGGTACTATGAGTGGCTTACGGAGCACATCGTTCGCTTACGCGATGCAATTGTGCCTCGAATACCATAATCCAATCTTTGTATCCTCGTGTGCCCCATTCACCCCTTACCGTCCAGTACAAAAACACGGCCCTACGACATGAAAAGTCGAGGTAGGAGTGGAATTCATTATGCTGGTATGTTGTAGCTGATGCGCCCTTTGACGTCAGTTCATACTCTCTATCGTGAACGTTACAATGCGGCGGGATTTACCCACTTCGATCTTCACGTTTTTCTTGGTCTGATCACATAGTGCGGTTGCCGTCGATACCGTGTCGTCTCCACCCCAATGAGCTTGGAGATCCCTCGTTGCCCCGACGAAACGCTCCTCGGCGTGGGCATCTTCGTTGTACGACATCGTGCAGGTGAATAGGTTGTAGGAACCATTGATCACTGAAAAACTGTAATAGATTTCCGCATCAGGCTCGGTGAAGATATAGATCATAGCATCTGCATCAACCAAGGGGGTTGAGTCAGCTAGCTGTAGGCCGATGCGTTTGGCCTCCGCCTTTATCTCGTCCGCCGATGCACCCCACATGGTCAGCCATACCGAGCATGGTCGGGGCTGCATGACGGGCATGTACTTGGAAATACGATCGTTGAGCGTAATCCTTGAATCGACTTGCTGAGCATGCCCAACAATTGATGAACAGAGAACTATGATGACGAAAGCTACTATATGCATACAAACCCCTTCATGCGGTTGGATGTTATGAATGTTGCTTTGCACGTATAAACTACACCATTTCCTGATGGCGAATAGGGCTGTCAAATATTGTTGTATCGATGTGTTGTCAGCCATGACTGGTATATTCCCACATTCAACGTAACGTAAATTTCACGGAGGAACGGTGGTAATAAGATTATTTGTTACAATTGCCTGTGTTGGTGTAGTGGTGGCTGCGTGTAGTGTTATACCTCGACCAGTTATTGTATCACCAAAGAATGCCCATACGGCAGACATTTCGGATTCAACACGGAACGGTGGTGTTCACGCCATCACGAGGTTGTCAGAAACGGATGTTGTTGTCCTGAATCAGATTGAAGATGATGAACTGTTACTCACAAGGCTCGATGGGTCTTTGAAGCAGGTATGGAAACAGAAGCTCAAGCTCAATGATGATGTGTTGAAGGCCGTTTGTGTGTTTGATGGAAAGCAGATTATGGTGTTAACGGAACACGCAGCAGCTAATGGTACCAATCATGTTGTTACACGATTCCAGTTTACAGCTGATGGTGCGACGGGAAGTGCTCCACGAGATTCTGTCCAAATTGCCGCGGATAAACCTCTGCTCTTTGTTGTGTCCGGCGATCACGAGCGTGGAGCAGTCCTTGTTCATGACGGCAACTTTTATCGACATGATGGAGATCGTAAACGTCGTATGTATGCCGAACGCATCATGTCGACGGAAAGTCTTTCCCTCTCAGAGCGTCGAGAGTTCTTCGCACCAGAAGATGAGTTCGGTGTTGCCGTTGGTGTTCGGTCGACTGATGGCCACCTTTTCCACGCCGTCCTGCGCGATAGTAATCACGACGATGGTGAGCGAATGAAGATTCGCATTTTGACAGTCATGGATGTTACGGCAGGTACATCACAAGACATGGTTGTTGACGTATCGGCCGCAGAAGAACGTGCTGAGTTAACGCAAGTCTATCTGGGTGATGATAACAAGGGACGTCTGGTGATGTCACTTGTTCATCATGATGATGATGATGGTTCACCACGACGTATCGTTCAGTATCTCCTGGATGGTAATCGTGTTCAGCAAACAATGAACCTCGCCATTACGGACAACATGATTCCGCGTATTACACAGGGAAAGAGTGAGTTCGATGATTACTTTGTCCATAATGTTATCCATACCAATCGGGGTACGCTTGTACTGTTCGAACAGGCATCGGGTAGTCTAACACAGATTCTCGGTCGAAGCAAAACTCCAACATATATACCGATGATGTATGGAATGCCGGGAAGTCCTGGTACAACCATACCTGCTATGCCGGGGTTACGGCACATTGGGTTTACCACACCGGGTGGCCTTGATACGAGTCTTGCGAGATACAGTACGGAAGGATTCTGTCTTGCACTCTTTGAGCCTGATGGAAAGATGCGGTGGTCAACAGTGGGAGGTAGATTGTTGTCCGACCGGAATCAAAAACACAATCTAACGGGATTCGGCAAAGCTCAAGCATTTTACTTTTCCGAACCAACAAACGATGGTATGAACATTGTTTGGCTTGATGGCCGGTCAGGTGCGTTAACAACGTCAACACTTGATCTCTCAACGGGTATCCTCGAATCGCAACGTCAAATAGCCGTAGTTGATACGAAGTGCTCGTTTGTGGATGTAACACGTATGAACGGCACAACATACACCGTGCTTTACAACGTCTCGGGTTCTCCCGTCTATCCTCTTCGACTAACACCCTAATTGCGGGTCTTGGTATGGGGCAAAAGGGGTGTCGTTCGGCTGCGTGTACAACAGCTGTGCCCCTTTCGCCCCTTATAAACCTCCGAACATGTGCGTTCCGATTCTTCTTACTCTGTGTAATGTTTGACCGCAGTGGTGAGATTATCCTTGATCCGCCTGCGGAGGAGTTGAGGGCTCAACACTTCTATGCTGCCACCGAAGCCCAGGAGTTCACGTTCGAGCTCAGTGTTGAGGACGACATCGATGCTGAACACGACTCCATCCTCCTCATCTCTGATGACCTTCTGTGAACGATGTAGTGGTTTCGTCTGGATGTAGGGTGCGTTCCTTTTATTCGCTTTGAACACAACCTTGGCTGGATTACTCTTCAGATTCCTCGTGACCCCAATGACGTCATCGTAGTAGGTTTCTATGTCGATAACTTCATTCGGAATGAACGTGGCTTCGTCATCCATACAATCTGTAATGAGTTCGATACGATCCAAGGCAAGGGTCTGAATCGTTTGATGTTGTACGTGAGCAGTGCCGAGTACAAACCATCGGTTACGGAACTCTTTGAGTAAGTATGGACTAAACGGATAGATAGATGCCGAGCGAGCCTTAAACGACTTATACATGACGCTGAAGCAACGCTCGGAAACGATGTATTGCCGGATCTTTTCGATCCAATGTAAGCCCCTGAGATGATCATTCCGTTCAAAATCAACTACTTGTCTGGTATGCGTCTTCTGAGCGTGGATCTTGTCTTCCAGTTTGGTGATCATCTCGCCAAGATCAGCAGAGTGGGGAAGACCCTTGAACTGTTTGAGTAGGGCAGAGGCCTCAGAGAGCACCACCAGATCTTGTGGTGTTAGAGGAATGTTCGTGATCGAAAAATCCTTATCGCTGTAGGAATAGAACTTCCTGTCAATGACAACAATCGGGGCCTCGTAACCCAGTTTACCACTGCGCATGACCTCAAGATCCGCCTGAACTGTACGACGGCTCACACCTTTATCAATTCCTTCATACTCGTATAGGGCGTCCGAACATGCTTCGATCAGATCCTCAAGAGTCCACGGCCTATATCGATTCCGCAGACATCTATCGATTGTTCTGTATCTGATGAGGGCATTGCGGTTGACGGGCATTTTTCTTCCAATCTTGACAAGTGCGCAGAAAGATTGCGCAGTATACCGTGAATTTTGATTCGATCACACTTTGAAACAAACAAAACGCGAACATGAAGAACTATCCGATCTACGGCAAGGAGAACATTGACCCCGCCGCGCTTGAGCAGATGGAGACGGCAATGGGTCTCCCAATAACGGTAACTGGAGCGCTTATGCCAGATGCCCACGTAGGGTACGGCTTGCCCATCGGAGGTGTGCTGGCAACTCGTCCAGATACGGTGATCCCATACGCTGTTGGCGTCGATATCGCTTGCCGAATGTGCATGTCCATCTTCGATATGCCGAAAGATGCGGTTGAGAACCATGCTTCTGAACTCCAGTCATTGTTAATGAAGCACACTCACTTTGGGATTGGCTCCACGACCAATGAACATCATGACACATCGCTGTTCGATCGACCGGAGTGGGATGCCGTTCGAGTAGTTCGGGATCTGAAGGACAAAGCCTGGCGCCAGCTCGGTACGTCGGGATCTGGCAATCACTTTGTCGAGTGGGGTGTTGTTACGATCAGCGAAGGAGCATTTGACACACTACCTGCTGGGGAATACGTCGCCTTGCTGTCGCACTCTGGATCTCGTGGCTTTGGTGGATCAATTGCCGAAACGTATTCGAAGATCGCCATGGCACATACTGAGTTGCCAGATCAAAGTCGGCACTTGGCTTGGCTCGACCTGCATTCAGAGGCCGGACAGGAGTATTGGCTTGCAATGAACCTGGCCGGAGATTATGCTAGCGCAAACCATCATGAGATTCATAATAAAATCTCAGGAGCAATGAATCTGCAGCCAATTGTGATGGTTGAAAACCACCACAACTTCGCGTGGCAGGAACGATTGTTCGATGGCACAGAGGTGCTCGTACATCGGAAAGGGGCTACGCCCGCCGGAGCTGGAGTGTTGGGTATCATTCCTGGAAGTATGACAGATCCGGGATTCATCGTGCGTGGTAAGGGAAATTCGGCATCGGTGAACTCGGCAGCGCATGGAGCGGGCCGACTGATGAGTCGTGCAGCGGCGCGGAAAGCCGTAGATCGCCAAGAATGGGAACGTCTACTTTTTGATCGTCGTGTCACGGTGATCGGGTCGGACGTCGACGAAGCACCCATGGTCTACAAGGACATAACGTCGGTCATGTCTGCACAGACTGACCTGGTTGAGGTACTCGGAACATTCCAACCGAAGATCGTCCGTATGGCCGATCCGAGAGAACGACCGGAGGATTAAAACTTTTTTTGACAGAGTGATCAACTACGCAGAAAGACTGCGCACATCGACCTGAACTTTGTTTCAGTTCATCAGTCGGAAGACAACACCATGAGATTCAACACAACAACACGCGGCATCAGCAAGATCACGAACCACGAAGGTGCAACGGCCTTTACGATGAGTGATGAGCTCGCATTGTACACTGCTGTGGCTTCCTCCGCTCTTCAAGACGCTGCATACGAGGGTGCAGATGTGAGAGTGGAGCGTCTGCAGCATCTGATCCGAAAATGTGATCCGCTGTTCGTAGCGCAGTTGGCGGTATACGCTCGTACGTCAATGAATCTTCGTTCGGTGCCATTGCTTCTCATCTGCGAACTTGCGAGAACGACGAATGGTTCGAATCTCGTTGCTCGGGCAACTGACATGGTCGTCCAGCGTGCTGATGAGATTACGGAACTACTAGCTTGTTACTCGTTCGTGAATGGGCACAATGTTTCCGGGCACATCGGAAAGCTGTCCAAACAGATTCAGAAGGGTCTTGCCTCTGCCTTCAACCGGTTCGATGAATACCAATTCGCAAAGTATGACCGTAAGACGGCCGTTACACTGCGGGATGCACTGTTCATGGTACATCCGAAGGCTAAGGATGCTCAACAACAAAGAATCTTTGACAAAATCGTAGATCGTTCATTGCAGACTCCATATACCTGGGAGACCGAGCTTTCTTCTGTAGGTACAAAGGAGTACAACAGTGACAAAGACCGTGAGGCGGCCTTTAGGAAGACGTGGGAAGAGTTGATCGACAGTGGCAGGGTTGGCTATATGGCGTTGTTGAGGAACTTGAGAAACATTCTGAAGGCAAACGTCTCGCCTGCCCACATTGAACACGTGTGTAAGGTCCTTTCGGATCCTGCTCAAGTTCAACAATCCAAACAATTCCCATTCAGGTTCTTGTCGGCATACAGGCAGCTTGAGAATGTACGGACGTCAGGGTTTAAGGGCTCCTTCATGAACATGGTTAAGAGTTTCGTGAGGGGTGATCAGTGGATGGTCAGCTCTATTCTCGAAGCACTGGAACGGGCAGCTGCAGCATCGGCCGCCAATATCAGCGGTTTCGACGCTGATACGCGAGTCTTGATTGCCTGCGACGTTTCAGGCTCGATGTGTGTGCCGGTATCGCGTGCGTCGACGGTACAGTACTATGACATCGGTCTAGTGCTGGGCATGTTACTGCGCGCGAAATGCAAGAACGTAAAGGTCGGTATGTTCGGCGACAAATGGAAGGTGATCAACGTACCGGTTTCGAACATCCTGTCAAACGTTCAGTACTTGCGTGAACGTGCGGGTGAAGTTGGCTATTCGACCAACGGACACCTGGTAATTGAGGACTTAATCAGCAGACGGTTGGTAATGGACAAAGTGATGTTGTTCACCGACTGTCAGTTGTGGAATAGTCATGCTGATGGAGGTGATATTGAGCAGGCATGGAAACAGTATAAGAGCAAGGTTGCTCCTTATGCACGACTGTATCTGTTCGACCTTGCTGGCTATGGTCAGTCACCTATTCGGGTATTGGAGGATGACGTCCATCTGATTGCAGGATGGAGCGACAAGATCTTTCAGGTGATGGAGTCCATCGAACATGGCTCCAGGACCTTGGATGTTGTAAAGGGGATAAAGATGTAAATGAATGCGACCAGGGATGCCGAAAGAGTGGAATACTTCGTCATGGCAACTCGCGGATACTCCGTGGGCAGGGTTCGACTCCCTAAGACTATGTTTTCATAGTCTGAACTTCCACGATGCGTGTAGCTCCTTGGTCGTGTTGATTTCATTCGGGTGTGGTGTCGTCCACACAGAATGTTTCGTTCATCTTCTGTCGCCGCTTCGGTACAGTCCGTAGCCAGGGCAACGTGTAAGCGTAGCCCAGTTTGGACTGAACAATGGGTCCTTACCGAATTCATAGTAGACCGCACTCATTCATGCAGATCGGGGATGCCGAGCAGTTGCCTTACTTCGTCTGTTCAACGCAACCAGGCTACTGGGCTGTTGCTCCCCGATCTGTTTCTTTTTGTCTGATCGGCTGTAAAGGCTGACGTCATGCTCAAATGACAGCCGACACCTTTCGGTTGTGTCAGGAATGCTTCGTTTGAAACAACGATGTAGACTACTAGCGGTCGTCAAACTCGTTGACGAATGGACGCTGACTCCATATTCCCATGAGTCCAAACGCATCCACAAACACAAAACCCCCGACACCTAGTTGGCGTCGAGGGTTAGTGTATACGTAAGTAGCGGGGGCAGGACTTGAACCTACAACCTTCGGGTTATGAGCCCGACGAGCTACCAATTGCTCCACCCCGCGGTGTTGAAGTACAAACATAGGGAGAAATGGGGAGATGTGCAAGGGTGGGGAGGCAGATGGGGGAAATGGTGGGGAGGCAGATGGGGAGGGACATGGGGTTAAAGGTGGGGAGGCAGGTGGGGAAGAAACGCTCGCTCAACGAACATACCGTCGCAGACAAACCGTGAGCGCAGCGAGCATACCGTGAGGCGAAGCCGAACAAACCGTCGAAGACATACCGTGAGCGCAGCGAGCATACCGTTAGGCGAAGCCGAACAAACCGTCGAAGACATACCGTCGCAGACAAACCGTGAGCGCAGCGAGCATACCGTGAGGCGAAGCCGAACAAACCGTCGAAGACATACCGTCGAAGACATACCGTGAGCGCAGCGAGCATACCGTGAGGCGAAGCCGAACAAACCGTCGCAGACAAACCGTCGTAGACATACCGTTAGGCGAAGCCGAGCATACCGTCGTAGACATATCGTCGCAGACATACCGTGAGCGCAGCGAGCATACCGTGAGGCGAAGCCGAACATACCGTCGCAGACATACCGTGAGCGCAGCGAGCATACAGTGAGCCGCAGCCGAACATACCGTCGCAGACAAACCGTCGCAGACATTCCGTGAGGCGCAGCCGAACATGGGAAAAACATGAAAAGTTGGCATAGATCGTGAAAACCCCCTTGGAATGTTGTTGCAGCCGAGACGAGAATCACACAACTGGAACTGCAGACGAAGTATGAAAACACTCCTTGTTCTTCTCGTGTTGTTTGCGCTGACATCTACAACTGTTGTGGCGCAGGAGATGTATGTAAAACGATTTGACTATACAACGTTTACGTTGGACTCGGTGCGTATATCGTATGTGCCACCCATGGACGACGTTATGACGTCCTCAACGGGGAGTATGTCAGGTGAGATATCGTTGCCAACAACGGTCGATTCTCGTTATGGTATGGATGGTGAGTGCAGTAAACGATTTCCAGCAACACGGTTGTTTCAACTGCTAGACTATCCCGTACGGACGGCTGTCTCTCTGCGTATAGATCGTGGAGATTCGATTATCGCAGGGTGCTCAGGCATTCTCGTTGGTAGTCGATGGGTTCTTACTGCAGCTCACAGTATCGTCAACCATGAAACAAATCGATATTATACTCATGGATTTTACGTCTATCCGGCGTGGAATGGTGGTCCGGTGAACATTACTCCACAATCGGCTCGTGTTGTACGGTCGTATCGCCTTATTCCACCTGGCGCAAACGTCATACAAAATGATGTTGCTTTACTTGAACTGGATACCGACCTTGGATTTGAGTTTGGATGGATAGGTATGGCCACACGGAAGGATCCGAAGTCGATACATTTAATGTTAGGACATAGGTTTACGTATCCTGGTGTTACCGATAGGTCGGATTCTACAAAACGTCACACAGGAGATACAATGTACTATCGTGTTTGTCCCATAGAGGTGGCAAGTTCACAGAGTCACTGGATGAAGAATACAACTGGAGTGCCCGGTGAAAGTGGTGGTGGTACAATTGTTGTTATTGATGGCATGCCACACGTTGTTGATGTGATAAGTTTTGGATTGCATACAACCGGACGTCGGATTGATGCGACAACGTTTACGGCCTTTCGAAATGTTATGACGGGCACGGCATCAACGCCAGGAGAGACACCTTTCACAACTCTTACGTATACGTATGATCCCACAGCACAGGTAATTCAGATTACGGGATTGCCTGCACATATGATGTCGACCGCCACATCAACATTGTATTCGGTAACAGGTTCGGCTGTTGCTTCCATGTCCGGTGATGTGCTCTCAACAAACACGCTTGTACCAGGACTCTACGTGGTCCACACGGATGTTGATGGAAAGGGGCATAAAGGGGCAATTCTTGTGTGGTAAGATGAGTGATCGAGATACACGTATCCCTCACCACGGCGGGCCCTCACACAACGACAGTTCGATTCGACAGAATACATGTATAGCTCAGGGAACCGTAGGTAACGGACGAATGTGCCAGCCGAAACACACTCGGTGCTCTTTGGCGTAAACCGGCGTGTTGTCGGTAACATGAGTTAGTATACTGTTGACATGAATCACGTGGTAAAGAATCCCTGCTTTCCGGGATGTCTCGCTGTTGGCAATTGCGGAAGTTGCATGCTAAGATGTTTTATTCCGACATGTGTAAGGTGAGGCTGAAATGAGGACGTCATTGACCTTGATGATTGCGAGTCTCATACAGATCGTGACCATTGTGAATGCTCGAGCTGAAGATCCAACTGGGTTGATTGGAATTGCCGGGGCATTGTTAAAGCCATCAGGAATCAATGTGGCTACGACCCATTTTGCGCGAACACATGATTCGTGGAGTATGCGTGTTATGGTGGCATTCCGTTATGCTCCTCAGGAATTCGGATCAGTAGAAATTGCTCCATTTGACGTGTTACCACACGGGTTTGTGAGTCTGATTGAAGCAGATAGTGGACGTACATTGTCAGGACGGACCGAAGCCTCAGTATTCCGAGGTTATCTTGAATCGTCGGATTCAATTTCAGTGTTACTCGCACTCAAAAACGCACTTCAGAAACATTCCGACTCACTGTTCATTGGAAAGCTGACAGACGAAGGACACGAAGTAACCACAAGTCTCTTAAAAG
Organism: Ignavibacteria bacterium UBA2333; assembly: GCA_002344895.1. Lineage (GTDB taxonomy): Bacteria > Bacteroidota > Ignavibacteria > Kapaibacteriales > Kapaibacteriaceae > UBA2333. Next base: position 44,977 of record DDUR01000036.1, read on the forward strand.
ACGGTGTTGTCATTGGACACATAAACGGTCAACATGTCAGTCACAGTGGACTGTTGCGTCACCTCCCGATGCGTACAGGTCAGGCTTTAGTTTGGATTAACAGTCGTCTTGACACAATGAAGAGCGCAAATGAGATCAAGTTTACATGTGTCAAAAACTATTACGAACGACTCTCGCTGTCGAACGGCCCAAAGAGTGACTACGTCGTCGACCGTAATGATGGATATGAACAGTACAGATTGTCAGAAAAAGTATCAGAATCATCTCGATGGCGATGGTCCTACTCCATTGGGTATCAGTACTATTTACGAACGGACCCAATCTCGTACGAAGGCGTATCTCTCAACGTTTCTGCTGGTGGACCGTCAGTTAATGGTGTGTGCTCATATCGATTGTTTCCCTGGTTGCGCTTCGTCGGCGGGTTTTCCGTGTGCGCATTGACGTCACGATCAATTGTTGCGAGTCTTTCCGACGTAGATGCGATTCGCAGTGTCGAATTTAGTTCGGCTACCTCATTCTCACTTGAATCAATTATTGGGTTCACGTTTTCACATCCATCCATACGGCCATTTGCTTTCTATATCGATGGTGTATTGGGTCTGTATGGAATTCGAAATGTCCATTTGCCTACGCTTGAATCTGAAAACTCGACGATCACTCGCGTTGCAAACAATGTTCCGAGAGTGTTGTTTGATCAGCGAACAGTTGGAGTTCAGTTTGGCATCGGTGTAACTATGTAGGCACAAACATTCGTGATGCCCACAGGAATTGGCAGTGCGAATAGGACTGTTAACGTGCTGAGCAATAAACGCCTTCGCGCCCCTTTTGCCCCTTACCGAACAACATTCACACGAGTACCACTATGATCCGTGCGAACACGACCGATACGGAGGCCGTTGGGTAGGACGTAACGGTAGTAATGACCACGGCGAACAAAATGCGAGACGGAAAATGGCGGTGACGTTGTTGAGAGTTTTCTCATCATATCTGCGGGTAATCGTATCTGTCCGTCATCCGCTTGTTTCCATGTCCACGTTTCCGTTGCTGGTGTTTGATCTGGATTGGATTCGCTGATCACGGCTACAGTGGAGGTAACGGCGAGAGAATCGGCAATGCCGGAGCCAGTATAGGGGACGAGTCCGAGCTGACCGATGTCGGCAATGTCAATTGTTGTATCAACGTTCATCACCATATCTGGTGCCCTTGCCAGAAGGCATTCAGCAGTGCGATGGCCAACAACGATACTAAAGCGATACGGAGCTTCACGATTTGGGAGCTCATCAAAAACCATATATCCGTCAGAACGCTTTTCACTCATAGCGGCTGCATTATCATCAATCCAGGCCGACGTCTTCGTGACGAGTGAGTCACCGAGCCGTGCCATCACACCAATCTGCCTTGTCCCTGCTTCCGTCATCGCATCGACAATAACGACGTCCAACTCCTCGGCCGGAACCGTTCCCGCTGGCATTTCTGCCTGGGCTCGATGCAGCAGGAGCTGATTTGTGGTCTCGTGCGGACGTACCACCTGCGTCGTATCACTGCACGACGTCAGTACCATGGCACCTATGACCATGGCCATCAACGTCGGTAGGAAAAGGGGCATAGGGGGTGGGGGAGGCAGT
>DDUR01000099.1 GCA_002344895.1 Ignavibacteria bacterium UBA2333
GGTGCCGGGGACCTAAAGGTCCCCGGCACCTCGGAAAAACATCCAATCCTCCGTGCGTCCTTTTGAACCTGACTCCGTCTAACTCCTAGAAGGCCGTCAAGGTGGCGGCCGGAAAACAATGCTCAGGAGACTGACATGGATTCGTGTTGCGCACCGAACACCTGTGTGTGTTCAACGAAGGAAAACACGTGTAACTGCAATTGCAACTGCACGTGTACGTGCACATCGTGCACCTGCACAACGGTGTAATGATGGACACTGCCATGGAGACGACCCGACGCGACGACGCAAACTGGCGCGAATTACGAACGCGTTTACTCCGATTCGTACGCTCCAAGGTTCGGAACGATAGACTCGCCGAGGACATCGTTCACGATACGTTACTGAAGGCGTTTCAAAAACGAGACAGTCTTCGCAGTGATGAAAAACTCGTCTCTTGGCTCTTTCAAATTGCCATGAATGCCGTGCGCGATACCTATCGCGCACGGCATTTGGTGGTTGAGGCTGATGGGTGGGAGGCAGACGACGTACCACTTGAACAGACGAATTCGGAAACCGTCATTGAGATGGAAAACTGTATCCGTCCTCACATTGCTGCCTTACCAGAACATTATCGTATCGTTATCGAGAAATCTGAGATCGATGGAATAGCACATCGTATCATTGCAGAAGAACTTGGTATCTCAGTGTCTGGCGTGAAGTCACGCGTACAACGTGGTCGTGCCCTACTCATGGAATCGTTAACAGCCTGTTGTAAGATTGAAGCTATGAAGGCTGGTAACCTTGAGCGCTCTGAAGGGTCATGTTGTACAAGCGGACCTTGTTCCGACGCCGAACATACTTGCTGTGACTAACAATGCCTTCGCATGCTCGACATTCTTTGCGCGCTGACATTCTTTACAACACCGATTGGTGAAAAAGATCTGCTTGAACCAGCAAAGCGCTGGCCAGAACGACGTGAGATTGTTGACAGCGTACGACAACGTGTACTGACATTTGCTGGATACGTGGACTCGACGGGTAACGTGCCGGACCGCGTTCAAATGTGGAGACTTGACTCTTGTCGGTCAGAGACCGACGGTGTTGTTATAGATTGGCATCTGTATTTCATACGAGGAATAGAGGGCGAACGCGATGATGCTGTATGGCTTGTTTCGTCAGTCGATGGAGAGTTACTCACAAAATCGTTGTTCGCGTTACTTCAAACGTCGTGTGACGAAACATTTCTGCGGGGAACCGGCGCAATTATTGACGGCGCGGTAACCGTTCTCCAACTTCGACATGTATTCGATTGTAACGAAGACGTCTTCCTCCGAACGGAGCACCTTGATCCAATGACCGTTACGATCTATGGAGATGGGCGGATCGAATAGTTATCGGTGCAGGGGACCTAATAGTCCCCGGCACCGTACTGAAACTCCACCCATCAACTACTAATCCGTAAAGACAACGGTGAGTTTTGTTTCGCCACTTCCCCAATCAACATGATCGATGTAGCGCAATTGTGATGACGATGTTGATGGAATCGTATACGTCATAGCGCTTACATACTGCTGAGCAGCTGTTCCTCGCACCACAGCACCTGGGCCGGAAATAGCGCCGTAGATATAGGTGATTGGAAGGTTCGTTATTGTAATCGACTGCTCAGCAACGGTTTGTGTTGTGTTGTCGTCAAACGTAATAGTTGTCGTGATGTTCATCGTTGCTGTTAGAAGCATCGTACGCGTTGCATTCAGACGTCCCGTTACGTTTCCTGTGCGCCGAAGGACGTAGGCCGAAACATCTTCCTCACAACTGATCGCTGCAGAAAATGATTCTCCACTCCACGTCAGTGCGTTACAAGCGGGTGACAGGCCATCCATACCATTCACGAATGTGAGATAGTTCGCCCGTGAGCCGTCACTAAAGACGAGGGGTCCTCTGTTAGGCTCAGAGGCTGGAATCGTAAAGTCTGCAATCTGTATGTAGAGTTTTGTCCACGCTGTACCCACCCGCACCTTGGCCTCGGCCGTATCAATGTTCTTGCCCGTTGAACGGTCTGACAAGATGACACCGACAGAGATGTCACCTGCATCCTGAAAACTCCGTGTGTAGGTACTGTCACCGTCGACAACTACTTCATCATCAAGATCGCTGAAGTACCACGTGTATCGAGCAGATGATGGAGCAGTGCCGTTCGTGCGTACGGTGAAGGTGACGTCTTCTCCTACGTCAATCGTTGTATCTGACGGCACGATGGACATGCCTGGACGAATGATCGTAAGCCACCGAAAATCGAGATAGGTTGAATCAGTTTTAGGGTCAGTGCCCACTTGTGACATCACATACAGTCCGGCAAAGACGGAAGCTCCCTCCTTAACACTGATCGTTATTGTACCTTGTTGTGCTGATGCAAGTAATGTATAGTCTGTTGAAATCAGCATGATATCTTGCTTCATCTCCATAGGCTCCCAACCATAGGCACAAGAAGTACAGCGTGCCTGGAGTGAAACCGTTCCGTCCGGCTCAGAGTAAATCGTATCGGATGAATGCTCTACATAGTCACCAGTTGCCGCATCGCGCACGTATAGCTGCCAAGATGGAAAGACACCTTTACCGATAGTCCCATCCTCAACCTTTTTCCATAGTGCATCAATCCCTTCGTGAGAGATAAGTGATGTCTTCGCGATGTAGTTGATATGCGGATATGGTGTGCCAAGATCATCGGCATTCGGACCGGACATGTACGGCGTAAATGATCCATTCCCCTGTAACTCAATGGTGCGTGACACATTGCCCGGATAGTTCGGATCTGCAACCCAAATCTTATTTCCTCCGGCCTTGTACGCGATCATAGCATGCCCACCAGTTGCACTACGAATACCAACGTATTGTGGCTTACCAGTTGCCTTGATTCCGTACACGAATGACAGATAGTGTAAACTGTCGTGCGGAAAGCGCGATTGTCCGGTTGTCTCAAACTTTGTTAACCATGTGTCACGTTTATCCCAGTCCAGCGCTTCCTGCACGGTTGAAGCAAAACGGTATCCACGCGGATTGTCCTGCCAGAATGCTCCGCCGATGAGATCATATCTTCCATGCAGTGATGATGCATTATCGCGTTGTTTCTTTTTTGACCAATACCACATTGCCGATACACTCTGTCCGGCACAATGACCCTTGGGAGCGAGATAGGACCCGAAGTTGGTGAACTCCCAATCGTCAGTACCAGGAACAAATCCTGTTGATTGAATACCTTGTAGTTCAGATGCAGCAATGCTAGCTATGAGAAGGTCAACGTAGGTCTTTGATCCTAGAATACCGCCCTTTGTACCATCACTAAGATGTCTGCCAGAGAGATGCGCCGTGAGCACGGAAATGGATGTGTCAGTGAGTGCGAGCGGAGGTAGGCCCTCCAGCTCTCCCGACGCTTCATCGTACAGGAAGGCCATTGCGAAGTGGCCAGGAGGTAGGTTGATTGGAACGTCAACTCTCAGAAGATCCTGCGCATATCCCCCGCCATAGTCAAGGCGAATCAGTGGCGTTAATACGTTAAGTGCCGCACCATACGTATGTGAGGTGATTGGTGCTGAGGAAATTGTGAAAGAACGCGACCCGTCAAATGCATTCTGTGGAATGGTTATCCGCAATCCAGTGATGTCACCTTGTGTGATACGCACCGTAACGCCACCCGAACCAACATCGAAAATTGCGTCATTGGACCGCGTCCCCACCTCAATTTTACCGGCAAGTTGATCCGGTCCAACGGGATCCTCTGATGGGCACCCCGTTAACAGCACCGAGAATATGACAAGGAAAGGGGCGAAGAAGGGGCGAAGGGTGCCGAGCATGTCTTGTATCCCAGATGTGAGTCACGCAGCCACGGGCAGTTCTTCAAACCCATGAGCTTACGTGACTGCAAGCTCGAAATCCAACCGTGGCGGAACAATGACGAATGTCAACGTCCTAAATGGAAGGTGCCGAAAAGGGAAAAAAGGGAAGGTGCCGGGGACCTTTAGGTCCCCGGCACCTTTTGACTCAGGAGAAATGTAGCATCACCCTTTCTTCGTAGTTTCTCCGTACTGAATCTGGAGAGGTTATGAGGACAAGTATTCTGTTCGTGTTTGCTGCTGTAAGTCTGGCGCTTACGGCTATAGCACAAGCTGAAGTGGCTTCCGATGTTGTTGTGAATGTGACCAAGCCTAATGGCATAGGTATCACACATCCCGCCACGTTTCTTCAGATTCAAAGTGAGTCTGTTGTGCGCGACGCAGCTCGTATCGGACTCGGTGAGAGAGTGTTGTTGGATGTGACGCTGCCAAACTTCGGCCAGTCACGCCTGATTCTCACACGATTTGATGTACTGGATGCTTCGTCGAAACTTGTCGCACTCGGTAATAACGGTGTCCAGCAGCCCCTTTCCCAGCCCCTTGGCCTTCTCCTGCATGGACAGATAGAAGGGCGTTCGTCTCACGTGATGTTGGCCGTTTATCGTACGTGGTGCACTGGATACATTACGGATGATGTTTCAGGACGTCGCTATCTGATTGGTATGGTGGGTACCGCAGCTCCGAATGTTGCCGTTGTATACGACGAACGATTTGGACAAAAGCGTGATGGATGGATTTGCGGCGTGGATGATCTGACCGAAGGAGTGAGGAGACCTGAGAAGGACATCGATCAGCATCAGGCCATAACTCGTGTAATCCGACTCGCCGTAGAATGTGACGAAGAGTTCTACAACGACCATAATCGAGATGTTTATCGTTCGGTTGAATACGTTCAAGCTGTAGTTGGTGCCGTCAGTGATATCTATGAACGTGACGCAGATGCAACAATCTCAACAACGTGGATGGGTGTATGGACAACGACGGATCCTTTCCCCGGAACGTCATCAAGTGATCTCTTTACACAACTCAGAACGTATTGGATAAACAATCGAGGTGGTATTGACCGAAACTGTGTTACGCTGATGAGTGGTGTGAACGGTATCGGGGGCTTAGCGAATCTTGATGCTCTCTGTAGTAACTCAAATGGTTATGCCGTGAGTGGCACAGACAATAACCTTACGTATCCTGTGACGGGATATGCATGGGATACTGATGTTGTGGCTCATGAACTTGGACATAATATCGGTGCACGTCACACACACTCATGCTGGTGGGCACCTCCCATCGATTCATGTTTTACTTCTGAAGGCGGTTGCTTTTCCGGTACAAGAGCTCGCCGCGGAACGATTATGAGCTACTGTCACCTTACACCATTCGGAACGGAGCTCGTTATTGATTCGCGTGTTGCTACGCACATGAAAAATCGCCTCGCAGCTCGTACATGCGTTGGAACACCAGGCACGTTCTCCGTTACGGCAAACTCAGACACGGCGATCTGTATTGGTGACGTGATGACGCTTGTGGCGAACGTTTCTGGAGGAACTCAGCCATATACATATTCGTGGACTCCACGCATTGAACTTGGAAGCCCTACCGTACCAGTATCCACTGCCTCACCCTCTGATGATATAGCCTATGTTATTGAAGTGCGAGATGCTGGCAATCGTGTTGTGACGGATACGGTGCGTGTGAGTGTTGGGCCCCGCCTTGTTGTTTCAACGACTCCAACCGTTTCTGTTTGTCGAGGAGGTGTGGTGAGCATAACGGCAACACCAACAAATGTTGTAGGAACAGCGCTGTATCGATGGACGTATGCAGAACGTGATACGCTGACAACGAGTGCGACACTCGCCTTTGCCGCGCCTACTGTGGACACCTTGCTCGTTGTATGCCGACTAACAGATTCACGTAACGCTTGTTCAGCCGCTGATACAACGACGGTTATTGTACGTCCTGCTCCCTTTGTTACCATAGATGCCGTTCCGCCTGTCTGTAGTGCAGACGTAGTCCGTATTACAGCACGAACAGCTGGTGGACGTGCACCGTTTACGATGCAGTGGTATATCGACGGTGTGCCACGGGCGAATCCCGATGCAGAGCTCATCCTACCCGTAGAACGTTCCGTAACAGTCCGATGTATCGGAGTTGACGCGAATGGATGTGCAGACACAGCAGAAGCGTTTGTAGATGTGCGGACACTTCGTCTCGACGTGCGTACTCCGACAGCTGCCGTAGCAACATCACCATGTGACACGGCAGTACAGGCCAAGATCGTGGTGACAAATCCTGGGACATTGCCTGTCTTTATTCGAACTCTCACGAGTCCCGGTACCATCACGTCTCTCCGTCCTCTACCAATCGAGGTGTTTCCTGGCCAGACAGATTCCATAGAAGTTCTGATTACTGGACTTCCAGAAGGCGTCGTTGACGCGCCGATCGTTCTCAAGGAAACGTCGTGTAACATGTCGTGGAGTACTCGTTTACTAGCCCGTGTCGGATCTGTTAACCCTGCATCAACCCTTCCTGTTGTAATGGCTGAGAGAGTTGCCTGCCTTGGAGTTAGTTCTCGTGAGATTCGCGTCGACATTCGAAACACGTCAGCCGTAACCGCCGATATCGTATCCGTTCGTCTATTGTCGGGACGTACACTAGATGACATCGAGACAGTGCAGTTGAATGCTGCAACAACAACACAGTTAGTAGCAACACTATCAACGACAATACCGGTTGGCGTTATCGATGATACTATTGTAGTTGAGTATACAACACCGTCGTGTACTGATATACTTCTTGTACCAATTCGGTACGGTGACGTAGCGTGGACATTTGAACGTCCAGAAGTTATTGAGTTCGGTACCGTTGACAACTCGACCCCGGAGATTCAGAAACGATTTGATCTGCGGCCCTCAATGGCTCCCGTCAGAAGTGTTCAGGTTGATTCCGTCCACATTGATCCTCCGTTCTCGACAACGTTAGCGCGCGGCACTACCTTGATGAATGATCAAACAATGTCGGCACGCATTACACTCGCAACAACGGGTCTGCCTGCAGGGCTCATTACGGACACGCTTACGTTCCGATTTGATGGATGTGCCGACGTCATTCGTATTCCTGTTACGGCTTCGATTGAAGTTGTCAGTGTTGAGGACGTTAACCTGTCCAACATCCGCGTGCGTCGAAACGGTCATGTGCTCACCATTGAGACACCTGGTGACCACAGCATTATCGTGTATGATGTTCACGGTAGATCGACTGCAAGCTTGTATGGACGGAGCAGTGAGATCGACATGACCGACCTTGCTCGAGGTGTCTACGTCGTTGTCCTGCGCAGTGATTCTCAAACCCATAGGTTCACAATCGTACACTGAGCTGGATGAAGTCGATTTCAAGGTGGTCAAATGGCATTATACCATTGCTAACTGCAAGTGATAATCCAGGTGACCACCTCATGATCGTGCGCAGGATAAATCGGTCAATCTTTGTCGGTCGGATGTCCCATCCCCCAACAAGGTGCCAACTTGGTTTCCATGTTGTCTGATGCTCTTGATTAATTCCTAAACGGGTTTCACGATATGACAAGAAATCGTAACCACATCCGATACCAACAAACGGTACAAATCCGTGATAGTTCGTTATCTCCGTAACGCCTTCAAGTCCAATCGCATGTCGTATCCACCGTTGTGCCGTGCCATATCCAGCGTTTGAGGCAATAATCGGCCGATAGGCCAACTGTATAAATCCGGGGAGCTGTTCGAATCGCCAGCCAAGGGACACAATCGGCAGGACGGTAAACGGTGATGGCACGTCTACTTCAGGATGCCTGTTCGCTAAAAATGTGGCCCGAGATACGGCGATAGCAGATGAAGCGCCGAAGCTCACGAAGAGGCCATCAAGTTTTCCTTGATCGAGGAGTTGTCGATACATACGTTCCTCCGATCCGGACGCACGAAAGCTCTCTGCACCCAATGTAGTCTCAATCGGATACGACCAGCGTATTCTTCCATACCACCCATGAGTGCCAACAGATTTCGTACCACCGTCACTCATTGGATAGGGTGTTCGTGATGCCAACGGAATGTTAACAGCAGCGGAGATAAGTCCAAACGAAGTTGACCATGTTGCTCCAGGTGAAATCTGAAGCGAGTTTCGCGTGAGAACGGGTCCATCCGGATCAGCATACGTGTGTACCAACCAAGATGCGCCAACAAACGGGCGAATCGTAGAATTCTCGATCCGCCACGGATATACTTCAGCTCCCGTTTCAACAAGTGGGGTAGACCGAGCGGTTACTGCGTCATCAAACAGGCGTACAGGGGAGAACTCAACAAAAAAATGTGTGTGCCCCCAGAAATGGATGCCACCGACGTGGAGGGTTAACCGCTGCGATGGGCTGAGACCGTTTGCTGGAGGTAGGAGTTGTATTCCCGTTCCAATCGTGAGCTGGGCGAATCGGTGTGATGTATTGCTGTCGAGATAGACCTGTCCGTATGCTCGTGGAGTGAAGAAGAGACACGTCACGAATACGAGTGTCACCACAACGATTCGTACGGACAAACTGCATCCGATGCCGTTTGTACCGCGCATATGTCGGGTCGATGTCACGATGGGATATTGGCAGGCGAAGGACCAACGTACCGCCGAATTGCTCGTGATATCGCTAGTCCGCCAAGAACACCGGGTGCAATCCAGAGCACTATCTGCCAACTGACCTGGATGTTTACGACGAGGAATGCTGTCCACGTTGAGATGAGTGCTCCACCCATCCACGAAATGTGGCGGATGAGTTTGACCCGCCGTGAGTTGCCAGCCGTTCTCAGATTGATGATATCGGTAACCGCTTGGCTTAAAAATCCTAGACCGAAAACAAGTCCGAGAATCATCATCGACGTGTCCTGTACAATCGACCAGACTGCCAGTGCCAGTGATGTTAACCCAAGGATCCACGGTGCAATGTTGTGCCACGTGCGTCTTTCACCAAAAGCCGTTCGGCCCATAAGGGACACGTAGACGCTATAGACACCTATGACAAACAGGAATGGACTTGGCCGGACAGTCGCTAAGAAGAATGCTGTTCCTCCGACGGTAAGCATACATCTCACGAACCACTGTCCCAACAATCGATGTCGCCTGTCACCTTTTTTCAAGAAGCCAATGGCAGTACCGGTTAAGAGAGCACCTGCTCCTGCCGTCGCATGAAGCACAAGAAAGAATGTTGTGAGTGTTTCCATACATGCAACCTACGCGCGTAACCACGTGCGAGTCCAGCTACTTGGGGCGAATTGCACGGTCAGGGACCGAACTGTATGGACAAGGGACTTAACGGTCGGCAGAAAACATATCTGCACGACGTGTTCTGAGCTCTGCACTCTTACTGCGAGCAACGGGTACGGATATTCCATCCTCAACGTGCAGCCGATAACCTTGTGCCGTTCCGCTGATTCGGCGCACAGCCGTAGTATTCACAATGTGACTTCGATGGCATCTCCACCAGGTTGGTGGAAACGATGTCCGCTCCTCAAGAGATCGGAGACTGGTACGCACGAGTTCAGTCCGAAGTACACCTTTACGACGATATCGAATCTCGACATAGTTATCTGCCGCCGTCATGACGAGTAACTCCGTTTCGAGAATACGTAGGGAAACCTTCGTATCATCTGACGATAAGGTTATCTCAGAAACTGTTGCTTCCGACTCCGATACTTCTGGTGCGGATGCCGTGTGCACTGTTGGAAGCGGTGAGGCAAGATTATCACGACCGTGATCCTCGCGATGAGCTGCAGGAACACTCTCTGATGTTGTAACGGTGTACCGTCGCGTAAGAACAGAAAAGCGCCATAAGACGATCACGGTAGACGGTATAATTCCGATGGCGGCAGTAAAGAGTATAAACACAAGAATGGAGGTCGGACTAATGACCATTCCAAACATCCATGCTGAATAGACATTGTTCCCGACGGCGATCAGCAGGATGGTCGTAATCGCTTCAAGAATCTCCTTGCCCGTCGTCCACACCTCTTCAGCAAAGAACGTCGGAAAGAGGCGTGGCAAAACGTAGGCCACAAGTATCATCGCAAGCGTTGTTACAACGCCGTAACCGGCTACGACAGGCCAGTGACGTGGCATCGCCTCGTGCAGGCCAAAAGGTGTAAAGACAAGAAGAAAGAGTGAGATGAAGGCACCGGTCCCTATCGAAACATAGAGGCCGGACGTGGGGCTCTCTGGACGAGGGAATGGCCGACTCAGGATCGTGCGTTCAATCTTCATGGACTGCAAACATGCAAAGACGGTACGTGGTAATGCGAAGAGCACGGCGTTAGATCCTCCGGTAAGTTTGCCGGAATGAAGTTCCTGCTGCGGCCCCTTTTGCCCCTTTTCTTTCTCATCAGTGTCGTGATGAGCGGGCAACTTGGGGCACAATCACCTCTACAGTCACCATTACAATCACCGGGTAAACTTTCGGGGACGATTACCGATCGTGGAACACATCAACCCATATCTGGTGCTACCGTACGTATAGCAGGAACAGACCGAGGCACCGTAACAGACAAACACGGGCGATTCGAAATCGTTGCGGTACTTGCAGGTACATGGGTCGTTGATGTTTCTATGGTAGGATACTCTGGTCGACGTGAACCTGATGTGGTTGTGCGTGCAAACCGGACCACGACTCTGGATGTAGAACTGACGCAACAAACCATGACGACGCGTGACGTCGTTGTAACCTCAACAGCGTTTGATGCTGCACGTAGTGCGCGGTCTGGTACCATACAATTGAGTGCTGAGGAAGTTCGACGAGCTCCGAATGGATTTGGAGATCCACTTCGTGCAATGATGAATATTCCCTCCGTTGCACAGTCCGAAGATGCTATCAATGATTTGATAGTACGCGGTGGTTCACCCGTCGAAAATGGTTTCTACATCGATGGAGTGTTTATACCAAACATCAGCCATTTCCCTCAGCAAGGGGGCACAGGGGGCGACATATCAATCGTCAACATGGACTTTGTACAATCGATGACATTATCTGCTGGAGGATATGATGCATCGTACGGTGATCGTATGTCGGCCTTCGTTGATATCGCCCTTCGTGATGGTGATGCTGAACGTCATCACGTACAGGCCGATCTGAATATGACAGGATTCGGAGGTGTTATCGAAGGGCCGATTACATCGAATGTATCCTACCTGCTTGGCGTACGCAGATCATGGGTTGATCTTCTTGTAGCATTGCTCGACGTAGGTCGTGCTCCGAACTTCGGAGATGTTCAAGGAAAGATGACGTGGCGCATAAATGAGACATCAACTATCTCACTCTTGTCAATGTTTGGACGAAGTGAGTATTCACGATCAGTACTCAATGCACGCGAGAATGGTGAAAACACGTTTGGGCGTGAAGTCTACGACGTGTTCTCGAATGGCCTGACGTGGCGTTCATTCTGGACTGATAACCTTTCAACACAAACAGGGTTGGGATGGTCTCGGACGACATCAGAGAACACTTGGAGTAACGTTGTCGATAGTGTGATGACGCAGGATCGAACATCAAGCGATGACGTTGTGAATGTTCGTTCGATCACAACATGGTCACCTAACACGGCATCGAACATAGACATTGGCACGGAGGTGCGATGGCAATCAACGCATAACGTCGATGCTGCAGATGCTGCGTTTCCTGAACTGTCATATACGGGAACGTGGATATCACTTTTTACGTCATGGCGACAATCAATAGGTAGACTCACAGCTACGTTTGGACTTCGTGGGACGTACTATAGCGCGCAGGACCGTATTGTACTGGATCCTCGACTTCAAATGAATTATGAAATATCAGAAAGAATGTGGTTATCGGTGTCGGGCGGAATTGTGCACCAACAGCTTCCAGCCCCACTGCTTGCCCAAGCACCAGAAAACATCCGTTTGCTCATACCACAAGTAGTTCAAGTTCTTGCCGGTTGGTATGTGCTCCTTGATGCATCAACAAAACTCTCAGTCGAATTGTACGACAAACGATATGCACACCTCCCGTCAAGTAGTCTTGTACCCTACCGATTACTTACCGATGAAGTTGTTGGTGACGTAGCTGGTTTTGATTTCTATGGGCCACTTACAACGTCAATCACGGCACGGGCGTTTGGTGCTGAAGCAGTAGTTCAACGAAGAAGTGATAATGGATGGTACTGGACGGCTGGAGCATCCTGGATGCGGTCGGAGTACATTGATTTGAAAGGTATTCGTCGGAACAGATCATTTGACAACCAACTCATTCTTACAGCGGTCATCGGATGGACACCAGATGACGAATGGTTTGTGAGTGGACGATGGGCATTCTCCGGCGGAAGGGCCGTAACACCAGTAGACGTTGTTGCTTCTGCATCATCGGGCGAGACAGTCCTCAACGTAGCGCAATGGAATGCTGATCGCCTGCCAGCGTATCACACCCTCAGTGTACGCGCTGACCGAAAGTTCTTCTTTTCTTCTACGTCACTTACGGTCTATCTGAGCATCGTAAACGCCTATAACCGCCGAAACGCGCGACAACTGTATTTCGACGTCGAGCAACAATCTGTCCGCCAGGAGGATATGTGGGGTATCATACCGGTCTTTGGGGTCGAGTGGGAGTTGTGAGATGGGGGAAGGTGGGGGAAGATGG
>DDUR01000018.1:0-57275 GCA_002344895.1 Ignavibacteria bacterium UBA2333
GACAATAAAAAGGGGTACATGTCACTCCCCATCTGTCTCCCCACCTGCCTCCCCATCTGTCTCCCCACCTGTCTCCCCACCTGACTCCCCACCTGCCTCCCCACCATTAACCCCACCCTATGAACATCGTCGTCCTGCTTGGCGGAATATCTCCAGAACGCAACATTTCCCTGCTCAGTGGTCGCGCAGTTGTCCAAGCGTTACGAGGTAAGGGACATACGGTAACAGCGGTCGATCCTGCACGTGGAGCAAACGGCATATTGTCGAATGAGGATCTCCTCGCCGCGTCACCCCGTGAGGTAACAGCAGAGGAGTTAGCGTCATTTCGACCCATGGCGCTTGTTGAATGCGTCACGTCCTCCGTGTTTGACGGCATTGATGCGGTTTTTATCGCTCTGCATGGAAAGTATGGCGAGGATGGATACATCCAATCTCTGCTCGATTTGCGAGGCATACCTTATACGGGATCCAACGCTCTTGCGAGTGCGATGGGAATGGATAAGGCGGTCTCGAAAATGTTGTTCGCAGTGGCTGGTATACCTACGCCACAATGGGTGACGGTTCGTCCTGACCAAGCGAGAGATGCCGAACTACTCGTCGAAGTGCAGAAAGAACTCCGTGGACCAGCTGTAGTGAAGCCCATTGATCAGGGTTCTACGGTCGGTATGACAATTGTAGAATCTGGCAGTCTCGACGATTTGTCGGCCGCAATTGAAATCGCAGCCCAGTTCTCACAGCAAATCCTTGTTGAAAGGTACATACCTGGCCGTGAGTTAACCGTAGCCGTCCTCGGCGATGAAGCATTACCCGTCATTGAGATTGTGCCCAAGGCTGGATTCTACGACTACGAGAACAAGTACACCAAGGGTAGAACCGAATATCACTGTCCGGCAAATCTTACGGAAGAGGTTCGCGATCACCTTCAGAATCTTGCTGTTGCGGCACATGGTGTAGTTGGCTGTAGAGCCTACAGTCGTGTTGATTTTAGGTTGACCGACGATAACTTGCCGTTCTGCCTGGAAGTGAATACGATTCCTGGCTGTACGGAAACATCCCTTGTTCCTATGGCTGCCCGACAGGCCGGAATTGAGTTTGGTGATCTCTGCGAAGAGATCATTCGACTTTCCGTCAAGGCATGAGCTGCGAACCCTGTATTTTTGCACCGTGACAAAACTCCTCCTGACTGGTATTGGAAATGCTCTCGTTGATATCGAGTATCGCATTACCGAAGAAGAACTTTTAGCCTTTGGTGTTCGCAAGAGCGGAATGACGCTTACGGCACCAGAGCGCCAGCATGAAATGATTACCTCGTTGAGTGACCGCCAGCATCATCGATGCAGCGGCGGCTCGGCTGCAAATACGATGATTGCCTTCGCACAGTTTGGCGGACGTGGTGCGTACTCATCGTTACTTGGAGCAGATGATTTTGGTGAGTTTTATGCCAGCGAGTTTGAACAGCTTGGCATCGTCCTCCGTGCTGAACGTATACAAGGTGAATCAACTGGTTCCTGCCTTGTCTTTGTAACGCCGGACAGCGAACGAACACTCAACACGACACTTGCCGTAAACGTCCACTACTCGAGACGTCACGTAGATATTGACCTCATCAAGAACTCAGAGTGGATCTACGTTGAGGGGTATAAACTCACGGAAGAGTCTGGCGCTGACGCAGTTGAGGTTGCTGCGTACGAGGCAAAACGACATGGAACAAAGGTGGCCGTCACATGTAGTGACGGGTTCATCGTTGATGTTTTTGGTGACCGGTTAAAGGCCCTCCTCAAGCATGCTGATCTCGTCTTCTGTAATGAGGGTGAGGCAATGGCGCTGACGGGAGAGGGTACGGCAGATGAGGCATTCCGTGCGTTGTCGTCTCAATTCGGCAACGTCATCGTGACAAAGGGCGAACACGGAAGTCTCATTCGATGGAACGGCGAAAGTGTTCACGTACCTGCATACGTCGTTGTACCGGTTGACGCTACCGGAGCAGGTGACATGTATGCAGGAGCGTTTCTGTATGGCGTACTGCACGGCCACACAACAGAACTTTCGGGCCGACTTGCCTCGTACTCTGCCGCACAGGTCGTAGCACAGTTCGGAGCGCGACTTTCAGCGAATCACATCGACGTTCGCGACTCCGTTCTTCGTCAACACGCCGTTCATCGTGATTAAAACCTTCTCATCACTCGTTCTTTTCCTGGTTCTGGCGTGCACGTCAACTGACCTCGTGGCGCAGTCTGGAATGGAGTTCCACGAGTTTAAGCGAAGGATTGAGCCATATTTTGCCGAAGAGCTCATAGAAGACCTTCGTGAAGCAATGCCGCAAGGGGCCTCCTATCGGATATGGGGCTGGGATGTTGGTGACTTTTCCGGCGATGGTATCTACGATATAGCCTTCTCGGTAAATGTGCTCGGCACACGGAAACGCGAGTCGATTGTTTACCTTTTTATCGATACAGATGGATTTCTCGTTAACATCGCGCGTTATCCCTTTACCTATGTTGACCTTCCTCTTGAAGTTGGAGTTGTTATTCGTGATGGTGGGTGCTATATCACACAGAAGCGTAAGGCAGATCACTGGATGATTCGCGGGTATCAGTACCGTGATGGTGCGGTTCTCTTACTTGACGAGTTTACGAGTGACAAGATTGGCACATTTGCGCACGAAGCATATCGGAACTATCGAACGCTCGAAACGAGTGAGCGATTTCTCAATGCACAGGGTGAAGAAGAGTTTACCGTTGACTACCTCACGATTCCGTCGTATGAGCGCGGACGGCAGGTTTACGCTGGCTTTGTAGCTGATGCTGTTGTTGAGCAAACCAAACACGTTCGTGAAGGCGCGTTCTGGTGGAAGGGCCCGGAAGATGCATCGTTCTCAGCGAAGATTGTGTACGATGAGTCCTACCTCTACCTACGAATCGCTGTTAAAGACAGTACGGTCGTAACAGGATGGTGTGATACGTGTCCTGCAGATCGAATTGATGTTTGGTTGGACGTTACACCACCAGAAGGTGAAAGCGGTTCACGATCGATTACAAATGTGGATCGATCAAAACTCACCATAAGGTCCGTTGCAGACAGTGGCCTTTTTCAATTCGCTGTGAAGATTGGCGACTTTGCCGACATACGCCCGTCTGTAAAGGTTCGAACAACTGATGATCTTGATCCTGCCCAAGAGGGTGCTGTAGAGCAGCTCAGAATTGTGACGGCCCAGCGATCGGACGGTTACGTTGTCAAGGTTCGGATACCGTTTGTCCTGCTTGGATACGAAACAGCGCCGGTCGAGGATAGATTCTTGACAGAACTGGGCTTAACGATTGGATTGCACGACGTTGACAATGAATTCAGGCCGGAAGAATCGTCGTTTTTGGCCTCCAGCTCGATTCGGACACTTGACCCATCGTCGTATGGCGCAGTTCGGTTCGTTCCGGACGGTCTGTGGTACGGCGAAACGGTCAACATCTACGTCGACGCCGTACTCGGTCAGCTCCGGGAATTGGGATTTTGACGCCCACGGTCTAATTTTGCGCGCTTATTCGGGCCGCACCATGCGCACTCCGGCGGATGACGCCAAGAAAAATTCTCGGTCACAATCATCCGTTGCTCGGCAACTCGCGCCGTATCTCGCTCTGGGAAGCCAGTTGGCGGCATCGGTTCTTCTGCCGGGCGGTATCGGATGGTACGCCGACAAACAACTCGGAACAACTCCGTGGTTACTTGTTGGCGGACTTGTCCTGGGGTCGGTGGTCGGCTTTGTTCAATTTTTCCGTTCCGTGAGCCAACTCACACGGAGCGACACCAAACGAACGAAATCACGGAACATTTGACGTGAATGTCCAGAGTCCCTTGCTTGCCGTGGTAGCGGCAGTCGCCATAAGCGTGGTAAACACGCTTATCGGCTACGTTGTGGCACGCAAGGCCTTTGGTAAGGAACTCAACACCTTCCTGTCCATGGTCTTCGGCAGCTTCGCCGTACGCGCGGCCATCGTCATTGGCCTCGTATGGTATTTGCTGAGTGTTGCTGGTGTCCATCAGGTCTGGTTCTCGATTTCTTTTGCCATTTCATGTTTTGTAGCGTTGATGGCAGAGATCTTTTTTTTTCATCACTCCTACGAAACAGCGAAAAGAAAGTCCGTTCGACCAGTGACGGACCTCCTCAAAAAAAAAGTCGGTGACGTTCTGATGATCTTCATCAGGCCCTATCCGTATCCAGCCTTCGCACAATGAACTCCGATTCCACGCACCACGAACACGATCAGCAGTCTGCCGACCAACACGCCACAGAACATGGTGCAGCGGCGGGCGGACACCATGAGTCCGAGCCGATCGAAGGCGGACGTGTCTTCACGCACCTCATGGAGGAGCTGGGAGATCACCATGAGCTGAACATCTTCTTCGGTCATTTTGATATTCTCCCCGTCATCCTTGTTGACGATGGTCTGCACGTATATCCAAATGTGGCAGCCATGGAGGCAGCTGGTGCATACACCTTACAGCATCCCGATGCACATCATAAACTGGTGAGCACAACAAAGAAGGACGCAGCAGGACATCCGGCTACCCCGTCACTGGATCTCTCGATCACAAATCTTGTTGCCTATCAGTTCATCGCCATTGTCCTTGTTCTCGGTCTCTTTGCTGCCATTCGAGGTCGATACACCCGCGAGCCTGGCGCTGCGCCAAAGGGACGACTGGCGAACATGCTGGAGAGTGTTGTACTCTACATCCGCGATGAAATTGTAGCGCCGAATGTTGGCACGATCAAACGTGCTAACGGCCTCATGCCGTTTGTGATGTCGTTGTTCTTCTTCATTCTCGTACTGAACCTCATTGGCCTTCTGCCGGGAGCTCATGCTGCAACTGGTGCACTTGGTGTTACGGCAGCACTTGCATTGAGTACGTTTCTGGTGGTTCAATACATCGCCATCCGTGACGCAGGAATCGGAGCCTGGTTCCATCACTTGTTGGGAGGAGCACCTATCTTCCTTGCACCCATCATGGTGCCCATTGAGATAGTGTCGTTGTTTACAAAGCCGTTTGCTCTCATGATTCGTCTGTTTGCGAACATGACGGCCGGCCACATTGTTTTGCTCTCACTCGTTGGACTCATCTTCTTCTTTAAGAGCTGGCTCGTAACACCTGTGAGTGTATCCTTCAGCGTCTTCATCTACTTGCTCGAGTTACTCGTGGCATTCTTGCAGGCATACATCTTTGCCATGCTCACATCGGTCTTTGTAGGGCTGGCACTTGGTGACCACGCTCACGAGGAACACCACTAAATCGAACACACAATCTTTAAACTTCACACAACCTCGGAGGAACGAACATGGATGCTGTAGCATTCGCCTGGTTATCAGCTGGTCTCGGCGTCGGCGTCACGGTTTTCGGAGTAGGCACAGGTATCGGTCGTCTGGCCGCTGCTGCTCTCGAAGCTTCAAGCCGTCAGCCAGAAAATGCTGGAGATATCCGTACGACGATGATCATTGGCGCCGCCCTCATTGAAGGTGTCGCTCTGCTCGCCGGCGTTATCTGTATTCTTCTCGCAGTCAAGAGCTGACACTCACAAACAGCCGACGTTTTCGTCGGCTGTGAGCATGGCGCACGTACGTCGCCTCGCAATGGCGTGCCCCTTGCTCACAGCCCCCTGACACAACGGTATCCAAGAAGCTATGCCAGCGTTTCTCGAACTCAGTCCAGGTCTTGTTATCTGGACACTCGTAAACTTCTCAATTTTCGCCTTCATCATTGCGAAGTTCGCCTGGAAGCCAATGATGACGGCTCTTACAACGCGTGAAACGGCAATTCGCGAAGCAATCGAGAATGCCGATCGTGCAAATGCTGAAGCGCAGAATGTATTGCGTGAAAGCAAGGAGAAGATTGCTGCTGCTCAGACAGACGTTATGAACATCGTTCGTGACGGAAAGGTCCAGGCTGAAGCAATCATCAAACGAGCAGCGGACGAAGCTGAAGTTGTCAAACAACAGAAGCTTACGGAGGCTACACGCGAAATCGAACGTCAAAAAGAGGATGCTATCAAGGAGCTTCGCGCTGAAGTGTCGAATCTTGTTGTTGACGCGACGGAAAAACTCCTCGGCCGGACGATGCAGGGTGACGATCACAAACGAATCGTCGAAGGTTACATCAACGAACTCCAGAAGAACTAATTCCGTATGTCCGTCCAACGCATAGCGCGCCGATATGCCAGCGCCCTTCTTTTGAGTGCGACAGAAGTCGGAATGAGTGAGACGTTTGAGCGTGACTTTGCCACGATCCTCCGTCATATCGATGTGTCTCCGGACCTTCGAATGCTCCTCCGTAGCCCTGTCATCGAGTCGTGGCGTAAGAAGAAAGTTTTCGACGAAGTGTTTGGTCCGCAAGTGGCACCAGCAACACTCGGATTCATTAGCCTCGTTGCCGACAAAGGCCGCGAAACCTACCTCCGCGACATCATTGCAGAGTATAGCAATCTGCTTGATAAACGTCGAGGTGTGGTGCGCGCCGTCATTACGAGTGCCGTAGAACTCGACGAAACAACTCGTACGAAGGTTGTTGAAGGACTGGCAGCATCGACGAAGCGAACTGTCATCGCAACATGGAAAACAGATCCTGCCGTCCTCGGCGGAATTGTTGTTCGTATCGGTGATACGGTTCTCGACGGAACAATCCGGCATCAGCTTGTTGAGCTCAAGGAGAGACTCCGCGGGTGACGGATCTGAAGAACGACTACAACGAAAAAAATCACGAAGGAAAACATCATGGCTGACGTTCGACCGGACGAGATCTCTGCGATACTTCGCCGTCAACTGTCGGGTTTCGAAAAAGAAACGGACATCTACGAAGTGGGCACCGTACTCCAGGTGGGTGACGGTGTTGCACGCATTTACGGCCTGACCAAGGTTATGGCCTCGGAACTTGTTGAGTTCCCGAACGGCGTCGTTGGTATGGTCCTCAACCTCGAAGAGGACAATGTTGGCGCTGTATTATTCGGCGATGACTCACTCGTGAAGGAAGGTGATCAGGTTCGTCGTACAGGACGTATCGCCTCCGTTCCTGTGGGTGAAGGTCTGCTTGGCCGCGTTGTCAATCCGCTGGGCGTTCCGATCGACGGTAAGGGTCCGGTAAAGGAATCGGCAATGTTTCCGATTGAGCGTAAAGCTCTCGGCGTTATCGATCGTCAGCCGGTAACGGAACCACTGCAGACGGGTATCAAGGCTGTAGATGCTCTGATTCCAATTGGCCGTGGTCAGCGTGAGCTCATCATCGGTGACCGTCAGACAGGGAAGACCGTTGTTGCCCTTGATACGATCATCAATCAACGCTACACACACACAGAGGAAGCAAAGGCTCGTGGCATCAAGCCTGTCTATTGCGTCTATGTCGCCATTGGCCAAAAGGGCTCAACGGTTGCAAACGTTGTTGCTACACTCGAGAAGCACGGTGCACTTGCCTATACAACGATCGTAACGGCCTCTGCTTCCGATCCAGCACCACTGCAGTTTATCGCGCCGTATTGTGGTACGTCGATGGGTGAGTACTTCCGCGACTCTGGCCGTCATGCTCTCGTCATCTTTGATGACTTGTCGAAGCAGGCTGCTGCCTATCGTCAGGTCTCACTGTTGCTCCGCCGCCCACCGGGCCGCGAAGCTTATCCTGGTGACGTCTTCTATCTCCATAGCCGCCTGCTGGAACGCGCAGCTAAACTCAGTGATAAACTCGGTGGCGGATCGCTGACGGCACTTCCTGTTATCGAAACACAAGCTGGTGACGTTTCGGCCTACATCCCAACAAACGTGATCTCTATCACGGATGGACAGATCTACCTCGAACCAAACCTCTTTAACGCTGGCGTACGTCCAGCCCTCAACGTCGGTATCTCTGTATCGCGTGTGGGTGGTAACGCTCAGATTAAGGCAATGAAGAAGGTAGCTGGTCCGCTGAAACTCGAACTTGCTCAATACCGTGCTCTTGAAGCATTTGCCAAGTTCGGTTCGGACCTCGACAAGTCCACTCAACAGCAGCTGCGCCGGGGTGCCCGCCTCATGGAAATCATGAAGCAGCAACAGTACTCACCGGTTCCTGTTGAAGAGCAGATTGTTGCTATCAATTCGGCAACACTTGGATACATGGACGACATTCCGGTAGAGCATGTACGTCGGTACGAAGAAGAACTGCTTGAGTTCGTTCGTCATGGAAATGCAGACGTGCTCGAACTCATTGCTACGAAGAAGGACCTCACAGACGACGTCAAAGCACGCCTGAAGGAAGTTCTTGATGCCTTCACGGAGCGCTTCGTCGCCACCCTTTCCTAATTGACGGTTACTGAAAAGGGGCCAAAGGGGCATGATCGTTCTCACCGGCGGTGCTGGATTTATTGGAAGCTGTTTCCTTGCTTCCCTGAATGCATCAGGTAGAGATGACGTGCTTGTTGTTGACTCTCTCGGTACTGGCCAGAAATGGAAAAACATTGCTGGTCATTCGTTCCTTGACATTGTCAGTAAAGAAGCCTTTCGTGAAATGATGGCTGATGACGACGTTGACGATGTTGACGCCGTCATTCACATGGGAGCCTGTTCGTCGACGACGGAGTCCGATGCGGACTATCTCTACGACAACAACTATCGCTATAGTGTTGAGGTGGCTGATCTCGCATTTCGAAAGTCAGCTCGCTTCATTTATGCGAGCTCGGCGGCAACGTATGGTAATGGCTCACGTGGCTATGCCGATACGACGATCGACCTCGAGCCACTGAACATGTACGGCTACTCAAAACACCGTTTTGATCTCTGGATTCGATCGAATGGATTCGACACCCAATGTGTTGGACTAAAGTTCTTTAATGTCTTTGGCCCAAACGAATATCACAAGGGTGATATGGCAAGTATGGTTCGAAAAGCCGTCGATCAGATCCGTTCAACCGGAACTGTCCGATTGTTCCGTAGTGAACATCCAGACTATGAAGATGGTGGTCAAAAGCGTGACTTCGTCTATATCAAGGACGTTTGTGACGTAATGATGACACTTCTCGAACGCCCTGACATCAACGGAATCCTCAATATTGGAACAGGCTTGGCACGGACGTGGAATGATCTCATTCATGCTACGTTTACGGCCATGAATCTGCCGGTATCGATTGAATATGTTGACATGCCACACGGCTTGGCACGGCAGTATCAGAACTTCACGGAAGCGGATATGTCAACCGTTCGACGGTTGTTACCAGACGTTCGATTCCGGTCGCTCGAAGACTCCGTTACTGACTATGTCCAGGAATATCTCCTGAACGAACATCCTTATCTCTGACACGATGGCAACGCTCCGCGAAACTCGAACACGAATCACATCAGTCCGGAATACGTCGAAAATCACGCAAGCCATGCGAATGGTTGCTGCTGCAAAGCTTCGTCGTGCCCAGGATGCGATTACGTCCGCACGTCCATTTGCACAGCAGTTGCAGAAAATTCTTGGCAACCTTGCTGCTGCTGAAACGGACTTCGTTCATCCGTTTTTCGAATCACGCGCAGACGTACGTTCGGTTCTTGTTATCGCGGTTTCATCAGACCGAGGTCTCTGCGGAGCGTTTAACACGAATCTTCTCCGTGCTACAACACTTCGTCTTGAAGCAATCAAGAAGCAACATCCGGATGCCGTCATTACCATCATTCCGGTAGGACGCCGCGCTGTATCTGCGCTTCGTAAACGCTCTGAAGAAATTGTTCGTGAGTATCCAGACATCTTTTTGAAACTGGAGTTCACAACAGCGAAGGATATTGCTGAGTATTCAGCGGATGCCTTCCTCGGAGGTCGTGCTGATCGTGTTGAAATCATCTACAATGAATTTGTCAGCGTCATCCGTCAGGAACAACGTGCCCTCCAACTCCTGCCTATTGCGCCATCTATCGGCGAAGAGGCACAAAAGGCAACGACGGTTGTTGACTATATCTTCGAGCCAACACGAGCTGACATTCTGGATCAGCTATTACCAATCTACCTGAACATGCAGGTATGGCGTACGTTGCTCGAATCAAATGCAGCAGAACAGGCTGCACGAATGATGGCAATGGAGAATGCAACGAGTAATGCCAAGGACCTTATTAACTCGTTGCAGCTTATCTACAACAGAGAACGCCAGGCTGCCATCACGAAGGAAATGCTCGAAATCGTAGGTGGTGCTGAAGCCCTCTCGAATCAGTAACTCCTGAGTACAACTGTGAGCGCACGTCCTTCGTTCTTTTCACCGAAAGCTCTGTTGCTCACCGCCGCACTTGCCGTCGGTTACTATCTCCTGATCTCCGTGAAGATCGACAACGTCAATCCATACTATCCGTGGTATCACGGACGGATTGATGTGTATTACAGCAAGATGGATTCACTTGCAAAGATTACAACGTGGAGCGAGCGAATGTTCGGGCGTCACATGACGAACTACGAGATACCACGTTTTATTCTTCGCAAACTCCGTCCGGGTGACACGGTCCTACTCCCGCCGATTGAGTATGGAGATCTGTATACGCGGACACGTTCCTTCTGGACAGATCCACGGATCTTCACCTACATGACAACACTGTCACCCATCGTTGCGTACGATGACACGGCTCGCCGACGGTCCGTCAACACCTACGTTAAACTGGAGCCACGAAGTATCAGCGTAGTGCGTCGAGGTGGTTCAACTGACATCGACTCCCTGCTTGCTGAATATGAAGACGCCCGGCAACTAGCAAAAAAACCGCAGGCCGACGATGAATGATGCCGGTCTTCAACTGTTCATCATCACATTCCTTCAGTTTGCTGCGGGAATGGGAATTCTGGGAATGTGCCGTGTGACCATGCCACGTTCAGTGGCTATTCCCACATCGGTGATTCTCGGCATGTTTGTCCACTCCGTAGCCTTTTTCCTTGCCAGTCTGCTTGGTATCGGTGTATCACTTACAACAACAACCGTAACGGCAGTCATTTCGGCAATTGTGGTAAATGCCCCCTTGCCCCTTACCATCCCCATGTGGAAAGGGCTTCTCGCACGACCAACATGGAATGTGCGGATGTATGATGTGATGGCCTGGACACTCGGGGCATACATCCTGTTTATCGTTGTTTGGGGCACGTGGTATTGGCCTGTAACACCTTTTGATGCCATGGCGGGAATTGATCTCGTGGCACGTCAGGCAATTGAAGAGGGTACACTCAACAATTCAATCTACACACATCCATCACTTGCCGGACGGTTGAGTAATCAACCGTACTACGCGCCGTTTGCCATGTTGCATCAGGTTATGACGCGTACGATGGGATTTGCCTATGGACAGTTGTGGTTAGCGGTTGCCAGCGTATCGTTTGCGGTGTTCTTTGCCGCATGGCTTCGGCGATACGTTCATCCGTTTATCGCATCTGCGACGTGGTTACTCATACTCATTACGCCGGAATGGCTGGGATATCAATATCTCCTGCAGACCGACTTTATTAACGCCGTGTTTGTAGCGATGGGTGCAATGTTTACGATTGAGGCTATTCGCACATCTTCGGCGTCGTGGTTAGCTGCTGCAATAGTCCTTTTTGCCGGTGGATGTTGGTCGCGAACGGAAACGCCTATCATCGTTGGCTTTGGGTTAGTACTGGTCTTCTTGCCATTATCAAAACAGCTTGGTCAGCGAACAGCCGTGCTCTTCAGTGCAGGTACAGTAGCAGCCTGCTCGGTAATCTTTGCCCTTTGGCATGTGATCTGGTTTTCCGTCCTACCCGTACGACCGGACTCACTTACGGAACTGCGAATACCGGACGTAACGACATTTTTTACGGTCCTCACTGATCTCTTCACAAACGTTCTTGCTGAGATTGGCCTGTGGGGATGGATTTTCCCGCTCGTCGTGCTCGCGGCTATTGTGTCCTTGATCCGTCACAAGCGCTTAGGACTTACCCTGCCATGGTTGTGGATGGGGGCCATTGTGCTTGGTCTTGTTCTTGTTGGCTCAATCTTTAGCAGTGCTGTTGTGGAACAGACGCTTCGGCGTGGTATCTTCAAGCTTGTTCCGCTTGTGGGACTTGCCCTTGTGACCACATCCTACGTTCAACAGCTGAGTGATCGTCTCATGACGTGGGAAGGTAAACGTCGTTAGGAATACATGCCGAAGTTTCAGATCATCTTCTTCACAATCGTAGCCACAATACTCCTGTTGTGGTTTGTGAGTGCTGTTGTATCGAGAATCTTCGTGCGGCGGTCAATTCGCCGAATGTTGCAATCCGTTGGACAAACACCACTCCCGAGTTTCTCCTCGGACCTCGTGAGAAACCTTCCAGTAGCAGTGCAGCGATACCTGCATTATGCACTTAAGGACGGCCAGCCAAACATTCGATATGCCATCCTCAAACAACGTGCTACGTTCCGGCATCGACCAGATTCTCCTTGGATGACAGTTAAGGCCACGGAATATCTCAGTGGTATGGAGCCTGGTTTTGTGTGGGATGCAGTATTACGTCATAACGCTGCCTGGTGGCGTACAGCAAAACTCAGCTACGTAAATGGTGAAGGCCACGGTCACATAAAGCTCTTTGGTGCCATAACGCTACAAGAGTTTGATGGTCCGGAGACGGACAGGTCGATGCTCTTCAGAGCACTCAGTGAACAGGTGTGGCTGCCAACGGGACTTCTTCCGGTGCGCACGTTGCGCTGGGAACATGTTGACGATATGACAGCTCGAGCAATCATCGCCGATGGTAAACATCGAGTAGAAGCATTGTTTACGATCAATGGAATTGGTGAAATTGATCGTATATCAACACGACACAAGTATCGTGATCACAAGAGTGGCTTTGAGCAGCAGGACTTTACGATGTTATGCAGAGAATGGCACGAGGTGGAAGGTGTGATGATTCCCACTGAAGTGCGATTTGTATGGAATACGCCGAAGGGTGATTTTGAGTACGGTATCTTTACCGTGACGCACGCCGAGTACTATTACAAGTGACGCGCACCAAAGAAAGCAGACGGAATACTACAAAGCTTTTGGAACAGCGTCGTTGATGCCCGACGACGAAACACATCGTAGTCCATCTTCTCCACGACATCGAGAATTTTCTCGTAGTTCCGACTCATCAGGCGAACGGTTGGCCGAGCGTTACCATCAAGCAGCGAAATACCTGATTCTGCCTGATGATAGTATGACCGTGCTCGAGCCGTCTGAAACTCAAGAAGCGCACGTAATCCTGGTGTCATACGCCGTTGAAGAATGTCATCTTCCGAAACTCCGAAAGCACGAAGTTCTTCTTGCGGAAGATAGATCCTACCCATTGCCGCATCTTCACCAACATCACGAATAATGTTTGTGAGCTGCATGGCTATACCAAGGTCAACAGCGCGTGGAAGGGCAGCGTCATCGTTGTAACCGAAAATTGGTGTTGTCATCAAACCAACGACGGATGCAACCTTGTAGCAGTAGTTCTTCAATTCATCAAACGTGGCAAAACGATCAACGACCGTATCAAGAAGTACTCCTTCAATTAGTTCCTCTGGCAGATTTCTCGGTATATCAAATCTGCGTAACGTATCGTCCCAAGCCGTAAGGATTGCTTGTTCTTCAAAGCCCCCTAGGTCTTCCGGCCCCTTACCATCATAAAGATTGTTAATACGCGTGCGCCAGCGATGTACAAGAACTGCAGCATCGGCCGGTGTCACATTTCCGGTTTGTGTAGCCACATCGACAAGATCGTCAACCCAGCGGCAGAAGGCATACACAGCATAACATGCATTCCGCTTGGTACGTGGTAAAAACCGTGAAGCAAAGTAAAACGTCTTCGCATGCCGAAACGTAAGATTCCGACATTCTTCATAGGCCACCGTTGTATCAACGTGACCGCACACCCTCACGGCTGGGAATGTGGTAACTTGGCCACCCGTCATCTAACCCTCCATGAAAGCTCGAACAATCTACAGATGTTCCACATGCGGACACACAACACCCAGATGGATGGGAAAGTGCCCGGGATGTGGATCGTGGGAAACACTCATTGAAGAAGTCGACGAACGGGGTGGTAAAGCCGTAGTCGGGAAAGGGGCAAAGGGGCGCTCCGCTTCTGCCGTGGCAACGTCGTTGTCGGATGTTGATCTGTCAACGGGACTTCGTATCCACACGAAGATTGCCGAGGTCGACCGTGTTCTTGGTGGCGGCTTGATGGCCGGAAGTATTGTGCTTGTTGGTGGTGATCCAGGAATGGGTAAGAGCACACTCATGCTTCAGGTATGTGCCTCGGTACCATCAGCCCTGTATGTGACCGGTGAAGAGAGTCTCCAGCAGATACGTCAGCGTGCCGACCGGCTTGGTATCGATGTTTCGGGTATTACGGTTGCCGCCGAGACGAACATTGAGGCAATAGTTACTCTGATGACGACGATGAAGCCGTCATTGGTTGTGATTGATTCTGTGCAAACGATGACAACGGAACACCTTGAGTCGTCTGCAGGAAGTGTTGCCCAGGTGCGTGAGTGTACGGCACTCGTAACACGCGTAGCAAAAAGCACATCAACGCCTGTGATCGTGATTGGTCACGTCACAAAGGATGGTATGATCGCTGGCCCAAAGGTGCTCGAACACATGGTTGATACAGTCCTTCAGTTTGAAGGTGATGGTATGTATTCCTATCGAGTGTTACGCGCTATCAAGAACCGATATGGGTCAACAAACGAGATTGGTGTATTTGACATGACGTCAGAAGGCCTTGTCCAGGTAACAAATCCGAGTGAGGTCCTCTTAAGTAATCATCGTGCAGGAGAATCCGGAACGAGCATTGTAGCCGTTATGGAAGGGTCGCGCCCATTACTCGTTGAAGTTCAGGCACTTGTCAGTCCGACGGGATATGCAGTACCTCAACGAGTTGCCACGGGTTTTGATGGACGGCGATTACAGATGATTCTGGCGGTACTCGAAAAGCGCGGTGGAGTCTCACTGCGACAAAGTGACGTCTTTGTGAACATTGCTGGTGGAATCTCAATACAGGATCCGGCCGTTGATATTGGTGTTGCTGTGGCACTCGTGAGCAGTGCGATGGACATACCGCTGGGATCGGGAATCGTACTTATGGGTGAAATCGGACTCACGGGAGAGGTGCGCCGAATCGCATTTGCCGAACAGCGTGTTCAGGAGGCCGTGCGGCTCGGGTTAACGTCTGTTGTCGTACCACACGGTGTCGTAGACAGTATTTCTACGGGTGCGAGACACTATCTTCGCCCGGTAGAACGTGTATCTGATGTCCTGCAAGCCGTACTGGCTTCGTAGTGAATTCCGGTTATTGCAAGGAGGGAACAAGTATGGATCAGGAACGTCAAATCGACCCGGCAGTGCAGGGAAACCGGACCATATCGACGGATGAGGAACTCTTGCAACGGTCCCTCAACGGTGACGAAGCGGCCTTTGTGGCCATCGTACGCCGGTACAAGGACCCGATCACGAACTTCATCTACCGGTTCATCGGCAACTACGATGATGCCGTTGACATTGCTCAGGAGACCTTCGTACGGGTCCATCGGTTTGGACACACCTTCCTAGGTGAAGTAAAGTTCAGCACGTGGCTCTATACGATTGCCTCGAACCTCGCGAAGAGTGAGCTTAAGCGGTACCGACGGCGGTACGGCATGTCGCTCGCAGATGCCTTCTCGAAGAGTGATGATGACCAATCGTGGGACGTCCCGGACGACAGCTTTATGCCAGACGAACGAGTTGACAGAACGCGCATCGCACAGGAAGTGCAAAAAGCGCTGATGAAGGTCTCGCCAACGTATCGCGAGATGGTCATACTTCGAGATGTCCAGCAAATGTCGTACGAGGAAATCGCGGCAGTAACGGAGACGGAAATGGGCACGGTAAAAAGCCGCATTAATCGCGGCCGGGCCCAGCTTCAAACGGAACTGCGCGGCTTGTATAACGAACTTTTCCCGACGAACGATGTCTGAACTACCCCGCATCTCGGCACCCGACGACTTTGAAGTCGCCGTCTTTGTTCGCACGGCACTTTCGAAGCTGCCGGAAGCACTCCCTCCGGACACGTTCGAACAGGATGTGCTGACAAAGGTCTATCCTCCACAGCCTGTCCCACAAGCAGCACCATCTGGTCGCTCACCGTGGACACGAGCAATCCTTTGGTCGGCCGTAGCCATCGTTGGCATAGGTCTCACCTTGTCGGGAATTGCCTGGAACATGAATCCGTTTGGTTCTGATCAGGAAACACCGGCAGAAGAAACGACTCCGGCACGTTTGACGTCACCAACGTTGCCACCAGATGCCCTTAAGCCAGACACAATTGCAGCTGCTCCAGCAACGAAGCCAGCGCCGACAACTAAGTCTGTAGCCAAGAAAAAACGGCGCAATAACGGTCCGAAGGTCGTTACAGGTTACTGATCATCGTGTCGTAACCAACGATTTCCATCGTTACTTGCCCCTTTCGGGCCCTATCCCACACTGGCCTTCCGTATCTTGCCGTGTAGGAATCACACGCGCCCGATGTTCGAAAAGGAACTTGAACGAACGCGCAAGAACCTCCGGACGGTTCTTGCGACGTCACAACCATACCTCCCGCTCCGCTCCATCCTCGAAAACGAGAATGTGGGTGCGGCCTATCGCGTCTACTTCCGGTCGGAGGTAGACTGGTGGGTACATGAGGAACGTGCCATACGGATGTCGAATCCACGGTTCGACACTACAGATCCCGCCTTCCGGACAACCTTAAGCCAGCTCGAAGAGCTGTATGTAGGTTTTGCAAGATTTGATCACGAAGAGTTACATGCCACAATTGACGCGGCAGTTAAGACTCGACTGAACTACCTGTGCAGACCACGTACAACACTCAAATGGTTTGTCTTTCGTGGCGAGCCAACAAAGCCTGTCCACGAAGTCGTACTTCGACTGCGATACTTTAACGACTACCGTTATCTCATCGATGGATTCCTCGCATGGGCTCGTTCGCGAGGAACATCGGCTTCAGCGTATGAGATACTCAGTGTTGTTGAATTTGAGCGTATTATCGAAAAAGTTGATAATGACGCCATTTTAGATTTATCGCAAGAACAGTTTGTTGATCTTCTTGAGCCGCTCTATCGCTTCTTCGCCGATGCGGATCCAGACTTACCGCCAGCCACTGTTCCTACCGAGGCCGTCATCATCTTTCTCGATGACAAAGGTGCCATCCCGATTTCACAAGCACTCGAGCGAGCGTTGTACCGCGAAGAGTTGCGCTATCTCACACGATCACGTCTGATTGACATCATCAACGACGTCATTGCCCAGATTGAATCCCAAGGACTCACTCCAGCCGAAGCAGTTCACGAAGCCACACGCGGTGGATTGAATGGTGGGGAGACAGGTGGGGTTGATGGTGGGGAGACAGGTGGGGTTGATGGTGGGGAGGCAGATGGGGAAGAAGATGGGGTTGATGGTGGGGAGGCAGATGGGGTTGATGGTGGGGAGGCAGATGGGGAAGAAGATGGGGTTGATGGAAAATCCCATGAAGAGCTACAATCAGATGTTTTACAAAAACGGATGATGCGTCTCGGCGAGCACATCGACGAGCAGCAGAGAGATCGAATCATAAAAAAAGTGTTTGCCAAGAATGAGGCAGCGTATCAAACAACGGTTCAAAGCACATTATCGGCTTTGACGTGGAAAGAGGCGGCAGTAATTCTCGACAGGCGATTTATTGAATATGGTGTTGAGCCGAACGGCGCAGTTGCCATGGAATTTGCTCAGGCACTTCACAGGACCTTTCTCGCATGAATTTTATTGACACGGCAGTCATCCACGTACGTTCCGGCGATGGTGGTAATGGACATGTCGGTTTCCGCCGTGAGAAGTTTGCTCCAAAGGGCGGTCCAGACGGAGGTGACGGTGGTAATGGTGGCAGCGTCATACTTGAAGCCGACCGTCAGCTTGGCACCTTGCTCGACTTTACCTACAAGCGTAACTACTCAGCGGGAGATGGTGAAAAGGGTGGCACATCACGATGCACTGGTAAGTCCGGCAAGGACATTGTCATCCGCGTGCCAACCGGTACAGTTGTACGGAACCGCACAACCGGCGAACAATTGGCAGATCTGGAATTTGACGGTCAACAAGTAACCGTAGCCAGAGGGGGAAGGGGCGGAAGGGGCAACCAGCACTTTGCGACCCCAACAAATCAAGTCCCTCGGGAAGCCGAACCGGGTACTCCTGGAGAAGAGTATGACCTCGAGCTCGAACTCAAACTCCTTGCAGATGTTGGACTTGTGGGATTTCCGAATGTGGGTAAAAGCACACTGATCAGCTCGATAAGTGCAGCCAAACCCAAGATTGCAGACTATCCCTTTACGACTCTCGTACCGAATCTCGGACTCGTTCGCGTTGGAGATTACAAATCCTTTACGGTAGCCGACATTCCAGGTTTGATTGAAGGCGCACACACAGGTAAAGGGCTCGGTCATCAATTCCTTCGTCACGTCGAACGCACGGCTGTCCTACTCTTCCTGATTGACGCACTATCGGAGGACCCGGAAAAGGACCTCGACACATTACGGAATGAGCTGGAAGCATACGAGCCAGCCATGGCGCGAAAGAACTTTCGCATTGTGATCAGCCGAAGTGACGTCCTCACCGAAGAGCGTCGCAAGGAACTGGAACAACGACCAATTGTAAAGAGTCTTGGCGCGCGGTTCATTAGCGCCGTTTCCCATTTGGGCCTGGAAACACTTGTTCGAGACCTATGGGAAGACGTCAGTAAAAGCAGGAATTAAAACTTTGGCACGGCACTTGACAGGAAGGCCTTGCCGAACTGGAGATCGGGTTCACGTCACCTAAAGGGGGACGCTGGGGTCGTTTACCATGTAAGGCTGTGGAGCTTGTTTCACACTTTCGGTAAATTCACGTACAGTGGACATCATGACGGGAGTAGGGAAATATCGGGTCGGGGACGCAACCCTCTTTGTTACCACATGTTTCTGTGGTAAAAAAGGGTTTGGCGGTTCGTGTACTTCGGGATATTTTCGCACCGTCTTTGGAGGTTCCTCACCCCATGGGAGGGGTGTGGCGTGCATTTCCGCACCTAAAGGCATTAACTGAGGCGTATGACCAACCGCTACAAGGGTGGACGCAAGCGGGGAGCAATCCCGCATCAAATTTCAAGCAGGCGCCGTGGGCGCCTATTGGCATTTGTGGTCAACGCTGCCGTCGACACGGCATTTTCCCACGTCAATCAAGCAACCATAATCAACAATCGTACTTCTCATTCGGAGGATCGTATGAATCGATTCGATTCCGCGTTCTCTTCACGACAACGGGCTAGGGGCCGAACGTGGCTCACTGCTCTCTTGTCGACGGCGCTTGTCGTCGTCGGGCTACTACCATTTGTGAGTAGCACCGTGAAGGCGCAATTGACGGTGACGCCTAATTCGGTGTGCGCCGGAAACCCCGCGACGTTGTCGTGGAACCCAACGCCACCAAGCAATGCCTCGTATGTCGCTGGCAATGCGGCGGTAGGTGCCTTGTTGGCCCCACTTGGCAACGAAGTCTGGCTGAATTTGGCAGACGACGATGTCTCCGGTGAGGTGAACGTCAACGCCAACTTCGAATACTTTGGCGAGGTGTATAACCTCAACAACGACGGCATCTACATCGGCTCAAACGGCTGGGTGTCGTTCGAAAACCTTCCACTTGCTTATCAGCTCGTGCCAAAGAATCTTGGTGCTGCTGGTGGTCGCTGGAACACCATCTACGCTGTAAACACGGACCTTTCGCCACAGGCGAATTATGACGGTGTTAATAGTGGTATCTGGTACGAAGTTCAAGGAGACTTACTGGTTGTGACATGGCAAAATGTTGCCATGTACAACTATCAGGATCCAGGCTGTTTTGGTGCCGGCTGCGTAGGCGGTGCCTTTAACAACGTCGTCAACGTTCAGGTCATTCTTCACCTCGTTGGTGATGCTACACCTGGTGTTGTTGAAGTTGTTATCCAAGACGTTTCAGACCAACCTGCTGCTGCTCCAGTTCAGCAACAACAGTTCACAACAGGTCTTGAGAATGCTTGCCAACCAAATCCGGCTGCTGTAGCTGGATTAAATCAGTTTAATCCGGTAGCTGCATACGGTCCAGAGACGTGGACATTCACGCCAGATGGAAACGCGCAGACAGTCACACAAGTTCAATTCTTCTCTTGTGCAACACCTGGTTGCACAACGGGCGGTACACTTGTCGGTACAGACAATACTGGCCCTGGGCCATTTACGTTCGTCGTTAACCCTGCAGTTGGTTCACACCATTACTATGCAGTTGCAACGTATTCGAACTGCTTTACAGAAACGTCAAACGGTGTAACACTCGTTGTTAATCCGAATCCGACGCCAAACATCACGACACCTGCGAATGGATCATCCCTTTGCGCTGTCGGAACAACAAATGCGTCCACAGCCCTCACGGTTGGCAACACCTACACGTGGAGTCTTTCCGGTGGTGGCACGATTGCACCAGTTGGTCCTAACAACAACTCTGCAACGATTACGTGGAACAACGCCCTTGCCTCAAACGGTGGTGATGTTCGCACAATCACGGTAACGGAAACGACACCACAGGGCTGCTTTGCCAACTCATCGGTTAACGTAACCGTTTACCGTCAGCCAACCGCAAGTGCCCTCATTACAGGTCCAGGCGTTTCTCCGCCAGCAGTTGCTGGTACACTTGGTAACCCATGTGCTGGTACAGGTGGACACGTCTACCAGATCAACCCTGCAGAAGCTACAAACTTCTCATGGTCAATCGTGAGCGGTCTCGGTGGAACGATTACAAACGGTACAACACCAACGGCAACGATTGCTTGGAATCCAAGCACAACGAATACAACATCGCAGCTGCGTTGCACGTATTCGAATGGCCCAGGTAATCTCTGTCAAGCTACCAGCACGGTAACTGTTCAGATTAACGGTGTACCAGCTCCTGCAACGCCAACAGGTGCCACAAATGTCTGCGGTGCTTCAACAGGTGTTGGCTATAGCATCACAAACTCCCTCGGCGGTACGTTTACGTGGTCGCTTCCAGGTGGTGGTGGATCCATCGCTGGTGGCCAAGGCACACCAAACGTAACAGTCGATTGGAATAACGTTGTTGCTACAACGGTTCGCACGATTACGGTTCAGCAAGTAACGGCGGGCGGTTGTGTTGTGAATCACAACATTCTCAACGTCAACGTCTTCCCACGTCCTACACCAACACTCACAGGTAGCCCTGATGCATGTACGTACATCGCAGGTACCCTTGATGCTGGTCAAGCTCTGAACGAATACGTCTACACGACAGCCAATCCAGCTCTTCCTGTTGGCGCAACATCGCGCACCTTCCAGTGGGCTGCTGGTGGTCCAGCGGGACCATCGATGTTCTTTGATGGTGTTGCGTATGCTGGCCAAGCACTTTCGCTCGGTGCATCATACACGGGCGTAAATACAACGTCAACAACGCCAAATCAGGTAACAATTCGTTACGGTGCTGCAGGTACTGCAACAGTTACGGTAACAGAAACGCTGAACTACGCTTGGGGCTCATGTTCGCAAGCTTCGACGTTTAACGTGACCAACGTCGTTGCCTCAGCTCCAATCCGTACGATTGCAGGACCAGGCCTCACGGCTGGAAATCCTTCTGCACAATGGGCTGCAAGTAATCCATGTGCCGGCTCGGGTCCTCACACATACAACATTGCGGGCTATACAGCTCTCAACACCTACGCGGTAACTGTAACCAACGGCTCTCCGGCGAATCCGGCCGTCGATGGTGCGGGTAACTTCCAGGTAACCTGGAATGCCGGTGTTACAAATGGTACGATCACGTACACGGAAACAACGCCAGCTCCAAACCTCTGTATCACAACTCGTCGTTTTACGGTAACGGTTAATCCTAACCCAGCTGGAAACATATCGGGTCCAAGCTTTGCTTGTGCTCTGACTGGTGGAACGTACACGTTTAACCCAGCTCCTGGCACGATCAGCCCAACACCAACCTACCTCTGGGACGTAACGGCTGCTCCTGCAGGAACAACGACAGGTGCCCTCAACGGTGCAAGCCTTAGCGTAACATCATGGGGTAACCCAGCAAACTGCGCTTCGTTTAACCTCACGCTCACGGTGACAAACGCAGGTGCAACACCTGGTTCCCCTGGCCCAGGAGCAAACTGCGTTACAACGTTCACGTATCCAGTAACGGTATACCCACGTCCGGTTATCAGCAGTGTCACGCCAAACCCGGCAACCAACATCTGTGCTGGTCAAACCAAGGTTTGGGACGTTGTAAGTGCTGGATATCCAGCCTGCGCTCCTACACGTACATGGTCATGGACAGTCATCAATCCGCCGGCTGGAACGCCAGTGACGAGTGGTTCGGCAATTTCCAACGCTGTTAACTGGTCAACGCCACCAATTCAGCTTGGTAATACGACACTCGGACTTGGTGCAAACAACGTCGGACTCAACGTCACAATTACGGACGCTTTCCCGAATGGAACGTGTGTATCGACGACGGTTGCAGCCGTACCAACGTTTACTGTCAATCCGCTCCCAGTTGCTCCTACGGTAACAATCGTACCAAACGCCCTCTGCGCTTCCATGCCAGCTGGTGTTGCTACGTTCACCATTACGAACGCACAGGCGAACACGAACTACACATGGACACCAACAGGTGTTAACCCTGTAACGTTTGTTAATGGCGCTGCTCCAGTAAATGCAACCAACACCATCAACGTACCAGGTGGACTGAATGGTGCTGGCACAAAGACGTACGACATCACGGCTACGAATACGGTCACAGGATGTGTTCGTACATCGTCGTACAGCTTCATTGTTGACCCAACACCTGCTCCTGTCGTTGACGGTGGCGGAATTGTCAACGGTGTCTGCGTAAACGGCGAAGGATCACTGTGGAATCCTGCTCAAACGGATTACAAGTATCCTCTCACATCGACACCAGTTGCTGGTAATCAGTATAACTGGACGATCACAAACGGCTTCATCGTTGGCTATAACAATGCTGGCGTTGATGTTGGTGGTAATCAGTCGAATAACAACTTTGGTACGTCGATCAACACGACGTGGACGGGTGCAACAGCTGGCGGACCAAATCCTTACGTATGGGTACGTTGGACAGGTCCTACACCAGGTGTTGTAAAGGTCACGGAAATCCATCCAGCTGGTTGCGCTGGTACATCAAACCTTGCTACAAGCAAGACGGTGAACCTCGTCAACTTCCCAGCTATTGACATTACTCCAGACGCTCAAAACGTCTGCTTTAATGCTCCGGTACCGCTGACACTCTCCACAACAGGTGTTGGTAACACGTACGTCTTCTCGATGACGACGGACACGAACGTACTTGCAAGCTGGACGAACATCGGTTCGGTTGGTGGTACAGGTGGAGCTGCTGTGTTTAACGTCACAACAGGTCCTGCTGGTATCATCACGGCACCTGGAACGTACTACTTCCGCGTACTTGAGAATACTCCTGACTGCGACGCCTTCATTCAAGAAGTAGTCAACGCTACAGTATTCCCGAATCCAGACACAATTCCTCAGTCGCCACTTGCAGATACTGTCTGCGAAGGTGATGACATTCCGTTTACGGTTGGTCCGACACTTGAGTCCTTTACGACCTACGACCTTGAGCGCTCTGACAACTCTGGTGCTTCATGGAACGTTATCACGTCGTTTGGACCAGCTCTTGCTCCTCCGGCAACAACAACACTCATCGACAACACGGATCCAAACGGTGGCCCTGCCCCAACGGGTATCGTCTACCTCTATCGCGTCGTAGCTACAAACGTTCTGACAACATGTCAGACGATTATGGACACGAGCACGATCACGGTTGTTGAACCATGTGTTCCTGTCTTTATTGCTGCCAACACGCCTGCACCAGGTGGTAAGGTATGGAACGACAACACGGTCTGTATCTATAGTGGTCTCGAAGAGCACCTCTATACGTACAAGCTCGACCTTGCTGCTACGCCATGCTTCCTGAACACGCCAGGTACAACACTCACGTGGGGTGTATCTGCTCCAGGCGGATCACTTGTAACGGGTGCTATCCGCTCGATGGCTGCTGATTCAGCAGTTGTTGAATGGTACACAACGGGTGGCTCGCAGATCGGCCATGTTAACGCAACGTTTACGCTGCCGCCAGCTTACGGAAGCTGCTCAGCTACAACAACGTTTAACGTTACGGTCTTCCCGATTCCGCAGCCAGCAATCACAACAGGCCCAAGCGACGTCTGTGCTAACCAGCAAGATGTTCTCTACTCTGCTACACTTCAACCAGGCGACACGTATAGCTGGGAAGTTGTTGGTGGCGTTATCGACGCAGCCTACAACCCAGGAGCTTCCGGTCCTGGCACAAGCACAAACCCATCCACATGGGCTGGTGTTAATGGTAACACGATCCGTATTGACTGGTTGAACCAGGCAAATCCATCGGCAACGATCAAGCTCACGCAGATCTCGCCGGCAAACTGCCAGAACTTCACCATCCGTACGATTACGGTTAACCCACGTCCAACACCGGTTATCTCTGGTCCGCTTGCCCCATGTAACAACGACGTTGCTACATACAGCACGCAGAATAACGCTCCGAACGCAACGTATGCTTGGAATATCGTTGCCGGTGCCTCGACAATCCTGTCGGGTAACGGTACGAGCTCCGTACAGCTTCTTGTGAATGGCAACACAACACTCCGCGTTGTTGAAACATACATCGCTACGGGTTGTGTAAACGAAACACAAGTCAACATCACACCAGTAACGAAGCCAACGCCTGTTATCACGCGTACGGCTCCACTTCCTGGTAATCTCACGGCAGCTTGCCTCGGCTCATCGATCACCTACAGTGTTCCGGCTAACGCCAACGCTCGTAAGTGGACGGTAGTTGGTGGTACAATTGTCGGTGGTGATGCTGGTGCTTCGGTTGTCGTTAATTGGACAACACTTGGTACACAAACGGTTACGGTCTCCGAATGGGTACCTGGCTCACAGTGTACAACAACGGTTGCTCAGTCTGTTATCGTTGAACCAGCACCGGCTCCGGTCATCTCCGGTCCGATCACGGTTTGCGCTACACAGAACTACTCGTACAGCACACCGCTTGTAGCTGGCCACACATATGCATGGTCGATTACAACGGGTGGTGGTGTCTTCACGACGCCAACGAATACCAACATGGTTGGTATTACGTGGGATGCTGTTGGTGCTCTGACGGTTCGTACAATCCAAGTTGTTGAAACGGCAACCCTTGCTGGTTGCGCTACAACAACAACATTGAACGTTAACGTCCACCCAACACCGGCTCTCACGCCGATCGCACGTGTAACACCTCCGGGCAATGCCAACCAGGCATGTCTTGGTCAGAACATCACGTATTCGGTGAATAACATTGCCGGAACGAACTACAACTGGACAGTGACTGGCGGAAACGTCATCAGTGGTCAGGGCACAAACAGCGTCGTCATCGAATGGACGGCAATTGGTGCTCAGACACTAACAGTTGTCGCTACGAATGCACTCAACCCAGCATGTACGGATACGGAAGTCCTCAACGTTAGCGTTGAAGCACAACCAAATCCTGTCATCACGGGTACGGTAGTGGCTTGTATCAATACAATCCACACGTATTCAACGCCATTCGTTCCAGGTAACACGTATCAGTGGGCAATCACACCGTCGCCAGCTTCGGCTGCTACGCCGGTTCACGCACTGATCACGGGTAACCTCACGAGCAACACGATCACACTTCAGTGGATCCAAGAATCCGGAACGTTCGCCAACCCTGGCGTTCACGTTGTCTCCGTCACAGAAACGTCACCATCTGGTAACTGCTTCAAGACGGTCAGCATGAATGTTCGCGTTAACCCAATCCCGAACCCGGCAATCACGTCGGTAACAGGCTTTGGTAATCCGAACACACGTCGTCCGGGTGTTGTCTGCAATGGTTCAACGCACACGTACTCCGTTGCGCAGCCAATGCCGGATAACGTCTTCTTCTGGGTTGTTACGGGTGGTACAATCAACAGCGGTCAGAACACCACGTCGATCAACGTCACGTGGGGTGCAGCTGGTGTTGGTACAATCCAGGTAACGGAAACAATTCCAGGAAGTGTTTGCACGACGACGAAGCGCGATACAATCGACAAGCGTCCAACGCCAACACCGGTTATCTCTGGTCAGCTTAATCCGTGCGCGGGTTCAACGCAGACATATGAGACACCATTTGTAACAGGTAACAACTGGCTCTGGACGGTAACAGGACCAGCTGGAACAACATGGGCTCCAGTACCAGGCAATCCTAACCGCATCACAGTAACGTGGGGTAACGTAACGTGGCCAGCTACGTTCAACGCTACAATCACAGTACTTGAGAACGTAACGGATGTTCTGCCAACGGGCACATGCTTCGGCAATGCTTCGTACAGCCCGATCGTTCGTCCGAACCCACCAACGCAGACGATTTCTGCTAGCGTCAACCCAGTTTGCGCTACAGATCTCAATGACACACCTCCGACGATCAACAACGTCGTCTACTCGGTACCAGCGGTAACGGGTGGTGCAGTCAGCTACGCTTGGACACTGAGCTCGAACGGCACGATCATCTCGGGTCAAGGCTCAAACGCCATTACGGTTCAGTGGACGAACACGTCAAACGTCGCTACGACGGGTAACGTGAACCTCGTCATCACATCAGTACCGTTTGGTTGCACGAGCACGAGCAACTTCACAGCTACGATCAATCCGCTGCCGAATCCGGTCATCTCCGGTCCGACATCGGTATGTCAGAACAGCATCCAGTCATACACGACGGTTGGTGTACCAGGTAACTCCTACAACTGGACGGTATCTGGCGGTAACATCATCCGCAGTGGTCAAGGCACACCGAACATCACTCTCGAGTGGACGATTCCTGGTGGCGCTACACTGTCGGTTGTAGAAACCATCCCAACCACGGGTTGTTCGGCAGTCAATACGATCAACGTCACGGTGAACCCACTTCCTGAAGCAGTTCTTACGGCCTCTGGCCCAACGACCTTCTGCCAAGGTGGTGACGTAACACTCTCCGCTCCGATCGGCTTCAGCAACTATGTATGGTCAACGGGCGAAACCAGCCGCTCGATCGTCGTTCGCACGACAGGTCAGTACTGGGTCATCGTCACAGACGTTAACGGTTGCTCGAACTCTTCGGACACGATTCAAGTCAACGTCTTCCCAAGCGCTCTTCCGATCATCACGTCGAATGGTCCGCTTGAATTCTGCGAAGGTGGAAGTGTAACACTCACGGCTCCAGCAGGCTTCTCAGCCTACCAGTGGTCAAACGGTGAAACAACACAATCCATCGTTGTTACAGAATCTGGCGAGTACTCAGTCATCGTTGCTGAGACGAACGGCTGTACGGGAACATCGACACCTGTCGAAGTCATCGTCTACGCTAAGCCAACGCCAATCCTGACGGTAGTCGGAACGACGACGGTATGCTCTGGTGATACGGTAGAACTCCGCGCTCCGGCCGGATACGTATCGTACACATGGGTATCGTCACGCGGCTTCGCCTACGGTTCGGACCGCACGATCGAAGTCACGGAATCCGACACGATCTACTGCAATGTGGTTGACATCAACGGTTGCGTTGGTTCATCCGACACGGTAGAAATCGTTTCCTCGGTTGTCGTGAAGCCAGAGATCGCTTCGAATGGCCCAACGTCGTTCTGCGAAGGTGGAGCAGTTGTTCTTACAGCTCCTAACGGCTTTGCTCAGTACATCTGGTCGAACGGTGCAACAGGCCGCACGATCACGGTTACGGAAGCTGGCTCCTTCACAGTAACGGTATCGGACAATAACCTCTGCGTTGCTACATCGGATCCGACGGTTGTCTCCGTCAACCCACTCCCGGGTGTTCCGACGATCACACGCGCAGGCGATACGCTTACAGCACAGTCGGCAGTAGCAGAAACGTATCAGTGGTACCGCAACGGAACCCTGATGCCAGGTGCTGTCGATGAGCGTCTCACAGTCAATCTCCCGGGTACGTATCGTGTTGAGATCACGGATGGAAACGGCTGCTCGAATATCAGCGCTGGTTTCGCCGTCATCCTCACGGACGTGAACGAAGAGCCGGTTGCTGGCCGCATGGCTGACCTCCGTGTCTTCCCGAACCCAACAACAGGTAACTTCACGATCGAAACGGAAACGGCTGCTTCTGGCCCAGTCCGCATCGAACTTGTAAGCCTTGTTGGCGAGACAGTGATGACAGTTAACGAAACAGCTAACGGCGGTCTCTTCCGTACGCAAGTCAACATGAATGACCTTGCAAACGGTGTCTACAACGTCGTCGTCACGACGGCGAACGAGCGCTGGACCGTCCGCATCGTCCGTCAGTAATCTCTGACGACGGGCACGTCGAATCGAAGGCGGCGCATTCCGAAAGGAATGCGCCGCTTTTCGTTTTTGTTGTGCGGATACCGAAACGTATTCTCCGGGAGAACTCTCCCGGAGAATACTCCCGGAGAATTGTCTCGGAGAACTCTCCCGGAGAATTGTTTAGCTCTAGATCCAGAGGGCCAACGCTTTTCCGAAACATATTCTCCGGGAGAACTCTCCCGGAGATTACTCATGGTAAACTCTCCCGGAGAATACTTCTGGAGAACTCACCCGGAGAACTCTCCCGGAGAATACTCCCGGAGAAGTTCTTCCTTGTAACAGTATCCGCCCCATCCTCATCTTTGCCATTCCCACCACTCACCACTTTTTCAGAGGAAGAATGAACTACGCTACAAAGGTCCTTTCCATACTTGCTTTTGCTGTTGTCATGGTGGTCGGTCCCGACGCAATAGCAAGCTCAGGCGGTATTTTTGGACGTACAAATCAGCCAGGACCCGGCTGCGGTGGCCCGAGCTGCCATGGGTCGTCTGCATCGATGTCTACAACACTTACCTTGGTTCAAGCTGTGAATGGCGAAGTAACCATGGCAAGAAATGAAACGAGGACGTTTACGATTCTCGTAGCCAATGCGAATGCACGCCCAGCTGCGGGCGTGAATGTTTCCGTCCGACAAAGCCAGAATGCTTCTCAACGTGTTGGCACGTTCTCAATCGGTGATGATGGCTCAACGCGTATTCAGCAGGGTGAAATCACACATTCCGGCCGCCGAATTACAACAGATGGCGTTGCAACCTTTACGTTTTCGTGGACTGCACCCGATACGGAAGGCGAATACGTTATGCAGGCAATTGGAAATGCCGTCGATAACAATGGCTCTCCAGGATCCGGTGACCAGTGGAACTGGATGCCGTCCGTGAGAATTGTCGTCTCAGGCACGTCCTCCGTCCGTGACAATGCCCCCTTGCCCCTTTCCATGTCTCCCGTTCCAGCTCATGATGTTGTATCGGCAACAGCACCGGCCTCAGCAGGAGAGTCCTTCGAAGTTGCCGTCATGAATGCACATGGTGAAGTTATTCTGACTGACAACATTGTGGCTACCTCAGACGTCGTGCGCTATGTCTGGAATGGCACGTCGTCAAACGGCTCACTTGCTGCTCCTGGTGGCTACATCATTACGCTCACAGGTACTCATCGACGCCACGTCGGTAAGGCCATCATCATCCGCTGACATTCCGTCGTTACGACCATATAGATTGAACACGACTGCGTGGCCGTTTGCCATCATCATCGCCGCGATGATGATGGCGGCGGCTTCGTCAGCGTCCACTCAGTGGCGTCGTGTGAACGTTCCAGGGCCCGCGAATGCAGGATACTACCTTGATGTGTTCTTTCTTCCCTCTGAACCACGGTTCGGTTGGGCCTGTAGTATAGAAGGGTTTATCGTTCGAACGTCTGACGCCGGGTTTACGTGGCAGTCAACACAGTTGCCGGGCGTGTTTCTCGAGAGTATTCAGTTCCTCGATCCGCTTCGAGGATATACGTCAGGCCCAGGAGGAATCTTTCGGAGTGACGACGGAGGAGCTTCGTGGCGAGATATCACTCCAGTGAACATTGCTGATCTTAATCCATGGGGCTGCTATTTCCTCACACGCGATCTTGGTGTGTGGTTTGTCGGAGGTTGTGCCAATGGTGTGCAACGTTACTTCCGAACAACCGATGGAGGGAATTCATGG
The DNA here is from genome assembly GCA_002344895.1 of Ignavibacteria bacterium UBA2333. GTDB lineage: Bacteria > Bacteroidota > Ignavibacteria > Kapaibacteriales > Kapaibacteriaceae > UBA2333. The sequence goes on from DDUR01000018.1 coordinate 30,130, forward strand.
ACACTTACGTTCACAACGGAACCAAACTCAGGCCTGAGTGATGGCATTCTGTATGATGATGGTACAGGGTATGCCGTGAGTAGTGGTGTACTCTGGCGGACAGATGACTACGGTCTGAATTGGACGTTGTTCTCACGAACAGGAACAAAATATTGGACCGAAGAAATAACACATATCAATCAAACATTCCTGCTCCCAACGTCAGGTCTTGATTGTTCAGGTACAACGGAAGGTGTCGGATCGATGAGATGGTCTTCTGACGGAGGCCAAACATGGTCCGAGTTTCAGACCGGCCAGCAGATGTACGGAGCCTTCCTCATTGATGAAGAGCGAGGCTGGGGTGTTGGCGATAATGGTATGGCAATCTATACCGAAGATCGTGGACGGACCTGGTCAATTCGCGGATGTGGCCTTAATGGCGCAAGTATCGATGATGTCTGGTTTATCGATGAGAATACTGGGTGGTGTGTTGGCGAAGGAATTTTCAGGAGCGACTTCCTACGTCCAGCAAAGATTGTGACAATTACGCCTCCAGAACGAGTCGTGAACATCTGCCCAGGAGATCAGCTGCTTCTTGAGACAAATGATAGCCTTCGTGACTATCAATGGAATGATGAAATTCGCGCTCGATCACGATTCGTTACTCAACCAGGTGATTACGTAATTACAGCTGTCGATCCTTTGACGTGTGTTTTGAGTAGAGATACAATCACCGTTCGGTTCTATCCTGACAACACACCGGTGGTGACGTCATCCCGGCCAGTTGTGTGTTTTGGTGAGACGGCGACGTTGTCAGTTTCCGGGCCGTATCGCAGCATTCGATGGTCAACCGGGGATACCACGTCTTCTCTTCAAATCAGTCAGACGATGACCGTCACGGTCACAACAATTGATACGAATGGCTGTGAACGTACATCATCTCCGTTTGCGGTTACCGTAAAGGATAAGATTACGCCTTCTATCGCTGCGTCTCGTATGCCTCGCTTTTGTATCGGAGATAGTGTTGTGTTGACTGCACCCTCCGGCTATCGTGAGTACGTGTGGTCGTCAGGCGAAACTACGAGGACAATCGTGGTCCGATCCTCAGGGTCATTCCGCGTGAGTGTCGTAGATCAAGATGGTTGTATCGGTGAATCCGAAGACATGGTTGTCGATGTCATCGACACAAAAAACAAGATTGCCGTCGAGGTTGCATCTACAGACGGAACTCTCGACATTCAGGCACATGAAGTAGGCTCACAACAGTGTCGGGACCTTCTCATCCGGAATCTCAGCGATTCAGAGTATCTGGTCGTGAACCGACCAATCCTGATTGGTAACGTGACATTCTCTATTCCCGTTGGCCAACTGCCACGGATTATTGCACCATCAGGATTTGCAAACCTTACGATCTGTGCAGCCGTAACTGATACCGGAGTGTCTCTCGATACACTCATCCTGCCAGATACATGTTCACCGACAATAGTGCCCGTACGCTCTGTGGGCTTACAACGAAACTTTTCCGGCACGTCGCGATGTACCGTCCCAATTGATGTTGTTATCGTCCGAGCTGGGTCGTCTTGGCTCCTTTCTGCCCCTTACCCAATCCCTACGGATGATGTGATAACAATGCAGATTGAACGTCAAGGGGCTGAAGGGCTTGTTAGGGGGGCACGACTTACAGCAAGTATTGTTGATGCTCTCGGAAGACAGGTGGAGACCTGTCGGATTGTTGAACCTGAAACCGGCCTATACTACGTAGAAGCGGATGTGCGATCGCTTCCTCGTGGTGGCTATGCCATTATTGTTCGTGAAGGTACAGGTGAGATTATCTCATCGCGTTCGTGGATTCGGGAATAGGCTCTCCACTTCTACGCTACACTTCGTTAACGGCCATGGCAACTTCGAAATCATGTGATTTCGGAGGTCTACATCTGAAATATTCGCGATCTTGCGAACCTTCGTCGTAGGTTTGTGGTTCAGTTCACCTCAACATCTGCTCATGGCCACCATAGTCTCACTCGACCCACGCGTTACACGGCTCAACATTGAATCCACAGACGCGTCGATGGATCCGAAACCGGAACTTGATCAGTTTCAGACGTTTGAAGTATTTGTTCAGCAGAAAACGGGAGCACATCACGTTCACGTTGGATGTGTTCATGCGCCAACGTCAGATCTGGCACTCGTTTTGGCCAAAGAGCAGTATGGTAGAAGAGGAACGACGTTAAACATGTGGGTTGTAAATACACGCGACGTAGTAACGACCTCTGCAGATGATGCTGACATCTTCGCGACAACGCCAGAGAAAAAGTATCGCGATGTAGCAGCCTACATGGTCCGCAATAAAGTAGAAGAATTTAAGAAAAAGAATCTTCCTCAAGATGGAGAAAAATCATGAATGCAACGAAGGATCTGCTGTATCGCATCGCAGACGATTGCCTCATAATTGCCCATCGTAACTCCGAGTGGACAGGACTAGGGCCACTACTTGAAGAGGACATTGCATTCTCGTCGATTGCGCAGGATAAGCTGGGTCACGCACTGTCATTGTACCGAATTCTTCATGAGGAGTTTGGTGAGCGCGATCCAGATACGATCGCCTTTACTCGGAATGAGAAGGACTTTACGTGCTGTCACTTTGTTGAGTTACCTAACGGAGAGTACGACTTTTCCTTAATGCGGCACTTTCTGTTTGATGCAGCTGAGTTCTTGCGTTGGACGATGCTAAAGAACAGTAGCATCGCATCCGTAGCGGCACTTGCTGCGAAGATTCAGGGTGAAACAAAGTATCATGTTTATCATGGCCGCACGTGGGTTATTCGTCTTGCTTCTGCCGGGAATGAAGAGTCGAAAGCTCGTATGCAATCGGCGTTGGAGACGTGTTGGCCGTTTGCGCTAGGAATGTTTGAGCATGGTGTTGATGAGCAGGCCCTCATCCGTGAAGGAGTGTTTGCAGGAGAGGATGAACTCAAAACACAATGGGAAGAATTTGTACGATCGACAATGGTGGAAGCGGGTCTAATTATCCCTGAGCATGATGCTGCCGTTCTGGGTGGAAGGAAGGGTTACCATACGGAACATCTGCAACCACTTCTTGATGAAATGACTGTTGTCTTCCGCACAGATCCAGGTGCCGAGTGGTGACGATGATGCAACATCGAACCACGCAGTAACATTCGTTGTTTACAGAGGTACTATGGAAACAACGATGACGACAATTGAAGAGAGCGACATTTGGCGAGCGCTGAAGGACGTTAAGGATCCGGAGATCCCAACAATCAGCGTCGTCGATATGGGTATTATCATCAAGGTAGATGTACAGTCGCCCAGCGATGTAACGGTTATTATGACGCCGACGTTCACCGGCTGTCCGGCAATTGATGTCATGAGGGCTGACGTTGAACAGGCCGTACGGAATCTCGGTGTTTCTAACGTCCATGTATCCGTCACGTACGATACGCCGTGGTCTACCTCAAGACTTACTGATGAAGGGCGTGCAGCCTTACTCCGCCATGGTCTTGCACTTCCAGCTACCCTTCCCGACACAGGAACAGAACCAACGTCGATCGTCTTGTCACTTGACGTATTAAGTGAGACGGCTTGTCCGTACTGCGGCAGTCATAACACCACCGTGAAGAGTCCCTTTGGACCAACACTGTGCCGAAGCCTTCATTACTGTAACGCCTGTCTTCAAGCGTTTGAGGGCTTTAAGCCCGTTTGAAATACACAACTCACATAGTATTGAGATAACCAGATATCGTCCTGCGGTGACAACTCACAGGATACGTTCAAAACCCGTTGAATACCCACACAACACTCCCGTGCGGTCCTGCTCTCTACGGCAGTAACCCAATATTCATCTGCACAAAGAGCTGTCGCCCAACAAGACCTGGTATGAGGGTCGGTCGGAGGATGTCGAGGATGTTGTTCATTCCAAGGCCAATCGTAACAGGTCGGCTGCCAAGGGAGAAAGAATGTCGGGCAGCAACGTTGAGGACAACATAGGATGCAACGTACTCGTCGTCTCGGTCCAGGACAACACGTGCCGGGTCAGATATAACAAAACCATTCTTGTCCAGAGATTCATCGCCATACCGGCCCACATACTGTGCTCGAATGTTGGCCGACCACGCCCTGTCAGGACTGTCATACTGCAGTCGCGCCGTACCGCTATGCCGAGATCTTCCCCAAAGTCCTCCGTAGTCTGATCTTGTTAAGCGTTTGTCAATTGTTCCGGCTGTGCCGGCGTCAATAGCTTGAAGGACTTCAGTGTCATAGGTGTCCAGGTATTGATAGCCCAACGATAACCCAATCACACCAAGGTCGCGGAGCACAAGAACTCCCTTAACGCTTGTCTCAAATCCTTGTGTTGTTGCCCTGGCAAGGTTACGATATGAGTATACCGGTCTGTCACCAATCTGATCGTAAAGGTAAAATTCGATGAGATTCCTGAGATCGTTACGGAAGAAGCGAATCTCAGCATCATACAGCAAGGTTGTCGTCGGCGATAACTCCCGAACAGCATCCTCGTATCGAAGACCAATGTCGACACTGACACTGCGTTCTGGTAGGAGGTCGTTCCCAACAACAGCTGCTCCAATCAAATCGTATCCTGCACCAGGTAATCGATTGCTGAATTGCACAAAGAGTTGTCGAAAATCCGGTGCCTTAAATCCAGTGCCAATACTCCCGGAGAGCCGAACATGGTCAGGGTCGGGTTTCCACAGGACACTAAATCGCGGGCTAACGGCTTCTCCAAAGACGTTGTTACCGTCAAATCGAGCACTGAGTACGTAACTGATCCAATCAACCGGCCGTCCCTCCCACTGTGCAAAGGCGACACCTGTCCGATAGAATGGACGCTTATCAGGTGCAACGGTATCCGAGTACCGTGTACCACCAACGTCGTCATACAGAAACTCACCACCAACACTCAACATGTTCGTTTCACCAACGAGCAGATGATACTGTGAATAGAGTCGTGCTATTCTTCGTTCGAGATCATCTGTTGCCCCTTTGCCCCCTTGATCAACATCAAACTCATACGTTTCAGAGTATGCCGATACATAGGCCTTTGTCGTAAGCTGAGCTCGTCCGTGTTGCCAGTCAACCCCGGCCGTCGCAGAAAGGTCTGTCTGCGTTACCGATCCCGAGTTCTCTGCAACTTGTCCAAAGAGGCTTTCAATAAAGGTGCCGCGTGTTTCACTACCAAAAGCACGAATGCTCGCATCGACCTTCCACCCGTCTGGTAATCTCCATTGGAACTTGGTATGTACCGTACCGTCCTGGAATCCACTATACGGTGTTGTAACTGAGTCAACCGTAAGCGCGTACGAAGCCTGGTTCTTGTAATTAAGAAAGGTTGACACTTCTATACTGTCACTGCCCCAGCCAACCTCGGCCTGGCTCTCCAATGGTCCACGCGAAATACCTTGTCCATACAGCCGAGCCGACCATCCGTCCTCGGGACGCTTGGTTATGACGTTGATGACACCAGCAAGTGCCTCACTGCCGTACATACTCGACATTGGCCCTTTCACAACTTCGATCCGCTCGATGTTGCCCACACTTACACGTGAGAGGTCAATTACGCCGGCAACTCGGCCAACCATCGGTTGTCCGTCTATGAGAATGAGTGTGTAGTCTGGACCCAGTCCATTCATCTGCACACCCGTCCGCACATTTCCCGACAGTAGCAAACCGGTCTGTTCTTTTAACAGATCGGCCATGGTGATCATTGCCGTTGTACGAATTCGGTCTTGTCCGATAACCTCAACCCGTACCGGTGAGTTTTTAAGTCGGACTTCAGAACGAGTACCGGTAACAACAACCTGTTGTGACACAACCGTGCGAATCGAATCGGCAACGGAATCGGCAACGACGGGTGGTGATGTAAAATGGAGGGCCGCCGAGGCCAGCAGTGCTACGGACATGCTGCAAAATTAGCGCATCCAGCTGACGGGAATGGCCTCTGTCGACGTAGAAGTTGTCACAACAACGAAATACATCCCTGCCGAGGCCGACGTCATGTCCAGGTGAACGACGTTTTCCTCCTCGTCCACAAATACCCCATCGGCACCAGATTGAGGTAAGGGGCTTGATAAGGGGCGATAGATTCGGTGCTCACCGTAGACACGTCCGTCAACACCAACAGCACGAATGTCCGTTGTCCCTGGCTGCGAACCACGAACGACAACTTCTAGGGCTTTGTCGTTGGGCTGTGTTGTTACGGTAACGGTTGTTGTTGAGAAGAGTCGGAAGGGCCGACTCCGAACGGCACATCCACTAACGTAAAGAATGCCACTATCTGACACCGGCACCATGCAGTCCGGATTGTCTGCAAGAAAATTGATCCAACGTAACGTTGAGAACTGCATCCGGCCAAGTAACACCACACCATAAACTTCTGCAAGTGTCTGGCGTGGTGAGATAATATTGAGGTTGCGCATCGTAAGGCGCATTACTCGATCATCGCCGCGAGTGCTTTGCGCCAGGGTTGCACCATTTGCGCCCAAAGGACGAAATATTCCAACGTCGCAGGTAAGCTCTACAAGGAGTTCCGGGATGAATAAGGGGAGTTGGCTCGGTGCTACATCAACCACGAGTGGAATATGAAGGTCTTCTTTTCCTGCAGGCGCAGTAAGTGTTGGTGCGATCAGTCGTACAACTATGGAGGGTTCGACGTTTAGTGTATAGGTTGACCTTGCCTCACAACCGAATCGATCCCAAGAGGTGACAGAATACGTTGTTGTTCGCTCTGGTGATGCAATAGGATTAGCGATGTTCGGATCGCTGAGGCCGTCAGATGGTGTCCATCGATGACGCACACCACCACCTCGCACGAGCAAGTCAACAGACTCACCTCGACACATGGTCTCAGGGCCTTCGATATTCACCTCAAGTGTAGATACAACAACCGTAATGGTATCGCTCAATCCACAGCTTCCCTGTGTTGCTGTGATAATGTAGGTTGTCGTTGTGTCGGGGTTGACGATGGGCGACGGCGACGTTGGATCGGAGATACCGGATGTCGGATTCCATTGAAGCGTAGACGCATTCGTCGTGATAAACACCTGTCGAGCGTCACCTGCACACAGAGCAACAAGGGAATCCGTCGTGAGAAAGAGACTGTCAACGATGGAGACAGTCACGGTATCTGCGGACGTGCATCCTGTGATATCACTGACCGTGACAATGTATGTTGTTGTTTGTGATGGTTGTGCAACCACGACGGATGTGTCAGTTCGAGACAGCCCCGTCGAAGGTGACCATACGACTCTTGCAGATGCACCAACGGTATGGTTCACACGAAGTGTAACACTGCCACCAGTACACACCGTCTCGTCGTTTCCAGCAGAGATCGGTGGGGGATCGGTAACAATAATGGTAAACGTTGCTGTATCAATACAGCCTACCGACGAAACGATCACCGTATACGTTGTTGTTGTATCGGGTGATGCGATCGGATTGGAGATGTTGGTCGCAGAGAGCCCGCGTGCCGGCGACCATTGAAACGTTGATCCTGCATCAACCCTGAGTTCTGTTGACGATCCGCGACAAATTGATGAGTCGCCAGATACGGTAACGTTAAATGTGTCAACCACCACCACCACGACGGTATCGCGAACGCTGCAATTCCCTGACGTGATGGTTAGGACGTATGCTGTTGAGGTATCGGGGCTCGCCGTGGGCGAAGCAGAAGTAGGATCGTCAAGTCCTGTTGCTGGAGTCCATTGATACGTTTGTCCCCCCGACGCTCGTAACACCGTTGAGCTACCCCGGCAAATCACTACATCATTTGGAGTGCGAAACTGGCGCACGGCCACGGTAATCGATGCAGTGTCTGCACATCCGTTCGCATTGGTTCCGATAACCGTGTACATTGCCATACCACGCGGACGCACTGTAATCGATGTTGATGACGAGTCGGAGATTGCCGTTGCACTTCGCCATACATACGAACTGGCTCCATTTGCTATGAGTACGACGGAGTCTCCATCGCAGATTGTATCGGAGGATGCCTGTAGAGTAACGGTGGGGCGAGGTGAAATGACAACGGTCCCAACAGCCGTGTCTGAGCCGTATTGATTTCGGACGATGAGGCGGACCTGAAATGTGCCAGGTGTTGGATAACAAATATTTTTGGGATGTTGAACAAAGGCTCGTGATGGTGAAGCTCCTTCAAACGTCCAGTCCCAAGAGTCAATTCTTCCAAAACTCACATCGCGAAATTCAAAGCATGAATTTGCGCATCCAGAATCTGTGAGTAATTGCGCAAACGGAGTCTCACATGCAGCAACTCGAGCACTTGATGCACCTGTCCATGTGTGCAGCAGATTCGGCAGACCGTTCTGACATACACCGGTCAGACGCAAAGAACTGTCGGTATAGACGGTGCTGTCCGGAAAGCCTGGCTCTGTGGCAATAACTCCGACGTAAGGCGTGCGCGGTTGTGCAACATATATTTTACCGTCAGGGCCGAGTTGAAGAGCTGCCCACTCACTGATTCCGGGAATCTCACCAATAAGCCTACGTGTTGCCTGAATGTCGAGTGCTGTCTGCTTTGTTGCATCAAAACGATAGATACGTGTCGGCGAGTTGTTTTCTTCTCGCGCAACGGATACAAATACATACCGTCCGTCTCTGTCAAATGCAGCGCCATAATGTGATCCACGCTGCTCGCTGATAGGAAACATCGACAAGCCGTCCGTAACCTGGCCTGTCGCCGGATTTACGGAATAGAGTTGTGAACTTCCACCACCAGATGTTATCACTAACTTTCGACCATCAGGAGAAACCGTCATCGTTCCAACATCACGAACGACGAGAGTAGGATTACTTGCATCACTCTTAACCGGCACAGGGTCAATTCTACCTCGCTCAACGCGGAACGAATAGAAGTCGCGAGTAACACCACTACGAACAATAACCCACCAGCCATCGTCTCTACAATCGGCAGCGGCAGTTACGTGTTCCGTTATGTCCTGCCACAGTTGAACATTCTTCGTTGTCACTTCTCCGAATCCAGCATCGAGAGACATGTCAACGACGCTGTAATACAGACAGAAACACCGTTCACGCAGATCGCTCGATGTGATTGGTGCAGCGTTAAAAATGTAGTACTGTGTTGACGAGCCGGGTACCGGTACGATAAGTGCACTTTGAGACGTTGAAACGTCACCGTTTAAGTCCCGCCCATTTGGCATTGGATCGTGGAGTCGATTCCAAACTGTTACACCATCTGTGTAGAACAGTAGTTCACCTGTTACGGGATCGGAGACAGCAGCACAGCCTTCATTGGTTCTAAGTTGGCCATCCGCGAGAACGTCAACGTTTCCGGAAACGAACGTCATCCCTGCACGCTGACCGAAGTACCAATGTGTCCCCGATCGATCCTGTGCATACGCCACCGTCGTCCGCAGGAGCAAGGTCAAGAGGATACATACGGTGACATATGGTCCGCGTTGGGACATTGGGGTGCCGGGGGGTAGCCCCGAAAACTACGAAGACAAGGCATACGATCTTCGCCAGGATTACGGATTTGTAACATGTTCGTGAGCTTGGAGTTGCAGTAGTTTTGCAGATGACGGAACCACCGTCCACACCTCCACCCGGAATCGGCATGGAAAAGAAGATACTCGTCGTTGACGACGAACAAGACATCGTCGATCTCATCTCCTACAATCTCAGTAAGGAAGGCTTTAAGGTTTATACTGCCTCAAACGGCACGGCAGCGGTCGAAACTGCCCAGAAAGTGCGGCCAGACCTTGTAGTTCTGGACATTATGATGCCCGGTATGGACGGATTTGAAGTCTGCCGGCACCTTCGCCAGGACCCAGAAACGGCTGGAGCAGCTATTGTTTTCCTTACGGCAAAGTCTGGCGAAATCGACCAAATCCTCGGCCTGGAGCTCGGAGCGGATGACTATATCCAGAAGCCGGTCAGTCCGCGTGTTCTGTTGGCTCGGGTAAAAACAATCCTACGCCGGGGCACAGAGCGAGTACGGACCGAAACGATTGCCGCTCCCGAAGTTCTGCGTATTGGCGCACTGGAGGTTAACCGCCAGAACTATACCGTAAAGATCGACAACAAGGAAAGCTTCTTCCCGAAGAAGGAGTTTGAACTGTTGGCGTTCCTTGCCTCAAACCGTGGTAAGGTCTTTACGCGCGAGTCGCTCTTACGTCGTATCTGGGGTGAGAGTGTCTACGTTATCGATCGGACGGTTGACGTCCACGTCAGCAAGATCCGCGAGAAACTTGGCCCCTACTCTAACTGGATCGAAACGGTAAAGGGTGTGGGATACCGTTTCCGTGAACAGGTCTGACGTCCTCCGTACCTTGCGGAATGACGCCCTTCGTCGTTAGTCTTCTTGTCCTTACCATCGCATCGATCTCCTACGTTGCGTGGGTGATAACCGTGCAGCGCAGGCTTGTACGGCATCTGCGTGAAGTATCTGATGTGACGGATGCTATTGTGAAAGGGGCGGTAAAGGGGCATATCAACCTCCCACCGTCAGCCCATTCCGATGTTCGTCGTGTTGCCGAGTCAGTGAACAACCTCGCGGAAAAGGCAAGTAAGGACATCAGCGAAATGCGCCGTCTTGAACGTGTGCGCAGTGAGTTTATCGGAAACGTGTCGCATGAATTACGAACGCCGATCTTTAGTGTTCAAGGATATCTCGAAACCTTACTCGACGGTGCCGTTGACGATCCGGCTGTGAGTCGGCAGTTCCTCGAAAAGGCCTATTCAAATGCATTGCGATTAAATACGCTGTTAAGCGACCTAATCGATATCTCTCGTATCGAGAGTGGGGAGTTACGACTGAGTTTCCGGTACTTCGATATGGCCGAGCTCATGCGTGATGTTGTTCATATCCTCGAGCTACGCGCAGAACAACGAAACGTCTCCGTGATTGTTGATCCGCAAACCCCAGATTCAATTACCGTCTATGGCGACAAGGAACGACTTACTCAGGTACTCACAAATCTTATCGACAATGCAATTAAGTACAACGTGCCGGGTGGTACAGTAACAGTTGGTGCCGTTCCCGAAGGTAAAAACGTACGTTGCTCCATTACAGACACCGGCATTGGTATCCCAGAGGAACACCTTAGCCGCATATTTGAGCGTTTTTATCGTGTCGATAAAGACCGATCACGAACAGTTGGCGGCACCGGTCTCGGTCTTGCCATCGTAAAACACATCCTCGAAGCTCATCAAGCTCCTGTCCGCGTAACAAGTGAAGCCGGGAAGGGCACACGAGTTAAGTTTGAGTTAAAGGGCTGACGCCGGGTGACGCAGGGTTACGCGAGGTGACGCGGGGTGACGCCGGGTGACGCGAGGTGACGCAGGCTGACGCTGGCTGACGCTGGCTGACGCCGGGTTATGCGGGCTGATCCCGGGGTGTTACCCCGGGCTGAAATACGGCACCCCTCCGGGGTGCTTTGGTGCCTCCCCATCTGCCTCCCCAACTGCCTCCTCATCTGCCTCCCCACCATTAACCCCACCATTAACCCCACCATTAACCCCACCTTTAACCCCACCATTAACCCCACCTCCCCTCACCTCTCTCGCAGAAGTTTTGCTCGATAGACATCACCACCCTCTGTGCGGATGGTAACGATATACGTTCCGCTGGACAGTGACCGTGTGTCGAGAACAAGGGTATGGTCTATGTGTTGCCACGTGACGTTATGATGATGTCCTACGATGTCGTGGACGTCGACGCTGACGATAGGTGATACTGTTGGTAGCCCGATTGATGCGGACAGACCAACTGGCAGAGGACGTACGTCAAGGATGAGGTTGTCACTGTTGACGCCCGTTGATGTTTCGTAGAATATTTCATCAACGTACCAACCATCGGAGTGCCGGGATGCATTCGTTCGTGTGCGAAGCAGAACGTATGCCGTATCGGCCGGTTTGACACGTGCCGTCAACACACTGAGTCGCCATGCATCATCACCCTTGGTGATATCTGCCCATCGCGGTTCAGTTCCTGCATTAAAGGTACCTACCGTGGTCCATGGCCCCTCACGTGATGACCCAACTTCAACGACGGCCGTGTCACCCGGATCAAAGAAGGCAGCGTGCCACATTGATATCGTGAGGGTATTCTCGCCGTCCATCACAAAGGGATGCAGGATTACGGAGTCGCGTTGGATTGGACCATAGGATGATCCAGGTGTGTCTTCGAGAGAGCCGCCACTGCGTACAAAGTCGGTGCGGACATTCCAGGAGCCACGCAGTCGTAACAGACGTGGCCACTCAGCAAAGTCCTGACGCCGACGGCGGATGTCTCCCGTAAAGACAATCACCGTGTCACTCGTTTCACCAAAAACTACTGTTGATTCCTGATCCGATCCGGCATCAGCGTAGAGGTGATACCATCCAGATGCCGTTGCTTGAACGGTGCGCTCAATCACGGTACCTGTGTCACGCACATCAAGATCGAGTTCCTGCAGAGTGTTTGATCCTTCACGAACTCGAATACTTGTCAGTGTTGACAATGGTGTTTCACCATCGGCCCGGAAACGCGGAAGCTGAATACGCAAGACAATCGTTGAGTCGTCATTACCACGTGCCGAAAGAATCTCGGGAGCAGCCGCTAGGCGTGCTCCACCTGCCCGCGCACTGTCGCGACGTACACCACTTGTATCGGTGCCCGCTACGACACGTAGTTCATACCGGTACATCTCCCACGGTGTCAGGTTCTCGTCGCGGTACGATGTCACGTTCAGAGGCAGTTCGATGATACCCGTGCCATTACGACGGATAATGTACCGTGCTCCCGTTGTGTCTAACTGCTGACCGAACGTACGTTCTGTAACGGCCGACCACGTGAGATCAAGGGCGCGATTGTCCGTTGCAATTGTTGTCACATCAAACGTTTCCGGCGATCCCGGTGCCGTTGTTCGTACAACTGCAGTGTAGACGTCGTTGTCGGCAGAGTTCAATTGTGTCACGTTACGCATGTCTACCCATGATGGATAGACCGTTCCATCGTAGTAGTCACACCCTGAATAGTCACCGGCAAAGGTGTTGCCATCAAACGGATTACGACGAAGGTCGTTTTCAGCATCACCAACACGCCGGTCTACCCATGTTGTACCGCCATCAGTGGAATGACTCACGTAACAGTTTACAAGGATGTTTGCTTCGTCATCGCGTGAGTCAAAGTACATCACAGCGAGATTGCCACTGGTTGGATCCAGAGCGATCCACGGCCAAAACTGGTCGTTTGTTGTGTCTGAGTGCACAATGGTTGGTGCCGACCATGTTTCTCCATTGTCAGTGCTGCGCGAGAAATAGACGTTCGGAATTCGATCAGCTGCCCAACACAAATACAGCCAGCCGCGACGTGAGCCGTTTGTATTGTCAACGACAAGTGTTGGATATGCCTCTGCACGTACAACACCCTTCACGCGACTGTTTGTCTGACCAGAGATTGTACTCTTTTCACCGAATGGATTGTAGTTGTGAAGAATCCTCGGTGCTGTCCACGTTACACCACCATCACCACTTCGTGCATACCGCACGGCACGTTCGGTACCACTGTTCCATACTAGGTGCACACTTCCGTCAGGACCGGTACGTGCCAGCGGAAAACTCTGACCAAAGGTTGTGTCTTCACTTGTTCGAGGGAACCGGTTGGAGACAGCGACGGGCGCGCCCCATGTTCGCCCCTTATCCGTACTCTTCGATATGACGATGCCGGTTGATGAGTCGCGATTGATAACACGTTTCCACGGAATGTAAAGATGGCCACGATAAGGACTGGCCGATGATGTGTCGGCATGGATGTAATACTTGTCCTCAAACGATGAGTCGGCCGTCTGCATACCCGTGTGAATGATCACAGCCGTATGCTGCATGTCCCACGTTTGACCACCATCTGTGGTCGTACTCACGAAGATGCCATTCTCACCAAATTGAACATTGCCTTGGCGATTAAATCCGCCGTAACAAAGGTATCCTCTGCCTTCGTGGTCAAAACAGACGGATGGATCATTACTCGACGACCAGCCCGGACGCGCACGTCCAAGGGTGACGTTGTTCCAGGAAACACCTCCATCACGCGAATAATAGGCCCACGTAGAACCGCCACCACGGTAGTCAACCGCTGATCCAATGAGGTTCCGCGGATTCTTGGGATTTACGGCAATACTTGATTCGTTCTGAGCCGGGAGTTGATCGGCTTCTGCGGCAATCATGTTGACGTTATCAAACGACGATGGAAACGTCGTTGGTAACATCATCGGCACAAGGTATGGGAAGACAACCTTTTCCATCTTTGGGGTGGGAAAGGCACGCTCCATGTGGCGAACGTTTGGATGATCCTGTGCGGAAACGATGGTCACACAGGCAACAACGAGAGGGAGATAGACGACCTTCATGGACGTCAAAGTACGGAATCAGAGCCTCAGGTCCGTACGAATGGCAGGTGTGCCCATGGCATCGGCAAGTTTCCGCACGTGGCGCTCGGTGCGATCAGTGTCGTTGTCACCGCGCCGACGCTTTGTGAGTATGATGTTGCCGAGTGTCAACAGTCGAAGATGTCGTGATGAATCGGCCGATGTCTCTGCAGCTTCACGCAAAAGAGAATCAGCCAGTTCCGTGTTTCCGTGTCGAAGGGCTACGGCTGCGCGAACATTGAGCAGGATACAACGGTCATCGAGAGTGGTGACGTCGGCTTCGGCAGCCTGGAGAAGGTTCTCGGCCTCGTCAAATCGATCTACCTCTGCACATGCCCGTGCAGCAAGGGCACGAAGTAAGAGTCGTTCGCGGTGAACCATGTCCGAGGCACTTGAATGCTGCAGGAGTGCTGTGCAAACGGCTACAGCACGTAGGGGATTACCCTGGACGATATCATCAGCAATGGATCGAAGGTCGATCTGTGATGTACCATTCGACGCCGTTGTTGGTATGTCCACGTCCTGATGTGCTTCGGCAGAGACCGATTCGTCAGCTTCGGGTGTCGACGCTTTTAACAGTGATGTACGTATGAGGATGGCAATATCGTTTGCCCCAATGTCTTCAGCAGCACGCGCCGATTCCTGGAGCATTCGCTGTGTTGTCTGCTCATCTTCGGCTTGGGCACTGTGTGCAGATATTATTGCTGCAATCTGATGTCGAACGTCATCAATCGATGCCGCATCGTGTTCTCGAACCAGGATCTCCGTAATCCGCTGGTGCAGGGCACGACGTTCCTCGTATTCTGGTCGATGCAGGAAGTACGTATAGGCAAAGGCCTGCGTAAACTCATACGTTGTGGTCTTTATGCCGTACCGTGCTCGCATTCCAACACTCTTGATGAGTCCGGTTTGTTGTGCAAGACGTCGTAATAGTCTGATAGCCGAAACAACATCAACGTTCATCACAGCAGCAACAAGAAAGGCCGTAAACTCCCGGCCTTCGGCAGCACAGATACTGAGTGTAACGGCATCTTCCTCGGAAATGTCGCGCAGGACAATATCCGTTGCAGGATGGTCACTGGCTCGTACGGCGAGATCATCAACACCGTCATCGCGAACCACGCCGTCGGCCCCAACGTATCCTGCATGCTGGAGGTACTTGACGTATTCAACAATAATGCCCGGAGTGCCTGCACTACGTTCAAAAAGTTTGTCGAGTGTTTTGTCGGACACTGTTGCTGCAGGAATCACACTACGTACAAGGCCAAGGACATCACTTCGTTCAACACCGTGGAGCTCCGTGGTTCGCTCAACGACAGCTGGTGCACGAAGCAGAGTGGCAAGTGGTGTGTTGACGCGCCGAACCACAGAAGGTGAGCATGCCCAGATGATAAGAATCTTGTGTGAGCCAGCTTCGTCAATAAGTTGACGAATGACTTCAACACTCTGAGAGTCTGACCATTGGGCATCATCAACACAGAGGATAAACGGCTGGCGTTCGGCAACGGCCCGTAACGTGTCAATACAGTCTCGTACTGCGGCCTTCTTTTTCTGTTGTAATGCCGCTGTTTCGCGCTTGTATTCGTTTACGTCCTGAGAAACGGCCTTTACGGCATAAACAAAGTCGCCTACAAGAGGAATCGCAGAGAGTAACGACATACCAACGTTTAAGGCCAGTCGTTTTTTTGCCGTTTCTTCAGATTGTAGGTAGAGCTGCTCAACCGCCAATCCAAAGGGCTGCAGAGGCGTGATGGCACTCGTATTGATCGTACCAATGGGTGGACGGCAGTCGACGCGGACAACGGTTGTAGAAGCGTCACGTAGTGACTCAATCCATGAAAGGATAAAACTCTTGCCGAGGCCGGGTTCACCAGACAGAACCAGCACATCACCTGCACCGGCACGCCATCGTTCTATAGCTGTGGTAATCCGCTGGCGGACAGCAAACCGTGGGTCGTCTGTTTTCACGCTGCGTCCTCACGACGTGGCACGGCAAGAAAGGCACGAAGGAGTTGTTCGGTTTCTGCGTCGACACCCGTATCGGACTGTGATACACGTTCTGACGTAGTTCGCTGCTGTTCATCACTACGTCCATACATCAACACCACAGCATACGTCACGAGCAGCATAAACTCAAGACCAAGAGCACCGAGGACAATACTCGGATCTGTTGCTGGTAAAAACTTGAGGCCACGAATTCCGATGACGATAATCAGAACTGCAGCACCGATGTAGACAAGACCGAGAATGGTGTTACTGTACCGATCCGTGAAGTATTCTCGCATGTAAAACTTCATGGCATCGTGTGTGCGCATAACTCGCTGGAATCCGTTTGATTCGCCCCATCTCAAAGCCCCTTGCAAGAGCTCGAGATCTGAGTACGGCATACCATAGGTATCTGCAAGGTCATGAAGTTTCCGCAAATCAGCCGTTGAGATGTCCTTACGAAGTCGCCGGATTTCCTCATTGGTGTGTTCACCATACCGGGTAACGGCAATACGGTCAAGTGTTGTAAGAATCTCCCGTTCAATCTTCTGGCGGACAAAGCCGGTTGGGAATACAACTGTGATAATGGCTGCCAGAACGATACCGCCTACAACAACGAGGGGCAGAAGTGCCTGGAATGGACGAAAGACGTAGGTTGCCTGGAACGTCACATCTTCAGGGTTGGCCGTAATGATACTCTGTTTTGCAACAACTTCATCATCCACCAAACCCCATGTTGTAAAGCCGGTAGATACCGTGTCTGAGCGACTCTCACCGAGTGCATAGACAACCTTACTTCCGTCCTGAACGGCATCCATTCTTAAAAACGACGCAAAAAACGACTCCAGAGCAGGTGCTGCAACAAAGACGTAGAGTGCACACATACTGGCCAGAGCAAGAACGGCAAAGACCGTGATCTGACCTGCCGTGTGTTCATGCAGGTCCACAGCCGTCGTACGGGATGACTTCATAGCGGAAAGATACGCCGGAAAGGTATTTTGCCGAGAGAACACCGAGAGATCACGAAGAGAACGCCGCCGTGTTGGTATGATTCCGGGTTAGGGGGCACAAGGGGCCGACGTCACACGGCAGCAGAGGGGACAAAGAACTTTTGAAAACAAAACGCCCGTATCGAAATACATCGATACGGGCGCTCTGTTGGCGTGGGATATCAATGCTCTGATATCCCGGACGATGGGTTACTTCTCGTCGACGATGGTATAGTCGGCATCTTCTACCTTGTTGCCGTCGTCGGTTGACGTTGATGACGATGAGGATGCGGAACCGGCATCTGCTGGTGGTTGCTGTGACGCTGCCTCATACATCTTTGTTGAGGCCTCACTCCACAGACGGTTCAGGTCATCCATAGCAGGACGGATATCCGACGCATTGTTCTTCACTGCATCAGCCAGTCTGTCCTTGGCCTTGGTAATACGTCCTACCGTATCAGCATCAAGTTTACCTTCAAACTCCTTGAGTTGTTTGTCGGTAGAGAAGATGAGCTGATCTGCCTGATTACGGAGCTCAACTTCTTCCTTACGCTTCTTGTCTTCAGCCGCATGTTCCTGAGCTTCACGCTTCATGCGCTCAACTTCATTCTTGTCGAGACCGCTCGATCCCGTAATGCGGATGTTCTGTTCCTTGTTGGTTGCCTTGTCCTTGGCCGTTACACTGAGAATACCGTTCGCATCAATGTCGAACGTTACCTCAACTTGGGGAACACCACGCGGTGCCGGTGGAATACCGTCAAGGTGGAACTTGCCGAGGGTCTTGTTGTCGGCAGCCATTGGGCGTTCACCTTGCAGGACGTGAATCTCAACCGACGGCTGGTTATCAGAAGCCGTTGAGAACGTTTCCGACTTGCGATGTGGAATTGTCGTATTCGCTGGAATCATCGGCGTCATGACACTGCCCATGGTCTCAATGCCAAGGGTAAGTGGTGTAACGTCGAGAAGCAGGACGTCCTTCACATCACCAGCCAGAACACCACCTTGAATGGCAGCACCTACGGCAACAACTTCATCAGGATTTACACCCTTTGATGGTTCCTTGCCGAAGAAGTTTTTCACGAGTTCCTGAATCTTCGGGATACGTGTTGAACCGCCAACAAGAATGACGTCATCAATCTGTGATGGTGTGAGTTTGGCATCACGCAGTGCGCCTTCACATGGCTTGAGTGAACGATCAAACAGGTCTGTACAGAGCTGCTCAAACTTTGCACGTGTGATGTTCACGTTAAGGTGCTTCGGTCCATCCTGTGTAGCCGTGATAAACGGCAGGTTGACGTCTGTTTGAAGCATCTGCGAAAGCTCGATCTTGGCCTTTTCTGCGGCTTCACGCAGGCGTTGCAGAGCCATTGGGTCGTTCCGCAGATCAATACCCTCTGACTTCTTGAACTCGTCGGCAAGGAAGTCGATAAGACGTTGATCAAAGTTATCGCCACCAAGGTGTGTGTCACCGTTGGTTGATTTTACTTCAAAAACGCCGTCACCGATTTCAAGGATAGAAATGTCAAACGTACCGCCACCGAGGTCATACACGGCAACAATTTGATTCTGTCCTTTTTTATCAAGGCCATAGGCAAGTGCTGCAGCCGTTGGCTCGTTGATAATACGACGAACGGTAAGCCCGGCGATCTCGCCGGCATCCTTTGTGGCCTGACGTTGT
The DNA here is from genome assembly GCA_002344895.1 of Ignavibacteria bacterium UBA2333. GTDB lineage: Bacteria > Bacteroidota > Ignavibacteria > Kapaibacteriales > Kapaibacteriaceae > UBA2333. The sequence goes on from DDUR01000018.1 coordinate 49,179, forward strand.
GTGTCGTTAAAGTAGGCAGGAACGGTGATGACCGCTTCGGTGATCTTCTCACCAAGGTAATCTTCGGCTGTCTGCTTCATCTTCTGCAGAATCATAGCCGAGATCTCTGGCGGTGAATACACACGACCATCAGCATCCACACGTACAGAGCCACCGTCACCGGCAACAACTGTATACGGTACGTCCTTCGACTCGTCAGAGACTTCGCTCATGGTACGACCCATAAAGCGCTTAATCGAGTAGACCGTGTTCTTCGGATTCGTAACGGCTTGGCGTTTTGCGGCTTGACCAACAAGTCGCTCACCATTTTTTGTAAATGCAACGACGGATGGTGTTGTGCGCATCCCTTCGCTGTTGGCAATCACAACTGGTGTTGTGCCTTCCATGACGGCAACACAGGAGTTTGTGGTGCCGAGGTCAATTCCAATGATTTTTCCCATCGTTTGCTGGTCCTTGTAGTAAAGATGAACGGGGCAAAGGGGGCCCCTTCCGCAGGAGCCCCCTTACCACTCGTCAATTGATAGAGATTTCTTGTTCTTTCGGTACAGCAGGCTCGGCCTTTGGTACCGTAATGGTGAGCACACCGTTTTCGAACGATGCAGTCACAGCATCCGTACGAAGATTTTCGGGCAGGTTAAAGGAACGCGTAAAGGATCCGTAGGAACGTTCTACACGCAGGTAGCTTGTTTCTTCCGTTGTTTCTTCGCGTTTCTTTTCGCCGCGAATGGTGAGGATACGATCATCACTGAGTGTGATCTTCACATCGTCCTTTGTGAGTCCAGGGAGTTCGGCGTGAACGATAACTGCTTTAGCGTCATCCTTCACATCAACACGGGGTGCGAAGTCACCCATTTCGAATCGAAGTCCTCCGCGTTGTACTTCGTCGACGATTTCATTCATACGACGGAACATCCCGTCGAATCCGCGGAACGGATCAACCTTGATGATGTTCATGGCTTGTCTCCTGACAGGTCGGTGAAAAAGTGTTTTGTACATGATGTTCCAGGGGAGATGGAGAGTCGCCACCATGGCGACGAAAACCACTCCTCGGAAAACCGTGCCAACGTGCTTTTGCCTGTCAGAATGTCAGTATCGGCGGGAAGTCTATGACGCTATGACGGTTACAGGCTGCCGGAATGGCAGACAATCCTTACTCCCCAATCCTTCGAGCCCCAACGTATCGGGGTCTCCAATAGCTATCATCGAACGACGATATCATCACACCGGATGAAGTACTCGCATGGATAAATCGCTGTCGATCGACGGCAATTCCAACATGAGAGATGCCTGATCCCGTTGTACGAAAGAATACAAGATCACCGGGCTCAAGTGCCGTTCGCTGTATTGCTTTACCAACGGTGTACTGATCTGACGATGTGCGAGGAAGTTGAATACCTGCCTTTGCAAAACACCACGTGGTAAATCCACTACAATCAAAACAATCCGGAGTTGTGCCTCGAGCACAGTAATCCGTGCCAAGCAGGCCTTCAGCCTCATCGAGTGCACCTTTTACATACGAAGCTGCGTTCGATGACAATGATCGTGTGGATGAACACCCAACGACGATCAAACAACAAGAACATAGAAGTGCTACAAGCAGTGGCATACTGCAAGATGGCAAAACCTTATAAACCCCGTATACTGCGCCCACGTATGCGACGCAGCCTGATAGCCCTAATAATTGTACCTGTTGCCATTGCGACGGTGATGGGGCAGGACTTTGTGACACGCATGTATGACTATCGTGTGGAGCATGACGTTGTGTACGACACTGTCACAACGTTTCGTTCAGGTTCTGAAGGCCTCCAGTATGATGTGTACGTACCTGAGAATGGCGTGCGGAACAGACCCGTCGTATTCTGGATTCATGGTGGAGCCTTTGTTGCTGGATCTCGGCGTGACGTTGCTTGGGCTTGTCAACGTTGGGCACAACGCGGTTACGTTGCTGTGTCAATTGGGTATCGATTAGGATTCTACTCACCCTTTCCGGTGGACCCACCGTTTGCATACGACACAGCCGAAGTGTGCAGAGCTGCCTGGCGTGCTATCGTCGATATTCGATCAGCGATTCACCATACACTCGATCATGCAGATGACTACGAGATTGACACTTCGCGAATTGTGATTGGTGGATACAGTGCAGGTGCAATTGCCGCTCTCACAAACGTGTTTCTTGATACTGCTCAAAGAAGATTTCCCTCCGCAGACACACTTCGTGACGTTGAGCGACTCTTTGAACGGTTCCCTCGGCCACGTCTCGAGTCGTTACCGAGATACATTCGGCCTCGCGCTGTTGTTGGACTCTTTGGTGGTCTGCTTGATACGGCCTATTTGCAGACATCGCCACCTCCACTCTTCCTGTATCATCAAACAGAAGATCCTGTTGTAGCGTGTGAGCGTCGACGAGGGTTATGGGGGATGCCACTCGACGTTGGTGCAAACTATCCGATGATTGCTGGCAGTTGTTTTCTTGAGCGAGAACTCAGCAAACGTGGATTACTGCCATCTCAGCTGGAGTTTGTCAGCTATGTTGGTATTGCTCACGAACCTCATAACGCTGCCTTGGTCGACTCCCTCGCAGCTGTTTTCTGTGCGCAGCATGTTACTACGATATCCGGTTTCGTGGAAAATGAATCAGCACCGCCCGCACAGGGTCATTATCAGCTTCTCGACACGGACATCGTTTCAGCCGTTGTATCTCTTCATGGTGAAAGAGTTTATGGAAGTACTGAGGGCATTACGTGGAGTGAGATAAGACAGACTCTACGCAGTGGACTCTGGATTGTTCAAGCAGGCAGAACGTGGGTGCCGGTGGTTGTCATCCCGTAGAATCAATCGCCTTGGTTAAACACCTGCGGAACTGACATTTATGATGATGTTAGTCTCATAGTGATCTTGATACGCACATACCAGTGTTTGTGTAGAACGTTAGATCGTACATCATCGAAACACAAGTGGATACATCATGCTGAAGGCCGTACGCGTGAGTTCACGAAAGGAATGTCGTGCCACTGCACCAATGTAAAGGTGTTGGTCTGCAGCTAACTCTGAAAACCCAAACATGTCTTTCCACAAACACATGCCATTGAGTTGAGCATCAATAATATGACGATGCAGTCATGGCGTTCCAAAAAGTTCGTGTGCTTGCATCACGGCTGTGTGGCAAACACGATGTCGCGGAAAACCGGACGGTTGACTTGCTGCGCGATCTGGGCGACTTTGCCAATGTCTGATGTAGGATGTTGTCCAACATGAAGCTTTGCTGTCTCTTGAATTGTCAAGGCACCGTTCACACTTGTTTGTCGATGTGTAAAGGATGCAGCCGCACACGAAATCTCAGATGTCACATCTGACTGCTGAGCAGTCCACTCCGACGGATAGCGTACGGTGATACGTCTGCTCATTCGTTGGTTGGAATAGATCACGATGGGATACAGTCGGTTTGTACTATCTACATTCTCAAACAACTCTGAACGCGGAACAACGCTAGCAATCTTTAGCACCGTTTCTGAACCAGACGACGCCAATGATGACGGTAGATCATACTCTGCGGTAACACGCAACGGAAGATGAACCGAGTCGAGACCCTCAATTCGTATCGCTACGTTGGTGTTTTCATCCTCGTTTGATACGAGCAGCTTTCGAATCACGTTTACACGATCTTCGGGTTTACTCTCACGCAACGATTTGCGCAGATCCATGGCATTGTATCCTGTTGTTACTCTTTGAGTTACAACATGGATACTGCGGTCTGGACGTATAGTGCAGTCTATTGAGTCCTGATCAAGAAGTGTGTCGTTCTCAAGCTTTACGTCCAGGATAAAGTTTGGCCATTCATCATCACGATCACAGATCAGCATTGGCTGATGAAGTTGCGATTTATACGTCAGGTTAATGGGAACGTCGTCATCCGTAAACATAGCGATATAGTGTCGACCGTTGTCTTCAACAAGTGATGCACACATGTTAAAGTAGTTGCCGCCGCGGTAGACGGAGTCGAACGGTGCCATGATTCGGTTGTAGACCGCTACGAACCGTGCTGGTATGTTTAGCCGTTCACACATTATGGCATATAGTGATGCCATTGCTATGCTCGAGCCACCTCCCCTGTAGTAAAGGTAGTCAGCCTGGTTGCCCTTTTCACCTCCGCGGGAATCAAAGGCAAATTTGGCTCGAATCCAGCTTTTGAGTGCCTGAAGTGTGTCAAGTCGGGTCCTACACTTTGCAACAATGTTGCGAGCCGTATCGTTAAGTGCCTTATCGTGTTGGAGAGACTTTCGGCCAGTTTTATGGAAGTTGTAGAGCCATTCCCGGTTGTCTTCCCAGAACGTGCCAAAGCCAAAGGACCTCTTGAATGAAACGTCAGAAACAACTTTAATAGCGCGATTCTTCGAGATTTCAATGGGTTCATATGCCTCAGTTCGCAGTCTTGGCAGGTTAGAGGCTTCAAAGATGTAGGCAGTCGCGTCCTGGTTATTCGTGACGCGGATTGTAGAGTCTCCAAAAGTTGTATAGGAGATATTCATGCCTGAGAGATATCTATGTCGGTGCGAGGAGTAAAGTACCGGGCCAATTGAGTCTGCGAGGGTTACCCCCTCCCAACCCATAAAGTTTTTATCCGAAGCAGCCGTCATTGACCACCACACATCAACAATCGTCCCTTGTGTTACATTTTTTAAAGGGAGTTTGAACTGACGGGAACCCTCAAGCGGTTCCTTAGTGAACTCGTCGAATGAATATGATTGACGTGTTCCGTCGGGATGGTAGGTGTAGACTACAATATCGTGGACACCAATAAGATCGTTGAAGGTCGATGTAACTGTTGCTGCTCGTGTGTTCATCGGATCAAGAATAATCCAGCGCAGGTTACGTACCACGCGTAGCTGGCTTTGAGTGCTGGTATAACCGCTATAGTACTTCTCATGTGCATCCGATGTCTTGTGCAGTACTACAGCAGATTCGCCAGGGTAAGCGGCCTGCAGTGAGTCAATGTTTATCTTGGGTACGGTCATGCTCAGAATCCCCGGCAGTTCTGCTTTATATATAAGCAAGTTGGAGCATGACGTTGAACTAAGCCCAATAATGAGAATGATGACAACACGAAAGATCATTGATCGTGATTCTTGTGTTCGAAGGTTCATAACATGTATCCCATTGCCGTGAGAGTCCCGAACGTGTTGAGACAGATAGTCGAGACTGATTATCGAGTTGTTGATTCTGTTCAAGTACCTACGAAAGTTACAACTATTGAAGTGAAATCAGTGATGTGCGAAGCCGAAAGTACGATTGAACAAACTCAAGAATGGATGAACGATCTTCACCTGCAAACCATCGTCGACCCACCTTCGTGCGAAGCCGCACAACGCTCTGATTGCCGTCTTGGTAACACTGGACCTGATGTCGAACGTCACGTGGTCCTTCTACCATGACGGTTGTGTCACCCTGTGTACTGCGCTTGTTCGCGAACTGAAGTACTATGTCGATATCTGCGATAGGCTCAAGCTCAATGGGAAGTTTGTCTTCTAATCGTTGAAGGACTGTGGATGAGATAACACCGCCAATCTTCATTGGGACAAAGATTTTGCCGTTACGTACTGTTACAAGATTTGAGTAGTCCAAAACACATTGTGCCGTCCATACATCTGACGTTGTATCTGTGAGGTGAAGCGATTCGATCTTCAATCCATGGAGTAACGATCCCATCTGACGTTGGATAACTTCTTCATGTTTACTTGCCGGGTTAAAGGTTCGCTGGTAACGCACATGCGAAATAGCGTCAGTGCCAAGCAGAATTATTGACGGAACTGACGTCATGTGATCATCCGAAAAGGTCGACGTTATGCGGAAGTGGAACGCAGAATCCACTGTTGCGGACCGAGTCCAGCGAGATCTTGCTCCATCAACGAGCAGTACTGGACGGTCTCGCATATCCGACGTAAGGTGGTAGAACGTAGAGAATCGTGATGTTGGGTCGATAAGTAGTGTATCACCATTCATCACATACCACGTAACAGCGTGATAGAACAATCGCAGATTCGAATACCCTGGGACAACTTCCGCACGCTGATCACTGACAAGTGCGATGCCAGACGGTACACCGAGTGATCGATACAGGGATGACAGAAGATGGGCACGGTCCTTACAATCTCCATACAGTCGATCCATCACTTGTGATGGGCGCCGGGGAACATAGGCTCCTGTGCCGCGCACATCGGAGACATAACGAATATTGTGACGAATAAAGTCAAAGGCGCAGATCATAGAATCAGATCTGTTCATCGCCGACGTACATTGTGCTAGGAGTCTATCTCGCTGTGATGCTGAGAGATCAAATTCCTGTGGAAACAATGATGTATACCACGTTGCCATGGAAGCTGGTGTACTATGTCCTGCCGGTGCTTTGTTGTGCTGTACATTGAGAACAACATAACAGAGTACATCATTGAACGGAAAAAACGGAATATGAGGTTGATACGGGATCGAATCTATACGGAGGACCTTTCTGCCAATACGTGACGAATCCACGGTGAATCGAACGCTGTGACGCGCATCGTAAACCGATAGAGAAATGTGGACGTCATCAGGATGATCAATAATGAGTTCGTACTTCTCCAACAGTGGAACGTTTGGCACAGCAATTGGCGGAATAAAGTTGACGTTGGGCCAATCGCGCTCAACGGTGTATTCAAGGGAATCACCAAGTACGGGTACAACCGGGATGCGGATCAGGTTTTCCTTCTGATCGCTCAGAAATGCGTCACTTGTAGACGTAGTTGTTACAATCAAGCGGCTATTAGAAATACGACTAAGATTATATGTTGCTCGTAATGATGTTATCGGGTCACAAAAGGTCTCAAACTCTCGAAGTCCTTCCAGTTCCTCTGAACGTTGTGTACCGTACCGGATTCGTATACTCTTTTGAGACTCGGCTTCAAGACTATCTCCATGATGGTCGATGATGATGCGAACCGTACTTCGATACGAGGCAGGAGAGCCAACTTCTTGTGCTAACAGGACGGAAGGGACAACAAACAGTAACAACGTGCAGACGAGAATCAGCATAACGTCAGATTGTTTTGTAATGTCGCTAGAATAAAAAATGGCCTGCGAGGGGTTGCACAATCTAATACCGTCGCCTTACTCGCAGACCGTTGTCACGTAGCCAGCAAGTTATGAAACGTAATCAGAGAAATCAAGTCAGTCTCGACATGATCAACTCCTCTGCACGCTGTGTTATTGACCATAGCGCCCTTCGCCCCTTTACCATTCAATCTCTTGTTCGTGTAGGCCGGCCTGATGGTGATGGCGGATATGTCGTTCCTGAGCACATACTTACGTCAGCTACTACAGTGCTTTCGTTAGGGTTGGGTAGGGACTGGACGTTTGACCTTGACATACGTCGGCGTAACCCATCTGCAAAGATTATTGGTGTAGATGGCACCATCGCTGCGAAACAGTTTCAGCGTATGGATAGAATTGCGCGCATAAAAGGTATAATCTATACGGCCTTGGGCAAGGGGCAAAAGGTGCGAAAGTATGAGGAACATCGAGAGTTGGCTGCCAACTATCGAATGTTATTCTCTGCGCCACATGTTCACATTGAGAAGATGGTTGGCCCAAAGGATACCGATACGGATGTATCCATACCAACACTGTTACGCTATTCAAACGGACAGCAGCACGGAACATTCATAAAGATGGATATAGAAGGTGGAGAGTATGATGTTATACAAGATCTTGTAACTCATGCCGAGATGATATCATGTATTACCGCAGAGTTCCATGGTCTCACAACACGTCCGGATCTGTTTATGTCGGCATTTGAAAAACTCACAACGAAATTTACCAACGTCCACATTCACGGAAACAACTGTGGATCGTACTGCGACGTTCTTAACATTCCCGATGCCGTAGAAATAACCTTTGTGAATAACGACCTTATGTCGACAGATACACAACCTGTAGCGGACACGTTTCCGAGAAAGGGCCTAGACGTACCAAATAGGGCCGATCGTCCTGATTATGTTTTAGCGCTGGGTTAACGCGAGGTGACGCTTGCCGACGCAGGGTTACGCTGGCTGACGCAGGGTTACGCTG
>DDUR01000018.1:57503-58028 GCA_002344895.1 Ignavibacteria bacterium UBA2333
GCTGGCTGACGCAGGGTTACGCTGCCTTAAGGCCGCGAAATCTGTTCGACAGACTGATACAATGTACCCGGCTTCTTCGGATCGTATTCGTAAACAATGTATCCAGCCGATGTAATATCGTCGAGTTTTATCCAGCACGACTGACACGTTGTTGACATCACACGTACTGCCCTTGTTGATACGGAATCTGCCCGCAATGCTCGATTCCCGAGTGTCCATTCTACCACATCTGCCGAATCAGCGCGCGTAACAACACCTTGCAGATTGCGCAGTGCAATCCATGTTAACCCCTCTTCATCTGGAGCCGTTGAAACGATAACAACTGTCCCGATACGCTTTCCGGATGGAGCATTATAGACGGCAAAACCCTTGCGCGGGACGAGCACATCGATTGTATTCACCGACTGGACAACGGGTGGAACGATTACCCGCACCGATTCTCCCGGAGAAACAAACAAGAGTGTTATAGAAAGCAGGATGGACATGTATTGTTATGGGGGAAGGTGGGGGAAGGTGGGGGATGGT
>DDUR01000096.1 GCA_002344895.1 Ignavibacteria bacterium UBA2333
CAGGTATAAAGGCAGAGTCGCAACCCCACCATCAACCCCACCTTTAACCCCACCATCAACCCCACCTTTAACCCCTCCTGCCTCCCCATCTGCCTCCCCATCTCCTTTCTGTGTTGCAACACATTTTTTCGTAAGTTGAATCGTCTTCTACCGTGCCACACACAAAAGACCATAATCATGCACTTCGTTGCCATTTCGGGATCACTGCGGAAACGCTCCTTTAACACGGCTTTGTTACGGACTCTTACGGAGTTAGCACCGGAAGGTGTGACGGTTGATATCGTGACGCTGGATGATATTCCCTTCTACAATGAAGATGTAGAGATTCAGGGAATACCGACCGCTGTAGCTGATCTTAAGAACCGAATTGAACAGGCCGACGGAGTGATCTTCTCCGTACCAGAATACAACTACTCCTACAGTGGAGTGTTAAAGAATTCGCTCGACTGGTTGAGCCGCGGCCCCATTCGCCCCCTTCAGCAAAAACCTGTCTTACTGGTTGGAGCAGCTACCGGCAATGGTGGTACAATTCGTGCACAGGTTGCCTTGCGGACCGTGCTGTTTCATCTTGATGCCCTTCCAATGAATCGCCCGGAGTTGCTCATCACGCAGGCCAGGTCGAAGTTTGATGAGGATCTGCGCTTGTCAGATGAGGTCACTCGTGGCGTCGTGGAGAAGATTCTTCAGTCGTTTGTTTCCTGGGTCAATCGTACCTCTCTCATGAAAGAAGCCGTATGACAACTACACTGTTCCCTGCACGCGAACGTGGCCACGGGAATCATGGCTGGTTAGACTCATATCACACGTTCAGCTTTGCTTCGTACTTCAATCCAAATCGTGTACGCTTTGGAATGTTGCGCGTCTTTAACGACGATACCGTGACGCCAGGTGCGGGATTTGGTACACATCCTCATGACAACATGGAAATCATTTCCATTCCTCTCGAGGGTGTGATTAACCACAAAGATTCGATGAATAATGTGCGTGGTCTGAGCACTGGAGACATTCAGATTATGTCGGCCGGTACTGGCCTCACACACAGTGAGTATAACGGCTCAGAAACGGATGTTCTGAAGTTTCTGCAGATCTGGATTTTTCCGAATGAACGCGACGTTGAACCGCGGTATGCAGAAACACACATCGGTGAACTACCTCGCAACGTCATCAACACGGTTATCGGTCCTAAGGGTACAACCGAAGCCCCGCTGTGGATGCATCAGCGAGCATGGTTGTCTCTTGCACGGATTGATGCTGGAACGACGGTAACGTATTCGTCACACGACACACAGAATGGTGTGTTTGTGTTTGTGATTGAGGGTGAAGTTTCCACCGCAAATGAACAGCTTGGCCGACGCGATGCAATTGGAGTTACTGATTCCAATGAAGTGTCGGTAACAGCAACAGCTTCTTCCGACCTCGTCATAATCGAAGTTCCGATGTCCTGAGACGTCGGCTGCACAACATCAAGTACATACGAGCCTCATCTGGTCTACGTTCCAGGCCGCGATGAGGCTCGTAGTTTTTTCTCTACTCCAACAAGGATAAACAGTGCTATCCCAGATATCGTCACAATGGTCCACGATGTTGGGAGGATCGGAGCCGTATGGAATGCCACGTGCATAAATGGCACGTAGGTAAAAAGGATTTGCAGGACAACCATAAGGGCGATACCGCCCCATACCCACATGTTGCTGAACCAGCCGATAGACCTGACGGGATCAACAAGGCTACGACAGTTTAACAAGTAGAATGCCTCCATAATTACAAGGGCATTCGACGCAGCCGTTCGAGCTCCAGCGATGTGACTGCCAGAATTGACCTCAAAGAGATACACACCGAAGGTTCCGAGAGTGAGTATCGATCCAACAAAGGCCGTGCGCATGACAAGGTCGCGCGAGAGGAGTGGACGACGTGTATCGCGTGGTTTACGCGACATGATACCGCGTGGTGTGGGTTCAAAGGCCAGCGGTAAACCGAGGATAACAGCCGTTGTCATGTTTATCCACAAGATCTGCGCAGGTAGAATTGGCAACTCAACACCAAGTGCTATCGCAACGACGATGACGAGTCCCTCCGCCAGATTTGTCGGTATCGTCCATACGATAAACTTTAACAAGTTCTCAAAGACCGTCCGACCCTCCTCAACTGCTGCAACAATTGTTGCGAAGTTGTCATCCGTTAACACCATATCAGCAGCATCCTTCGCTACATCCGTGCCCGTCACACCCATGGCTACACCAATATCTGCGTGACGAAGTGCTGGAGCGTCGTTTACGCCATCACCCGTCATGGCTACGATGTGCCCTTCTGACTGAAGTGCTTCTACGAGTCTGAGCTTTTGTTCCGGTGAAACACGCGCAAATACTGCCGTTGACGTTACGGCGGCTGTAAGTTCTTCTGCGGACATCGTGGCAATTTCTGAACCCGTTACGGCTCGTAATCGGCCACGTTCATCACGCACGCCTCGCAATCCAAGTTGATCAGCGATGGTTGAAGCCGTTGATGCATGATCGCCGGTAATCATTCTGACATCGACACCTGCTTCGTGACACGTCGAGATTGCCTCACGTGCTTCTTCACGCGGAGGATCTACAATCGCCACGAGTCCGCAGAACAGAAAATCAGTACCAAGAAGCTCGTGAGAGAGAGTTGTCTGCGTAGAGTTTCGATGTACAGCAATACCGAGCACGCGTAAACCGCGTTCGCTGAGATCTGCCGTTCGTTCATATACTTCATTACGATCGAATGGCACCGCCTCTCCGTCAGCACGGAGTCGACCACTGCACCGTGGTACAACTGACTCAACAGCACCTTTCACAAAAATGATACGCCCTTCATCGGCATCATGGACATGCAGTGAAGCCATGTACTTGAGCTCACTTGAGAAGGGCAACATGTCAACGAGTGGATACCGATCAGATTCAATCTCACGGGTCATGCCTGCCTTCATGGCAGCTATGACAAGTGCTATCTCCGTAGGATCTCCAACAACATCCGTCACATCATGCGCATGAACAACATTCGCTGTAGAACACAACAAACCCGCTCGTAGAAGTTCACGAAGAGCCATATCAGCACCGATACGGGCAGGCTGTTCACCATCGTAAATATTACCAGCAACAGAGTATCCGGTTCCCGTTACGTCATACCGCTTATCAATCGTATCAATCGAAACAACCGTCATGGCATTCTGCGTAAGTGTTCCTGTTTTATCACTGCAGATAACCGACGTTGAACCGAGTGTTTCGACGGCAGCGAGCCGACGGATAATGGCCTTCCGTTTGGCCATTCGGGACACGCCAATAGCGAGGATAATTGTGACTGCTGCTGGAAGTCCTTCTGGTATAGCACCAACAGCCAGCGCGACCGATGCAAGAACAACGTCGAGTGCAGACTGACCCCGCAGAAGGCCGATACCGGCAGTAAGACCGGCCAGGACAAGAATTCCGTACAGGATGAGTTTCGAGAACTTCTCAATTGTCCGTGTTAATGGTGTCTGTAATGACACCGGCTCATCGATTAACGCTGAGATAGCTCCAACTTCCGTTGATGCTCCCGTGGCCGTCACAATCACCGTTGCTGCACCTGCTGTAACAACTGTTGAGGCAAAAACCATGTTGGTGCGGTCAGCCACAACGGTGTCAGGTGGCAACATGTCAACATGTTTTGTTACCGGCACACTCTCACCTGTTAGAGCTGCCTCGGCAACAGTGCAGTCTTTAACACGCACAATCCGAGCATCAGCAGGCACACGGTCACCAGCTTCAAGCAGTACAATGTCACCGGGTACAACGTCCGTGATGGAGATACGACGTCGTTTCCCAGCGCGTAACACGGTTGTTTCACCACGAACTGTGGATGACAATGCTTCAAGCGCAGCAACGGCCTTCCCTTCTTGAAGAAAACCAATCAGGGCATTCAGAAGTACCACGCCTAGAATAACGGAAGCATCTGTGATATCACCAAGAGCCGTAGTAATGGCGGCTCCGAGAAGCAGTATGATTATCAGTGCGTTATTAAACTGTCGTAGAAACCGTACAAGGGCGGTCGTTCGTTTGCCCTGTGGCAAGGCATTTGGTCCGTAGAGTTCTGCACGGCGTCGGACCTCAGCGTCATCGAGACCAAATCGATGATCAACACCAAGATGTTTTTCCGCCTCTGCTGCCGATAGCGTATGCCATTCAGGTGTTGATGGAATCGTCATTCGATACGGTCTCCTATGATTCGCGATAAACTTCCATCTGCGACAAGTTTGCGAACTGCTTCCATGTCACGGTACAGTACACGATCGTGCTCCGCAAAAGGAACAACGTCACGGATAGCAACTACAATTTGTTCAATAAGCGGGCTGCTTCGCAAGGGGCGTAAAAGGTCGATCCCTTGTGCAGCACAGAGCAGCTCAATAGCCAGAACGCTTTCGACGTTCTCAACAACGGTCCAAAGTTTGTGAGCAGCAATACTGCCCATGGAGTTATGATCTTCCTGATTTGCTGACGTCGGAATACTGTCAACACTTGCCGGATGAGCAAGCACCTTATTCTCACTCACCATCGATGCGGCCGTATACTGGGCAATCATCATCCCACTATTGAGGCCACCCTTCGGCGTTAAGAATCTCGGTAGTCCACCGAGTGCAGCATTTACAAGTCGTTCTGTACGACGTTCCGATATGTTGGCAAGTTCTGCGACGGCAATTGCCAAAAAGTCAAGGATTAACGCAACGGGCTGGCCGTGAAAATTGCCACCCTCAAGATGAATATCATCTTCCTCAAAAATGAGTGGATTGTCTGTTGCACTGTTAATCTCTCGCTCAAGTACGGCAATCGCATGCGTCAGTGTGTCACGTGTAGCACCATGAACCTGAGGCATACAGCGTAACGAATACGCATCCTGAACCTTTCCATCACCTGTACGATGAGAATCACGTATTTCGCTACCAATCATCAGTGTGCGCAGATTCCTGGCCGACGTTAGCTGACCAGGATGGGGTCGTGCCCGATGTAATCGCTCATCGAATGCATTATCCGTTGCTCGTAGTGCATCGGCTGACGTAGCTCCGGCGATATCGGCTATTCGCACGAGATTTCGAATGCGCTCAACGGCAAGACATCCAAAGGCCGTCATCATCTGGGTACCATTGATGAGAGCCAGTCCTTCTTTTGCACCTAACCGCACCGGTTGAATTCCGTGTTCACGGAGAACATCGCCACTTGGACGGCGCTCACCGTTTACAACACACTCACCTTCACCAATCAGAGCCAAGGCCAGGTGCGACAATGGAGCAAGGTCACCACTTGAGCCAACACTACCCTTTGCCGGAATGGCGGGATAGATACCGGCATTTATCATCGCAAGCAGTGTTCGGACGGTTGACGGACGAATCCCCGAAAAACCCTTGGCGAGGGCATTCACGCGGAGAATCATCATCGCACGTACAATCGGCTCCGGTAATAGTGGGCCCATCCCTGCGCTGTGACTGATGATAAGATTCCGCTGTAGCGTCTCAACATCATCATGCGGAATAAAGACATTCGCAAACTCACCAAACCCCGTCGTCATCCCATACACCACACGCTCTTCGGCAATCCACTTGTCGACGGCAGCACGAGAGCGTTCAACGGCAGTCCAGGCCTCTGCCGATAAATCGATCGTTATCTGCAGATCATATACTGCACGGTGAACGTCAGAAGTCGTAAGCGAAGAGCCAGAAAGTAACATGGTGTATGCGTGTAGTGTTCTACGTAGAACAATGTCAGCAGGCTTACAACGCCTCGAGATACTCAACGATATTTATATCGGCTGTGAGGCCGAGCTTTCGTCGAATACTCTGGCGATGTTTTTCAATTGCCCGAGATGAAACAAACAAGAGGTCAGAGATCTGCCGAGCTGACAGACCACCGCGGATGTAGACGGCAACAGAGACCTCTGTGGCCGTCAGTGTAGGACAGTGTTTTCGAATACGTCGTGAGAACGCATTCGTTTGAAGCGTAACCTCACGTTCAATCTGCGTAAGACGGTCGAAGTCACGGATCTGTGAACGAATGTCCTTTGGAAGCAGACGTAGTTCCTTACGCACCTCTTCATCAGACAACGAACGGAGATCTTCGATTCGCTTTGCAAGGATGGTGAGGAATTCGCGTTTTCGTTCTAAATGATGAACGAGAACTAGTTTATCATCAGACGGGGCAAGAACGTCGTGCAGGTTGTTCTTCGACGAGTCTTTGCGCCGATCAGACATCACTTATGCCCCTTTTGCCCCTTACCTTGACCGGTAAGAAATGTACTCCAAAGATATTCTGTCGGGACGGCACGTCCCTTCTTTGCGAGGTCGATGAGGAACGTAGCCGCTGTTGAAAGAATCCACTCAAAGTTTTCCTCGCCGATACTTGATCGTTCTGCATCAGGAGCGGGATTCATGTAGTCGATTGCATACGGAATACCATCTCGTACGGCAAATTCAACAGTGTTAAAATCGTAACCAAGTATGGTACAGATTTTTACGCAGAGTTCTTCGAGAGTACGACGCATGGCGTCCGTTGGAGCGAAGTCCGCTGCATATCGCAGATGATGAGGATTGCGTGGTTCATACGGCATAACATGGACATGTTTTCTGCCGATGCAGTAACACCGATAGTATTCCGTGAACTCAATCGATTCCTGCAGAGTCATAACAATGTCACCCGTTTCCGAGTACCGCTCAAAAAACTCTTCAACGGAATGGATCTTGTAGACGTGTTTCCATCCACCACCATCAAAAGGTTTTAACCAGGATGGAAAACCGACGTTATCAAAAACCTCCTGCCAGTTCAGCGGGAACATCAGATTCCGGAACGACTCACTCGTGGTATCAGGTGGGTGACTCTTACTCGGCAACAGTGCCGTCTTCGGTACTGGTATGCCTGCCTTATCGGCAACGGCATAGTTGAAAAACTTATCATCAGCGCTCCACCAGAAGGGATTGTTCACCACACGAACACCGTTCAGTGCTGCTACCTTGAGCATGGCGCGATAGAATGGAACGTCCTGAGAAATTCTGTCGAGAATAACGTCATACTCAAACAGCGACTCAAGTGTAACACCACCAATTCGGACGAACTCTGCCGAAACATCTTCGTTGCGGCTATTGATCTCCGCCACCAGGGCTGGAGGGAACGACTGTTCCATGCCGAACAAGAGACCGATCTTTTTCATGTGCCTTCCCTCCGGGTTGTCGATGCGCGAATATAGGAAGGGGCGAACGGGGCTATCCTACGTAGTCATTCACGCGGTGAAGAACAAGACCCGTCGTGTCGTCATATCTCGCAAAAGTGGGGTGATTATCAAGCCAGTGTCCCAGATTCACGTATGTGCCTGACCCAATACGCTCTTCACACGCTCTATGGCGGTGTCCCATAACGACGTAGTCATATCCTTCGTTAAGCCGTTGTTCGGCAAAGTCACGAAGGCCGTCATGGGGTCCGTAGTCCTTCTGCCCCGTATAATCCCGGCTGCCATGAGATGTGGAGGATGCCAGTGCGATACCAAGGGAAGGATGAACCCAGCGATAGAGCGTTTGAGCCCAGCGTGAGCGCAAAAGAGAACGCAGAATCAGGTATCCCGTGTCGTTTTGCGCCTTTCCATCACCATGACTCACGTAGATCCGCCGCTGATTGATGGTGAGGTCCACGTCACCGGAGTCAACGAATATTCCCAGTTCATCGCGGAAATAGGACCGGTGGCCGAAGTCGTGGTTGCCCATCAGATACGTCACACCAATCCCACCTCGAACAAGATCGGCGAGGACGGCGAGTGTGCGAACGTGATGGGATGGAATAACGTGGCGATAGTCAAACCAGACGTCAAAGAGATCACCGGCGATGACGATATGATCACTGTCAGAGGCAGCCCGTAACAGGAACTTCACAAGCAATCGTTCTCGTTCAGCATCGTCGGCACGGCTTCCATAGCCGAGGTGGACGTCAGAAAAGAACGTAACTGCCCTATCCGGCCGGAGTGTTATGGATGTTTGCCGGAGCGAGGTGACTGGTGAAAACATGAACGTAAGATAACGTCCCGAACGGCGGCGTCGGCTATCTTTGCCCCCGTCGCTCTTGATCGCCTACTCAATGTCCACACAAAACAACACCCGAAAACGAGTCACAACACTCAGGCTCCTGACCATGAAAAAGTCAGGGACACCTATCGCCTGTTTGACGTCGTACGATGCCATGACGGCAGCCATGTTTGATGCAGCTGGCATTGACGTGTTGCTTGTTGGAGATTCCGTGGGCAACGTCGTCCAGGGACATGACACAACCATTCCAGTGACACTTGAACACATGATCTACCACACGCAGGCCGTCGTGCGCTCCGTAGAACATGCCATGGTTGTAACAGACATGCCCTTTATGACCTATCAGGTGAGTCCACAGGAAGCGTTTCGTAACGCTGGCAGACTCATGAAGGAGGCTGGTTGTGGTGCAGTAAAGCTTGAAGGTGGTCAGCGCGTTGTTGAAGCAGTGTCCTTGATGACAACAAACGGAATTCCCGTGATGGGTCACCTGGGGCTTACACCGCAGAGTATCCACCAGTTCGGATCGTACCGTGAGCGTGGCTCAACACAAGATGAGGCCGAACAAATCATGGCAGATGCACGCGCCCTTCGGGATGCAGGCGTGTTTGCCATTGTCCTCGAAAAGGTACCAGCACAGCTTGCACAAGAGATTACTGCAATGGTTGATGTACCGACGATTGGAATCGGTGCAGGAAACGGCTGTGATGGACAGATTCTCGTGTGGACGGATATGATGGGCATGAGCACCGAGTTTCGCCCACGTTTTGTGCGCCGATACGCTGAACTACACGATATTATCTCTGAAGGCGTGCGGAGTTACGTTTCGGACGTCCGCTCACGCTCCTTCCCGAGCTCCGAGGAGAGCTATTGATGTCGTCGATGTCAACGGCCACTGTCATCATAATCCTCGTTGCGATCTCTGTTATCGCTCTCGGCTCATCGTGTTCGAATACGATCACCAATCCAGACGACGTAACGTTTCCCGACTCAGCCGTCAGCTTTACACGTCACGTTTTGCCGTTTGTTCGCCTCTCCTGCGGAGTAGCGGGATGCCATGGTGACGTTGACCCTGCAGGTGGTGTGCGGCTGACGTCGTACACGACCATCATGTTCGACCGGGCCAATCTTATCGTTCCGGGCAAACCAGACGAGAGTCTCATTATTCAGTCACTTGAACAACGAATTCCCCACCCTTTGGACATCATGAGCCGTGTTAACGACAATCAACGTCGCGGAATGCGTACGTGGATTGCCGAAGGTGCGCTCAATAACTGACATCTCCCGGAGAATGATCATGAAGCACATACGATCGATATCTCTTTCCCTTGGCTTTGTTGCGCTTATGGTGCTAACAGCCTGCTCACGCCAAGCAGAGGCACCGCCAATTGATGGGTTTACGCTTCACGAAGATCGCGACCGTGGTTTTGCGATGAAGTTCCCGGCCAACTGGAAGGTTCAAAAATTCCCCGGTGAAGTCATTGTTGCCTATGGACTACCAGCCATGTCAGGTCGGTTCAGTTCGTTTGGCAAGGGTGAAGGCGGAGTAAAGATTGAGCTCCGATCGGTAAAGCTCGATAGCACCCTGACCATGGATACCCTTATCAAGAACAGTCAGGTACAGTTCGAGGACGGCCTTCAGGAACGTTACAAGATCTCTACAGCAACTGTTGGTGGGAAATCAGGAAAAAAACTTGCTGTCAACTTTGACCAGGAAGACGGGAACTTCCGCAGTGAAGCATACTTCGCCGAACAGGACAGTCTCGTGACGATCGTAACGTTTGCTGCTTTTGGCGGCACGTTTGAAAGTTACGAGTCGGAATTTGCTGAGATGTTAGCCTCCGTCCGCCTGGCCAAGCGTCCAGAGCCTGCGGCTCCAAAGGTTGACACGTCTGCTCCACGTGGTCCTGAACCGCCATCCGATACTCTCCGGAGTTATACCGGCTCGGAGTTCAGTATCCAGATTCCGAACAACTTTGAGAGCAAAAAAGCGAAACAGGCAGGAACACTTTCGAGTGTAAACTTCTTTGGTTCACGACTTGACTGCTCTATTCAGGTTGACGTTCTGGATGCGTCGAAGCAAAACAATCTGGACAAGATCCTTGAGCAGAACAAGGCAACGTATCAGGGCGGCAAGGCAACGATGACAACGTTGGGCGGACAAAAGGCGGGATACTTCTCGTACAATCCGAACAACAATGTCTCATCACGCGCCTACTTTGTGGTGAAGGGTAATAAACTTTTCCGTGTTACCATGAACTGGTACAAGCCGGAACAATCCGTTTACCTGCCAATCTTTGAGAAGTGCCTGGCTACAATGAAGTTCCAGTAAGTAGCACCAACGAGTGTCCTTACATAGGACTAACGTCGTCAACTCATTCTGAAATGTCTGTGAAGGGGGCTCCGAAAGGGGCCCCCTTTGTTTTTTTACGACGTACCGTAACATTTTTCGACAATATGAAATCGTGTCGTCACACAGAACAGTGTTCTGACGCATATTGCGCCACCAACACACTCCATCATCATCGTGCCACTGCCGATGCCCCTTTTGCCCCTTTCCATTGTTCTCCTCGTGCTTGCCTGTCAGACAACGGCTGTGGCACTACCACAGTTTGCCTTGCTGAGTGGTAATCGCTGTTCGAACTGCCACGTTGCACCTGCCGGTGGAGGTGCACGTTCTGATCTTGGTTGGTATGCATGGCAGGACGTCAGCATTGTTCCGCGCACATCATCGGCACTTGCTTGGGCCTACGATGGTGATGAGAGTAATGCGTTTTTTGACGACAAACTTCTTCTTGGTCTCGATGCGCGTGTGCAGAGCACACGTTCTGCGTTTAGCACGTCGGCACCGCGCACAACATTCCCAATGCAGGCAACTCTCTATGCCGCATACAGGGCAACGGATGGACTCACTGCAGAGGCCCAGTTTAATGTAGCTGCGCTGCGGAAGGCACCGAACAGCGACAAGGCCATTAGATTTCCTGGTCAGCGCCCAGCGTTGTTCAGTGTGATGTACGTTCCAGACACTGGTTGGCCCATGATTCGTGCCGGTATGTTCCGTCCATCGTACGGAATGCGATACGACGACCATACAACGTTCCCCTACAGCATTGTAACTGCAACCTCTCGGCAGAACATTGTTGCGCCTGATTGGGGTGAGTGGGGTGCTGAGGTGACGTATGAATCGTTACGATGGCTTACCGTCTCTGCAGGTGTGTTTGGTTCTGAAGGACTATCACAGTTACAACTAGCCGGTACGAATGGACTGGCGAGTGCTGTGACATCAACATCTCCGACGGTTGTTGGGCGTGCCGTTGTGCATCAGAAATTCCTCGAGTCTGTGCTAACATCATACGTTGGTGCTAGTGCACTCGTGAATGGTGAGTTCCGGATGTATTCCGCCTTTGCTGGCATCGGCTGGCAGGACAATCTTGCCCTCATGCTTGACGTCACCCAGGCAGACATTGATAGCAGGTTAACGTCGACAAACGTTATGGCGGAACTCATGTGGCAGCTCGCCACACCGGTCTTCCCCTACGTCCGTTACGAAACGGGCATATCACATGCAGCAACCATTGCCGATGCCGATCGGCCTCCTGCCGTATCATCAATCGTACTTGGCACACAACTCTTCGTTATCCCATACGTTGAGCTGCGCCCTGAGTATCGCATTTGGGATACAGACCTAGAGGGATACGTATCCCGGTGGAATCTGCAACTTCATCTTTTTTACTAAGGGAATCCACATGCTTTGGCGCGTGCTCATCATCGCTTCACTACTGGCAATTATTGCCGGTGGTATTCTTTGGATCGTAGATGGCAGGCACATCTATTCCAAGGACAGGGAACCCATTGTGGAGATACGGACGGACGAGTTGTTTGGAACAACGGATACCGTTACAACGGGATATCGTGAGGAGCGCAGTTTTGGACTTCTGCCACTTGATGCAACGGTGAGTGACACACCTCGGAGTTATGCCTTTGTGCTTGGAACTTCTCTTGCTGTAATCGCCTTTTCACTGTACAGATCGCGGAAGCGTCGCACATCGTAACGTTACCACACACTCACCACCATTTGGTGCATAGTTCTTATGAATGACCGTCGCCATTTCCTTCGTCAGGCCGCAGCTGGTATTGGGATATCCCTCTGTGCCGGAACGGTAACATCAATACTTGCCGGCTGCGAAACAGACGAATCCTTACCAAACGTTCCGGATGGTTCGACCTTTACCTTCGACGTTGGCGCAGAACCAGGTCTTGCCGTTGTTGGCAGTATCATTGAGACACCCATCGACGGACTAACAAATCCACCGACGGTGTTTATTACGCGCGTTGATGACACAACATTTGCCGTGTTTAGCACCATCTGCACGCATCAGGGCTGTCCAGTTTCACTTCCCAGCGAACCCGGTGATCTCTGCGTTTGCCCATGCCACATGGCTGCCTATTCACCCGTTGATGGCTCGATCGTACGTCAGCCACTATCCGGCTCGGCAACAGACCTGCCGAAGTACAGAACGTCCTACAACGCAGAAACACAAATCCTCACGATTACCACGTGACGTTAACAGACTCCCTCATACGGGATATGGAGTATGCACTGCACGAAGTGTATGACGAGGGGCGTCATTTGTCGACAGCGATTCAGCGTGCTCTGCGACATCATCACGCCGATGCTGAAACAACGGCTCTTGTACGTCATCGGATGATGCAGGCCGTGCGGTATGGCGACATACGTGCAGGAGTAAACGGTGATCTTGATGGAGTCCATGATCCACAACGTCTTGTAATGACGGACGCACTACGACAACGTCTTTCACCAACAGAGCTGTGGTGTTATGATGGTCCTACGTTCGTACGTGTTAACCTCCTCAAGACGACCGTTGAAGACGCACTCGAAGCGCTTGCCCCTTTCCGCCCCGTCTTTATCGAAAACGTCTGTATCCGCCTTGATGCACCATACGGGCTGTATCGATCACAGGCCTATACCTTGGGCTGGGTTGAGCAACAAGACATCAACTCTCAGCGTGCGTCGCGTATGGTAGACGCACGTCCAGGCCTGCGTGTTATCGACGCATGTGCTGGCACTGGTGGCAAAACAATGTACATGTCGATGGTTATGGGGCAAAAGGGGCGCATCATATCTATGGATGTTGTTCCGTCCAAACTCCAGGAGCTTCGAGAACGTGCCCAAAGAATAGGGACATCGATTGTAGAAACACGACTTGTTGACAGTACAAAGGTTGTCAAACGACTATATGACTCGGCTGATCGTGTCCTTATTGACGCACCGTGTACTGGCACTGGAGTTGTCCGCCGTAATCCGGACATGTTACATCGAATAGACACCACGGCTATAGCCGAGCTCCACGTAAAACAGCAAGACATATCACATCGTGCTATCCGAATGACAAAGCCGGGTGGACAGTGGACATACATCGTCTGCAGCGTCCTTCCAGAGGAGGGGCCCACCATGGTTCGCTGGCTCCTTGAACGTGAGCCGGCATCGGAACTGATCGAAGAGCGTCAGTGGACTATTGGCGAAGACGACGGCGACGCCTTTTACGCCGCCGTCGTTCGCAGGTCTACGGCCACAACGGTATCCGTCACGAAATCAGGTGACGCATAAGTTTCCGTTTGGCAACGGGCAGAATCGTCTGTTCAAAGGGAAAGTCGAGATCCGTTTCGAGCACAAACGTTGCAGGATTTGGTAACTCTGCGATCGCACGAATAAGATCAAGCTTAATGGCTTCGGGTGTGTCTCCCGGAGAACCAAACGGACGTTGTTGAATTTCCTCCGTCTTCATGGCGCGATACTGTTCCTCGGCCGCCGTGAGCAAGGAAAGATGATAACGAATGACATGATAGACATTATCACGGAGGTCGGCCACAAAGGCATAACCTTCATCGCGATAGAGCGGGACAACACCCACCTCACCGATTTCGAGGTTTTCCGACACAAAGTCAAAAACGGCCATTCCTTCTTCCGTTGTTGCCTTCAGTCGTGGCACTGCCCAGGTAATCAGCGTAAAGACCCGCTCAATTGCCTCAGCATCTGCTGGCACGGCATCAAACGTCAGCGTACGCTGCGAGAGATCAATACCAGTCAGAGTTTTTGGCAACGACGTTCGATACGCATCGCGGTTTGCAAGAATCGTCTCTAGGACGGACGTCATCTCGATTAGATCACCGAGATGCGGATAGAGCCGGTTATGATGAAGTTGACGTTGTACGTCAATCAGACCGGCCATCACGCGGTACTGGGCTGCTTCGATATCCGTGCCAGCATGCGTGAACATTTCCAAATTGAGTGCGCCCATGATGCATCTCCAGGAAATGGTGAGAGGAAAATTCCTCGACCCTCATAACGTTATAACAACCGTCATGCCGAATTTGTTACTCCAACCATGCACATAACTGTCATTTTTGACGGTGTCTGCAACCTTTGCAACTCCACCGTCGACTTCCTGCTCCGCCACGATCATCACCACAGAATGATCTTTGGCAGCTTTCAAACGGAGCGGGCACAAGAACTCCTTCGTGAACATGGTGTCTACGAAGCACCAGAAACCATCTACGTCATCGCCGACGGGCGCTTGTATTCTGAATCCGACGCCGTCCTTCGTATCGCTCGTGAACTCCCCATACCCTGGCGTCTAACCACCTGGTTTCGTTATGTACCTCGTGCTCTTCGTAATGTTTTCTACCGTTGTATAGCTCGGAACAGATATCGATGGTTCGGTAAACGTAGTAGTTGTCGATTACCCACAGCGGAAGAACGGTCGCGGTTTATGTAGACGTGGGGTTTATGGTGGGGAGGCAGGTGGGG
>DDUR01000050.1:0-3260 GCA_002344895.1 Ignavibacteria bacterium UBA2333
TTTTGTACAAATTCACGTTTATTAGCATCTTATGAGCTTGACGATGATTGGACTTGTCGATCTTCGGTGAAGTGCTGTAGTGATTCGGTTGATGAGAGAAATTTTCTATCTCCCCATCATTATCCCCATCTGCCTCCCCACCATTAACCCCATCTTCCCCCTCCTGCCTCCCCACCATTAACCCCATCTTCCCCCACCTGCCTCCCCACCTCCCATGTACCTCATCGACCCACGCAGAACTCCAATTGGTAAATACGGCGGAACGTTATCGTCCATTCGTCCTGATGATATGGCGGCACTGGTGATTCGTGATGTTGTGGACAGGACGGGTATTGATCCCGCTGACATTGATGATGTGATTCTGGGATGTGCCAATCAGGCCGGTGAGGATAATCGGAATGTGGCGCGTATGGCAGGACTTCTGGCGGGATTACCGCAGTCGGTACCCGGCGTGACGGTGAATCGTCTTTGTGCGTCGTCACTCGAGGCTGCCATACAGGGTATGCGAGCCATCAAGAGTGGGGAAGCCGGTATGGTCATCGTTGGTGGTGTAGAGAGTATGTCTCGTGCACCGTATTCGTTTCCGAAAAACGTTGGGCCACATCCCTTTGGAAACGTAACGGCCTACGATACAGCACTTGGATGGCGATATCCCAATCCGGCCATGGCCGCTATGTTCCCACTAGAACCGATGGGGGAGACGGCAGAGAACATCGCTGAACAGTGGCCAATTACACGAGAAGATCAGGATGCCTTTGCGTTACGGTCACATCAACGAGCCGTTGCTGCTCGTGAGGCAGGACACTTCGCCGACGAAATTGTGCCCGTTGTTGTGAAGGGAAAAAAGGGTGATACCGTTGTTGATACCGATGAAGGACCCCGGGCCGATACGTCCATGGAGCGCTTGGCGACACTCAAACCGTCGTTCCGGAAAGGTGGATCGGTAACACCAGGGAATAGTTCGGGTCTGAACGACGGAGCTGTTGCCATGATTCTCGCCGACGAAGAACATGTTAAAAAATACAACCTTACGCCCCTTGCGCGCCTTGTCGCAAGTGGCACGGTTGGCGTAAATCCTCGAATTATGGGCATTGGGCCTGTAGGAGCCATACGCGCTGCTACAAGTCGGGCAGGAATTCGTGTGGCCGATCTTGATCTTGTGGAGATTAACGAGGCCTTTGCCGCACAGTCGTTGGCATGTATTCGAGATCTTGAACTTGATCCCGATCGTGTGAACATTGATGGGGGTGCAATTGCACTTGGACATCCACTTGGAATGAGTGGTGGACGTATCCTTGGTCATCTTGCACGATCACTACAGCGAACAGGGGGACGATACGGTGCGGCTGCACTGTGTATTGGTGTGGGACAGGGATTGGCACTCGTTATCGAAAAAGTGTAAAACGTTACTACCACACCATGCACATCCGCCTCGTTCTCGTCTTACTCGTTTGCGCCAGCATCGTTGCGTCGGCCTCACCTCGGCTGCACGTTGTTGATACCGGTCGAAAAAACGCACCGGTTATCCTCTTCCTC
Source organism: Ignavibacteria bacterium UBA2333 (assembly GCA_002344895.1). Lineage (GTDB taxonomy): Bacteria > Bacteroidota > Ignavibacteria > Kapaibacteriales > Kapaibacteriaceae > UBA2333. The sequence continues at coordinate 1,537 of DDUR01000050.1, forward strand.
CACGGAGGTCCTGGATACAACGCCGTGTCGTTTGAAACGGCCATGATTGACACGTTACTCGCTGATGGCTGGCGCGTCATCAGTTTTGATCAACGCGGTTGTGGACGTTCAGAGGCAAAGACAGATCCGAAGGGATATTCGTACGACTCATTGATTGTTGATGTTCGTACGATTCTTGATGAACGAAAAATCTTCCGTTACACGATTGTTGCCCACAGTTTTGGTACAACGTTGGCAACACGTCTCGCTCAGGTAGATGCGCCACGAATCCTTGGTATGGTGCTGATTGGTGGACCAGTCTCGTATCCACAGACATTCCGAACCATTCGAACATCACTTGCAACGGCAAAGGATACGGTTGGACTCGGAAAGCTCGATTCGACGAGTGTGATGTATGCCTCACGTCACTTTGCGATTGCAATGGAGCGTGGCGCTTACAAAAACCAACACCCTACGGTGTTTGGAATACGATTTACCAATAGGGTACAACAGGACAAAAAACTTTCAGCATGGATGTCCGACATGCGTCCAGCACCAATGGTCGGATTTGTCACAAACGAGCGCTATTCAACGACGGACCTCTCTCAGGAGCTGACAGCACTCAACCGAGTCGTTCCCATTCGCGCCCTCATTGGGGCATATGATGGATTACTCGACACTGCACATCATTCGTTATGGCGCAAGTGTCTTGGTGACACAAACGTTACGATCGTTGACAGCGCTTCACATAGTGTTTTTATCGACAGACCCGACGTTGTCGTCAACACCCTTCGCGCCCTTCGCCCCTTACGGAAACTTCCACCGCTACCTCGAACACCATCAATGGCCATCGACTTTTTAGCTCTCGTTGACATGTCGGATCCACGATTGTCTGAGTTCCGCTTACGATCCGCTCTGGAAGACACAACAATTTCACGAGAAGACGTGTTAGAGATAACAACTGTCCTCGCCCGTATGGTGGGTTTGCAACAAAAGTTTACGGATGGACATAAACTTCTTGACGACATTCAAGCCGAAGCAACGTCTGCATCTCCACGCGTACGGATCCGATATTTCCTCGAACGCGGACGCCTCTTTAACTCCGCAGGTGACAAACAATCGGCCGTCCAACAATTTGCTGCAGCTTCAAACGCGGCAGAAGGAAGTTCCGAAGACTTCCTGAGAGTTGATGCACTGCACATGCTTGGTATTGCTACAACGGGGACGGAAAGTGAACGCTGGAATCGTGCTGCACTCGCCGCCATTGATGCAAGTGCCGATATGCGCACCAAGGGATGGTTGGGTCCAATTCTTAACAACCTCGGCTGGACCTACTTTGATGCGGGTCGATACGACGAAGCATTGGCAATGTTCGAACGTGACATTGCATGGCGCGAAAAAAATGGTCGTACCGAAGAGGCACGTATAGCACGATATAGTAAGGGGCGGACGCTTCGCGCCAAGGGGCAACTCGACGAAGCAGAGCGTATCCAACGAGCAATCGTTGATGAAATGCGACGTGAAGGCCTTTATCCGGACGGCTATGTTTATGAAGAGCTCGCTGAAATTGCCCTCCAACGAGGCGACACAACGACAGCACGGCCGTTGTTTAAACGCGCGTATGAGCTACTCAACGAAGATGCCTGGTTACGTACAAATGAGGCGAAACGCCTGGAACGGTTAAAAGCATTGGGAGAGTAGGAGAGTCTCGCTGGCGCTCGACGGGGTGTTCGCTGCGCTCACGG
>DDUR01000050.1:3520-12227 GCA_002344895.1 Ignavibacteria bacterium UBA2333
GTGTTCGCTGCGCTCACGGGGTGCCTCCCCACCATTAACCCCACCATTAACCCCACCTGCCTCCCCACTTGCCCCCACCCTACTACGTATAAAATCGTAACCCTTTTAATCTTACAAACTTCCGGCTTTCCACTTATTGTTACGTACGGTGTTTTAGTACGAGATTCGTTCGCACTCGGAAAGCACCATTTTGTTTACGCCCTCGCGCGACATCGACATCTTGCTCGGAGACTCTGTGACCGAAGCCATTGTGCTTCATGGTCCCAACGGAGTTATCCGTTATGCTGCGCCTGGATGTGAGCGTTTGCTCGAAATGCCATCGGATGAAATCCAGGGGTCAAACCTTCTGGACCGGCTGGATGAATCCGAACGAAAGCGGGTAAAACAGGCCTTTGTGCGATGTGCCTTACGCGGTCAGGCCTATGGGCCTACACTTGTGCGTGCAGCTGCACCCGTCGTGCGTTGGTTTGAGGTGCGTACACAACCCGTACGAGATAGGGCAGGCCACACACTTGAATTGCATACGGTTATTCGCGATCTCACGGCGAGGATTCGGTTTCATGAAGATCTCTCCATGCGAGAAGCTCTTGAACGAGAAGCGAATGAACTGGCAGCCGTGGGTGGTTGGATGCTCGACCTCCGCGCTGGTTCACTGTATTGGTCACCGGAGGTGCGGCGAATTCATGAAGTAGGTGAAGACTTTGTACCAACACTTCAAAGCGCTGTTGACTTCTATGCACCCGAAGCTCGGCCGGTGATTACACAGGCCGTAGAAGAGACAATTGCAACGGGACAACCGAGAACGGTGGAACTGCCGCTCGTGACGGCCCGCGGACGGAAGATCTGGGTGCGCGCCTTGTTACGGTCACATATGGAAGGGGGCCGAGCCGTGCGGCTCTATGGGGCTCTCCAGGACGTAACAGAACGAAAGGCCTACGAAGAGAAGATGTCGCAGCTTGTCGATGAGTTGACATGGCAGCGTGACCGTCTCGCAGAGTTTGGACATATCGTTACACATCATTTACGAGGTCCAGTCTGTAATCTCGTCACCTTAAGCGACATGATGAAGGAAGGTCGTGATGAGTCAGCACCTCGTGAAGATGAGGAGCTCGTCGATCATGTGGCCGATGCAGCCAAACAACTCCTGGCAACCTTTGACGATGTTACAACAGCTGTAACGTCTGTGGATACAGATCATCTCCCGAACGATACTATCGACGTTCAGGACATGTTATTAAAAATTGTTACTGGTCTCTCGGCTGATATTCAACGGTCCTCAGCACGTATCTCATGGGACATTACACACTGTCCGAAAATTTCCTATCCGACAGTATACTTCGAAACAATTGTCCGTAATCTGATTGAAAACGCGCTTACATATACCGTGTCAGGACGACGGCCCGTTATACATATCCGTACATGGATGGATGGAACGTCGCCGTGCCTGAGTGTGGCCGACAATGGATCGGGAATTGATCTTGGACGGTACGGAGATGCCGTCTTCCGTTTGCGTACGACCTTTCACCGGGGTCGGAGTGGCAGGGGAACGGGACTCTTTACGATCCGTCACCTTATTGAATCGCTCGACGGTGACATCACCGTGGATAGCACGCCTGACGTCGGCTCGACGTTTATCGTAAACTTCTTCAAGTACCGACCGGAGCAGGGGACATGAGGTCGCACCACCATCTTTCCGTAGCACTCATTGATGATGATCGTACGTATCAGTTCACCACTGAGCGTATGCTCCAACGTATCGATGATCACATTTCCTTCCGCTGGTTCAGCGATGGTGAAGAAGCCTTGCTCTATCTTACAGAGCATGCAGGTGCGGACGATACCTTACCTGACATTATCATTCTCGACATCAATATGCCGTACATGAACGGCTGGCAGTTTCTCGATGCCTTCCATCAATTACGAAGTGTTATCCGGAAACCAATCCGCATCTTCATGGTGAGTTCATCCGCTGATGATCGTGATGCAAAACGCGCTCGCAGCCAGGTGGATGTGACGGACTACATCGAAAAGCCCATCACGACGGAAAAACTGTCTGCCATCATCGGCGGACGCGCTGCCTGACAATTCGTCAGATCGACGGAAATACGCATATTCGCGTACCCTGATGAACGGGGTTAGGAGGAACCAGTGCGTCGATTAGCAATCCGTCTTGCCGTTCTCTACGTTCTGGTAAGTGCGGCCTACATCATCATTTCGGACGCGATTGTTGCCGGTGTCGGTGACGCCTTATCGCCCGAAGACATCGTGACGGTCGAAGTAGTTAAGGGCTTGCTCTTCGTTCTTGTATCGGGCGTCGTCTTCGCAATTGTCGGACTGCAATACGCACGCTCTGCCGAAAAGTCAGAGTCCAACTTTGCCCTTGTCTTTGCCGAACATCCGGATCCAATGATGATCTATGATGTTGAAACCTGGCGGCTTCTCGAGACAAATGCGGCAGCTCATGAGAAGTATGGCTATTCCGGTGAAGAATTCCGTGCATTAACCGTTCCTGAATTGCATCCGCCACAGGACAGGGAACCAACAGCGACGTTCCTGAAGGACCATCGTCCGTTACGCGCCGAGTCGTCCAGTATCGTACGTCATCGTGGGAAGGACGGTCGGATTTTCTGGGTAAGTATTCGGTCTCGTGACGTAAAGCTGAACGGCCGCAAGGTGCGTATCTGTTCGATTACGGACCTCTCAGACCTCACGTCGGCACGGCGTGACATAGAGGCCATGACGGCCGAAGAACAACGAATCCTTGTGATGCTCAAGGTTGTAGCCGAGAGTATTGAGGACGGTTTTTATACGCTGGACCGTTCGTTAACAATTACGCATGCCAACAAAACCTTCATCGACTTCCTCGGAATGTCGGGTAAGGATGCAATTGGACGTAACTGGCTTGAACTCTTTCCCGAAGCACGTGATAGTGAGCCCCATCTGCGTATTGTGGCTGCTCTTGAGGAACGCCGTACAACGAGTGTTGATACCTACGATCCCCGAATTGATACATGGTATCGTGTTCTTGTCTATCCTTTTGAGGGTGGAGTAGCAGTTTTCTATCGTGACGTGAGTCTGGAGAAAAAGAATGAACTCGCACTTCGACACGAAAAGGAAAACCTTTCTACGCTGATCAACAATTCGGACGAAGTGATCTATTCAATAGACACCCAACATCGACTACTCGTTGGAAATACCGCCTACCTTGAGAACATGGAACGACTGATTGGCCGACGTCCCGTTCCCGGTGAAGATGCACGGTCGTTTTTATTCGGAGAGGCCTTTACCTCAAGATGGGCTGATTGGTTTCAGCAGGCCGTTAACGGACAGCGAGTAGATCAGGAGTTTGATCTCGACGTACCTGTTGTAGGAAAACGAATCCTGAATGCCGCCTTTAATCCGATTATCGTCGATGGTCAAACGGTCGGTGTGGCGATACGTGTTTCCGACGTTACAACGGCACGAACACATGAGCGCCGTTTGCGTGAGCAAGCTGCTCAACTTTCGGAAGTTGTTGAGCGGTATGAAAAACTTAATCAGGCAACAAACGATGCTGTGTGGGATTGGTCGATGCGTGACGACAGTGTTTTCTGGAATCACGGAATTAACACGTTGTTTGGTTACGACGTAGGACGCACGCCATTGTCGTGGTGGTCAGATCGTGTTCACCCTGATGATCGGGAAGAAGTTCTTGATCATCTCACACAGTGGTCCGTTACCGGCCGGTCTATGTGGCGCCATGAGTATCGATTCCTCTGTGCTGACGGTTCCTATCGCTGGGTTCTCGATCGTGGTAGTGCGATCTACGATGAACAGGGTACACCAATTCGAATGATTGGTGCCATGCAGGACATTACGGCGTCAAGACTCTACCTTGAACGTATCGAAGAGATTAACGTTCGCCTCCGCGAAATCGCCCAGATTGCATCACACGAATTACGTGGTCCGCTTGCCACCGTCCTCAGTCTCCTGAACCTATTTAACAAGGAGAGCATTGAGGATCCGGAAAACACTCGTATCATCGGCATGATTGAGACATCTGCAACGGATGTAGATGCTGTTATTCATCGCATTGTGCAACGGACAGCCGAACTGGAGCGAGACCTATGACGGTTTGGGTGGTAGACGACGATCGGTCTTTTCGATACGTCATGCGTAAAATGCTTGAACGTACCGGCCTCGTTGATACCATCGTTGAATGCACGGATGGAACGGACTTCTTACATCAATTTTCCGAAACGGACGCCCCCTCTGCCCCTTCCATCATCATGCTTGATCTTATGATGCCTCGAATGGATGGTTGGGAAGTTCTCGAAGCCTTATCAGACTGGTATCGAACTGGTCGTGCACAGCCATCCGTCTTTGTCATCAGCTCGTCTATCGATAGGCGTGATGCGGAACGTGCACGAACGTTTCCCTTCGTTGTGAGGTTTACCGAGAAGCCGGTTTCCGTAGACAAACTGGCAGATCTTCTTCGAGCCGTACCGACACCGTATATTTGAGGCCATGTACACAGCACCCCATCTCGTCCTTCCGAAGATTTCCAACCTGTCGGACCTGAATGTCTACACGGCTAACGGCGGATATGCGGCCTATCGTAAGGCCCTGACGATGTCGCCGGACCAGGTGACTGACGAGGTAAAACGCTCCGGCCTGCGTGGTCGCGGCGGTGCATGTTTCCCGACGGGCCTGAAGTGGTCCTTTATGCCAAAGGGAAATGATAAGCCAAAGTACCTCGCGATTAACGGCGACGAGTCCGAACCAGGGTCATTTAAAGACCGCCAGATTTTTGAAGACAATCCTCACCAGCTTATTGAGGGAATTCTGATCGCAGGATATGCGATGGGAATCTCGAAAGCCTTTATCTACATCCGTGGTGAGTATCACAAGTGGGTCGACCTCATGCAGAAGGCCGTTGATCAGGCCTATGCAGCCGGATATATCGGCGAGGGGATGAAGAAGACGTTTGGTGGTGACTATACCATCGACATTGTCGTCCACAAGGGTGCTGGCGCCTACATCTGTGGCGAAGAAACGTCACTCATGAATTCGCTCGAAGGTGATCGTGCCTATCCACGATACAAACCACCGTTCCCGGCCAACAAGGGTCTGTGGGGAATGCCCACAACCATCAACAATGTTGAAACGATTGCGACAGTACCTGCTATTCTCACCATTGGTGCCGACACCTATGCCGGGATTGGTGCGAAGGGTCATGCCGGTACGTTACTGTATGGCATCAGTGGCCACGTTAACAAACCACAGGTTGTAGAACTTCCAACAGGGATGTTACTCACGGACATCATCTATGATGTCTGTGGTGGTGTACCGGGTGGACGTGCTGTGAAGGCCGTTATTCCTGGTGGAAGCTCCATGCCACCACTACGTGGTGATGAGATTGAGGGTGTACGGATGGATGAAGAATCTCTCAAGGTTCTCGGCACCCACATCGGTACGGGCGGCATTATGGTCATGGACGATACAACAGATATCGTGAAGGTGACCCTGCGTATTGCTCACTTCTATCATCACGAATCCTGCGGACAATGCACACCGTGCCGCGAAGGATGTGGATGGATGGAGAAGGTCTTACATCGTATTGATCACGGCGATGCCACACGCAGTGACATCGATCTGCTGCTCAGTGTTGCGTCACAAATTGAAGGTCACACCATCTGTGCCCTCGGTGATGCAGCTGCGTGGCCGGTACGCGGCTTTATCCTCAAGTTCCGTGATGAGTTTGAGGCGCGGTGTAAGCCGGACAGAAGTTTTGTCTCGCTGAACGTTGTGCACGGACGTCGAGCCACGGCTGGTTCGCTCGTCGAATCGATGCGCTAAGACATCATCGTGGACTTCCACGTACTAGGTTTTGCCTTTGGACTGACACTCTTTGCCGGATTGGCAACGGGTGTGGGTTCGGCTATGGCGTTTTTTGCAAAACGCACAAGCACTCGATTCCTGTCCGTCTCACTCGGCTTTAGTGCCGGAGTGATGATCTACGTGTCCTTTGTTGAAATCCTCAACAAGTCTATCACCGACCTCTCCGTGACATATGGGCCAACGGAAGGGAAGTGGTATGCAGTGATGAGTTTTTTCCTCGGTATACTCATTATTGCAGCTATTGATAAACTTGTTCCATCGTACGAGAACCCTCACGAAAACATGTCCGTAGAGTTTATGGACGACAAGGATCGTGAAGAGGAGTTCCGTCGACGTGGAACGTTGTTACGCACCGGACTCTTTACAGCCCTTGCCATTGGCATTCACAATTTCCCTGAAGGCCTGGCCACGTTTGTCAGTGCTATCGACAATCCAAAACTTGGTCTTGCCATTGCCATAGCGATTGCCATCCATAACATTCCTGAAGGTATTGCCGTAAGTGTGCCGGTGTTTTACGCCACACATGACCGAAAGAAAGCCTTCTTATGGAGTTTTCTCTCGGGACTGGCAGAGCCTGTTGGAGCTATCGTTGGATACCTGCTATTGCTGCCCATTATGTCGACCACCGTTATGGGTGTCTTGTTTGGAATGGTTGCCGGCATTATGGTGTTTATCTCCCTTGATGAACTACTTCCGGCAGCACGAGCCTACGGTGAACACCACTTGAGTGTGTATGGACTTGTGGCCGGAATGGCTGTGATGGCTGTTTCACTCCTGTTACTATTGTAAACGCTGTTGCTGTAAACCACACTCGAATCACTCATGCGCATTGGTATCATCGGCGGATCCTTTAATCCGATTCACATTGCCCATCTCATCATTGCCGATCGGTTTGTTGATGCAATGTCACTCGACGAATGCCATTTTATTCCAGCCAACATTTCGCCCTTTAAAAGTGCTGGCCCAGGATCTGCAACAGCAGAAGATCGGCTCGCCATGGTTCGGTTGGCAACGGAACAACATCCACGATTTCGTGTGAACGACGTTGAGATACGTCGGGGAGGTGTGAGTTATACCATTGAGACAATCGACAACTATCGTGTAGCGCAGCCGAACGACGAGATATCGTTGTTAATCGGAAGTGACCAGGCCATCGAATTTGTCCGTTGGAAAGAATGGGAACGAATCTGTCGCGAAGCCCAACTCTGTATTGTACGTCGACCCTTCCTCATGACGAATGAAATGGAAGAACGCATAACGGAGACACTCACGGTGGACGGACGATCACCGGTATGGGTAGGAGCACCATTACTGGAAATTTCCAGTACCGACATTCGACGTCGTGTTGCTGACGGACGCAGCATTAACTACCTCACGGTAAAAAGTGTTCGCGACTATATTCACGACCGACATTTATATGGGAAAGGGGCATAATGGGGCTTCTTCGTCGGCTCCTAGGAACATCCATCCTTGTTGTGATTGCTATGGGAATGATCTTTCCTATGGTATGGATGATCATTGTCTCGTTAAAGACCTCTCCGGAATCGTACCGCAGTTTTGTTGACCTCATTGCGGCACCTTTTACGCTCAGCAATTACACAGACGCATGGGCCAGCGACGACTTCTTTGGATACTTCCTGAACTCTGTCCTTGTAGCAACGATTGTTACGGCGGGTAACATCCTCTTCTGTTTATGGGTAGGATATGCCTTTGCGAGAAAACGTTTTCGCGGCAAAACCATCCTCTTTGCTAGTGTCCTGGGAGTGCTTGTTGTACCGAATCAGGTTATCATGATACCTCTGTATCGTCTTATGGCCGAGTTCGGTTGGATCAACACATATTGGGCACTCATCATTCCGTGGCTCATCACTCCCTTTGGCATCTTCCTGGTACGACAATACATTGCCTCACTTCCGGCAGACATTGAAGATGCAGCGCGTATTGACGGTGCGTCGGAGTTCTATATCCTTCACAGAATAGTCTTACCGTTGTCACGGCCCGTCCTCACGGTCCTTGCCATCTACACCTTCCTCGGAAACTGGAATAGTTTTTTATATCCCTTCCTCTTCGTTAACGACGAAGCACATCGTACCCTCCCAGTAGGCCTTGCCTTCTACATCGGCAAACAAAGTATTGACTGGGGTCATCTTGCTGCAGGAGCTGGCATAGCGGCCATTCCTATTCTTGTTCTTTTCCTGCTCTTCCAAAAAAAGATTATCGAAGGCCTCACAGCTGGTGCGGTAAAAGAGTAAGGCGTGTCTCGCGGGCGCGAGAGGGGACGTTCGGCTGACCTGTCTTCATCCACCCTCCCCCGGGCCCGTGTTGTACGAAACGGGCCCGGAAGATGTTGTACGTGCTAGTGGAACTAGCTGGTCATCGTGTAATGACGATGAGCTGATGGGCTACGGGTGCTGCGCTGCCGTCGACAGCACGCAGTGTGATGGCATACGAGCCCGCGGGGAGTTCGCTCACGTCAACGTGAACAATGTCGATAGCTGCGCACTGGGCAGAGAAGATGTCGCGACCAGTGATATCCCGGAGTGTCACAATGTATTGTGGTCCGGACTTCGTCGTACGTGCGTTTGTCAGGAAGTCATCACGGCGATCGACAGCGACGGTCACGTGTGCCGAAGCAGGATTAGGCCAGACACTGAGGCCCTGCTCCCTGGATATTCGCGTAACACCATCCATGGTACGCAGATCAACGATTCGAAGTGGTTCTGTGTTCTTACGTGCCATCGCTCCGTCGTCGGAAACAATTTCGATGTCCTCCACCGGATAAACGTCTCCGGTGCCCTTGAGAACAAGTCGATACTGCTCGTCGGGA
>DDUR01000055.1 GCA_002344895.1 Ignavibacteria bacterium UBA2333
GCAGCTGAGCACCCCGCGAAGCGCTAGCGAGACGTGTTACAACTTCACGGCTGCACCTACAACCAACAATCCACGGAATCCAAAGCCAAGTTCACCAAAGACGCTGATAGCGTCACCAAAACGAATGCCGAGTAATGTTCCCTGGAATGCCGGGAAGATGTCGGATTGACTGTCGTCTGATGTGCGACCCGACTGATGAAGCAACCCAGCTCCAAGAGCTACACTGCTATAGGCCTTTACCCCTTCGCCCCGTATCCAAATCGCATCAAGCCGGCCCATCACGTGATAGTAGGTGTTGGTGTAACTGAACGCTGAATCTGGTACAGCAGTACGCCGGTAGGTATATGTTTTTGTAAATGATGCATATCCTGCTTCAATTCCCCAATCGAGTAAGCCAGTCCACCGACCCTGAACGCCAACGGTAATCGGACCACCTACGCCGCTCCAGTCACCAGATTCAACAATTCCACCCGTCAGGCCTATTGCCAGCAGGTCACTGAGTCCTTCAATAACTACCTGGGCTCCTAATACTCCGTAGGCAGCAAAGATTCGTGTGTCGGGAGTGTTGTCGTCTTCGTCAGATCTCCGTGCATGAATGTCTAGGCACGATATCACACCCAGCACTACTATGAGTATTCCCAATGTGGTACGTTTCATGAAGATTTCCTTTGAAGATATGGTGTACAAAGTTTTCTTTACACTGTTTTCAATGCCAACCAACATACGGGATTATTGTGAAGGAGGAGGAAATATCTCGTTTTCTATCACGATGTAACGTTTTTCGGGTTTTTTGCTCGTTGAGGGGGACTTTGCCTACGAAACATTGTTGACGTCGACAAATCGGTGTACCACACTTGTTTCACCTCCGATTCTTACCAGGAAACCAACAATTCAACGCGTGTTCACGATGATGTTACACCCCAATCTTCTGTTGATTACCGGTACGCTTTTCGTCGTATTGTGTTGTGCCGAGCTTCCTGCCCAGACAATTCCAGAACCTCAAGTTCACATTGTTCGAATGACGGAGTATCCGCTAGACTCGGTGCGGTTTGTCGACGCAAAAGAACAGCGGTTCTTGCGTGAGATAAAGTGGGTAAATGGCCGTTTGTTTGGCTGGGGACAACAGAGTCCTGGTATCGCGATATCACGGTCTGACGATACTGGAAAGACGTGGAAGATTGCCTACATACCCGACTTTTATGATGTCGTATACAACGTCACCTGGTCTCCTGACGGTTCGAAGTGTGTGATTGGATATCAGAATGGCACAATTGTTCAATCCAATGACACCGGAAGAACGTTTGCAAGGATTCCGACGCCTTCAACACAAACGTATCGAGTATCGGCTGTACGAAACGACGGACGTATTACGATGGCACGGATGCCACTCTCCGTTCTAGCCTCAACGAACGACTACGGCAAGAGCTGGCATGCAGAAGACCTCTATGACTATGGTACGTCGTATCGTATGAATGTTCGGACGATGTCCTACGATGACAACGATAATCTTCTGTTCTCCTTCTCTGGTCTTGATGATAATTCCGAGAATCTCTTTATTAAATCTCGTGATAATGTCTGGACACAACAATCCCTACCTATGCCGGCACGACACGTGGCACGAGATATTAAGGGCAGAACGTACCTTGTTCCCCTCTACCCCGATGGAGAACCCGAGTGGCTGTTGTCCCATCTTTTTATGGCCGACTCAGGTTCGGATGACTTCAAAGAACAGTATCGATTCAATTCGATCTATCTCGACCAAGGTCCGATGCGTACAGTAATCCCCTCTCCGTTTACCGACGTAACGGTTGTTGTTGGGCCAAAAGCACTCTACTTTAGCGTACAAGGAGGTCCGTTTACACGTGACGTGCGCACCGGGAACTCAAGTTTTGACGGATGGCGTGATGTTGAGTGGGTAACACCGACGCTGCTTGTTGGTACAACTGGACGTTCCATTGTACATCTGGAACTCGATCCAACAACGTCCGTAAACGAGGCCCCCTTAGCCCCCTATCAGCCATGTCGTGACAATGTCGAGTATGCGGATCCACACCGTGATGTAGATGTGTATGATCTGCTTGGCCGGCATATCTATCGTGGGCCACGGACCAACATCCCCTCCTCATCAACCGCTCGAACGTTGGTTGTTGTTGATGGATGTAGGGCGAGTATTGTGCACCAGTAAGAGAACGGTGCTACATCATCCTCAGGCATAGACCGCTGCAACCACAAGCACGGCCCGCACAAACGTCATTGCCGACGTAATCACGAAGGCTTCGGCCAGGGCCTTATGTGCAGGCACCTCATCAATCGTCAGTAAACTATTGGAAATGTAGAACAGCTCTGCTCCGTGTAACATTAACACTGCTGTAGAGAAAACCATAAACAGCAGCGGTAGAATAGCGACAATCACGATGATGGGAGCCTCGGATAACGTAAACTCCTCTACGGTCGATCCAACATTACCACCGAGATATCCATACAGGATAAACACGCCTATCATCCAGGCCACACTCACAGGCCAGGATATAAGCCACAACAGGATACGTTTTACGATGGGCCATAGCCATCGTTGGCCACGCCGTTTCCACCACTGCCAGCCATACCAAACACCAAGAAACAATGACGGTGTGATGTACCACACACTAAACATCGATAACATCGACAACAACATTGACGCTGTTGAGATATGAAAGGCGTGGGCCATGTGGACATTTGTCATCCGTCGCCCTGGCCGACCATAGGCCGCCAGGATGAGTCCAACCGGAATCACAGCTATCAAGGCAGTTAACGAGGCACGCTCTTCAATCAAACGCTGATAATCGGCCTTGGGTATCGTCATCCCATCCACCGTGGAAATCGCGGCAACGATGGCATTTTCAACAACTTCAGATGCAAAACTGCCCTTCATACCTTCGGCACCAACAAGGTGTAACAACCACGGTACGGCTGCAAACACCAAAACCGACATTACAAGAAACAACCTGCTTGGCACCGGCCTGCTCACACGACGTCCACGGATGTAGTCCAGCGTCAGCACCCCTGGATGGACAACAAGATCAACAGCTGCCTTCCAGATCTTCCCGTCAACCGACAAAAAATCATATGAAACATCAACAATGTAGTCCTTCCACGTCTGCGTCTCAATATCCTTCTCCTGTCCACAATTTGGACAGTACTGTGAGGGGGCAGAAGGGGCTTCACAATTCGGACATCGGCCGGCAGAACGTCGGGGCATAGATGGGAAGATAGGGGAAATGGTGGGGAGGCAGGTGGGGTTAA
>DDUR01000022.1 GCA_002344895.1 Ignavibacteria bacterium UBA2333
CATCTTCCCCCACCTTCCCCCACCTTCCCCACCTCTCACACTACAATCCCGAACAAGGCATCGATGATCAGAATCCCTGCCGCGGAAATCGTAAAGGCGCGAACAGTTGAATTACCGACACCCTCTGCGCCGCCCGTTGTGTGAAAACCAACATGACAACCGATCAGAGCCGTCCAGCCGCCAAAAATGAGGGACTTCGAGAGACCGTTCACAATTTCACTGACACGGAAGTACTGTTGAACACTTGCGAAAAACGTCGCAAAATTGAAGTCAAACTGATACATGGCCAGAATAAATGCACCAGTCAGCGCCACCACGTTACTAAACACAGCAAGTATCGGCATCATCGTGATCGCTGCTGCCATACGTGGCATTCCGAGATATCGATTGGGATCAATAGCCATCATTTCGAGGGCGTCAATCTGCTCGGAAACCTTCATCGTTCCGAGCTGAGCGGCGATAGCGCCTCCAACACGACCCGCAATAACGAGAGCTGTTAGTACCGGAGTAAGTTCTGTAAATACCGCAGTGGCAATCGATCCACCAATAAACGGACGTGCCAGCGAGATAAGATTAAATTTTTCGAAGAGGTCCGTGGCTTGTAAGGCTGCGATAGCACCGGTGAACGAGCCGATGAGTATGACCAGTGGTAAGGAATCAGAGCCAACAATCTTCATCTGTTCCAGAACTAGTCCACGATCCCGAAAGATATTCGGGACATAACGAAGAATGCCGAGGAGGAGCAGGAATACCTGCCCCACCTCGGCAAGAGCGTTTAAAACCAGGCGGCCTAGTTTGGCCAGAAATGTTGAGATCATGTGTCGGAATTTCTCGTGCCGAATCTACGGCTTTCCGACGACGTGTCTGGCTGATTAACCTCGACGTGGGCCGCGGCCCGGATGATCGTCAGATCCTTCTGAACCGTCATCATTGCCTCGACCGCCATGTCCGCGACCAGGTCCCTCATGGTTAATCCACCGATCCAGTATCGCTGCTTGTTCCTCTGTGAGGATTGCACGCAACGACCTGTAGAACGTCGTGCGGCACTCTTCAAGGGCGACACGGGCGTCCTCACGAAGTGGATTGGCCTTCAGTGCCTCACGTGCGTCAATGGCAAGCTGACGTAACAGTGGCCGTGCTTCCTCACGTGTGAGTTCGCCAGCTTTGACCTTTGCGACAATGGCTGCACGTTCTTCACGGAAAGGTGCAAGAATCTCTGCTTCAGAGGCTCGCAGGCGCTCGAGAATCGTGCTCACACAGTCTTCATGTGCAGCTACAAGCTCACGAGCTGTCGCCTTCTGTTCGTCTGTCAGTTGCAGGGCGCGGAAAAGTCGCGCTAGCGGATGATGTGCCCGATCACCTTCTGGATGGCGCAAGCGCATATCATTCTCAACGGTTCCCTCTTCCACGTCTGAGGCATCCATCGTCGGTGCTGGCATGGCGAGCATCATCAACTCGTCCGACGTTGTTGGCTCAGTTGCACTCCCTTGATCGCAACCCGTCAATCCGAATGTTGCTATGACCATTGCGCTCACGGCAACAAGAGCTGTAAACATCCTGCGTGTCTTCATGGCAGGTCTCCCAAAATTGTGGTGGTTATTCATGTGCCCGTTTGGTGTGAATGGTGCTCTGTGTTTCGTGACCACCATTTGGTTTGAAGAATCCTCGGTACTGCGGACTCGTTACAGTAGGGCGTAGATGTCGTGCTCTGACGAGTGGTTGTAGGGACATACTCACACGTGTGGAACTCAGATATACCGCCCTTCTCTACGTAGTTCAGTGTATCGGAGGCCGCCCCTTTGCCCCCTAATATTGTGGCTACACAAAATCCCGCACTACATCCACTTGGAGTGGCCGTACCCTCTTCACCATATCGCGCCGACAATCAACGAGGGTATCTCGATGCGAGATATCGAGTTGCAATCCTCGAAGACCACGACCTTACGGCGCGAATGCTCGCATCGATAGTGTCGCGCGACGAGGATTATAACGTCGTTGGTATGGCCGCAACCGTGCATGACATGATAGATGTTGTGCGGTCGACGTCTCCGGATGTTGTCTTGCTGGATCTCATCTTGCCGGATTCTACGGGAATGGCTTGTGCTCATGCACTTCGGGAAGAGTTCCCTACTCTTCGTGTGGTGTTTATTACCGGACAAGCGACAACTGATCTTGTGAAGTCCGCCATGGAAGAGCATCCAGAAGGGTTCCTCACCAAGGATGCCTCTCCAGATGAACTCCTGGAAGCAATGCGGCTCGTCAGTATGGGGTCGACGTTCACTAGCCAACGCATAACGGAAGTTATGCTGGGTGGCCGGCGAGCTGGACAGCGGGATCTACGGCACATTTTTGGCCAGCTTACAGACCGCGAGATCGATATTATTTCTCGCATGATCGATGGTCATTCAACAACGGAAATAGCGGCTGCACTGAATATCAGTGAACATACCGTAGCGACTCATCGTAAAAATATTTATCGTAAGCTCGGTGTTCGGACATTAGCCGACCTCCAGCGCCGCGTTCTGCGCCCGAATAGCTAAATACACGGCCCTACCATCCTGCGGCTGTCAGCCCAAACACCCATAGACAGGTTCGTCTGACGTTGCCCCGGCATCGCGTCCGACACCTCGGGCATGTAACTTTCTCGGAACTACTGACCATCATGCGGAAACCAATTGGCCCGTTCCGACATTTGTTGTACATGATGCCCCATTTGCCCCTTTCCCGTCGCCTGAGACTTCGCCTGAGTTTTGGCATATGCCTGCTGATTCTGTCAGCACTTGCCTCAACTCCTGTTTACACACAGCCACGGAGTCGTGACCATGCTGTTATGGCTGGCACTGACAGAACGTTTGCTCAGGTAGCCGTCTCGTGGTTACGAGACTCTATTCCGACGACGTACTTTGTTCGCGTACGAAGTATGGCCGGTCAGGCCTGGCGTGAATATGACACTCTCACAGAAACGTCACCCTACCTAGGCATCGTTCTCCCAAGCTTTGATCATACAGAAGTTGAGATTGAAAAGCGCACTATCGACGCTAACGGCAAACCTTTAAGTGCTGTTGGTTATTGGCTTGGGAGGGGCACCGGCGACTTGTTACGTTGGACGTTACCGGGTCGTGTACTTCTGTTGATAGACGATGAATCGGCATCGTTACTTCGTGATGAACTTGAGGAATGGAAACACGACGTTCTGATGGAAGGGTGGATACCGCAGGTTCGGTCTCTCCTCCCCTCTGAGCGCAACAATCCTCGGTCCGTAAAGAATGTTATCATCAACGCCTTTGCTGACACAAGTCGCGGCAATCTCACACACGTACTCCTCGTTGGAGACATTCCGTATGCTTACACTGGCGGCTTCTCCACGACGGGAGCTGTACCGCCACCAGACGGACATCCGGAGCATGGAGGCGCATGGTCATCTGACGCCTACTACGGTGATGTAGAGGTCTCTCCGGGTATTTCTGCCGAAGAGTCGTGGACGGATGATGTGGTAAACGACACAACTTCGTTCCGTCAACACAATAAAAATGTTGCTGGAGATGGGAAGTTTGATCAAAGTCTCATTCCGAGTGACCTTGAGCTTGCCGTTGGACGTATAGACATGCGTCAGCTTCCCAACTTTGGCACACGTCCAGACAGTCGGACAGCTGAAATAGAGCTATTACGACGAGTGTTTCGCAAGACCCATGCCTATCGTATCCGCTCCACCGAACTCAAACGTGTTGCTGTTATCGACGATAACTTTGGTCCTTTCGAGAACGATGCCTCTGGTGGACGTACCATAGAAGCATTTGCAGCTTCTGCATGGCGAGGATACTCTACTATTGTAGGACCGCAGAATGTAATAGAAGGTGATGTACTTCCGGGTGGCACACGTCCTTCCCTCGACACGTTACCAGCACTACTCGCATATGCGTGTGGTGGTGGCGGATACGAACATTGTTCAGGTGTTGCAACATCACTTGAGCTCTCCACGGCCACTGTTCGTGCCGGATTTATGTGGACACTCGGCAGCTACTATGCCGATGTTGATAGTGAGAACAACTTTTTACGCTCGCTCCTTGCTACGGAAGGCAACGTTGTTGGTGTGGGATGGTCGGGCCGACCACACTTTCAGTTTCACTACCTCAACGCTCGTAGTACAGTTGGCGAAATGACCGTTGTCTCGCAAAACGATGCATCCAACTACCGTGGTGCTACGATATGGCGCGACTCAGTTACACCGTCGGCATATCGGTACGGAAATCGTGGAATCCATCTGAACCACCTCGGAGATCCTACCCTTCGAATGCCAGGTCCCGTCATGACGGGTGAGATTACCGTTTCCACGGAAGGAAACAGTGTGCGACTGCGTTGGCCAACACATCCCGAAGCCTTCGGCTATACAATTGATGTTGGCCGAACAATTGACGAACCATTTATTCCCCTGCTCTCACATGGAGTAGGTGCTCAGCGCGACACCCTTTCACTTGTAACGGAACTCCCCCCGAATACGCGTCTCGTGCGCATTCGTCCAATCCTCGGAAACTTTGACACAACAACATATACGCCCATCGTTGGACGTGGACTCCTGGCAACTGTTCCTGTAACGTCTGTTGTTGAGTTCAATGAATATCCTTCAGCCGACGACCTGGAAGGGGGCACAAGGGGCGATCAAGGTTCAGGGGAAACGATTGACGTGTATTTTGACGTTCTTGGGAGACAGCTATCTGGTCCACCGCGGCATGGCCGATACCCGGTCCTACGTCGTCGTTGGCGGATTCAGTAACATTGCGTACACGTGACTGCAGGTACAACCATTGCAGGACGCGACAGGGAGACATTTCACCGACAGTGCCACACCATGAAGAACCATTATCTCGTTGTCCTTTGCGCATTACTGGTTGTTGCTGGAACGATTCCATCAGCAACCCAGACAATTCGAACGACATCGTCATATGTTGTTGACTTGCCTGAGCGACGTCTTTCGAACGGTCTCATTCAACCACCACGCCGATTTGTTGTGGAACGTCCGGCTCCAGGTACCATCGTACCGGGGGCAATTATTGTACGCACAAAGCAGTCACATGGCACCCTGAAGGGCGACCGTGTACTTGGAACGAGTCTCGCAAACGTCGATCTCGCTGCCGTTAATGTGCGCGACATATCAATGACGGCGTCGGCCTCCGCCACAACGTTACGATCCCTTGATGCGCGAATAACAGGTCTTGACAGAACGTATACCGTACGTTTTGAGGAGGGTCACGACGAGTTCGAGCTTTGCAGGACGCTGATGAACAACCCAGATGTAGACTTTGCTGTTCCGGTCTACATTCACAAGCTTTTTTACACTCCGAACGACCCGCAGTTTGCGAGCCAGGGATTCCTGAATGTTATCCGTGCTCCGCAGGCATGGGATATCACAAAGGGTTCAGCGGACGTCGTTGTAGCAATTATTGACTCCGGTACGGACTGGCAACACGAAGACCTTGCTGAGTCAATCTGGATCAATACAAAGGAAGTTCCCAATAATGGAATTGATGATGATAACAACGGATACATTGATGACATCCGGGGTTGGGACTTTGTTGGCAACGTAACGCAGCAACAGGCCATGCAACAGGCCTTCCGCCCTGACAATGATCCACGCGTATCGGGTACAAACCTTGATGGTGTTCGAGCACATGGGACGACCGTAGCCGGGAATGCAATAGCACGCACCAATAACGGCAAAGGCATTGCGGGAGTTGGGCATGACTGTAAGATTCTCGCAGTGAAGTGTGGTTCAGATGTTGGTGGTGTTTCTGGTATCTACAGAGGTTACGAGGGCATCATCTATGCAGCAGATATGGGAGCCGACATTATCAACTGCTCGTGGGGAGGTCCAGGCGCTGACCCTGCAGCACAAAGTGTTATCGACTATGCATTGTCAAAAGGCAGCATGGTGATAGCGGCCGCTGGAAACGACGGCCAACCATTTGAGAATTACCCACAGGCTCCAGCTACGTTAAGCGGTGTTATGAGTGTTGGTTCGTCGAGTAACAACGACCGCGTCAGCAGCTTCACCAATCATGGATGGCAAAACGTCCTCTATGCACCGGGTGAGAATCCTCTGAGCACATATCCTGGCAATCAGTATCGAGGTCAAACCGGCACGTCCTTTTCGAGTCCGGTTGCTTCAGGCGTAGCGGCCCTTGTAAAGAGCTTACACCCTGACTGGACGCCATTCCAGATCATGATGCAGATGCGCATGACGGTTGATGGTTTACAGGGTGTCTCTGCGTCAGAGCGTGGCAGATACTTTGGTCGTGTTAATGCAGAAAAAGCAGTTAAGTTTAACAGATCGTTTACTTCCGGCGACCGCGTTCCGGGACTGTATTATCAGTCTCATACAATTGTTTCCGGCCAGCAAACGATCACGACACTTGAACCTGCTGATCTTACCGTCACCATCGCGAATGCTTTGGCTGATGCGCCTACAGCAACGGTGAACATTGCGGTTCTTGATAATAATGTCGAGCTCATGAGTGAGAGTTCGGTCTCAATGTCGAACGTCACACAGGCGGCATCCAAGACATTCCCGATGAGAATACGACTATTGCCTACATATCCTTGGTATCAAGCCTCGATTCTCGTACGCTTAACAATCCTCAGCGGAACATCTGTCAACATTGCCCACTTTGAAGTACCAACTCAGCGAACGACAACGAACTCTTACAGTGGTTCATCGTTACCGGCAGATTGGTTAGCAACATTCACACATGTAGATTTTTCTACAAGCAGTAACGTACTGTGGGCAGCAGCTCGATCGAATCAGGGTCCAATAGGACTCGTCGGATCGCAGTCCGGAGGTGGGTCACTCATCATCTATCCATACAACATCACCGCACTTGAAGCAATGGCTTCGGACCGAGCCATCGTCGGCGGCATAACACAGGGTCGCGCAACAACAAGTCGTACCGTACCAGGCCAGTCAAACTGGGCAAATACAGATGTCTCATCCTTCCTGACATCAGTCGATGGAATTCACTCATACGACAACACAAATATTGTTGTAGTGGGAACGGGTGTTGGTGGTCGACTTGGCTGTGGACGCTCAAACAATGGTGGTCAGACATGGCAGAGTGTATCCTCAACACCAACACTTACTACGTCTGATGTAATCGTCAACAAAGGAGTTGCCTTCCTCGGTGATAGAATATGGGCAGTCTCTGCTTCAGGACGTGTTTGCCGGAGTTCCAATCGTGGGCAGTCATGGTCTGTATCCAACCTCAACGTATCGGGCTCTGTTGTACTCTCGATGGCTTTCCGTGACTCTGTGAACGGCGTCATCCTGTACCGAACAGGCTCGGGGGCATCAACAGCATACCGTATTGCATCTTCCTCCAACAGCGGCGCATCGTGGCAAGCCAATGTCTTCGATGTCTCAACGCTGCGTATCACACCTGTTACCGTCAGCAGCCCCGGTGGCCATCACGTCATTGTTGGCAGTCGTGGTGAGGTATATGGCAGTGACGACAATGGCAGCTCTTGGCAGCCAATTCTGTCCAAACCAGCAGGCACGGTGAGTACTGCTCTTGCCGTTATTGCCGAAGGCGAATCTGCAGTACTCCTGGGAGGCACGGAGTTTGGCGTACTATCCTACAGATACTCTGGTCCAAACGGCACGCGGATTCTTTCTGCCCCAACAGAAGAGATCGACTTTGGTGTGATGAACATCGGTCAGAACAGACAGCGATTTGTCCGATTCGAAAACCTCGGAACATCTGACGTATCGGTAACAAGTGTTGCCTTTCTTGATGAAAACAACCAACCTGTACCACACTTCGAAGTGAGTGCGACACTTGGGCCGATTATCGGTGTCGGCACTTCGGACCAGCTCGGTGTCCGCTTTCGGGCACCGTCAACACCGGGCACATATCGGGCCACGGCCGTGGTTATCGTAGACGGTACACCGAGTGAGTTCCGTATTCCGCTCGTCGCAAAGGTTGACGACCCTTCATCGGTCATCGACCTTACACAAACGGCACGTCTTGCACCGAATCCGGTAACGGACGTACTTGTGATCACCTTCGCAGATAGTCGCAGTCGTGACATTCACATTATTGATGGCACGGGACGTCGGCTTCTCTTGACATCGTCAGAGTCGGCAATCGTCCGCCTCAGCACGTCCGATCTCTCACCAGGACACTACACGATTCTTGTACGAGATGGTTTGACGACCTCTTCGGCACGAATTGTTGTGGTACGCTAACGGGTCACGGAGTAGAGCCCCATTGGCCCCTTCCCAGGACCCTATCTGAGCGGACTCTGGTGTAACGTCAGTTCCTTCGAAATCAGCCGACTGGTTCGATTCAGCCGCTACCATCGATATCATTTGGAACATACAACAAGCGCCTCCGGAAAACATTCCAGAGGCGCTTTGTTTTGAGGATTCTCGATGTGTGTTCGGGCGTTCGGCTGTGTATCGTCTACTCAGCAAGTACTCAACCTGTTATCCGAAGGACGATTGACCGAGGTTTTGACCTCCACCAAACTGCTGCCGACGGCGGCGGTTCTTGATCCAGACGTAGGCGATAAACAGAAGTCCGCCAATCACAAGCAACGTGAAGAACAGCGTCCCCCACTGGAAGGTACCAGGGTAGACGGCCGTTGTTCCGTCCGGATTTGCGACGGTTACAGGACGCGAGTAATAGTACGCTGGATGAAACGGCATACTCCAGTACCACGGAATACTACCCATCAGGTAGCCCATCATAAATCCGTCACCCATTCCACCGTAACGATTCACAACGTAGGGCTGACCATTCGAACCAGGTACGGCCTGACGTGTGGTTTGGCGTGGCATTCCGTACCGTGACGTATAGTCACGTGCCGACGTCATACGGCTTCCACCGAAGGAATTTGTTGTTGCCCGAGGTGTAGAGGTTGTGCGCGACGGTGACGTAGAGTAGTTCGGTGATGATCTCGGTGTGGATGATGGTCGTGTTGACCGCGATCCTCCAAAGGACCCTCCACCCGACGGACGCGACGAACGTGGCATTGAGTACGATCGGCTGCCACGCGATCCTCCAAATGAACCACCACCTCGACTCCGTTGAGCAAGGACATCAAGTGGCAACACAGCCAACAATGCAGCAACAAGGATTGCTACAATGGCCGAACGCTGAAAAAACTGTTTCATGTCTTCAATCCTTCCATCAGAACAAACTCTCCGTGGTCAACGAACCGTCGTCCTCTCTGTAGACAACTTCGGCCTTGAACGTAGGTCGTTCCTCAATGTTTCTTTTACCCCCAAAAAATGCCGCGATACCGCCACCCTCTTCAACCGTCGGGGCCTTGATGTGAACAAAGAGGGAGACAATACCACCTTCTTCATTGCCATTTCGGAGGACAATTGTTCGGGTGATCTCTCCATCTGAATCGAGCGTGACGGATTGTAGATGCTGTGCCTCTTCCTCGGTAAATCCCGGCGGCTCTGTTCGCACGTTTTCCAGATAGTCTGTAAAGACGTTCTTTGTGTACACCGTTCCGTCGGAACCAAGGTATTGAATGACGGCATCGAACGTACCCGATTCATCAAGATTCAGGAAGATCTCCCGAATCTTGTCGAGCTGTTCACCATTGAAGTAAATCGCCGTCTTTTCCAGACGTCCATTGCTTTCAATCGTCAATTCAGGCATGATGATGTCGGTTAAGGGGTGAATGGGGCCGACAATTTACGCCATGACGAATGAATGCCCGGTACAGTGCCAACGTCTGTGTTACAGCCGCAGACCGTGATTATCCTGGATCGTTTTCACTCCGGATGGACGTGAGTTTTTCGTTAATCGCTTCTACGGATGGTGCGTGAACACCACTCAGGAATGGTGTGACATCTTCGATGAGTCCGGCATTTGTTTCGCGGTGGATGTATCGCGCCACTTCCTCGATGGAACCGGTTTCGTTAAAGACACGAATCTGGCGATCTGCACCGGATCCCATTTCAAGAATCTGGTAGATGTATTCGATTTCGCGGCGCGATCCGAGATCGTCCACAACGTCGTCAACAAAGTCAAGCAGTTCTCGAATGAGCTCACGTGCCGGCAACTCCTTCTGACGCCCCCAATCAATAAGTTTACCATCCAGGCCGTATCGTACGGCGCGCCACTTATTCTCCATCAGTAACGAACGTCGATACTGCCGGAACGAAAGGTTCTTCTCGTACAGCGAATAGAGTTTGGCTGCCAATGCCTGACATAGTGCTGCAATGGCAATGGTTTCCTCAATACGCATTGGTAAATCACAAATGCGCACTTCGAGTGTCGGGAAGAATGGATGGGGCCGGATATCCCACCAGATCTTCTTCGCATTATCGATACTACCTGTTTTTACTAACAGGTCTACATAATGCTGATACTCACTCCATCCCGAAAACAAATCGGGCAGAGCCGTTCGTGGGAATCGCTCGAAAATTTTTGAGCGATATGACTTCAGTCCGGTATTGACACCTTCCCAGAACGGCGAGTTTGTACTGATGGCCAATATATGCGGCATAAAGTACCGCATCTCATTCATGAGCTGGATCTGCACTTCACGGTTTTCGATACCGATGTGAATGTGCATACCAAAGATCAGCAGCGATCGCGCGAGCAGCTGCATGTCCTCAATGAGCACCTTGTACCGCTCATCGGGAAAAATCTCCTGATCCTCCCAATGTGAAAACGGATGTGACGATGCTGCGCCAATTAGCAGGCCGTTCTGTCGTGCAAGGTGGGCCACGATACTTCGGATCTTCGTGACCTCAAAGCGCGCTTCCTTGACGTTTTTACAAATACCAGTTCCTATCTCCAACATCGACCCGTGCATTTCGGGTTTAATGTGTTCGTGGAGTAGGACACGACCCTTACTCAGCAATTCAAGATTTACATGACTCTTCAGCTCAAGCGTCTGAGGGTCGAGCACCATGTATTCTTCTTCTATGCCAAGAGTAAACGTCGGGCGTTCATAGGGGTTCCCGGCATCAAAAAGAATCCCCGGATCTTCTGCGTTCATGACGACTCCGTGTGAGGACCAAAGATACACAGGGTGACGCGAGCTGGCGCTCGGGGGATGGTGGGGGATGGTGAGGGAAGATGGG
>DDUR01000041.1 GCA_002344895.1 Ignavibacteria bacterium UBA2333
ACCTGCCCCCTTCGCCCCCTACCAATCCAATTCTCCGGGAGAATCCTCCCGGAGAATGAACACTTCGTATGTTGCACGTTCATCCGGAGCCGTACATGAAGTATCTGCACATCCTACTCGTCCTTTTCATCGTCTCTGCAGTTGCGCACGCAGGTGATACGATCTATGTAAACGCAATCGCAGAACCAGGTGGAGATGGACGGTCCTGGAATACGGCATTCCGATATGTTTCCGATGGCATTTCCGTGGCAGCAGCAGGAGACGAACTCTGGATTGCAAGAGGATCATATCCCGTTGACCGTGGTGAGGGGTTCACTCGAGGAGATAGGTCGTCGAAGCTTGTTGTGTCTAAGGCAATTCAGATCTACGGTGGTTTTGCAGGTACGGAATCACATCGTGAACTCCGCGATTGGTATCGTAAGCCCACGATTATCACGGGTGACTTGTTGCTAAATGATCCAGCCGGAGCACCATCAGATGATCCAGCCTTTAATGATAACGCACACTGTTTGCTAGAAGTGCGAAATGTCGATAGCTCCTGTGTGATTGATGGCATCATGTTCCGAGGCGCTGTCGGGGCAACTGCCCCAGCTCCATTCGAGGGATGTATTGTTATACGATCTCTGCCTCAGTTCAGGAATTGTACGTTCGAATGGAATGCTGCGCAAGATCAGGGAATCGTGAGATTTGAAGGTGTTGGCCGTGTGAGGTTTGAATTCTGTGTGTTTCGCCAGAATGTCGGAGCGCCTGCATTTGTTGCTAGACGGCTTCCATCAGCGCCGCCAGATTCACTACGAGGTCCGTATATCGGCCAATGTGTCTTTACTGGCAATGTCGCTCCCTATAATGCAGCATTCGATATTGTCACAACTGATACAATTAATATTGTCCATTCAATCGTTGTTGATAACACGGCAGACTCAACAGCAATTGCTACGGTCGGCGGCGGAACGTCGTTCGTTGCTCATTGTACGTTCTTTCGAAACCGTTTTCGGAGAACTGATGATACAAATGACGTCGTCCTGCGTGGTGCAACGTTGATTATACAAAGCTCTGTCTTTTGGGACGGTGAAATGATTATTCGTCAAATCGGCCCCGTTACGACGAATGATTTTGACACAATTGAATCGACGTCGAATCTAGTAGAAGCTGACTTTGTGTACGGCACGTATACCTTTGATCCAATTTTTGCAGATCCAGGAAATCCACCCGGGCCTGATGGGTTCTGGAATACCGACGATGATGGGCTGCGTGGTGGACCCGGTTCTGTGATGGTCGATCGTGGACTCGTATCGCACTGGACAAATCATGCTCGTTGTGATGCAATTGGCAACCCGCGTGTTGTGGGGAATCGCCCTGACCTAGGTGCATATGAAAAGGAACGTGAGGGTCATGAACGGTATCGTGAGATTATGGATGAACTTCGCGATGGTAAACTTGTACTCCTCTTCCGACATAGTGTAACGGATTGGGGGCAGCGTGATCCAGGTCCAGCTCCCGAGTGTTTCCCGGGACGGAATCTTAGTACGGATGGACGAGATCTTGCACGACGTAAGGGCGAAGTCATTCGCGCTCAGAATGTCCCAGTGGGTGACGTGTTTACGAGTCCCGTATGTAGATGTTGGGAGTCG
This sequence comes from Ignavibacteria bacterium UBA2333, assembly GCA_002344895.1. GTDB lineage: Bacteria > Bacteroidota > Ignavibacteria > Kapaibacteriales > Kapaibacteriaceae > UBA2333. The sequence continues at coordinate 1,632 of DDUR01000041.1, forward strand.
TGGCTAATCGCCTTTGGCCGCTACGATATTAAATCATACTGGGCCAGTGGTGGCGGTCCTACGTCGAATGACAGCCGACGTCAGGATCTGTATTCCATTCCGACGAATGGAAATAGGTTTATCAATACGCATGATGCTGTGATTGTTCCCATTCTGGGTGTGACAACAGCGGAGACTATCGAGGGTGACGGTTACATTCTGCGTCCAAATGGTACCGATTGGGAAATCATTGGGCATTTCGCAGGCGAAACATGGGAACGATATCACGTTCGATTCCCGAGTGATACAACGTCGTCAACGCAGAGCGCGGACTCACAGTCAGTCTCACTCATTGCAAATCCTAACCCTGCTGATGAATGGATCCGTCTTGGCGGTCCGTCAAGTGGTACGTTTACGCTCGTTGATATGACTGGTCGAACCGTACGATCCGGCGCAATGTCTGATCGTATCTATGTTGCCGATCTATTGCGAGGTGTGTACGTGATCAGACACAACGAAAGTGGTGCAGCAGCTAAAATAGTTGTGCAACACTAGTGACGTGTTAACTCGGTGGTGAGTACGACCGTGCAGCTTCATCGTCAAAAACACCCTCCCAACGAGCCACGACGACAGTTGCTAGGCAATTGCCAATGAGATTGACACTCGTGCGGGCCATATCCATGAGCTCGTCAACACCAAAGATCATTCCTACTGCTATCGGTCCATAATGTTGGAGATTTGGCGGTAGGAACGATGATAATGTCGCAAGAAGTATGACGAGAGATGCGCGTGGAACTGCAGCCACACCTTTCGACGTGATCATCAATGCTAGCATCATTGAGATCTGCTGTGTTAGACCAAAAGTAAATCCTGGTACCGTGCTTGCTACTGCCTGCATGACAAACACACTTGCCATGCTCAAGTAGAGAGTGGTTCCGTCGAGGTTAAACGAGTAACCAGCAGGCATAACGAATCCTACGATCCGTTTGGGCACTCCGAATGCTTCCATTCGTTCCATTGCCATTGGAAGGGCACTCTCACTCGAAGTAGTAACGAAAGCAAGTGTAAACGGTTCGCGGATGGCTTTGATAAAGGGGCGAAGGGGCACTCGTGCGATAAGCATCACTGCGCCAAGAACGACAACGACGAAGACAATGAGCGCTACATAGAGTGAGCCAATAAGCATTGCCAGGTTATAGAGTACATCCAGCCCTTGATGAGCAATTGTCGCTGCCATTGCAGCGCCGACACCGATAGGAGCATATAGCATCACAATGTTTGTGAACTTAAACATTGTCTGAGCCAAGGCGTCGCACCACTCAACAACAGGCCTTCCTCTCTCTCCCAGAGAGTTTAATGCGATAGCAAAGATCACGGAAAACGTAACTATCTGCAGAACATCACCTTTTGCCATTGATTCAATGATGCTCTTCGGGAAAACATGGACAATTGTCTCAATGAGTGTTTTTGGATGATGTTCGGCAATTCCTTGTAGTGATGTATCGTTACCAACAAGAATGACGCCTTCGCCAGGTTGTACAAGATTTACGACCAGCAGACCGAGAAAGAGTGCTATCGTCGTAACAATCTCAAAGTAGATAATCGACTTTGCGCCCATACGCCCCAGTTTCTTAACGTCCCCACCACCAGCGATACCTACTACTACGGTGGCGAAGATCAACGGGGCAATGATGACCTTGATAAGATTCAAGAAGATGTCACGTAACCACGAAATGCTTGCGCCAAATTCAGGCAAGAAGTGACCAAGGACACCGCCAAGGACGAGTCCAAGGAGTATCTGCTTCGTTAGTGAAATGTGCCACCAAGGCTTCTGCGTCATGAATCCTCCATTCGTTCGGCCGACAACATAGTAATTTCGCCGTGCCCCTTTTGCCCCTTTTCATGCAATCACCACTTCGCCTCCCTGAATATCGCGCGTATGCGCAGATCCGCTTCTTCATGTCGATGGGTTGGCATATGCAGGCCATTGTTGTCCAATGGTACGTATATGAGCTCACGAAGGACCTGTTTATCCTTGGACTTATTGGTCTTGCTGAGGCATTGCCAGCGATAACAGCAGCGTTGCCTATGGGCAGTCTTGTTGATCGAATGGAGAAACGGCGAGCAATTACAATTGCTGGTCTCATTATTCTCCTGAGTGCTCTTGGAACAACGACGCTCACGCATCCTTCACTGTTGGCACTGCTTGGTAAAGATGTCATACTCATCGGTCTGTTCGCATGTATTATCGTGAACGGTTCGGCGCGAAGTATGTATTCGCCTGCAATGTTCACTACACTCGGCAAGGTAGTTCCTGTTGATATGATTCCGCAAGCTTCTGCACTTGGGAGCACATTGTGGCAAACTGCAATGATTGCAGGGCCGATTGCTGCGAGTCTTCTCTATGGAATGGCGGGCGTAACAGTTTCGGGTCTCGTCTACGTTGGACTTATGCTCATTTCGCTTACGGGCATCACCATGCTGCCGCGAATGGACGCAGTTCGGCATGAAGAGCGAAGGCCTATACGTGAGGAACTGACCGCTGGATTGCGATTTATCTTCTCGAAGAACATCATTCTAGGAGCACTAAGTCTTGATCTCTTTGCGGTGTTGTTTGGTGGCGTGACGGCATTGCTCCCATACTTTTCAGACGAGATACTTGGTACAGGTGAGTGGGGACTTGGTTTTCTACGTTCATCAATGTCAGTTGGAAGTGTAGCAATGATGGCTTATCTCAGTATTCGACCACCAAAAGGTCGTGTTGGGCGAGTACTGTTGTGGGCTGTCGCTGGTTATGGCGTCAGTATCATAGCGTTTGGTTTCAGTACAAACTTCCTACTCAGTATTGCTCTACTCGGCATGGCAGGAATGTTTGACAGCATCAGTGTTGTGGTTCGACATACAGTACTTCAGTTGCAAACACCGGAGGAGATGAAGGGGCGGGTAGCAGCAGCGAATACGATGTTTATCACGTCAAGTAACGAGATTGGCGCATTCGAAAGTGGAGTGGCGGCAAAACTTCTTGGAGCAGTGAATAGCGTCCTCTTTGGCGGCGTAATGACGCTAGTTGTGGTTGCAGTGATTGCATGGAGGAACAAAGAACTCCGTCGCATGGAGTTGTAAATCGAACCATCACATCACAAACGAGCGTGACGTGAAAGGTCGATACTCAATACGGTTATCGTGCAAACCGAGGCTCAGTTGGTAGCACGTAGACGTCGAGAACGGCAGCGAGGCGAGCGAAGTACTCGCGTATACGTGTTTTCAGGCCGGTAGACGTCGAAACATCCCTTGCATTAAAGCCAATAGCATCGATACCAATATTATTTGCGATAAAGATTGCTCGCTCATTATGAAACTGCTGTGATACGACAATAACGGAAGAGCGTCCGAAGAGCGTTGAACAGCGCACCATCGAATCGAATGTTCGAAAGCCTGCATAATCGCGTACGATAATTGAATCTGGAATGCCGCGGCGAACGAGCTCGTCTCTCATGTCGGTTGGCTCATCGTATTCCTTGACTGAGTTGTCGCCGCTGACGATGATCTCTGAAACCTTACCTGATCGGAAAAGCTGTTCGGCAGCATCCATTCGAAACGTAAAGTAAAGGTTAGGTCGACCTCCAACAGTACGCGACGTGCCAAGAACGAGTGCTGTCTGACGCTTGGGCACCTCATGTACGGACGAGAACACGCGTGCGTGTGCTGCCTGTTTCACCACATAGTCAGATCCAAACAACGTGATAAGAGCAACGGTGAATGCGGCAAGGGTCAAACGCACCCAGCGTTGTTGGACCCATTTGAGGGACGATCGGAGGTGGTTGTTTGATGTGGACATTGTGCGAAGGTAGGGATGGGAGAGCACGCGACGTAGGAATTCTCCGGGAGAGTCCTCCCGGAGAATTTTCCCGGAGAATCAATCCAGTATCAGTCCTGACGAGTCGCTACAGAAGAATGGGATGCACGGAAGTAAAAAGGAACTCTCCCGGAGAATCCTCCCGGAGA
>DDUR01000035.1 GCA_002344895.1 Ignavibacteria bacterium UBA2333
AGGCGCGGATGTCCTGCCGCCACATCCGCTGGTCGAAGCGTACCGAGGCGGTGTAGCGTTTGATCTTCCCCCACCTATGCTCCCCCTCTTCTGCACACTGTTCGCCTGCATAACGTTGTTTGCTTGTACAGGAACAACACCACAACACAACGTGCAGACCAAACTTGATTCAATCGTGGCAAACACACCGGCTCACATTGCGGTAAAAGCCATCGTTCTTGACTCAATGGGTACGACACTCGCTGAGTATGCCGTTCATGAACGCGACACGATGGTCTCAATGTCGGTCATCAAGTTGCCGATGGTATGTGCGATGTTAGAAGGAGTATCACAAGGGCGTTTCTTAATGTCGCAGCCTGTATTGGTAAGCGCTGAAGATGCTGTGCGCAGTACCCACAGTCCACTCCGTGACTCTGCAGGGAACGGGCCGTTTACGACAACGCTGGGACGAGCAATGTCAGCTGCTGTCTGCCTTAGTGACAATATTGGAATCGATGTTGCCCTCGACGCTACTGGAGGCCTCTCAGCGGCACAGTCGTTCTTTCGTAACCATGGTCTGGATGGAATTGGAGCTGGGACTACATATCGGGATATGGGGCAGAAAGGGGCTACCGCGAATTGGATGACGGCGCGGTCGATGACGGACATGCTCTACAGACTTCATCGAGCAGAACTTTTCCCAGCAGCAGAGCGCAATTGGGTGCTTCGGGAGTTGTCAACAACACCAACCGGTAAACGACGTATTCGTGGTCTACTGCCTGATTCCGTCGTTGTTGCACATAAGACGGGTTCCCACTATGAGAGCGACACATCGTCCACTGCGCGGGCCGTGAATGATGCCGGAATCATCAGCCACCCGACGGGCAAGTTTATACTCATAACGGTTCTGGTGAATGACAGTAAACTCACGCCGCTGCAAACGGAGGATGTCATTGCTCGAATTGCAAGGACGATCTATGACAGTATTCCATAGATCGGCACGCAGCATTGTAACGATTCGGGTTGCCTGAAGTCGTTGAACAATGCTCAGGAAGGACGTACCATACATTCGCTACTTCGTTGCCCTAACGATAGGTCTTTTGACGTTAACAGACGGCGTACTCTACGGTCAATGGTCCCATATCACCGATCGCAGCGAAGAAATTATCAAGACAAGGTTCGTCACGAGTAAGGGGCCATGTTACTCATCGGGTGGCCGAACGTATCGGTACGACTCCGCATCCGCATCGTGGGTATTACTTATGCCGCACACGATGTTAGCTGCAAGGGATGCGTCGTTTGTTACACGAAGTGATTTTGGACACTACCTGTTAACGACAGATGGCGGTAATACGTTTCTCCAGTTACACATGCCATACTCAACAACGTACCACCAGTTTCTTGTACGAGGTGATACAGTTGTTGTACTTGCTGATACGGCAATATTTGTCTCCATGGGGAAAGACGTTCGCACATGGACAGAGATAGGGCTCAATTTTCCATCCGGGATTCATGGTCGCGATATAAAACTTCATTGGTATGGATCTAACGTCCTCATTGAAGAGCGCAAGGAGCGACTCACCGTTCGATGTGTATCTGTTCGTGATCTGTGGATTCCATTAACGGAAGCACATAGATTAACATATGTTTCTTCGCATAACGACGTTGTGCTCTTTAACTATGACGGCAAACTGTCATTCGAGCCATCACTCGTTCATGCGGGCTTGTTTGACATTCAATCTCCTCGCACGCATGTTGCAATGTTTGGGAACGCAGTATTGGTATTCTCACCATTCAAGACGGCCATCAGTCGTGATGGCGGAACTACATGGCACGTTGAGCGCACATTCCCTGACTATCCCGTTGACTCTCTTCGTCACTTTACATACCGAGATTCGCTTTACGTCTACCTTGGACCAACACTCGGTTGGCGCGCCACAGATACATCAGCTCGTCAATGGTCTATCGTAACAATGAAGGATATCTACTCATCAGCAAAATTCGCCCATGTTGCAGACTCCTTACTCATCTGGCTCAACTACAATCAACTCTTGTCGATACCGCCTGACTTGCAGCAGCGGCCCCGACAGTTCATGGTTCAGGGTAATTATCCATTGGCAACGATAACTACCAAGGACGGAACCATTATCAGCTTTACACAACGACAGATACACCGAAGCACGAATGGAGGGCGCGATTGGGAGACCTCGCCGTTTGAGCAAAACGTCAAGGAGGCTGGCTATTCAGATTCGTTCATATGGATCAATGATGGCGGCCTGCGTCTTTCCCTGGATAATGGGCGCACCTGGGGTACCGTGATGCCTCACACAAGTAAGTTATCGTTCGGCTCCGCGTCATATCATCGTGGATCATGGATTTACACAAAGAATGATGAATCGTTTATTCGTAAACCGAATCAACTTCCTCAAACAGTTGTTCTACCATCAGCTACTGTCATCCCAACGTTCTCTGTGTTTGATAACACGTATCACATAGCCGGTATAGACGGAATGTATCAACTGAAGAACGAACATTGGACGTTTTCGACTGATACACCAAACACTATCAAGTTCAGATCGCTGCGTCCCAACGACACACATTATTATGGCCTAGACACATTGGGACGTCCTATTCGGTGGCGTCCAGGCACGTCTGTTGAAGTCCTTGGCGACATCGTCATCAAGGACGCAACGGTCTCGTTCACGGGCCCCTATGTAACCTATACGACCTCGTCAGGCATCTACGTTTACAACACAACGCCAACAACGTCCACTCAGTTTGAACCGGGTCGAGCAATTGATTCAGACACATCCAATCATCACACAGTCATTGTCTACGATGATATCCTGGATCTGACGACACTTCTACCTCGAGACCCTGTCGCCCCGACGACAACGGTATTCTCCATGTCAGGAGAAGCAGTCCAGTCCACGCGTCAAACCTGGTTTGTTACCACGGAGTCTCTACCGCGTGGTACATACATCCTTGTTCTAACACAACAGCAACAAACCAAGACAGTTCTTGTTTTGCTTCCTTAACCGTGAGATGTATGGCACATAGAACGCTGCGCACTTACTCGATATGACATCATTACGTTTCCATCATCACACGATTCTGCACGTCGTCATTCAGTTATTGATTGGCTTCACGGCGTTACATGGGCAGGTTGTACGGCTACCTGATCGATTTGAGGAGCTCACACGGACAAGCTTTGTGGCAGACAATGGATTGTACACCACAACAGGCACCAAAACACTACGATACATTCCAAGTACACAACGATGGGTCGATGTCTTTCCCGATCCTTTGCTCACCGCACGCAAATCAACCCTTCTATTTGACGATGGCTTGTATGACTATCTACTTTCGACTGACCTCGGAGTAACGTTATCTGTCATTACAACACCATCAATTCCGGAGTTTCAGCATCTTGTCAGAGGTGATACTGTCGTCGTCCTCACCGAAGTGGCCGTGTTCGCACGAGCTGGCAGTGGGAATAGTACATGGACGCGTGTTGATACGGATAGGAAAGGTGTACTTCGCCATAGCACTGACAAGGTGCATTGGTGTGATACGATGCTCGCGATTTGGCAACCAACGCATACTCCACGGCTTTGTTTCTACACGCTCAAGGGAGAACGACTTCCGATTGTATCATCGACGTCAATATCCAGTGTATCGTCGACACAAGACTTCATTCTCTTTAACTACAATGGCAAGTTGTCACTCACACCAACAGCGGATACTTCCAATCTTTTTCAAATTGGAGATACAGAGACCGTTCTCTGTCAGCTTGGATCAAAACTCATAGTGATCTCCTCATCGGGTTTTCAGGCTGTAACGAGTGACACTGGCAAAACATGGACAACGCGTCGAGTGTTTCCGAAACAGTCACTCAATTCTGTTCATTGGTTTACGTTTCGAGATTCCCTGTACATCACGTTTAGACCTGATGATACGTGGTTTGCCACCGATTCAACATTCACAAACTGGTCGGCAGTGAATTTCACGAATCCGTATCCTGGAACACATTGGACCATCTGTGCCGATCGGCTTCTAACCTGGTGGAGAAACTCAATCCGAAGCACGTCGTCGTTATCGAAGCTTGAGCGGCCAATCATCTTCACGGACGACGATACACCACCCGTGGCAGCTATAACAACGGATAGAGGTACCGTTATCAGATTCATCCACGATACGATGTATAGAAGTGAAGACTGCGGTGATTCATGGGATACAACGAGGTTATCGAGTGTAACGGTGAGTGCCGGATATTCAGGTGGGAAACTATGGAGAGTAGATGGCGGACTTCACTTCTCAACAGACGAGGGTGAGACATGGAGAACGGCTGAAGGACCCATGCGTAAGCTTACACCGAGCAGTGTTTCCGTACACAACACCTCATACGTGTTTTCAGATGATGACGGACTACACCTCTACGTTCCTGCGGACGGCATTATCGATGTACATCGTCCCACAATGGTCACGTTGCCATCGTACGCCCGATTCGGCGATACGTCATATATCGCAAACTATGGTGCTATGTACTACTTATACGATCGCCATTGGTTACCGTATATGGCTGCACCTGATGTTGTACGTTATCAATCACTACGGCCGAACGACGAATGTTACTATGGCGTTGATACGGCGTGGAGACCAATTCGATGGAGGCCTGGTGGTAATGTTGAGTACTTGGATACCGTTCGCATCACGAATGCCGTCATCACCATTTCCGGACAATACGTTCGATTTTCATCAAGTGCATCTGGCACCTACCTCTACCGTCATTCACCACTCACATCTATTTACGACAAGCATAACCTATACACCTATCCACAGATGATCATGGTTCGAGACAAAGGTGTCGATCTATCGAAGTATGTAGCGAACCACCTACAACCACCCACACACGTATCTGTATACAGCACATCCGGCGAAGTCGTATGTCAGACTCGTGATTCATGGATTCTACCGACTGATAATCTTGCACGAGGAATGTATTACGTGCAGTTTAGCAACGGTGGCAACAACATTTCATTTGCCATGTTAGTAGTTGACAGATAGTGTAGGACGTCAATTTTCAGTTTAACGGAATGTCTGTTTACCCCCCTCCAAGGGCCTTGTAATATCCTATTCGTGCACGCATGGCTTCAACCCAGGTTTCGACGAGTTCTATTCGTGATAGTAGTGCATCTCGTTGCGTGAGAAGAACCTCCATGTAGTCAGCTCGCGCGGACGCAAACAGATTGGTTGCAATGTCTACCGACCGTTGTAAGGCTAGAACCTGTTGGTACGTTCTTGCATATGCGCTGTCGACAAATCGTATCCTTGCCATATATCCGTCAATCTCTGCACAGGCCTCGCGCAATGACTGTTCGTATTCAAGTGTTGTCTGTGTGTGTCTAGAACAAGCCGAACGATAGGTCGCTTCGATAGATGCCCTATTAACAAGCGGTGTTACGAGGTCTCCTACAACATTTCCCATAAGCGTAGAGGGAACTGAGACAAGTTGTGATATGCTAAACGAAGAAAGTCCAAATCCTGCCGTCACACCCAACGAAGGATAGAACTGTGCCCGTGCCACCTCAACGTCTTTTTCGGCTGCAAGTACACGTCGAAATGCACTCTGTACATCAGGTCGATGTTCAAGTATCGAACGCGGTGTTGCCTTCCACAATGAATCGGGAATATCAGGAGTCTGTAGTGGTTTGTGAACATGTATAAGCTCAGGAAATCCGCCAGTAAGAACACGAAGCCGATTCTCGACGTCACGTCGTCGACGAAGAAGTTCGTAACGATGCGCTTCGTTACTAAGCACCTCGGCCTCAAATCGTTGGACAGCAAGTTCTGAGACCTTGGCAGCTTCCTTTTGTTGATGAACAATCCGAAGGGCACGTTTCAGGACGGCAATATTGGTGTCTACTGCTCCCAGGACCTCGTCAAGTGCACTCAGTTCATAAAAGGATCCTGCTGTTTCGGCAATGAGTTGAGTTCTGAGAAGCCGAATTGTCTCTTGAGTCGATTCGTATCTAAACTCAGCTGCATCTGCTGCCGCATGAAGTTTACCCCAGAGGTCAACTTCCCATCGCACACGAGCTCCTACCGAAAAGTCGGGCATCGGTCGAGGATTATCGTGCCCCTCAAGTATATGCACTGATTCTTCTACTGCGCCTTCAATCGTCTTCTGTGATGAAAGTCGCGCTCCGCTACCCAGAGAAGCGTCTACAAAAGGTAAATACTCTCCTCGCAGTCGATCAATTTCAAACTGAGCAATGTCATTCTCAACTTGCGCTGCAAGAAACGAACGGTTGTTGTGGACGACGCTGTCGATCAGGCCTGTTAATACGCTGTCAGCGAAGAAAACCTTTCGCGTGGGGACAACATGCAGGGTATCGTCAAACCTGAGACTGTCCGAAAGCAGTAGTGTGTCCGTCTCTGAATGGCGGAATGACGCTGGAACTCGCTGATCTACGGTCCGACGCGGCACACTTGGTACGCACGATGGAAGAATGAACAGCAGAACAACTGCGAGGATCGTGAAATGTTTCATTGATGTTTGTGCACGTATTCTTCGGAAAGGGGTTCGGTGTGTTCATCACGAATAATCTGTCGGCCGGCAATCAACCGAGCGAATACGTAGTATAATCCCGGAATGACAAGGACGCCTAAGAGTGTTCCGAACAGCATACCACCTAGTGATGAGACACCAATTGTCCGATTACCAATGGCACCTGGACCAGACGCTACAACAAGAGGCAGTAGTCCCGCGATGAATGCGAAGGACGTCATAAGGATTGGCCGGAATCGCACACGAGCACCCTCAATGGCTGCGTCCAAAATTTCAATACCTGCCCTCTGACGTTGCACCGCATACTCAACAATCAACACCGCATTCTTTCCGAGGAGTCCGACCAGCATAATGAGTCCGACTTGCGCATAGATATCATTCGCAAGTCCAAAGAGTTTCAGGGCTGCAAATGAACCAAATACACCAAGTGGTAATGACAAAAGAACTGCGAATGGCAGCACAAAACTCTCGTATTGGGCAGCCAGAACGAGATAGACAAAAAGAAGAACAATCAGGAATACCCATACGGCTTCGTTCCCTCTTTGTGCTTCATCGTAGGACAGTCCTTCCCATGCGATGTCATATCCACGAGGCAGAGTTGTATGTGCTACCTCTTGAATTGCTCGTAGTGCATCCCCTGTGGTATGACCTTCAGCAGGAAGACCTCTGATCGCTGAAGAATTGTACAAGTTGTAGCGTGTTAGCTCATTCGGTCCCTGCGTCTTCTTCACCGACATAAATGAGGAGTACGGAACCATTTCCTCTCGATCATTTTTCACGAACAGATTGTCGAGATCCGAAGGATACCGTCGATATTCTGGTGAAGACTGGACATAGACTTTGAAGAAACGACCAAACTTTATGAATCCCTGCTCGTATGTACTCCCAATCAGAATGTCAAGATTATCCATCGCTGCGCCAATTGATACGCCCTTTTGCATTGCAGCTGCATTATCAATACGGAGCTCATATTGAGGATAGTTCGCGGCAAAGAACGTGAAGAGACCTGTTATCTCAGGTCGTTTACGAAGATCATTCATAAACTGTTCATTCACGCGCTCGAATTCATGATAATCTTCTCCATTCGATTTGTCGATCAATCTGAGTGAGAAACCACCTGACGACCCGAATCCTGGAACGGCGGGTGGCTCAAAGAATTCAATAACTGCACCCAGATCTCGTGTTCGTTCCTCAAGTTCTTCCATCACCTCACGAACATTTCGATGTCGGTCTGACCACGGCTTTAGATCAATAAGGCACGTTCCGGCATTTGAGCCTCTGCCCTCCGTCATGATTTCATATCCAGCCAATGCTGAAACGGACGAGATATCGTCGATGCCTCGACAAACACTTTGAAGTTCAAGGGCAACTCGATTTGTAAGCTCGAGTGTGGATCCCGGAGGTGTTTGAATGATTGCATAGATCGTCCCTTGATCCTCTCCTGGTATAAAGCCGGATGGCAGGATCGTGTCAGCGAAGATCAATCCAAGAACAAAGGTCAGGAGTATAACAAACGTCAACCACCGCCGCCGTACGGTGCGTCGTAGTACCTGTTCGTATCGGTCAGTCAACCAAGTAAACCATCGATTAAAGACTACTAGACAGCGTGATAGTATCTGTGCCGGCAGTCGGTTCGACACAGAGACTCCATGTGATCTCATAAGAATCAAGGCGCACAACACAGGCGCCAATGTTAGCGCAACGATAGCGGAAAGTATAATTGAACCGGCCATCGTAATAGAGAACTGTCGATAGAACGTACCAACGGGTCCATCTAAGAACGCGATGGGAACAAACACACTCACCATTACGAGCGTGATTGCAATGATTGCCCCACTGATCTCACCCATGACAGCCCGCACAGCGGCGTACGGACCTATTCCATCGTCAGCCATTTTTGTGTGCACGGCCTCCACTACAACAATGGCATCATCGACAACAATACCGATCGCTAAAACGAGTGCAAATAGCGTGATGAGATTCACAGATAACCCGAATACCTGCATAATAAAGAATGAACCGATCAGGGAAACTGGAACTGCTAATGTTGGAATGAGTGTCGACCGCCAGTCTCCCAGAAAGATGAATACGACGAAGGCAACCAGGATAAATGCATCGCGAAGTGTATGAGCGACCTGCTCCATGGAAGCATCGAGAAAATTCGACACATCATAGCTTACAACGTACTTCATACCTGGCGGAAAATCTCTCTCCATCCTCGACAACCTTTGCTTAATCGTTGTAATCACATCTGATGCGTTACTTCCATACGTCTGCTTAAGTACTATTGCGGCAGACGGATGACCGTCCAGGTTTGAATAGATATCGAAGAACTCTGAACCTAGCTCAACGTCAGCCACGTCCTTTAAACGGAGGTTCTCACCGTCTACATTCGATCTGAGAATAATGTTCTCATACTGTTCTGGTTTGCTATATCGATCTTCATAACTCAACACGTACTCTAGCGATTGAGCCTGTTTGCCTGAAGCCAACCCTAGCCGACCTGGTCGAGCTATTATACTTTGCTCTTGCATGGCCTTCATAACTTCTTCGGCCGACACATTATAGGCACGCATCCGATCAGGCTTTAACCATACACGCATGGCATACTGACGCGCACCGAGTATAGTTGCAGATGCAACGCCGCTAATGCGTTTAATCTCGGGAATAAGATGAACATTCGCATAGTTATACAGATATTTTTCATCGGCGTTCTTTTCAATACTATAGAGATTGACATACATCAACATACTAGGTTGCACCGGTGTGATAATCACACCCTCGCGCTGAACAAGTGGCGGCAGGAGCGGCATTACCTGATCAACACGAGTTTTCACCTGCACCACTGCTTGGTTAGGATCGGTACCTGGTTCAAATATTATTCGTACTGTGGCCTCTCCAGCACTCGTCGCATCTGATGCGATGTATCGCATTCCTGGCACTCCGTTAATCGACTGCTCCAATGGTATAAGTGTCGACTTAACAAGTACATCCGCACTAGCCCCAGGATAGGCAATAGCAATGTTAACTGTCGTTGGGGCAATGTCAGGGAACTGAGCCGTCGGCAAACTTCTCGCAGCAAGCAATCCGACGAACACAATCACAACGGAAATGACGATTGCGAGAACTGGACGATGTATGATTGTACTGAACATTATTACTCTCGTGGTTTACTCTGCGTGAAGATCAAGGTGTGCGACGGCACTGTCAGCTGCAATCATTCGTACCATGACCTTGTCATTGTCACGTACCCGTTTGAGCCCTTCAAGTAGAATTCGATCGGTAGCAGTAATACCATCGTATACGACAAACACATGAGGCAACTCTGCGCGTATCTTCACTTCGCGTGCGTGTATACGACCATCGTTACCTATCACGTAGACATACTTTTTATCCAGCACTTCAAACGTGGCCTTTTGAGGTATCAAAAGTGCGTTTCGTAAACGTTCATTCAGAACAATGTTGCCAGTCTCACCATGCCGAAGTAGACCATCTGGATTCGGGAACGTAGCCCGGAAAGCGATGTTTCCAGTTTCTCTGTTAAAGTCTGCTTCGATGGTTGTAACGACACCTTCTTGCGTAAACATTTCTCCATTTGCAAGACGAAGCTGTACCCGTGGTGGATTCCGACGAACATCACGAGCGGCGAGATCGAGATACTCAGCTTCAGGTACATTAAAGTAGACCCACATCTCGCTATTATCAGATAGTGTCGCAAGAATTTCACCTTCCTCTAACAAACTCCCTCTCCGCACATGCAGTCGGTCCATCATCCCTGTGAATGGTGCTGATATCTTCGTGAACTGTAAATGCGCTTGCGCAATCGCCACCTCGGCACGTGCCTTTTCTAATCGCGCCTTTGCAAGTGCTAGTTCGTTTCGGGACACTATGTTACTATCCGCAAGGTCCTTCGTCGTGCGGTATTCAATTTCTGCAAGACTCATCTCTGCCTTGGCCTTGTTATACTCCGCCTCATACATGACGGGAAACAACCTGAACATTATTCTCCCCCGTTGCACCTTCTCGCCTTCATCTACTTCGATATCCTGCAGATATCCTCGCTCCAGCGCTCTTAGTTCGATGTGTTGAACTGCCTGAATCTGGCAGACGTAGTCACGATCAAAAGATGTATCGCAGATAAGAGGATTCGTCGCAAGAAACCTGCCTTGATGTTCCTGGTTCTGTCGTTCGTCTTCGTCAGACGATTGCAGTGTGCATGATGTAAGGGCAACAGTCAGAGCAATGCTGACAATGGAATAAACGACCTTCATTGCGGTTGAATGATGGTGAGACAAAACAATTCGTTGAGATAACAGGCAGTTATGCCTGCGTGCAGTGGGTGACGGTATCAGATGACGACAGATACGTTGGATTCAATGACCAGTCATCGAGTCACGTGTTGTCGACCTGATTGCAAACTGCTTTGTAGCGTTCTCAAGGACGAGACGCTATGGTATGTCTATATTCTAAGGGCACAATGAGTTATAAACAGTCTAGATCTCTCAAAGAGACCTGCACGGTCATATTGATACAAAGACACATCTATACACCCTACAACGGAAGCTGGTACATCTCTGACCGTAGGATGTCCTTCATCCGCTCCATCAACTTCCTGATTCTCACACTCAACATCACCAATAAGCGGTGAATGCGTAAATGTATAGGCTGAAACCTTTGTACTTGATGTTCCAATCACCTCCGCTTGAGCCTGAGATGCAGCATCCGCTGCAACTGAAAAGCCAAAGAGAGTTAGAAGTATGTAGGCAAGGAGTTTCATCCGCGCCCGGTGACGACGGAACATGGAGATTAGTGTAGGATTGATTTCATCGCCTCGTCGTCACTAATCCTCCCCACCTTCCCCCACCTTTCCCCCCCT